>NZ_DAINRG010000003.1:0-160842 GCF_036741995.1 Flavobacterium sp. | reverse complement strand
GTAGCGGGAACAGGACTCGAACCTGTGACCTTCGGGTTATGAGCCCGACGAGCTGCCTACTGCTCTATCCCGCGCTGTTTCGAGTGCAAATATACAACGATTATCTTATAAGTCAAGGAAAAAGTAAAAAAAAACCATCTAACAGCCTAAATAACTGCTAATGGTTTGAGGCTTACACCTCCACACTTTGCTCCCGGCGGCTTTATTTCAACAACGGCGACACCTCTTCTATGGCTAGTCCCATATACAGGCAGAACTCTACTACCGTAATGAACTGGTGTTTTTCCTTTTTGTAGAAAGCCTTAATGTTAGAAAGCAGGTACCTGGCCTGCCGCTCGGTTTTGCCAAAGAGCAGCACCACGTCTTTTGGGTAAATTACAATTCGTTTCATAATTGTTTCGTTACTAGGTTCGTTGTCAGTAAAATAGCCCACAATTAGTATGCCAACAGCCAAAACTGACAAAATGACCAAAAACGGCAAAAGCGTACACCCGCGGCAATAAGTGACAGTTCTGACAGAGGGGTGTCGGAGCGAGCTAAAAATGCTTTTACCTTTGGGGCAATAACCTTTAAAACAAAACGTTATGTCAGTAAAATTTAAAGTAGTGTCAAAGAAGAATCCGCAGGATCTTGTGGCACCCGTAAAATTCTACGCCAGTGCAGTTGGCTTTGGAAAAACTAATTTGGATAAATTAGCCAAGATGATTTCCATTCAGTGTACGGTTACCGAAGCCGACTGCTATGCGGTATTGGTTTCGTTGGAAACCAACATCATTAGTGAATTGGAAGAAGGCCGCATTGTTAAACTTGGCAGATTAGGAAACTTCCAGGTAGGGCTAAGCTCTGAAGGCATGCCTACTGAAGAAGGAGTAACGAGTCATGCAATTGTCAATAACCGCATACGCTTCCGTCCGGGTGAACGCCTTCGCGATTTCCTACAGACGGTTAAGTACGAGAAATTACCGTAAACGCAGACTTGTCTTCGGCTAGGCCACTCTTTTTTTAAAGCTCCGGTTTCCTCCCGGGGCTTTTTTTTCGACTTATTTTGCCCAAAATCGCTAAAAAAGATGCAGAGCTTTGACTTCAAAGATGCGAAGGTTTGACTTCAAAGATGCGGAGCTTTGAACACGAAGATGCGGAGCTTTGAAAAAAAGACTCTTAAAAGCCTCTCAAACTCAAAATTTACTATTTCCTGTTTGTATTTTGTTGTCATAACATGCTTTTGCTCTTACACTACTGAAAAAGAGCCTAGTTCATTCACCGAACCATTTTGCATTTTATCGGCATTTTTAGTCATTTATCAGATTTCCAGCCCAAGAAAAGCTGCTTTTTCATTACTACAAATTTATTTCTTACATTGGTATAACGTTAGCAAACGGCCTTAAATACTATCCCATTTTATTCGAAATACTATTGTAAATCTATGCCCCGATTAGAGGTTATGGATTAGTTGTATTATTCACTTTTTAAATTTTATAGGTATGAGAACAAGATTATTATTTTCCTATTTATTGTTTGTGTTTTATTTAAATACATACAGTCAGAAAAATCAAACCATCGATAGTCCTTTGAGCACCACTGCTTTTGATTCCCTAGTCATAGGTAATCTCAATTTTATGGTTTTGGGAGATGACAATGTTAAACAAGGAGTTAGCTATGAATATAAAGAAGATAATACTGAATTATCGTTGAGCGGAAAGCTTTATAGCAAAGACAGTTTTATCATGACAGTAGATGGAAAATTTGCTGTTGAAAGTGGAGCTTTTATATTTGATGAAACCGATGGTAGTAAAAAAGGAAAGCTTAATCTAAATTTTTTCTTTAATGGTTTTCCTCATTTAAATTCTAAATTTTATTCTATAAGTGGCACTAATACTAGCAATGACATTGACACCAAAAGAGCAATGCTTCAAAATGAATTTGATAGACAGACTTTAGCGGACAGTACTTATAAAAAAATCATGGAATACGAAGTGATACTTACACAGTTGAATATCCCTTTTGTTTCAATAAATGACCCAAAATTTATAAAGCAAAGAACCTTTTTAAACTCAAACTCTGGTAATGGAGTTGCTTATAATTATAATACAATTACTTATCAAACAGCTAATACCACTGCGCTGATAAAAAAAATAAAAGAATATTGTAAAGGACTTACATCCAAAACAATATCATCGATAATTGCAGAAATAAATGGACACACTCAAAAAACAGTAACTATTAATGACAATAATGGAGTTCAGGTATATTCACAGGGTTTTGCTGTCGATTTCAATATTGATAAACTTTTGAAGGACTATAACGAGGCTTATAGTAAATTAGAAAAATATGCCTATGAAAACAATAAAACTGAAATCAATAATTTTAAACAATATTGGACTGCCGAAAGAAGTAATTATTTTGGTGTGTCACCTTTTTATGAGCGACAAGGGTTTGATATATATGATCCCAACACAGCCAGCAATGTTAGCTTTAAAGACCGATTTACGGAAATAAGAAGTGACTTATATGGTGTGAATATTAGTTATAATTTTATTTATGTTAGCAAAAGTAAATCCTTTATTATTGCCCGTTTGCTGAATGCCATAGGAAGGTCAAATAACTTTGACGAATACAAAAAGAAAAGTTACAGTTTTACCACCTCATCAGAAAATGTTGATGGTGTGCCTATTGAAATTATAGACACTAGAACTGGTTACCTGAATGGAGGAAATAGAAATTATGAATATGGCACTTTTACAGAAACTTCTTTTGAATTGTATGCCTCTTTATCTGTTGCTGGTGTTTTTGCTAAAATTGGCTACAAAAACAATGATGCTCTAGCCTTAAGAGAAAGCTATCCTTTTGAAACAGGAATACTCATCAATTTAAAATCAAAAGAGAAAAAAAACATCATTGCTATTCAATTGTTTATGAGTAGACTTAATTTAAATACACATCCCGATGACGACATGAATTTTGGTCTTAAAATAGGTTTGCCTATTAACATCTCTATAGATTAGAACATTTGGAAATTGTCATCATAAAAATTAATTTGTAACCTTTAAAAAATATATAGTATGGGGAAATTTGTAATTACTAAAAGAACGAATGGTGATTTTCAATTTAATTTGAAAGCCACAAATGGGCAGGTCATTTTGACTAGCCAGGGTTATGCTTCTAAAGCAGGTTGTGAAAATGGAATCGACTCTGTAAAAACCAATGCTTCGAATGATGCACGTTATGAAAGGAAGACTTCGTCAAACAATAAACCTTATTTTAATTTAACAGCTACCAATGGTCAAATTATTGGCACCAGTGAACTTTATGAAAGTACAGCAGCTAGAGATAATGGTATTGAATCGGTTAAAAACAATGCGCCTGGAGCTACTGTGGAAGATTTGAGTTAACAAGGGTTTAAATACCCAAGGGACTAAAATGTAACTCAAGAGAGCGCTCTTTTTATAAAAAAGCGCTCTTTTTAATGACCAAAAACTGTTAATTAATTTATTTTTTGGGTCTTAAAACCACGTGTGAGAATTGTTATATTAGCAAAAAGATTAACCAATCATGCAAGCAAAACCTTTTCTAAAATGGAAAGGTGAAAAAGCAAAGTTTATTTATAATATTATCAATTTGACTATAATAGCTATTTAAATGAATTTAAAATTCGAAACTGAATTAGCTAATGGTTATACTAGTAATTCACAAATTGCAAGGGTTCTTACTGAAAGCTGGGTAAAGCAAAATTCATATTGTCCTAATTGTGGAGAAAAACCACTCAATGAATTTGAAAACAATAGACCTGTTGCGGATTTTCATTGTTTGAAATGTTCAGAAGAATTTGAGTTAAAAAGCAAAAGTGGAAAATTTAGTAATACCATTACAGATGGTGCTTACGACACAATGATACAGAGAATAACCTCAGATACAAACCCAAATTTTTTCTTTTTAACCTATAGTAAAGACTTGACCGTTGATAATTTTTTAATAATCCCAAAACAGTTTTTCACTCCTGAAATTATTATTAAAAGAAAGCCTTTATCTGAAACCGCTCGAAGAGCAGGTTGGACTGGTTGTAATATTGATATATCAAAAGTTTCAGAACTTGGAAAAATATTTTTAGTTGAAAAATCTAAAATAATTAAGCCTGAAATTGTTCAAACTGCTTTTAATAAAACAACATTTTTAAGAACTAAAAATATAGATGCCAGAGGATGGATTTTAGATATATTACATTGTATCGAAAAAACACCTAATAAAGACTTTACACTAAAAGATATTTATAATTTTGAAAAGGATTTAAGAGTAAAATACCCAAACAATAACTTTATTAAAGATAAAATTAGACAACAATTGCAGCTTTTAAGAGATAGAGGGATTATTGAATTTACTGGTAGAGCAACATATAAGAAGATAAAATAATGAAAAAATACATATTCATTACACCCGAAGGCAATACAACTTCACCTAATGGAGATGAAATTGAAAACATGCAAGTTATAGGTATTGTTGAAAATGTAGTTGACGAAAATGAAGCTTTGAAAAAACTATTGTTAGAAAATGAATGGATAATTGATGCTGAGTTTAATATTGCCGAATTCATTTGTTATGAAATTACATAATCTACAATGAAATTATTTTAACAGCAAAAACCTTCCTTCAATACCACATTCCCTTAAGATATTCGCGTTTTCTTTTCCATAAGCTATAAAGACACTTGGAGCTCCGGGAGTTCCTCCTTGAATACCGGAAACATGATAGAACTTAATTCTTCCTTTAACAAATAAAACTGCATCTGCATCATTCCATATATGCTCAAAAAAACATTTGGTTTCAGTTCTTGCAAAAATTAAAGCGATACCATTACCGTGAAATTTTAATTTCTCTAACCACATTTCCATTCCTCTTCCATACGGCGGATTAAGATAAACTCTTCCGAACCATTCTTTAGTCAAACCACAATCAAGTGTAGTGAAATTAGTTTTAGCATGATAAAAAGGTGCGTCAATTGGGCTACATGGATCTAAATCAAAATCACCTAAACTTTTAACTAACTCAGGTGGTGTCATCCATTCTACTTTTGTATTTTCGCTACGTTCAAAAGAAGTATTCATACTAATTATTTGTTGCAAATATTAGATCAATATTTTGATTTTACAAATGTAATGTGATCATTTTCAGTAATTTATATTTTATTCTCACTTTAAACTTGAAACTAATTGAAAAACAGAAAATTAGAACTGGATAATGTTTAGATTAATAAAACTTACGAACAAATGACAGCTAACTTTGTTCTTGTGCCAAGAACAAAGTGAAGAATACAGTAAAGATTTAGAATTATGATTATAGAGGTAAATAAACCAGACATCTGTTTAAAACATAAAAACACATGAGTGTCATTAAAGAAATCTACGATGTAGCCAAAGACAGTGCAGCGCTGACCACTAAAGCCGCCGCCTTAAAACGCGCGCTAAAAGCAGAATTAAAACTGAATAAAAAAATTCTGGCTGATATTCAGCAATCCGCTTCAATTGATACCGAACGTCGCATTGCTATTATTACCATGTTGGATATAGAAGAGCTCTCGGCAGCGGTTCGTTATGAAATACCGTATGTGGCCCTTTCGAGAAAAAAGGTAACCGCCGAACTAACCGAAAAATACAAGATCAAACGAATACTAGATTATGACCTCGAAAAACTAATAGAAGCCTTGTATCTGATGATTTCCTACCTGAAAAAAGACTGCAAAAACACCCAAATCGATTTAAACTTAAGGCTCATCAATATCAACAAGTACAACACCATTTTGCTGGAGCTGCTGGGTTAACTTCTCGATACATCCGCCGTGGCGGACACTCGAAGTGACGGTATTGAGGTTCGTCAGTTCGCAAAGCAGGAGTACCTTTATTTAAACAAAAAAATAAGCCTATGAAACTCCCTTTATGCCTTTTAGTCCTGCTTTTCAGCCTCCAGGCTATGGCGCAATACCCGTTTGAAAAGCATCCGGCGATTAAGGCTAAAGTGTACCCAACGGGGTATGTTATTGACCGACAAGGAAAGAAAGACCTTTATAATTACGATATCAACCATTATATCACTATTCCGAGGTTTTTTGGCGGTACCGAAAGGGCGAGGTTAACCGTTACTCCTCCTGATACCTCGGGTGTGGCTACCATCAAGATACACCGAGGGACAGGAAAAAGGAAAAGGCTGATGGGGTTGTATCATTTTGGCGACTTTGCTACCATTGAACGCTTTTATGTAGCCGATTATAATCAGGATGGGCTGCCCGATATTAAATTTATTCTTCCGTTTTTTGGGTGTGGGGCGTTTAATTATTACTGCCCGGTGGTGTATTTTTTGCAAAACCGGGATGGCAGCCTGAGCCAAGTATCGTTTAGCGATTTACTGCTCTACGACTACCAAAACCGTCCTGAGCGAGACCTCGATGGTGATGGAGTCTACGAAATAGTGGTATGCAGTTTCCAGAATTATAAGAAGCACAACTATCTGTTGTTTGATCTCTACCACCTGCAAGGGAATAAACTGGTCAATGTCAACAGCAAGTTCAATTATCCCATCATGGTACAATTACTTTATAAGGACAATTATAAGATTACCAAACACCTAACCCGCAAACAGATGCGGCAGTTTTCCCGAAAACTGCCCGATGATTACAGTACCGAGAAGTTGCAGTACTAAGCCTCTCGATACATTTTGAGCTTTGCTCAAAACACTCGAGGTGACGTGATAAATAGGTGCGTCAGTTTGAGTGGTTTTTGTGGAGTGAAGCGAAACAAAAATGGTATCGGGAACAAACCCAAATAAAAAACCTATCTTTGCCCCCCGAAAGCGGTAAGTGTTGCCGCCAGGACATAAAACCCTACTGAAAAGCGCGGGTTTTTTATTTGCAAACTATGAACATGAAAAAAATTGTCGAGTACCGAGGGTTACTTGGCGTTACTAAGACAGCCACTTTAAAAGAGCTGAAAACCATTTACCGCAACAGCATGAAGGACATCCATCCGGATACGATTGCCGATGCAGAAGAGCGTCATTTGGCGGAAGAAAGAAGTAAAGAGATTATCGCAGCCTATCATTTTCTGGTAAGCATTGCTCCGGAAACCTTAGAAAAAGACAAAGCGGAATACACCCGTATCACCACCAGCACTAACATCGCTGATTTTTATTATGAGAACAGTGTGTTGTATATCACTTTTTTGGATGGGAATTCCTTTGAGTATTTTGGGGTGTTACGACCTATTTATATCAAGATGGTCAATGCCGAATCGCCGAGCCGTTTTGCCCGCAGGCATATTTACAATGAGTTTATCTACAGAAGCACTTCAAAATTAGTAGCCGCTGACTAAACGGTAAACCATATTATATAAAAAAGGTCTCCAAATGGAGACCTTTTTCTTTTGTTAACCCAACAAAATGTATTGCTTATTCATCAGCTGCGAAAGCCGAGTTTTTATCAATATTTACTTTTAATGTGGTGGCTACACCTTGCTCATTCACCATAGTCATATTCAGTGTGTCCAATTTGGATAAGTTTTTAGAAACAAATCCGTTGAACATATTATACGAAATATTCATTTCTTTTAAGTTGTGTAGTTTTTCTAAATCAAACGGCACGGTCCCTTCCATTTTGTTCTCAAACAAACTCAAGGTTTCCAAAGAAGAAAGATTGGCTACTTCTTTGTCTAATTTACCGGTTAGTTTATTGCTGTTCAACAACAATACTTTTAACGCTTTTAACTGATAGTATGACGTTGGGATTTCCCCTTCGATTTCATTGTTGAATAAGGATAAGGTTTCCAGGCTGGCTAATTTTCCAATACCTACAGGCAATACTCCTGTTAAACGGTTCATGTGCATTTCAATGGTTTTCAATTGGGTGTCATTGCCCAAAGCTTCCGGTAAAGCACCCGATATTTTGTTGAACGCAAGGTTCAATTTCGTAAGGCTTTTTAAATTTCCGATAGAAGCCGGTAACGTTCCTGAAATATCATTTCTGAATAGGTTTAAAACTTCCAGTGACGTCAAGTCCCCAATTTCTGTTGGCAGTTGCCCCACCAAATTGTTATTCATCAATTTGAGGCTAACCACTTTATCATTTTTGATTTCCACACCATACCAAGTAGTAGCTGGTGCTTTTGTATCCCATTTATTGGTCCATTGCGAACCTTTGGTGGCTTTGTATAATTTTAGTAAAGCATTTTTCTCTGTAGCTGATATTTCGGCCATGGCTGAAACAGATACTAAAAGTAGAGTTACATAGGTAAAAATAGTTTTCATAACGATTCCGATTTGGGGTTAAGACGAAGTAAAACTATAAGTAAACACGTTTAAAAACAAAAATAATCGATGAAATGCATATCGATATGCTATTTACATGTATTTATCTTACAATGTTGTAAGAAATTCTTATTAAAATTGGCTTCGGGTTCCGAAAAAAATCGATTTAAATAATATTTTTTACTTTTGGTACACTAACCCATAAAACTTAAAATTATGAACATCAATTGGATTGCTCTTTTACTGGCGGCTTTATCAACACTGGTTGTTGGATTTATTTGGTACAACCCAAAGGTTTTCGGAACCATTTGGATGAAAGAAGCCGGCATTACACACGAAGACGGCAAAAATTTTAACATGTTTAAAATTTTCGGACTTTCTATCGTTTATGCCTTTCTTATTTCCTTTGTATTGCAAATGGTGGTGATTCACCAATTCGGTGCTTTAGGAATGGTTGGCGGCGACGCTTCTATTGCCAAGCCATCGTATGCCGCTTTTATGGCCGATTATGGTACGGCTTTCCGTAGTTTCAAGCATGGCGCCTTACACGGTTTCATGACCGGATTATTTATGATATTTCCGGTTATTGGCACTGGTGCCTTATACGAAAGAAGAAGTTTCAAATATGTGATGGTCACCAGCGGTTTCTGGATGGTAAGCTTTATGATTATGGGCGGAATCATCTGTATGATGCAATAATTAACATTTTATTATCAATCAATCGCTCTACATTTGTAGGGCGATTTTTTTTAGCTTATTGGAAACAACTACTTTTACAATTTACTCCTCCATTGCACAACTTCCTGTTACCTGGGATGTAGTGGCGGCTGAGAATGCCTTTCTGCAAACGCCTTACCTAAAGGTTTTGGAAGCCTCAGCACCTACCAACATGCAGTGTTTCTATATAGGCGTTTTTGAAGCGTCGGAATTGATGGGCGTAGCACTGGCGCAATACCTCGATTTGAATAAGCTGGAATCCTTTGGCGAAAGAGACCAATGCCTGAAAACCTATATCCGGAATTTTGTCTTTAAAAACTTCGCTTCGCATGTCCTGTTTCTGGGAAACAATATGATCACCGGACAAAACGGTTATGCCTTTACCAAAAACATTGACCACAAAAGCATCAGCAAATTACTAATGGCCTGTTCGGATGAAATTATAAAGTATTTCAAAAACCAACAGATTACCATACATATTGTTTCGTTTAAAGATTTCTATCAGCCTTGTGCTGAGGAACTAAAACAATATGGTTTTGCGGGCATGTACGAATTCAACACCCAGCCCAATATGGTTTTTGAATTGCCCGATTCGTGGAAAACCAATGACGATTATATAGCGGCGCTTTCCAAAAAATACCGCGACCAATACAAACGCTCCCATAAAAAGTTTGAAGGGATTATTACCAAAGAATTGTCCGTTGAAGAGATTGTCTCAAAGGAAGACCGGATTTATGAGTTGTATTACCACGTAGCCAAAAATGCGCCGTTCAATACTTTTTTCCTGGCCAGGAATCATTTCTCAACCTTTAAAGAACAATGCGGCGATAGGTTTGTGTTGTGTGGTTATTTCTTAAATGAAAAGTTAGTTGGTTTTCACACATTACTCCTGAACGGGACGGTTTTAGAAACCTACTTCCTGGGGTATGACGAACAAGTGCAAAAAGAGAAAATGTTGTATTTGAACATGCTGTATAATATGACTAAATTCGGCATAGAGCATCAATTCAGGAAAATTATTTTTGGCAGAACCGCTCTGGAAATTAAGAGTTCTGTTGGTGCGGCCCCTATCCAAATGACCGGATTTATTTACCACACCAATAAATGGATTGACCAACTCATGTCAAAAGTCTTCCCAAAACTGGAACCGAGTTTAGCTTGGCAACAACGCCATCCTTTTAAGTAGTTTGCAGTCGCCGTTTTCAGTCTACAGCCTTGAGCTATAAATTATCTATCTCTCCTTGTACAATTTCCCAGTCTTCGAGTAGTTTATCTAATTCTGCTTTCTTCTTATTGTAAGCCATGAAGAAGTTAGCATTTTCGATATGTTTGTCATAATTGGAAGCCAGTTCCTTGTCATCGTTTTGAATATCGATTTCGAGTTGCTTGATTTGGCTTTCTATTTTGCTCAAACGGTTTTGCAGCGATTTGCTTTTCTTTTGGTCTTCGTAAGACACGTTTTTGGTTTCTTTATTGGCATTGGTGGTAACCACCACATCTTTCTTCTCAATTTCACGCATGTTTAAAGCGTTTCTTTGTTCTAAGAAATAGTTGATATCACCCAAGTATTCTTTAATCTTCTGATCCTTGAATTCGTAAACAATATTCGACATGCCCTGAAGAAAATCCCTGTCGTGCGACACTAATAGTAAAGTTCCTTCGTATTTCTGAAGCGCGGCTTTTAATACGTTCTTCGATTTAATGTCTAAGTGATTCGTAGGCTCATCCATCAGCAACACATTGATAGGCTGCAACAATAATTTACACAACGCCAAGCGGTTTCTTTCGCCTCCCGAAAGCACTTTCACTTTCTTCTCTACATCATCGCCACGAAACAAAAATGAACCCAGCATATCGCGAACTCTCGAACGATTACCGTCCGTAGCCGCATTAGTCATCGTTTCCAATAACGTAATTTCACCATCTAAATATTCGGCCTGGTTTTGCGCAAAATAGCCCAGCTGTACATTGTGTCCCAGTTTGATAGTCCCATCATACTTGAACTCATTGACTATGGCTTTTACAAAAGTAGATTTTCCTTGGCCATTCTGACCGACAAAAGCAATCTTACTACCGCGTTCCACCAATAGTGAAATATCTTTTAAAATCACTTTATCATCATAGGCTTTGGTCACATGATCCGCTTCAATCACTACTCTACCGGGCGTTTGCGAAACCGGAAACGAGATATTCATCACCGAGTTGTCGTCTTCATCCACTTCAATGCGTTCTACTTTATCCAACTTCTTAATCAGCGATTGTGCCATGGAAGCCTTGGACGCTTTGGCCCGAAACTTCTCGATTAACTTTTCGGTTTCTTCTATTTTCTTGGCCTGATTTTTTTGGGTAGCCAATTGTTTTTCGCGAATTTCTTCC
Source organism: Flavobacterium sp. (assembly GCF_036741995.1). Taxonomy (GTDB): domain Bacteria; phylum Bacteroidota; class Bacteroidia; order Flavobacteriales; family Flavobacteriaceae; genus Flavobacterium. Next base: position 149,466 of record NZ_DAINRG010000003.1, on the reverse strand, counting down.
CGCAAGACTAAATATTGCGAATAGGGTTTGTTGAAATCGTAGGCTTTCCCCAGAGAGATTTCAATGGTTCTGTTGGTCACATTATCCAAAAACATCTTATCGTGCGATACAATCACCACTACGCCCGGAAAGTTTCTTAAAAAGCCTTCCAGCCAAATGATACTTTCGATATCCAAGTGATTGGTTGGCTCATCCAGCAGCAAGATGTCATTGGATTGCAATAACAATTTGGCCAACTCGATACGCATACGCCATCCACCGGAAAACGTATCGGTTTGGTTTTCGAAATCTTCTCTTTTGAAACCCAGTCCCAAAAGGATCTTTTCGGTATCGCCTACATAATTGTATCCTCCTAATAATTCAAAACGATGGGTGTAGTCAGACAAGTCCTCAATGATTTGAGCATATTCGTCACTTTCGTAATCGGTTCTGGTAACCAAAAGATGGTTGATTTGTTCCAGTTTTTTTTCGACTACTTTTATATCGGTAAAAGCTTCATAAGCTTCTTCCAGTACGGTTCTTCCTTGTTCAAAATCGATATCCTGACGCAGAAACCCCATTCTGACTTCTTTTTCGGTAGCTATCTGGCCGCTATCGGGTTTGAAATCACCAGCTAAAATTTTAAGCATAGTCGATTTACCGGCACCGTTTTTTCCCACCAATCCTACTCTATCTCCCGAACCTAACCGAAAAGTCACCTCTTCGAAAAGATACGTACCTCCAAATGAAACCGATAAATTGTGTATGTTTAACATAATGATTTGTTGCAAAAATTATAAGTAAAAGATTTCTATAAAGTACCTTTGTAGAAATTTTTTGCAAATGTTAAAAAAAGGATCCAAACTAAATAGCATTTTAACAGGAACTTGTCCGAGATGCCAAGAAGAAAGCATGTATGTGGACCAAAACCCTTACCATCTTAAAGAGATTTACCATATGCAGGACACCTGCAGCCATTGCGGATTGCGGTATCAGATAGAGCCTTCCTTTTTTTATGGAGCCATGTATGTGAGTTATGGATTGACCGTTGCCATTGGCGTGGCTGCTTTTATCATTGCCAATACCATTCTGGGGTTGGATTTACCCAAATCCTTTGTAGCCATTATTGTGGCACTTATAGCTTTAATGCCCATAACGGCAAGGTTATCGCGTAATATTTACATCAATATTTTTGTGCATTTTGATAAAGAGGCGGCTAAGAAGTAGTGTACCGTTTTATATCAATAGTCTTGTCTAAAGGCTTTCCGTTTTCGATATATTCGAATAAATCTAAAGCCATCGCCGGTGCCAGCATGACGCCACGGGTACCCAATCCGTTGAGAATGTGCAGGTTTTTATGAGACTGGTGTGTGCCTAAGAGCGGTCTTCTGTCTTTCACTGTGGGTCGCACTCCGGCAAAATGCTCTATAATTTCAAAATCACAGTTTAGGATTTCTTTTAGTCGGTCGACCAATTCCTGTTTTCCTTCTTCAGTTGGCGTACAGGTTTTATCTTCCCAATTATAAGTGGCTCCCACTTTGAAGAGATTAGTACCAAGAGGCAAAATAAACACGCTGGTATTGACAATCACATCCAAATCCAAATCATTAGCTTTAATGATGAATAATTCCCCTTTAGTGCCATCCAGCGGTAAATACTTAAAAAAGGGATTAGCGTGCATCCCAAAGCCTTCTGCGAAGACAATGTGTTTGGCTTTCAGATTTTGATAAGCAACATAGTCATCAAAAATCTGTAACTGACTATAATCAAAAGTAGTTTCTTCAAATGCCTTTTGGCTTTTCAAATACTCATGGTAATGATTCAGCAAAGCAACTGTATCCACATAACCGGTTTGCAGTACTTCTCCATAACCAAAAGGAGAGTCAATGGATTGGTATTTTTTATGGATGATATCGGTAGCAAGAAAGGGTGACAAATTAGGTTTGTCCGAAGCCGAAAACCAATTGTTTTGCTCTTCTACAGAAAAGAATTTTCTATAAATGGGAAGTTTAAAATCAACCGTAACCGATAGCTTTTGTTCTATTCTTTTATAGAAAATATCGGCCAGTTCCAATTGTTGTTTGGCATTCCACACTTCGCTAAATCGTTTCAGTATTACCGGATTGTATAACCCTCCGGCAATCTTAGTGGAGTTTTGCGAATGATTATCAAAAACCACAAATGATTTCTGGTGTTGCCAAAGCGTTTCGGCAAAAGCAATACCGGCCAATCCTGAACCTACAACTATATAGTCAATCATACTTTAAAGCTAAAAAAAACTCCCACCATAGAGGTGAGAGTTTTTATATTATTCTGAAATCTTTTAGTAATTCCACATATCGGATTCAAAATCACGAATCTTTTCTTTGACTCTTTCTGATTCTAACAGTTGATTTTGTGCATTATCCTTCATGTATTGCTCGATTTCTCTATCGCCGTACACATTTTCCTCTTTATAAATCTCTCCATTAAATCTACGGGAGTTCAACAAGTGGTCAAAGGATATGGGTTGGGCAGAGTTCTTGTCATTAAACGCTTTCGCTTCGTGCAAAATATCTCTGATGGATGGGAAATACACCCAAAACAATTCGATAACATCAGGATTCTCTTTACCAATATCTCTTGCCTCAACAGAAACAGGACATAACGCTAACAATCTGTATTTCAATTCACCTTGACGTTTGTCAAAATACCAATACCCTTTGATTTTGTAGCCAGCAATATCCTGAGCTGTTAAATCTTGTTTATTGATATACTGAGGATCAAGTTTCATTTTACCAGACTTGTACTCTTCAATGTGATTGTTGTATTCACTAATACCCGCTTCAGTAGTATCGATATAGGTAAAAGAAGACTCCATGTCTTTCAATGTTTTCTTATTATTGAAATAATCATCGGCATATACTTCCGTTATCTTACCGTTCTTAATGTTTTTAATTAAAACATCAAACAAAGAGCGTCTGTCTTTACCAATATTAGCGGTATCTATAGGATAGTACAAAGGGAAATTAATTCTTTCATCTAAGTCAACCAACTCCCAAATGGTCTTACCCATCAATACATCTCTATCGTGTACATAACCATAGGGTAATGGTTTGTCATTATCAGAGATTAATTGTGCCGGTGTTTTCTTGCCAATCTGATCTGGGGTTTTGGCATTCAACAGGTTTGACTGAGCTGAAGTAGTAAAACTACCCGCTACTGCACAAACAACGATTAAAAGATTTCTTAATTTCATTTTTTAAAATTCTAAGTTATTTAAGTAGGTTTCTATCAACTTAAATTATTATTGTATTTCGTATATTACCGGAGCAGCTGTTGGTATTTTAATATCTGTTCCTGCACCTACAAGTTTTGTTTTAATATCTGAAATTGTAACTTGATCTCCACGACCAATTTTACCCATTGCAGCATTACATTGTGCATTAACTCTGTCACCTGTAACGATGATAGCCGCTTGTCCTTGCACTTTGAAAGTAAACTGAGTAACCTGGAAATTCAATTCATACAAGAAATCAGGTAATACAGCTGTAATTTGAGAAACTGCCAAACGTGATTTAGCACCTTTAGTAACTCCTGTCATTCCACCAATAGCACCTGCTGGAGCTGGAATGTTTTTAATTCTGAATACTTTTTTATCCGTAACTGTTTTACCGTCATTCATTTTACCAGAAACACTAACTGTAACTTCAGTACCTGATGGAGGGCTTAAATTGTATTTACCATTACCACCGGCTTTTGATAAACCTGGAGCGGATGCAGTTACAAAGTTATCTCCGATACCGGCAAATGAGATAGTCATTGGATTTGGTAATCCTCTGTACACTACATTCATTTTATCTGCAGAAATATTAGCCGTATTTGGACGAGGTACTACAACATATTTACCTTCAAAAGGAAGCGGAATAGTTTTACCGTTTTCAACAAAAGTAAACTTACCTGTAATTGACTGCTCTCCTACACTTCCAGCGGTCATAGAGATTACGGCTTGACCGTTTTCTATTTTTCCAGGACCTTGGAATGATGTTGGTTTAGTACTATCATCATATCTTCCCAAAACAACTTTTCCTTTTACAGCTTCTCCTTGGAAATAGGCGCTTTTTTCAAGTACTACCATGGCAGTATAGTTATTCATAGAAGCTGCATCAACTGCGGCTCCTCCTAATAAAGAGCTATAACAATCAAATTCTGCTTTTTGAACATCATTTTGCCAAGCCGTTAATTTAGCCAATGAGGCTATAGCTGGAAAATGCTCAAAATGATAAGAAAGGTATTTTTTGGTAACTCCTTCTCTATCTTTAATATCAGCTGTATTAAATTTAGCTTCTAAATCTTTGATAATTGGTGTCAATTTACTAGATAAAGTTGGCTCACTAGCCACAGCCGCTTTCATATCAGCTACATATTTGTTTATTTTAGCAACGATCTCAGTTCCTTTAGATGAGTAATTATCACCTTTAAACCAAGTCTCATCAATATGAGGTCCTTTATCCATGGCCTCATACGGTAATTTGCCACTTTCCTTTTCAACTTCTACACCAAATGTTGCATCCGCTTTTAACGTTTCAACATAAGCGAAGAATTCTTTTGAAACAACAGCAATTTTATCGGCTGCATTTTTAGCTGGCCCATACATACCTGCATTTTCAGACCCTTTCTGATCTATAGTCATCAAAAGTTTATTGTTATTAACTTTTGATGCTGTATTAGCTGCCTCAAATTTTTCGTTCATCAAACCGAAAGCCGAAAGTACTTCTTTTGACATGTTTAAAGCTAACATTGCGATGAAAACCAAGTACATCAGGTTAATCATCTTCTGTCTAGGGGTTAATTTTCCTCCTGCCATTTTTTCTAATTAGTTTATATTATTATTTTGTTTGTAAAATATAGTTATAAAAAACTAATTATCCTTTGTTACTCATTGCAGATAGCATTCCACCATATACATTATTCAATGTAGATAAGTTGGATGTTAATGACTGCATTTGATCTTTTAATTTTAGATTGTTTTCAGCAACCTCATCGTTAATTTTAGCGTTCTTTTCGGCACTTTGCAATTGTACTTGGTACAAACCATTCAAGGTTTCTAATTGAGTAGCCGCTTTAGTCATTTCTTCAGCATATTTTTTAGTTGAAGCTACAGAATCAACTGTTGGAGAAATTGCTTTGGCAGCTCCTTCAAAGTTTTTGATACTGTTTCCTAAGCTTTCCATCAATTGACCATCGATTTTAGCTTCTTTCAACATAGCGTCTAATTTTTGAGATAATAATCCCTGAGCATCTTTAGGCTCTTCTTTTTTGGCTTTATTGATAGCCTGTCCGCCAGCCAATTCAGGATAAACCAATGACCAATCTAGTTCAACATCAGGAGCATCAAATGCCGATAATGCAAAAATGAAAGCTTCGGTTAATAGACCAATGATAAGCATTGCGCTGGCTCCTGTCCAGTGTTGTATTTTGAATAATGCTCCTACGATTACAACTGCTGCACCCATTCCATAGGCGAAGTTCATAACTTTTTTTGGTAATAATGCCATAATAATAAAAATTTTAGTTAGTTAAGTTAATATAATTTAAGTTGGTTTTGAAATTACTTTTTAGGTGCTTTTCCGTTTTTCGTCACTTGTGTTCCCATGTAATCCTGAACAGTACGGAAGCCAATATAACTTCTTGCGGTATCTGCATATTCAAAATCTCTGGTTCCCACTTGCAAGAAGTAAGCAACATCTTTCCATGAACCGCCACGAACCACTTTTCGCATGTTTTTCGTATCCGGAACATTTGGATTCATTGATGAAACGTATTCATAAGCAGCGGCATCATAAGATGAATCTGTCCATTCGGCTACGTTACCGGCCATATTGTATAAGTTATAACCATTTGGCTCATACGACTTCGCTTCTACTGTGTATAAAGCTTGGTCAGCCGCATAATCCCCTCTGTTAGGTTTGAAGTTTGCCAAGAAACAACCTCTGTCATTTTTAGCATAAGGACCACCCCAAGGGAAAGTTCCCGACTCTAAACCACCTCTGGCAGCATATTCCCACTCTGCCTCTGTTGGTAATCTGAAAGAGTTGATTAAATCGTGGTGTTTCTTCTTCGATTTGATATACGTATTTTTGTTAAGCGTTCTCCAGGCACAAAAAGCTTTTGCTTGTTTCCAGTTAACACCCACTACAGGATATTCTCCATAAGCTTGGTGCCAAAAATAATCGTTGTGCATTGGCTCGTTGTATGAATAAGCAAAATCTTTAATCCAAACCGTTGTATCAGGATAAACCTCTTGTTGTTCTGTTCTGATGAATGAACTTCTTTTTCCTACTTTAGCTTTGGCTGCCGCCTGAATATCCATCCAGGAATATCTGAATTTTAATTTTCTAACATCTATAGTTCTTAATCCGTTAAAAGATTCTGCTAAAGGCAAATACATAGTATCCATAACTTCTGAATAATATTCATCCGGATATTTACTGGTATCTTTAATAAGCTTCACTTTGTGATTTAATCTTCTACCGGCATATGGATCATCATCAGTACCTACACTATAATAATTCTCATACATATACTTGTCGTAGGGAGTCATTTTAGCCGGATCTTTGTCATCAAAGGCAAAATCCCCGATACTACTTCCTTTTCCGCCGCCTTTTCCGCCTTTTCCGCCAGAGCTTGCTGTTTGCCCAACTTCATCAGCCAATATCGCCAAACGAACTCTGATAGTAGAATCTTTTACCCATTCTACGAATTGTCTGTATTCACTATTGGTAATCTCAGTCTCATCCATATAGAATGATCTAACAGTAACGGTTTTGGTAGGCGCGTCTTGCACATTAGCTAAATCACCATCTGATTTACCCATAATGTATGCACCACCAGGCACTAATGTCATTCCGAAAGGCTTTTCCGGGTGCCATTTTTTACCTTTAACTCCTACTAACTCACCTTTGTCGCTTGATCCTCCACAGCTTGTTAATAAAGCTAAAAATGATGCGAATGCAATGAACTTCTTCATATAAATTGGGGTTATTTGAATATTCTATTTTTTAAGGGCGTAAACCTATTTATTATTTTTCAAAAAAACAATTATAAAATCAAAAATTAATTAACAAGCCAAAGCTAAAGTTAATTACTCTAAAAAAAAAATATTTTATCGACAAAATGCACTTTATTTCCGTTAAAGAGCGTTTTTATTAATATTTTGTAAGATATTTATATTCTATTATATTGTTTTGTTGCTACTATTTAACTTCTTTTTATTCCTAAATACTATTTTTCCGCTGCGCCTTCCACCATCTTTCGGGGATTTCCTGGTTACATGCGGTTAAATATTCTTCATGCGAACAAGGTAATAACGTATTTTTTTTCAATTTATTGTGTTGGCCTGAAAAAAAATTGATTTCTATCCACCATCGGTCTGTTTTATTGCTTTTGTAAAAAACCAATTCTTCCGTTTCTAAGGGAACTATATATTTTAAATAATTTTCTCTTGTCCCAAACGGATACTCATTGGAACGGTAATTAACACCCTCTATAAAATACCAAATGATTTGGGAAACAAGAACTGATTCTTCTTTTTTATTATTGTGATTAAAAATTCCTAACGAACTTACTTTATCACTGATACCGGCATATCTTGACAAACTACAAATTTCTTTTCCGTCAAAACCATTAGGCGTAAAAGTAATAAAATTTCCTGAATATGAAGACTTTACAGAATTTAAATCAATACTAACAATGTCGGCATCGCGAAAAACCGGTTCGGCCAATTCAATGTTGTTGGAAATTTCTCCCAATCGGTAAGCATCAAAATATAATTTCTCTATTAAATCAATCTCTTCCTGAGAGTTATAATAGGTTTGATAGCCTACATTACTATAATTGAAAAGATTATTAGGCTCATCCAGAATTATTTTGGACAGATACGAATTCGTTGAAATTCCTTCTTCCTGTTTGCCAAAATCAAACTTACTGTCTATAGACACCAAGTTGACCATTTGCTCCAAACTATCATAAGCCCGATACAAAGGATAGGTCAAATCCTGCGTGCCCCCAATAACAATCGGAATAATTCCTTTGCGAATCAATTTTGAGGCTACTTTCTGCAACGCAAAAAAAGTATCTTCTAATGAATTCCCCGGAAGAATATCGCCTAAATCCGCAATGGGACTCTGCCAATTCCCCGGAAATAAGCTGTACAATTCTTTACGGATAGCTGTTAAATCCACTTCTTCAAAAGCGTTGGAATTACCGCGATTCTCTAAAACACCAACAATGGCAATCTTTATTTGATCGGTATCCGGAAAATCCTTATTGGTATGAAAAGCTACTTTGCTTCCCAAATGCTGTGAGGACAGTCCTTTTATATAGTGAATAATTTCGTCGTCAACAGGTGACAAAAAATCAAATTCCATAGTTTATTTCTTTTTAGCAGGTGCTTTTTTAGTTGCGGTTTTCTTGGCGGCAGTTTTTTTGGCAGCGGTTTTCTTTTCCGGTGTTTTTTTGGCAATCATTTCTTTCACTTCATCCAAAGTCAACTTGGCAGCATCAATATCTTTATTCAATTCGATTTTGATTTTGCCTTTGGTGATTACTGATTTTCCCCAACGGGCTTTTTCCACCAAAATACCTTCTTCTGACCAGTTGTGAATGACTTTATCAATATCCTTTTGCAACTTTTCTTCAATCAATTCCGCCACATCCGATTGTGACAAATTATCGAAATTGTACTTTTTATTGACATTGATGAAAATTCCATTCCATTTCAGGAAAGGACCAAAACGACCTACGCCTTTCTGAACATCCATATTCTTATATACCGCAATCGGCGCATCTGCTTTAGCTTTCTCGTTAATAAGTTCCTGAGCGCGCTCCATAGTGACATCCAAAGGATCCTCTCCTCTTGGCAAGGAGATGAATTGCTTTCCGAAACGAACATACGGTCCAAAACGGCCATTGCTCACTTCCACATCTTCTCCTTTATATTCTCCCAAAGTTTTTGGCAACAAGAATAAATTCAAGGCTTCTTCCAAAGTAATGTTTCCAATGTTTTGCTCCTGACGCAGGCTGGCAAATTGCTTTTCTTCATCATCCGCTTCTCCAATTTGAGCCATCGGACCAAATTTCCCTAAACGAACCGAAACTTGTTTTCCTGTTTTTGGGTCGGTGCCCAAAATTCTTTCACCACTTTCCCGATCTGCATTTTTCTCAACTTCCTGAACATTGGGGTGGAATTTATCGTAGAACTCCTGCATCATCTTCGTCCAGTTGATATTCCCTTCGGCGATTTCGTCAAAATCCTGCTCCACTTTTGCGGTGAAATTATAATCAAGAATAGCCGCGAAGTTCTTTACCAAAAAGTCATTCACAATCGTTCCGATGTCTGTTGGCACCAACTTTCCTTTATCGGAACCGGTGTTTTCCTTTAATATCTTTTCATCAACTTTATTCGAAGCTAATGTTAACTGCACATACTTTCGCTCTACGCCTTCTAAGTTTCCTTTCTCCACGTAGTTTCTATTAATAATGGTAGAAATCGTTGGCGCATAAGTAGATGGACGACCGATTCCTAACTCTTCCAATTTCTTTACCAAAGAAGCTTCAGTATATCTTGACGCTGGGCGAGTGTATCTTTCGGTCGCGGTGATGTTGTTGTTCAATAACTTTTCATTGACTTTCAACGCCGGCAACATTCCTTCTTGTTCTTCATCGTCATCGTCATTGCCTTCTAAATATACTTTTAAAAACCCTTCAAACTTGATTACTTCACCAGTCGCCTGGAAAATTTCGCTGTGGTTATTGGCTTCTATCTTTACGTTAGTTCTTTCCAACTCAGCATCGCTCATTTGCGAAGCCAAAGTTCTTTTCCAAATCAATTCGTATAAACGCGCTTGGTCTCTTTCTACATTAACCGTGTGGCGCGACATATCCGTTGGGCGAATCGCTTCGTGCGCTTCCTGTGCTCCTTTTGATTTGGTGTTGAAACTTCTAGGCTTACTGAATTCTGCTCCGTAGTAACTGGTGATTTCGGCTTGTGCTGCCGCCATCGCTTCCTGCGAAAGGTTTACACTATCGGTTCTCATGTATGTAATGAGTCCGGCCTCATATAAACGCTGGGCAATTTGCATCGTAATCCCAACAGGTAAATATAATTTACGGGCCGCTTCCTGTTGCAACGTTGACGTTGTAAACGGAGCAGCCGGAGTTTTCTTGGTTGGCTTTGTTTCTAAATCGGCCACTTTATAGGTAGAACCGATGTTTTTATTTAGGAAGTCTTCGGCTTCTTTTTTGGTGGCGAAGTTTTTTGGTAGTTTGGCTTTTACCACTTTTCCGGCTTCGTTAGTAAATTCAGCTGTTACTGAATATGAAGCTACGGCTTTGAATTCCTGTATTTCTCTTTCGCGTTCTACAATTAATCGAACCGAAACCGATTGCACACGACCGGCAGACAAACCGCCTTTTACCTTTTTCCATAATACCGGAGACAGTTCATATCCTACTAATCGGTCTAAAACCCTACGCGCTTGTTGGGCATTGACTAAGTTATAGTCAATTTCACGGGGATTGTCAATGGCTTTTAGGATGGCATTTTTGGTGATTTCGTGGAAAACAATTCTTTTGGTTTTGCTTTTGTCTAACTTTAATTCTTCCGCCAAGTGCCAGGAAATGGCTTCTCCTTCGCGGTCCTCATCGGAAGCTAACCACACCATATCGGCGTTTTTGGCTAGTCCTTTTAGTTTGGTGACCAAAGCTTTTTTATCGGAGGAGACTTCGTATTTGGGTTTGAATCCGTTTTCGACATCTACTCCTATTTCTTTGGAGGGCAAGTCGGCAATGTGCCCGTAGCTGGACTCTACCTGAAACTCACTTCCCAGAAATTTTTCGATTGTTTTTGCCTTTGCCGGCGACTCCACGATTACTAAATTCTTTGCCATATCCCGTTTGTTTGTGCGGACAAAAGTAATTGTTTTTTTTAAAAAACCGTTTTATTGCTCATTTTTCACGATGATTGACAGAAAAATAGAATTACACCTTAGTATAGTATTCAACATTTGGTAATTATTTTACACATCCTTTTCGGGAAGAAAAGACGACAACTTTCTAGCACCGGCTGAAGCAGTTACAGTGTAACGCGGAAGACGAGAACAAGGATTTCAAGTAGGCCTAAACCATTGCTTTGCCAATTCGCTTTGCTCGGGTCGCTCCAAAACTTTTGTTAAACCTCGTCTGCCATCTTGTCAGATATTCATTTTTAGTATTATCTTTGCTGTCCCGAAAGTGATATAGTATTATGGAAAAGGAAATTGACGAGCAAAAGCAAGGTACCAGCCTTGTTTTAGAACACAAAGCAGGCAATCAGAAAAAACTATTTATAGAAAGCTACGGCTGTGCGATGAATTTTTCGGACAGCGAAATTGTGGCTTCCATCCTGACAGAGCAAGGCTACAATACCACTACCGTATTGGAAGAAGCCGATTTGGTTTTGGTGAACACCTGCTCTATTCGCGACAAGGCGGAACAAACCGTTAGAAAACGTTTGCAGAAATACAATGCCGTGAAACGCGAAGTGAACCCTAATATGAAAGTGGGCGTTTTGGGTTGTATGGCCGAGCGTTTAAAGACTCAGTTCTTGGAACAAGAAAAAATTGTGGACATGGTGGTTGGTCCTGATTCCTATAAAGATTTGCCCAATTTATTAAAAGAAGTCGAAGAAGGCCGCGATGCCATCAATGTGATTTTGTCGAAAGACGAAACCTATGGCGATATTTCACCAGTGCGTTTGATGAGCAATGGCGTGACCGCTTTTGTTTCGATTACGCGGGGTTGTGATAATATGTGTACGTTTTGCGTGGTGCCTTTCACCCGTGGACGGGAACGCAGTCGGGAACCGCAAAGTATTTTGGCAGAAATTCAGGATTTATGGGACAAAGGTTTTAAGGAAATTACGCTTTTGGGACAAAACGTAGACAGTTATCTTTGGTATGGCGGTGGCTTGAAGAAAGATTTTGACAAAGCAACCGAGATGCAGAAAGCGACTGCTGTTGGTTTTGACCAATTACTAGAAATGGCAGCCGTGCAATTCCCTAAAATGAGGATTCGTTTTTCGACTTCCAATCCGCAGGACATGCACGAAGAAGTGCTGCATGTGATTGCCAAATATCCAAACATTTGCAAACACATCCACTTACCGGTACAATCGGGAAGCGACCGGATATTGAAAGAAATGAACCGTTTACACACGCGGGCAGAATACAAAACATTAATCGATACTATCAGAAGAATCATTCCGGAATGTGGCATCACACAGGACATGATTGCCGGATTCCCTACAGAAACAGAAGCAGATCATCAAGATACGTTGAGTTTGATGGAATATGTGAAATATAGTTTTGGGTATATGTATGCTTACTCTGAAAGACCGGGCACTTTGGCCGGAAGAAAGATGGAAGACGATGTGCCGGAAGAAACCAAATTGCGCAGATTGCAGGAAATCGTCGATTTGCAAAGGATTCACAGTGGCTTCAGAACACAGGAGTTTGTGGGTAAAACGGTAGAAGTCCTGGTAGAGAAGGTTTCTAAAAAATCGGACAATGACTTATCGGGAAGAAACTCTCAGAGTTTGATGGTGGTTTTCCCAAGAGAAAAGTATAAAATTGGTGACTTTGTCAATGTGAAAATAACCAGTTGTACCAGCGGCACCTTGATTGGAGAAGCTGTTGGTTATTCAGAAATGCAATAAATTTAATGGAGGTTGCTTCGCAAACTCGCAAAGGCATATGGAATCAGTTCAAAGCATAAAACAGCGATTTGAGATTATTGGGAATGACCCAAAACTGAATCGCGCCATAGAGAAAGCTATTCAGGTCGCGCCTACTGATATTTCGGTATTGGTAGTAGGTGAAAGTGGTGTGGGTAAGGAAAGTATTCCTAGAATTATTCATTCGCTTTCGCACCGAAAACACGGGAAGTATATTGCCGTAAACTGTGGTGCGATTCCCGAAGGAACAATTGACAGTGAGCTTTTCGGCCACGAAAAAGGCGCTTTTACGGGCGCTACGAATACGCGTGAAGGATATTTTGAAGTGGCTGACGGCGGAACCATATTCTTGGATGAAGTGGGTGAATTGCCTTTGACAACCCAAGTGCGTTTGTTGCGTGTTTTGGAAAATGGCGAATTCATTAAAGTAGGTTCTTCGCAAGTACAAAAAACCAATGTGCGCATTGTGGCCGCTACCAATGTCAATATGTTTGACGCGATTGAAAAAGGAAAATTCCGGGAAGATTTGTACTATCGTTTGAGTACCGTCGATATTCCTTTGCCACCGCTTAGAGACCGAAAAGATGACATTCATTTGTTGTTTCGAAAATTTGCAGCTGACTTTGCCCATAAATACAAAATGCCGCCAATTAAACTGAGTGATGACGCTGTTCAGTTTTTGCAAAAATACCGTTGGAGTGGTAATATTCGTCAACTGCGAAACGTGGCCGAACAGATTTCGGTTTTGGAAACTAATCGCGATATTTCGTTGGCTACTTTACAATCCTATCTTCCGGTGGAAGGCAGCACTTTGCCTTCGGTAATTGGCGGAAAGAAATCAGAGAGTGATTTTTCTACGGAAAGAGATATTTTATACAAAGTCCTTTTCGACATGAAAAGTGATTTGAACGATTTGAAAAAACTGACCTTAGAGTTGATGAAAAACGGCGCCAAAGTCCAGGATATTAATCCGAGTTTGATTCAAAAAGTATATGGTTCAAAAGATACCGAAAGTGAAATTTCGTTTGAAGAAGAACCGAGAAGAAGTGTAATTCCGACGCAAAACCCAACGCATCAGGAAGAATTTGACGAAGAGGATGACCAAAATTATTTGGTAGCCGAAACCGTTGAAGAGGAAGAAGTATTGAAATTGGAACAAAAAGAAATTGAGCTCATCAAGAAATCTTTGGAACGTCATAAGGGCAAACGAAAAGCCGCCGCTGACGAATTGGGCATTTCAGAAAGAACACTTTATCGAAAAATCAAGCAGTTTGACCTATAAGTTTGATTCTAAACCGAATTGTTTTTAGGTTTGGTACACCAAATCCGTTCCTAATGAAAAAACTATTCTTTCTTTTCGCAGTAAGCACTATATTATTCTCTTGCAGCAATGACAATTCAAATACTGCTGCTACAGATTCTATAAAAAAAGTGATTTTTTACCGCAACAGTCCCGATGCCAGACAATGGAACTTTAGTAATGATTTGTTAACTAGCATTACTTTACTAGATGGCACTCTTGTGGAAGCATTTACCTACGACATTCAAAAGCGCCTTGTTAAAGATGTAAAATACACTAATGGAGTAGCTACTGAAACTAACGACATCGTATACAACACCAACAATACCATTAAAAGCATCAATGGTTTAGAATACACCTATGAGGCTGCCACCCAAACGTATGCGTATTCGTATTCAGGTACTTTTAGCATGACTTGTCAAGTTAATTCGGATCAATTGGCTCTCAACTATAGTCGAACCGGTACTGATGCTAAAGAGTACCATTTTGCTTACACCAATGGTAACATGACTTCTTTTGAAAAAGTGACTAATGGTACTACCGAAGTACTTAAAAATTTCCATTTTGAATCTACCCTTTACGGCAACCCTATTGCCAGTGCTGTTTTACCGGTTGCAAGAGTAAAATCGTTACTCGATCCGGACTTTTTTATAGACGGTCAGGCTTCAAAATCAATTCCAGTTGGTTTTGACCGTGGTGCCAGCGACCCTTATTATTACAATTACGGTATGGTTATAGGTGAAAACAAGTATTTTTCAGTTGGCATAGAAGTTTTGGACAACAACAATGATGTCGATTTCATTCAGTTTGCTGAATACTACTACCAAGCTCAGTAATTCATAATTCAAAATAAAGAATTACTTTAGCGCCTTTAAATGTTATCATGAAGCTTTTCAAATTTATTTTCATTTTTTGTGTCGCTATCAGTTTCAACAGCTGTGGTCATTATAATTTTACCGGAACCGGCAAAATTGATGCTAAAACCTTTCAGGTGAATCGTTTTCAGAATAATGCCGAATTGATTGAGCCCGGAATAGAAAGAACTTTTACCCTTAAGCTACAGGAACTTATTCAAAATCAAACCAACCTGAATTTAACAGGTTCTAATGGTGATTTATTGTACGAAGGAGAAATTACCGATTACCGAATTACTCCAATGACCGCCACGGCTGACCAAAAAGCAGCACAAAACAGACTCACCATTACAGTCAAAGTTCGTTTCAGCAATAAGAATAAAGAAACTGACGATTTTGAAAAACCCTTCTCTTTTTACTATGATTATGATGGTTCGACACAACTAAACGGCCCTAAACTGACAGAAGCTTTGGATGTGATTTTCGAACGCATCACACAAGATATTTTTAACGCGTCGTTAGCCAAATGGTAAAATGAACTTAACGGATTTCACATATTTACTCAACAAACCCGAGGCCATCAACGATAGGTATGCCGAGACATTAGACAATGTTTTGACGGCTTTCCCTTATTTTCAGAGTGCGCGTGTGTTGCGATTGAAGCATTTATACAATCAGGATAGTTTTAACTATAATTATTCTTTAAAAGTCACCGCCGCTTACACCACAGATCGAAGTATTTTATTTGATTTTATCACTTCAGATTCTTTTATAGCCGTTCAAAAAGGTTTGTATGAAAAGAAACTGGAAGAGTTAATGAATATGAATGTTGTAGGCAGTGAAGTAGTAATCGTTGAAGCAAGACAAGCAATGATTGACCCGCTGGAACAATCTATACTAACTTCTATCAAAGAAGCCACTACTACCGAAGAACAAAAAGCTGAGGAAAAATTAGCTATTGGCAAACCTTTGGAATTTTCGAAAGACGAAAAACATTCGTTTCAGGAATGGCTGCAATTATCTAGATTAAAACCAATTGTTAGAGAAGAAATCACAAAAAACACTCCATCAATTGATGAGGATAAAAAGAAAAAACTGGACTTAATCGATAAATTCATCGAGAACAATCCGAAGATTTCTCCCATTGCCAAAGATGCCTCAGTGCCCGTAATTGAAGCCGTTGCCGATGACACCTCTTACCTGATGACCGAAACGTTAGCGCGGGTTTATTTGGAACAAAAAAAATATTCCAAAGCAATTCAAGCCTATGAAATATTAATTTTGAAATATCCGGAAAAAAGTAGTTTCTTTGCAGACCGAATTTCGGATATTAAAATAGTACAACAAAATAATAATTAAATAATGAGCACATTTTCAATCTTTTTAGTATTAATCACAATAGTTTGTTTTCTATTGATTATTGTAATCATGGTACAAAACCCAAAAGGTGGCGGTTTATCTTCTTCATTAGGCGGATCAACACAAATGGGAGGCGTTCAAAAAACAACTGACTTTTTAGATAAAAGTACTTGGACCTTAGCTACTATCTTAATCGTTTTGATTTTGTTATCAAGTTTGAGTTTCTCAGGAAGCTTGAGCGATGCTAATTCAAAAATCATCAACGAGAAAGACGCCAAAGAAGCTGCAGCGCCTAAAACAGTTACTCCGGCTCCGGTTACTCCGGGCAAACCAGCTGAGGGAACTAAAAAATAATTTTTAGCATACAAAAATATAATGCCAGCGCTGACATGCTGGCATTTTTTTTAGGAAAAAATGTCAGTTTACAAGCCTTGGCACAATTTCTGAAAAATCGAAACCAAACATTCTACTAACATAAATACATACAAGTATGGCATTAAATATTAAACCACTTTCAGACAGAGTAATTGTGGAACCGGCCGCTGCTGAAACGCAAACTGCTTCCGGGATTATTATTCCTGATACCGCTAAAGAAAAACCACAAAAAGGGACTGTTGTTGCGGTAGGAAATGGCAAAAAAGATGAGCCGTTAACTGTAAAAGTTGGCGATACTGTTCTTTATGGCAAATATGCCGGAACCGATTTAAAGTTCAACGGAAAAGATTACCTAATCATGCGTGAGGATGATATTCTTGCGATTATCTAATCCAAATAACCGAATCAACAAATTATCAAATACACAATAAAAAATTATGGCAAAAGATATAAAATTCGACATTGAAGCACGCGACGGCTTAAAGCGTGGTGTGGATGCGTTGGCCAATGCAGTAAAAGTAACCTTAGGACCAAAAGGGCGTAACGTCATCATCGGAAAATCATTTGGCGGACCAAATGTTACCAAAGACGGGGTTACCGTAGCCAAAGAAATTGAATTGAAAGACCCGTTAGAAAACATGGGTGCTCAAATGGTAAAAGAAGTAGCTTCTAAAACCAACGATTTAGCGGGTGACGGAACAACTACGGCTACCGTTTTGGCACAAGCTATCGTCAAAGAAGGCTTGAAAAACGTAGCAGCAGGCGCTAATCCAATGGATTTAAAACGCGGAATTGACAAAGCTGTGGAAGCTATCGTGGCTGACCTTGGCAAACAAGCCCAAGTGGTGGGAAGTGACTCCGAAAAAATCAAACAAATTGCATCCATTTCGGCTAATAATGATGAAGTGATTGGCGAACTAATCGCTACTGCTTTTGGTAAAGTGGGCAAAGAAGGTGTTATCACTGTAGAAGAAGCTAAAGGAACGGATACTTATGTTGACGTTGTGGAAGGCATGCAGTTTGACAGAGGCTATTTGTCTCCGTACTTCGTGACCAATCCGGAGAAAATGGAAGTGGAATTGGAAAGACCTTATATTCTTTTATACGACAAAAAAGTATCTTCTTTAAAAGAATTATTACCAATATTAGAGCCTGTTGCTCAATCAGGGAAACCCTTATTGATTATTGCCGAAGATGTAGATGGCGAAGCGTTATCAACATTAGTAGTCAACAAATTGCGTGGTGCCTTGAAAATTGCCGCCGTTAAAGCTCCTGGCTTTGGTGACCGTAGAAAAGCGATGTTGGAAGACATTGCCATCTTAACCGGAGGTACTGTAATTGCGGAAGAAAGTGGTTACACTTTGGAAAATACCACATTAGAAATGCTAGGTACTGCTGAGAAAGTAACTATCGACAAAGACAATACCACCCTAGTAAACGGTGCCGGTGATGCGGACATGATTAAAAATCGTGTAAACCAAATCAAAGCCCAAATGGAAACCACAACTTCGGATTACGACAAAGAAAAATTGCAGGAACGTTTGGCTAAATTAGCCGGAGGTGTGGCTGTACTATACGTTGGCGCGGCTTCGGAGGTAGAAATGAAAGAGAAAAAAGACCGTGTTGATGATGCTTTACACGCAACAAGAGCTGCCGTTGAAGAAGGAATTGTTGCCGGTGGTGGCGTTGCTTTATTGAGAGCCAAATCAGTTTTAGATAAAATCAAAGCCGATAATGCTGATGAAGCAACCGGAATTCAAATCGTATCCCGCGCGGTAGAAGCTCCGTTGAGAACGATTGTAGAAAATGCAGGTTTAGAAGGTTCGGTGGTAGTAGCCAAAGTAGCGGAAGGAAAAGCTAATTTTGGATACAACGCCAAAACCGACGAATACGTTGACATGCTAAAAGCCGGAATCATTGACCCTAAGAAAGTAACCCGTGTAGCTTTGGAAAATGCAGCCTCTGTGGCCGGAATGATCCTGACTACCGAATGTGCTTTGGTGGAAATCAAGGAAGAAAATGCCGGTGGCGGAATGCCAATGGGTGGCGGAATGCCGGGTATGATGTAATTTAAAGTACGAAGTAAATACTATAAAAACGTCTCAAGAAATTGAGGCGTTTTTTATTTAGTTTGTAAATAAAATTTTATACTTTTAAATCAAATTAAAACTTAGTTTAATGAGAAAGTCGAAGTGTTTTTTTTTAATTATTGCTTTTTTGATGTTAAAAATCAGCTATGGTCAAACCGCCGTTGACGAAAACAAAACCAAAATAATCAATGTTATAGAAAACTATTTTGATTTAGAAAGAGAAGCCATTCATCTTCATCTTGACAAAACCAGCTTTATCACCAATGAAGCCATCTGGTATCAAGGTTATATAATCAACCGAAAAACTGGCAAACCTTTCTTCACAACCAATGTTTATGTATTGCTCTATGATGAAGCCGGAAATCAACTTTCTGAAAAACTCATTTATGCCAGCAACGGTGTTTTTTCTGGCTCTATTGATTTAAAATCAACTCTGCATTCGGGTAATTATTATATTCAGGTTTACACCAATTGGATGAATAATTTTAGCGAAAATGAATCCACCATTACTAAAGTCAATATTATAAACCCGACTGAAGGAGTAAAAAACAATAAAAAAGTAAATCCAAAAACGCTGCAGATCCTACTCAATCCTGAAGGAAAAAGTTTTGTAAATGGAGTAGCTAATATTGTTGGAGTTCAAGTAAAAGATTGCCGGGGTAACGCTCCCGAAAACCTTGAAGTTTCTTTGCAAAATGACAACAATGAAATTTTGAAAACTTTTAAATTAAACCGGTTTGGGTTTGGAAAATTTGAAATAACACCCAATGCCCAAAACTTAAAAGTATCTCTCAATTACGAAAACAACAGCTATGAAAAACAATTACCTGAACCGGAAACCATAGGATTTGCATTGGAAGTGAATGATTTTACACTAGAAGGCAAAACCATAGTAAAAATCAAAACCAACAGTACTACTACAACTGCAATGGCTTCCAAAAAATATTATTTATTAGTGCATCAGGACCAAAAATACCAGCTTTATGATGTTAAGCTAAATGCTGAATTGGAGCAAACTATTTCTGTAAACAATGCCGATTTAGCCGAAGGAATTAATACTATCCGAATCATTGACAGTGATATGAAACAATGGGCCGAACGATTGATTTATATTTATCCGAAAATTTCAAGTACTATTAGCATTGCCAAAAACATAAGAAAAGCAGACAAAATACATTTTGTAGGTTATAGTTCATATCCCACCTCAAATTTGAGTGTTTCTGTTATGCCCCAAGACACTAAATCCTGGGACGACAGTAATTCCATCTACAGCGGTCTTACCCTCAATCCCTATTTAACCGAGCCTTTGCCCAATGCTACTGTATATTTTAATTCCTTAGGAAGAGCTACGTATTTTGCTCTTGACCTGGCTTTGTTAAATCAAGAGAAATCAAAATATGATTGGAACTTCATGAAAACTACTAGTCCAACATCTAATTATAGTTTTGACATTGGCATCAACGTGAAAGGAACTATTGACTCGAAAATCCCCAATAAAACTTATCATAAAGTAAAATTGACTGCCCGCAAAGATTTAATCATGATGGCATCTGATATTACTGAAAAAGGAGATTATCAATTCAAATATATCCTTTTGGCCGATTCTACTTATGTAAATATGTCGTTGCAAAAATTACCCAATTTTGAAATCGTTCCCTCAAAGCTTTCTCCTCAAATATTAAATCGAAAAAAACCGTTTTACAAACCTTTCAAGATCAATATTCCGGAAAATTGTGAAGAATCTGAGAGCGAAGATTTCGTTACCAGCTTTGATATTCCAACTTTCAGTTCCAATACTGTTCAATTAAAAGAAATAAAGATTATCAACAAAACCAAGCAAACCTTAACACATGAAAACAAACTGGGCAATGGCTATTTAAGAGGGTATAAAATAGATGAAACTCTGGAACGCCAAGACTTGTTGAGTTTTATAGAGAATAATGGTTTTATTGTATCCAGGGATTTTGGAAGTGTCACTATCTATAGCAGCCTCCGAACTACATTAAGAAGCGCTAGGGCAACCCCTTTAATTTATATCGACGAGCGAATAGTAATGACTCCTGATGAATTAACTATGATTCAAATGAATGAAATTGATGAAATCTATCTCAACCCGCATGCTATTGTTCCGGGAATGAATAATTATGAAGGAATAATTAAAATTTACCGAAAGAAGATTTCATTTAGCAGTTACAATCAAAAACCAGATCCCAATTCTTTTTATGTCAAAGAAGGATTTAGTCGCTATACTTTTTTTAAAAATGCCGATTATGAAAATACCCAGAGTCAGGGTTTTGACAACTGTGGATTGATTAATTGGTCGCCAAGAATACAAACAGACGATTCAGGACAATTCCTTTTTGAAATTACCGATTATAACAAACCCAAAGGCAAAGTTATAATTGAAGGCATGACTAACGAGGGTCAATTGTTTCAGGAAGAAAAGATTATAGATTTAAATTAAACAGAAACGCCTCAAGTACTTGAGGCGTTTTTTTATTCGGTTTGTTTTGGTGTTTTCTTTAAGAACTTCAGAAAAACAGGAAACGTTGATACTATGATAATTCCGATGACAATGACTTCAATATGCTTTTTTAAATCGATGTCAAATTTGTCTAAAAACATGCCGTACAAATAATGTCCGGAGAAAATAAGCACAAACGACCAAAGGAAAGAACTCACGATATTATAGAACATAAACTTCTTTTTATCCATCGTTACAATTCCGGCCACTATAGGGGCAAACGTTCTTACAATAGGCAAGAAACGAGCGAAAATGATTGCTTTGCCACCATATCTTTCGAAAAAATCTTTAGACTGAATCAAATATTTTTTCTTAAACCAAAAACTGTCTTCTTTTTTATATAAATAATAACCGCTTTTGGCACCAAACCAATAGCCCATCATATTCCCAAAAATTCCGGCAATGGCTACTAGTGTTGACAATAGCGTTACATTGACCATATCGCTTTTGATAAAAGAAAAATTCTCTATCAAATCCCGGCTGTAAATTCCTGATAAAAAAAGTAGGCTGTCACCCGGCAGAAAGAAACCGGCAAAAAGTCCTGTTTCGGCAAATACAATGAACAGTACAATCCAAAGACCTACTTTTACACCCCCAACAGACATGGTGATATAAAACTCAGGGTTCACTAATTGCATCCAATCAAAATCACTCATGGATTATAAATTTAAAAGATAAAAAATCGAGCGTGAAAATACTCCTTTTTTTTGGGATTATCACTTTTTCAAAAGTTAAACTATGCTATTGTTTAAGCAAATCCAGATTTTGAATTATTGAAAAGGAAACCGTATGATTCATAACATCATTTTTAACGTTAGAATTCACAAACTGATTCATATACCCCACTTCGAATCGCGTTTGATTTAAATTCAATCCTAAGCCTACCAGAAATCTGTTTTGATCAAAGACATTGGAGTTGATTTTATTGTTCCCCAGCGTTATAAAAATTTCATTCTGAAGTATAGCATAGAGTTCACTTTGTTCCGTATTGAGATTAGTTAAATGAAATAAATTCCTATTGAGATAGCGCAGTCGGTTTTGATAGGTATTGCCGAGGGAAACCACATTCCCGTCAATGCTACCTATTTTCTCCACCCATCGTTGCTCTAATCGAATGCGATGGGAAATACTATGCTTGTTTTCGTGCCATTTTTTGTTACATTGATATTGCTCCCAAAGTCGGTTCTCTTTATAAAAATCATCCAATCCTGCGTTAAAAGTACTAACCAAAGAGTAGCCCAGTATAAGATTTTGAGTTGGTGACAAAAAATAAATACCGCCAATTCTATATACATTTTGAAGATTTTGATCCAATTGATTATCAAAACGGAACTGCGTTTCCAGTTGGAAACCCCATTTTTGAGAAACCTTAAATTGGCCAATATAGGAAAACCATACATTTTGATTTTGCTCCAATGACTGTGCCTGCAAACCAAAAATGGAAACGAAAAGAAAGCTAAACAGCACTAAAATTTTACGCATTAAAACTCCAATTGATAAACATCATCTAAATCTTTATTGCTGCTGAAATTCACATTCAAATCGGTCACAAATCCCGAATTCAAACCGTAAACCCAACCGTGAAGTGTCAATTCCTGACCACTTTTCCAGGCGGATTGTACGATGGATGTTTTGGCCAAATCACAAACTTGCTCAACAACATTAACTTCTACAAAGCGATTAAAACGGTCGTTTTCATTTTCAATCGCATTCAGTTCCTGATGATGCAAACGATAGACATCCTTAATGTGACGAATCCAATTATCAATAATCCCGATAGAAGTGTTGCCCATTGCCGCTTTGATTCCACCGCAACCATAATGCCCACAAACAATAACGTGTTTGATTTTCAAGGCATTCACCGCATAATCCAAAACGCTCAACATGTTCATATCCGAATGCACGACCATATTGGCAATATTACGGTGCACAAAAACTTCTCCCGGTTTGGCTCCAATAATTTCATTCGCCGGAACGCGACTATCCGAACAACCAATCCAAAGTAGTGGTGGATTTTGACCTTGTGATAAATCTTTGAAATAATTAGGATCAAGCTTTAACTGGTTTTCCACCCATTGTTTATTGTTGTCCAGTATCTTTTTATAAAAATCACTCATAAGAAAGGTTGTAATACGTTACTTGCCGTAAAGATAAAATTATTAGTCGAAACTATTTTAAATAAAAAACTCCTCAAAATAGAGGAGTTTTCAACATTATTTTCTGTCGTATTGACAACAGCCCGGAAGTTTATCATAAACATCAACCGTTGCTTTTACTTCATCGGTGTCATGACCGGCTTTGGCCACTGCTTTTTTTACATCCAAAACAGTGCATTTCTCTTCATTGATAATCAAATGCAACATGTGATCGTCAATATGCCATTCGGCGCTTTTCACTCCGGAAACTGAGAGAGCGGCTTTTTGAATTCGTTTCTGGCATTGTTCACAATTGCCACTGACTTCAAATTCGTATTTGGCATTTTTGTTTTTCTTTTCCTGTGCTTGTGTTGAAATAGCTACAAACAGTAACATCATTCCTAAAACTATATTCTTCATATTATAAATTTTTAAAGTTATTTTATTTTAAATCGCAATCCGGCATAATACATTTGTCCGAATACCGGCGCATATACTATCGAAGTGTCAAAATTGGGGCCAAAAGGATTATCACTTCCTAAAATGGCTTTCTCCTGACGGTAATTCCCAATATTTTCACCTCCAACATACATTTCAAAAGTACTCGAAAAAGTTCGGGTAATTTGCGCATTCATCACACTAAAAGATGGAGAAAACTCGGGTAATCTGTCTTGCTCCGGATTGCTGGCGGTATTGGGTAATTGCTGTTTCCCTAACCAATTGAACGTATAATCAAATTTCCATTGTTTGCCTTTGTCGGCTATGTGGGTAGCGAATTCTAAGTTACCAAAAAAACGGTGCTTCGCCTGCAACGGCCTTTGAAAACTCCCGGAAAGGTAATCCGTAGAAATGTCATAGTATTTGTAAGCTGTTCTTAAATTCAGATGTTTGATGATTTCCAAATTAAAATCCAATTGTAAACTATTGGCATACGATTTCCCTCTTAAGTTGTAAAACAACGCTTGTTGCGGCGAATTCATTACATCCACCACGGCTTGGTTTTGAAAATCGGTGCGATAAAAATCTAACGTCACATCGGCACTTTTGCCAAACAACAGAAAGTTTTGGGTGAAACTCACACCATAATTCCAGGCAATTTCCGGATGCAAGCCATAGATTTTTCCATTAGTATCTAAAACGGAAAACGTTCTGGAACTGGCAAAAAGGTTTTGGTTTTCGGCAAAAATATTAGCGGCGCGTTTACCTCTTCCGGCTGAAAATCGGAGCACTGCTTTCTCCCACGGATTGTATTTCACATGCAATCTCGGCGTGAAGAATGCTCCTAGCTTATTGTGATAATCCAATCGTCCACCCAAAATAAAACTGAATTTATCCATATCATCATAAGTGTACTCAAAGAAAGTCCCCACCGAATTGTCAATGCGGCTCACATCTGTCAGATTCACAAATTCTGCATATTTATCGTAGGTAAAATTCAACCCGGCAGCAAACTTGTGCATCGTATTGCTGATAATCGAATTGAAAATCAGGTTCGAATAATAGCTTTGTTGTTTGATGTCGTATTGATTCAAACCAAAATACGATTGCTGATTGTGATTGCTGAAGGCATTCTGAAAACCGATACTTTGATACGGCATGTCTTTAAAAACGTAGCCCACTTTGGAAGTAAAATCCAAACGCTCCGTATTGATTTCGGAACCCCAGTAATTAGTTGTTAGCTTGTCTCTGTCTGGATCAAAATTGAGTTCTCCGGTTTGTTTATCGTCTTTCATGAAACGAAGATTCAGAAACGAAACCCAGCCGGTTTCCGGATTAGCGTATTGCCAACGGTTGGCCACATTGACTTGTTTCCCCAAAGGATTATCAAGAAAACCATCATCATTCATATCGTTTTTGGAAACGCGAGTGTTACCGTGTACAAACAAACTCGTCGCCCAATGATCAGAGACTTTTTTGTTGAAATGGGTATTCAATTCAAACCGCGAATCCGTCGAACCATAGGCATTCAATAAAAATAGTATGTCTTTCATCGGTTTGATTAACTCCGTATTAATTTGCCCGGAAATGCTTTCGTAGCCATTCACCACACTCCCGGCTCCTTTGGTAATTTGAATGCTTTCCACCCAGGTTCCCGGAGTGAAGGACAAACCGTAAGCCTGGGAAGCGCCGCGAACCGAAGGAATGTTTTCCTCGGTAATCATGATATACGGACTGGTCAGACCCAACATTTTGATTTGCTTGGTTCCGGTCAAAGCATCCGAAAAATTGACATCGATGGTCGGATTGGTCTCGAAGCTTTCGGCTAAATTACAGCAAGCGGCTTTGAGCAGTTCTTTGCTGGTCACTAAAGTTGTGTTGGCTGTTCCCGAGAGAGACTTTTTTAATCCTTTGCGTTGGGCTTCCACCGTTACGGTTTTCAGGGAATCTTGTTGGATGGTTTCCTGCGAAAAAGCAACTACAGAAAGCAACAACGTTAAGAATAACAGTGTTTTTTTCATTATAAATAGATTTTAATATTCGTATAAATGGTGTTTTATCGAATAGAAAAATCAGGAGTAAAAAGTATATTGGCTGTACAAGAGATAAAGTGGTGGCGCATGGGCATCACAATAGTAAGAGAAATTTTCTCTTGTATTAAAATTGAAAACAGTAGTAAAAACTATGGGTTGCCAATCGTTATAAACCGGAATGGCATCAACATCGAATGACAAACTCTTAGCAACAAGCTGGTCTGATTTGATTTCCGATTTGATGATTTTGTCTTTACAACACTTAGATTTTTTTTCCACCACACCGCAACAATCCATCTCTGCTTCTTGTGAGGCGGAAGCTGTACTTAATGTAACCGAAGCGATTTGATTATCACAATAATGCACATTGAACGCCAATCCCAAGTTGGAAACCAACAGGAAAAAAGTGAGCAAAAGGCTTAGGTTTTTTTTGAAAATCATAGGACAAAGTTACTAACAAATAGCCAAGAAAAAACTTAAAATGGTCTTAAACTTATAACTCCAACCCTTGTCCCATCATAGGGACAGAACAATCAAAACCATATTTCTCCTGGATTTTGATGCGCAACTCATCGGCAGGCTGGTTTTCGCCATGAACTAAAAAGACTTTTTTGGGTTTAGTTTTCAAATCCGAAAGCCAGTTCAGTAAATCATTTTGATCGCCATGTGCTGATAAGCCTTCTATTTCGAGAACTTTGGCTAGAACAGGATAATATTTTCCATAGATTTTTAATTCGGTAGCCCCTTCCAGCAATTTTCTTCCTCTGGTTCCTTCGGCTTGATAGCCTACCATAATAACCGTTGTTTCGGGCAAACCGATGTAACGTTCCAGATAACTCAAAACTCTTCCACCGGTAATCATGCCACTGGCGGCAATAACCACTTTGGGTTGTTTGTCAAAAATGGTGTTAATCGTTTCCTGATAATCGGTGTTCATGGTAAACATTCGGCACATTTCAATGCAATCATTTTCGGAAAGTTTGTGCCATTTTTTGTTGTTGGTAAAAACTTCCAAAACACTGATTCCCATAGGCGTATCAATAACATACGGTATATTGGGAATTCTATCTTCTTTTTTCAATTGCCAAAGCAGGTACATAAGACTTTGCGCCCGTTCTACTGCAAAACTCGGAATGATTACAGTTCCTTCCATTTGGAAAGCATTATTGATATAGGTTTCCAAAGAAAGTTTCACATCTTCCTCCGGATGGATTCTGTTACCATAAGTACTTTCCAGAAAAATGTAATCGGCTGTTGTTGGTTTGGTTGGAGCATACATCAACACATCATCATCTCGACCGATATCCCCGGAGAAAACCAAGGTTTTGTTTTCCAGTTTCAATTCGATGGAGCAGGCGCCAATAATGTGACCGGCATTTCGAAAAGTGGCTGAAATTTCGGCATCCAACTGAACTTCTTCATTGGGTTGGATGACTCTGAACAACGGAAATACTTTTTCGGTTTGTGCCAAATCGTATAAGGGTTCGGCTTTTTCGTGTTTGGAAAACTGCTCTTTGTTGGCGCGCTCGGCTTCCTCTTCCTGAATTTTGGCGCTGTCTAGCAAAATCAACTTTGTGACGTCTTTGGTGGGTGACGTGCAATAAATTTTCCCTTCAAATCCCTGATTCACCAAGCGTGGCAACCAACCGCAATGATCTAAATGACCATGCGTCAGCAAAACAAAATCAATGGTATTGGGCAAAATCGGTAAAGGTTCCCAATTGAGTTCGCGCAAAGGCTTGATGCCTTGAAATTGTCCGCAGTCAATTAGGATTCTAATTCCGTTACTTTCGACTAATGTTTTAGATCCTGTTACGGTTCCGGCTCCGCCTAAAAATTTGATTTTCATTGTATCATTATTTACAAAGTTCAGTAACTTCTTTTACTACATTTTTTACTCGATTAGGGCTCAATCCTATTTTCTCCAGGAGTTCCATGCTATTAATGATTTCTTTGGCCAAAATAACATCCTGCACCATGAGTTTGTCTTTTTCTGCCAAAGTCAAAGTCGTTAAGCACGTAATGGGATACAAATGATCGGTATCGATCCGTTTTCGCAAACTGTTTTTTTCGGGATAATCCCAGCTCAACAATTGCAGGCCCGAACATTTGGCGAAAGCCATAGCATCAGAGGTAAAGCGATTATTGGTCACAATCCAACAGCCGGAAATTCTATCTTCCTTGGTGTAAATCAAGTGGTTTCTATCTTTTAGGTCATTGAATCTCGAGAGTATGTACATCGGTACTTTTACATCGGAATTCGTTTCATTTCGGGCGTGAAACTTGCATTCAATCATTTCGACATAATCGTTTTTCATAACCGCCACATCCACCTCATGGCCGACGCATCTGCCGGATAAGAAAAGATTGGTTTGTGCCAAATAGCCTTCGGAAATGAATAGCCTGGCAATATATTTTTCAAAAAAGAAACCTGCCGGCCCAAGTTGTTGAATGGCCGTTCTTAAATTATAACGCGCTGCATGGGAATTGGAAGATTTTTTGAGTAAGTTGAAAGCTAAC
Organism: Flavobacterium sp.; assembly: GCF_036741995.1. Taxonomy (GTDB): domain Bacteria; phylum Bacteroidota; class Bacteroidia; order Flavobacteriales; family Flavobacteriaceae; genus Flavobacterium. Next base: position 121,108 of record NZ_DAINRG010000003.1, on the reverse strand, counting down.
TTGTAGATTTTTTTAGTAGTAATCCCTTCGTAAATCTGCTCATTAATAGCACTCAGCACATCTTCTACTGTATGTGTATCGGCACCGGATTTGAGCAAAGAATTTCTGAGTTTGTCCCGATTGAAATCAACGATGCTCCCCGAATGCTTTACTATTTTCATAATCAACTAAATTAAATTTCAGTTTGTAGACACTAGTAAAATTACGAAAAAATCACTTACTTTTTGATTTGTTTCTGATAATAAAAAGCAGGAATAAAAAGCAGGATGAAAATGGGTTGAATTAAAAATCGTCGGATATAAAACAACGTCATTTTGTTTTCTTCACCAAAAAAATTGAGTACAAAAATGAAACTAATCATTAATACCGAACCTAAAATCATGTAAAGCAACATGGAGAATTTAATCATTTTTTTGTCTTTAAAAATGACATACAACAGCAGCAACGAAATCACCGAATTCAGGTAAAACCGCATGCCGAGACTGAAAAACAGTTTGAAAATGTTGATTCTCGGAAATGGCAAATGAGCGTATTCACTTTTGAAATAATTCAAAAACGGATCATAAAACAATTGGTTTTCGAAAAGCCGGATGCAGACCAAAAGTCCGATTAGGAATAGTGCCCAAAACACTTTTTCTTTATTTTGTAATACTTGCTGTAGCATATAACGAATATTTATTGACCCAAACAACCCATAATAAAAACACTATTCCATAAATAATCAAGGGGAAAATGACGCCGTGAAGTAGATGTTCGTATTGTGGAAAATGATATAAAGCGATACTCAACAATGCGATTCTGCCGATATTCAACACATGAATAAAAACACTTCCAAGAAGGATAAACAAGACCGTTTGCTTGAACTTTCCGGTAAACGCAACGACAAAGGCAATGAACAATATAATGACACTCAAAGCATTGCAGCCTTCAATGATTCGGGAAACGTATTTGCTGTGATAAAATATCTTGATACTCGGTTCTTTGAGATTGGGCATCGTATAGGATTGCGAATCAAACCAAGATAAAACTGTAACCGTTTGTTGGGCTACTGATTGTGTAAACGTATCCACTTCTGATTTGGAGGCATCAAACTTGTTTAAATACGATTGGTAGAGAATCGTAAGAATAAGATAGCTCAATAAAAATTTCCCCAGAAAAAGTAAAAATGGTTTGTATTGCAGCAGGAGATTTTTCAAGAGATAATTTTTAACAAATTTATATAAAATAAAAAAAGCGCAGTCGTTACTTTTGCATAAAAAATTGAAAATGAATTTCGAAAACTTAAAACCTCAGGTCATTACCATCCTTTCGGAAGCGAATGTGGAAAGAGATGCGAAACTAAAATCGCTCTGCCAGTTCTTATCTGATACTGTTTCATATTACAATTGGGTTGGTTTTTATTTTGCCCATCACGAAAACCGAACCTTGCATCTCGGTCCTTATGTAGGTGCCGAAACCGATCACACCGTGATTCCTTTCGGAAAAGGCATTTGTGGACAAGTGGCTGAATCGAATGCTAACTTTGTCGTTCCCGATGTAGCGGCTCAGGACAATTACATTGCCTGTAGCTTTACCGTGAAGTCGGAAATCGTGGTGCCGCTTTTTGTTAACGGCATAAACATTGGCCAGATTGACATCGACAGTCATGTGATTGATCCTTTTACCGAAGCTGACGAACGATTTTTAGAGTTTGTAAATGAGCAAGTTGCTAAACTTTTTTAAGTTTACACCCTCTTTTTATTTGCCTAATTAAAAAATAAAATTACCTTTGCACTCGAATTGGGAAAGCCTCGATTCATACATAATAATCATTTAAAATAATATTGGAATGTATTTAAGTAAAGAAACAAAAGCTGAAATCTTCGCTAAACACGGAGGAAAAGCTGAAAACACTGGATCTGCTGAAGGGCAAATCGCTTTGTTCACATTCAGAATCTCTCACTTAACAGAGCACTTGAAAAAAAATCGTCACGATTACAACACTGAGCGTTCGTTAGTACTTTTAGTAGGTAAAAGAAGAAGTCTTCTTGACTACTTGAAGAAAAAAGAAATCAACAGATATCGTGAGATTATCAAAGAATTAGGTATTAGAAAATAATACATATCTAAAGAGGTGCTTGCGCGCCTCTTTTTGTTTTATAAATAAAGAAGAAAAGTTTCGGTTTTTCATTGGGTTACAAACAACTACTACAACAACTACAACACAACTAACCTAATAGTTTAAACGAATTAATTTTTATGATTCCAAAAGTAACCCAAGAAACAATCGATTTAGGTGATGGTAGAACTATCACAATCGAAACCGGTAAATTAGCCAAACAAGCAGATGGTTCTGTTGTTGTTCAATTAGGAGACTGTATGCTTTTAGCCACAGCCGTATCTGCAAGAACAGCCAACCCAAATGTTGACTTTTTACCTTTGACGGTAGATTACCGTGAAAAATTTGCCGCTGCAGGACGTTTTCCTGGTGGTTTTTTCAAAAGAGAAGCACGTCCAAGCGACAACGAAGTATTAACCATGCGTTTGGTGGATCGTGTTTTACGTCCATTATTCCCGGATGATTACCACGCTGAAACTCAGGTAATGATTCAGTTAATGTCGCATGACGAAAACGTGATGCCGGATGCCTTAGCAGGATTAGCCGCTTCAGCAGCTTTAGCCGTTTCTGACATTCCTTTCTACAACTTAATTTCTGAAGTACGTGTAGCACGCGTAGACGGAAAATTCATCATCAACCCAAGCAAAGCACAATTAGAGTTATCCGATATTGATATGATGATTGGCGCTTCTTTGGATTCAGTGGCGATGGTAGAAGGTGAAATGAAAGAGATTTCAGAAGCCGAAATGGTAGAAGCTATCAAATTTGCACACGAAGCGATTAAAGTTCAAATCCAAGCCCAATTAAGATTACAGGAAGCTTTTGGTAAAAAAGAAATCCGTACTTATGAAGGTGAAGTAGAAGATGAAGCAGTTTATGCAAAAGTAAAAGCAGCCGGGTATGACAAATGTTACGCCATTGCTCAGGAAGCTTCAGGAAAAAGTGAAAGAGGTGAAAAATTTGCCGCTGTAAAAGAAGAATGTAAAGCTTTATTTACTGAAGAAGAATATGCTGAAAACGCTGACTTAGCCGGATTAGTTGGGAAATATTTCTACAAAACCAATAAAGAAGCCGTTCGTAACGTAATCCTTGAAAAAGGAATCCGTCTAGACGGAAGAAAAACAACCGAAATCAGACCAATCTGGTGTGAAACCGATTATTTACCTTCGGTTCACGGTTCGTCTTTATTCACCCGTGGAGAAACTCAAGCTTTAGCTACAGTAACTTTGGGAACATCCAGAGAAGCTAACCAAATTGATTCTCCATCAGAACAAGGAGAAGAAAAATTCTATTTACACTATAATTTCCCACCATTCTCAACTGGAGAAGCTAAACCTTTAAGAGGAACTTCAAGAAGAGAAGTAGGTCACGGAAACTTAGCGCAAAGAGCTTTAAAAAATATGATTCCTGCTGATTGTCCTTACACTATCCGTATTGTATCTGAAGTCTTAGAATCTAACGGTTCTTCTTCTATGGCTACCGTTTGTGCGGGTACTATGGCCTTGATGGATGCCGGAGTTCAAATGGTAAAACCGGTTTCTGGTATTGCTATGGGATTGATTACAGATGGTCAAAAATTTGCGGTTCTTTCAGATATTTTAGGGGATGAAGATCACTTAGGCGATATGGACTTTAAAGTAACCGGAACGAAAGACGGAATCACGGCTTGTCAAATGGACATCAAAATCGACGGATTGCGTTATGACATTATGGAACAAGCTTTAAACCAAGCTCGTGACGGTCGTATGCACATCTTAGGCAAATTGGTGGAAACTATTGCTACACCAAGAGCTGACGTTAAGAAACATGCTCCTAAAATCATCATGCGTACCATTCCTGGAAACTTCATTGGTGCTTTAATCGGACCTGGTGGAAAAGTGATTCAGGAATTACAAAAAGCTACGGGAACTACAATCGTTATTAACGAAGTAGACGAACAAGGTGTGGTTGAAATCTTAGGAACTGATCCGGACGGAATTGCAGCAGTATTGGCGAAAATCGATTCTATCATTTTCAAACCAACGGTTGGTGAATCTTACGAAGTGAAAGTAATTAAGATGCTTGACTTTGGTGCTGTTGTAGAATATACCGCTGCTCCAGGAAATGAAGTATTATTACACGTTTCGGAATTGGCTTGGGAACGCACAGAAAACGTTGCCGATGTTGTAAAGATGGGCGATGTGTTTATGGTAAAATACTTAGGTGTGGATCCAAAAACCAGAAAAGAAAAAGTGTCGAAAAAAGCACTTTTACCAAGACCTCCAAGAGAAGAAAGAAAAGACGCTCCACAAGGTTAATTCAGAATATATTAATTCATATAAAACCCCGACTCATTGTTTTGAGTCGGGGTTTTTAATTTCACACAATAGATAAACCGATATTTAAAACACTTTAACGATTAAAAATCAGAGTGTTAAATAAAACTATTAACTTTAATAGGACTAACCATTAAATATTTTATATCATGAAAAGATTATTTTTAGCACTCTTTTTAGGAACGTTGACTTTTTCATGTTCCAGTGACAGTTCTTCTGGCAGTTCACTATCTGACACACCCACTGCAAAATCAGAATATGACAGCAGTAATTACGGAATTTACAAAGGAGTTTTTGTAGGTTCAACCGGGACGGTTTTAATAAACATCAAGAACGAAGGTACTCTTTCGGCCACCTTAACAATTGACGGAACTGCTTCTACTTATACCTCTTCTGAAACGGTTACATTGGCTACAGCCATAGAAGGTTTAACTTTTACCAACGGCAGTTCTTCTTTTGACTTTAATGTAAGTGCTGTGGGTGGCAATGCTGCTATCAGCAACATCAACATAAGCGGTCATCCCAACGCCAACATTGATATTGTTAAAGAATATTCAAATTCACTAGTCAAATGCTATGTAGGCACCTTTACCGGAGATAGTTCGGGAGCGCTTAACCTAATAATTAAAGGGAATGTACTTTACGGATTGGCTAAACCAAGCGACGATAACAATTCTGTTCTTTTAAGCGGAAGCCTAACCGGAACTACTATTGCCGGAGGATGGGAAAACGGAACTTTTATTGGCACTGCTAGCGGCAACAGTATGAGTGGCACTTGGCAAAATACTTTTTCAGAATCTGGAAGTTGGTCGGGCACCCGAAAACTATAATAGTAAACATCTCAACTATTTTAATCCGTTTCAATTTTTGGAACGGATTTTTTATTTGGAGACAACGCAACCTTTTTAATTTATTCCGACTAATATATGTTATAAAAGTGGTATTTATAATTAGTTAGTTATCAGAATCCCTGTTTCCTTACTTTGGAATAGGGATTTTTGATTTTTTTAAATGTAGCACGCAACCATTTTGTTCTTTTCAGACTTTGTATAAAAAGTCAATAATCATGAAAAACCTAAACCATTTCCCGAAACTAGTTGCTTTGCTACTCTTAACCTTGGTTACTAACAGTTGTAAAGACATTGATGACACTATAAGAATTCCGGAAGCGCAAGATTTGATTCAAAAAGATTCGGAGTTGTATGATTTGATTGGTCGCGTTACTAAAGAAGAAGGCGATCCTATAAAAGACATTGTTTGTATTGATTTTGTGTATCCAATTCATTTAGAAATTTACGATGCCAATTTAGTTCCTGTTGGTTCAGTAACCATTATAGGCGATGATAATTTCAGTGCATTTCTTGGCATTTTACCAGCCGACCAATCATTGAGCATAAGTTATCCTATAGCAACCACACTCAGCGATGGAACTGTATTCACGGTAAACAATAACTCTGAACTGAAACTGGCTATTGACAGTTGTTCGCGTGAAGACATCATTAGTTATTGCAGCGGATTATTCTGTACGGCAAGCCCATCCATAGTCACGCCTTGTGTCTGGAAAGTGCAATACGATGCCACGGGAGATAATCGTTATTTGAGTGGTTATTTTGATGTCAATGTGGATGGAACCATAAAATTGCATTATGGTGGACAGGATTATTTAGGCAGTTGGGTTTTCCTGTTTATCAATAATGAATTCCATATTAATATCAATCTGGAAGGAACTTCGCAGGTGGCACAGGATTGGAACATTGACCGGAAAGTCATTATTGCCGGTGATGAAATCATAATCGTCAATCCGCCGAAAGACATTCATCTGAAAAAAACCTGTCAAAATATAGCGCCTTATGCTATTGGGGATGTTGGCCCGGCCGGTGGCATTGTCTTTTATGACAAAGGCTCTTACACCGAAGGATGGCGTTATGCCGAAGCTTCCCCGGTTGACTTGACTTATTTTGAATGGGGTTGCGCCAGCTCTTCTATTGCAAATTCTCAAGACGGTGCCATTGGAAAAGGACTTTATAACTCGGGTGCTATTTTAAATTTCCATGATGCTTTGACTAACTTTTATACTACTCCAGGCGTTTGCGATGTTGCCAATAACGGAACGGTCGTAGCCAAAGAAGCATTGGCTTATCAACTCAATGGCGTTAAAGATTGGTTTTTGCCATCGGAAGGGGAATTGTTGTTACTTTATACTAATTTGCAGCAGCAGAATTTAGGCAATTTCGCCAGCACCATTTATTGGAGTTCTACTGAAAATGATGCCACAACCGTTAAAACCATTGACTTTAGCAACGGACAAAGTGTTAATAGTTTAAAAGTTCCGGCACCAAACACGATAAATGTTAGATGTATTCGTTATTTTTAAAAAAACTGATTTTTGAATTTAGAAGAGCTCATAAAAAAGTGTAAAAACAATAATTTCAAGGCTCAAGAAGAACTGTATCATCTGTATAAGGATATGCTTTTTGTCTTGAGTCTGAAGTATTGCAAGAATGTGGAGGAGGCAGAAGACAATCTGCAGAATGCTTTTTTGGAGATATTTACCAATATTAAAAAATTCAATAACAGTGGTTCGTTTGAAGGTTGGATGAAACGCATCACCATTAACAAAGCCATTGACAGTTATAAAAAATCATATCAATTAGTGCCGATAAGTGACCAGACTTTCCCCGACACTGACCTTGATGAAAATGAGTTGGAGGAGTATTCGTTAGACTATATACTTTCGCTGATTCAAAATTTACCCAACCAATACCGACTGGTTTTTTGTTTATACGAATTAGACAACTATTCGCATGCCGAAATAGCCGAAATGCTGACGATATCTATTGGTACTTCCAAATCAAACCTGCACAGAGCTAAGATGATTTTGAAAGAACAAATCAAAGCCAATACCACCGTCCCTAATCTGAATATGAAATATGGAAAATAAAAAAGACATAGGAAGAGCCTTTAGCGACAAGCTGAATTCTTTGGACAAAACGCCAAGGGAGAACGTTTGGAACGGCATCAGTTATGAGCTTCAAAAGAAGAAAAAAAGACGAATCGCTTTCTTTTTCTTTTGGACAAAAACCATTGGATTATTGCTTGCCGGCGCTATAGCTGCTTTTTATGTATACCATGCGACTACATCTTCTAACTCCTTGCCACAAATCAATTCCAATGAATCGACAATGGAGAATGGTACTGGAAAAAACACAAAAACGACTACCGTTAGTGGCGAAAACACAAACACCATTGACAATAAAAACACCATAACAAGTGATGGTTCTATTGGCAACGGAAACAAAAGCAGTATTGAAAAGGAAACCATTTCCGGAAAAGAAAACAACATAACTTCCAAAAATGGCGTGAACAACGAAAAAACCAAAACTACCAGTACTACTAACAGCAATAATTCAGCAAATGGGAATTATTCCAAAGCCAATACGTTGAAAGTCTCTAAAGGAAAAAACAAACTGCTTTCAAAAGTTAGCTTGAAAAAATTAGTCAAAAAATCAAGCCGAAAAACCAAATCAAAACACCGAAAATCAAAAGAAAACAACAGCAAAGACAAAACTATTTCCAATAAAAATACCGTTGCCCTTTTTGACCCAACATCATTACAAACCGCTGTTCCTTCTGATAAAACAACTGAAACGGCTCTTAAAAAAACCGACTCGATTGCGGCCAAAAAAGAGAAGGACAAAGTCAAAACCATCACTATGTATCCAAAAGATCCAACCAAAAAAGATAGTATTGATGAAAGCCATCGCAACTTTGACATCGATGTTTTTGTTTCCCCAACGCTTTATGGTAGTTTTCCCAACAAATCGATGTTTGATACGCGGTTGGATTCGCTTTCCCGTTCTTCCAAAATTCAATTTAGTTTTGGCGTGGGAATTAGTTTCAATTTGACAGAGCGGATTTCGTTTCGTCTTGGATTTCAAAAAACCAATGCAAGTCTGATTACTAAAGGAGCGGCGGTCAATACTGCTAATTACAACAACATTGGTTACAACAGCAACGTTTCCAATCAATCGATTTATGCCGCTTCCAACAATGCCCAAACCATGGATATCACTCAGAAAATTTCCTACACTGAGATTCCTATGGAAGTGAAATATAAATTTTTGGATAAAAAAATTGGTGTCAAAGGAATTTTCGGATTTAGTTATTTGTTGCTGAATGACAATGAAGTCAGCATCAAAACAGATACTGGTTTCAGTCAAACTATTGGAAAAACTTCGAGTTTATCTAAAATGGCTTTTTCGGCCAATTTTGGCATTGGATTAGATTATCAAATAGCCAAAAAACTAAAACTCATCCTGGAACCGATGTTTAATTACCAGCTCAAAACGTTTGAAAACAATACTAATGTCAAGCCTTTTGTTTTTGGCATCCGAACCGGAATTCAATATAGTTTTCAAAAAAACTAGATCACAAAAAACCAACTCACGATTTGAGTTGGTTTTTTGTGCTTACCAGTTTAGAATTGGGAAAGACCTTTTTACATTTTTATTCCAAATACCAATTTGAAAACCTTTGGAATGAGATCTATTGAACAATCCTAGTTGCAGGCCATGATTAGTTACCGCTTGATTGACCAGTCCTATTTGCAAACCATCCAATTGGAACGACTGATTGTAAACCCCAACAACAAAACCATTCAAATCATTATTTGCATTTAGTAATCCTACTGAAATACCATTTTGTCTGTCTGCCATTGTTCCCAGAGGCGCAATCGACAGTCCATTGAAGTTTTTGAATTTGTTTCCAAAAGAAAGATTCAGTCCATTCATACTCGTTTGAGTAAAAAAACAGCCAGAGCTTATATTGAGTCCGTTAATGACCAGATGGGTTGTTGTGTCAAAATCTTTAACAATATAGCTATGTTCTAACTTTCGGGGCTTACCATTTGCTTTGGCGTGGTGGTTTCTCTGAATAATTTCAGGCAAATACATCAAATACATAAAAGCCATAAAACCACCGACAATTGGCGCCGGATTTACTTCAACATTCAAGCCATTGATGGTTTGTTTTGCCACTAGTTTGTTGTCAACATGACCAAAACCAAACGCCAAACCGTTCACCTCTTCTATTCTTTTCGACATTGGAGTAATGGCAAAAACTTGCTTTTTTTCTTTAATCCAGAAGAAAACTTCCTTTCTATCAGGACATTGTGAATTGATAGTGTCTTGGGCGAACGTGATTTCAGAAACTAAAATCAGCACTAGCATAATTGTTGTTTTCATAATTACTTGTTTTAAAATTAACACCACAAACCTATTGTGATTATTACATTTAAATTGGTAATAAATAATAATTAAAATTTATATATTTGCGATTATCACAAATTATGAACCCTCAAGAACTTCTTTTAAAAACTATCCGAAAGCAACTTTCCGGCACATCACTAAATGATGAGATTGCTACTGTACTGAATATTAGTTATGATGCCGCCCACCGCCGTGTTTCGGGAAAAAGTAAATTTTCTATTGATGAAACCATACAATTAGTGCATCATTACAATATTTCGTTGGATGCTTTATTTCTTAAAAATGAGAAAGTAATCATCGAAAAAACCATTGAAATTACTTCGTTAAAAGACATGCTGTCCTATTTTAAAACATCGGCGGAACGCATTGAACAACTCACTAGAAATAGTGATGCAATCTTGTATTATTCGGCCAAAGACATTCCGCTTTTTTATTTTATGGATGGAACGATAATGTCTAAATTCAAGGCCTATGTATGGCTGATGCTCTTAAATCAAACCCAACCCAAAGAAGCGTTTGAGTATTTCATAATTGACGAATCGTTTATGGAACACATGCAAAAGCTGAAAAAAACATACGAAACGGTTAGCGTGAAGGAAATCTGGAATGACACCACCATAAACAGTAGTTTACAGCAAATCCTATATTTTTATGAGGCTGGCTTACTTTCTTTCAAAAACGCCACTGCTTTGTATCAGGATTTAAAGAGAATTTTAAAGGTGATTCAAGAAAAATCAAATAAGACAAACACCAACTACTCGCTCTTTTACAACGAATTGATTCTTTTAAATAACAATATGCTAATCGAAACCGCAAACAAACTCACGATGTTTGTCCCTTATACTTTGCTTGGTTATTTTATCACTGACCATCCGGAAAGTTGTCATAATGCCCAGCAATTTTTTGACCAGCAAATTGTCAATTCAAAACTATTGAACCAATCCGGAATCAAAGAACAACAGCTGTTTTTCAACCGGGCGAATAGAAAAATTGATTATTATTTAGAGAAATTAAACAGCCAGGTGGATCTCCTGCATTAAATTTTATTTATCATTTTGTAACTTTTTTGATTTTCAATACGTATAACCACCTGAACACTTTAAAGTAAAGGAGATACATTAATGAGACAGCTCAAAATCACCAAGCAGGTAACCAACCGTGAAACTGCTTCCTTAGACAAGTACCTACAAGAAATTGGAAAAGTTGACTTAATTACTGCTGATGAAGAGGTAGAATTAGCTCAGAAAATCAAGGCCGGCGACCAACGTGCGTTAGAGAAATTGACAAAAGCCAATTTGCGTTTCGTGGTTTCGGTAGCCAAACAATACCAAAATCAAGGATTAACACTTCCCGATTTGATTAACGAAGGAAACTTAGGGTTGATTAAAGCAGCTCAACGTTTTGATGAAACACGTGGTTTCAAATTCATTTCTTATGCGGTATGGTGGATTCGTCAGTCGATTTTGCAAGCTTTGGCTGAGCAATCTCGTATTGTACGTTTGCCTTTGAACAAAATTGGTTCGATCAATAAAATCAACAAAATGTACGCTTTGTTAGAGCAATCTAACGAAAGACCACCTTCTGCTGAAGAAATTGCCAAAGAATTGGACATGACAGTTAATGATGTAAAAGAGTCCATGAAAAACTCCGGTCGTCATTTATCCATGGATGCGCCACTTGTTGAAGGAGAAGATTCAAACCTTTACGACGTTTTGCGTTCAGGCGAATCTCCAAATCCAGATAGAGAATTAATCCACGAATCGTTGCGTACAGAAATTGAGCGCTCTTTGGAGACCTTAACACCAAGAGAAGCTGACGTAGTGCGTTTATACTTCGGTTTAGGCGATCAACACCCAATGACTTTAGAAGAAATTGGAGAAACTTTCGATTTAACTCGTGAGCGTGTACGTCAAATCAAGGAAAAAGCGATTCGCAGATTAAAACACACTTCCAGAAGTAAAATATTAAAAACATATTTAGGATAATCCTAAGCACGATAACAACAGTCTGATTAACTGTTCGTTTTTTGATTGATGATTGAAACTCCGGCTGATTACCGGAGTTTTATTTTTTATAATTATCTTTGCCGAAACAACACAAACAATGAAAAATACACTTATTGCACCTTCTGTTCTTGCTGCTGATTTTGCTAATCTGCAACGCGATATTGAAATGATTAATAACAGTGAAGCCGACTGGTTTCACATCGACATCATGGACGGTGCTTTTGTTCCCAATATTTCTTTCGGGATGCCGGTTTTGGAAGCCATTAAAAGACATGCTAAGAAAACCATCGACGTGCATTTAATGATTGTTAAACCCGACCGATACATCAAAACTTTTGCCGAATTAGGCGCCAATATTTTAACCGTTCACTACGAAGCCTGTACGCATTTGCACAGAACGCTACAAGCCATCAAAGCCGAAGGCATGAAAGCCGGCGTGGCTTTAAATCCGCATACCAGTGTGGATTTGTTGGAAGATGTGATTCAGGATATCGATTTGGTTTGCATGATGAGTGTAAATCCAGGTTTTGGCGGACAATCTTTTATTGAAAATACATATTCAAAAGTGGCAAAACTAAAAGAGCTAATCATCCGAAAAAACGCTGCTACTCTTATCGAAATTGATGGTGGCGTGACCAATAAAAATGCCAAACAACTGGTTGAAGCCGGTGCTGATGTTTTAGTAGCGGGAAGCTTTGTTTTTAAAGCCGAAGACCCAACGCTAACCATCGCCGACTTGAAAAAAATCACAACATTCTAATTCCTTTAAATAGAATTTCTGATTATTAATTGGCTGCTGTTTTTCAGTTGTTGTTTAGAATTGGTATTAATCATTTCGGCCAAAATTTTCCCCATGACTTTGAAATCTGTTGAAATGGTTGTGATGCCGTTTTCTACAACTTTTTTCAAGGAGGTTTCGTTATAGGAAATGATGCCAAAATCAACTCCCAATTTTAGGTTTTGACTTTTCGACTGTTCGATAACATTCACTAAATGCCGGTCACTCGGAATGATAAACAAGCTGCCTTTTTCAATTGCATCATTATCAAATGTCGCAACGACTTTATGTTTACACCCATTTTCCCTGCAAAAATTTTCAAAACCGGCTACCATTCCTATGGGCTCTTTATCTCCCGGAAATATCAAAATCAGCTCCTCATATTTGTCTAATTTATCTTTGCCAAAAACCAAAGCATCATACATATCAGTTGTGAAATTTTGATAAACGGCAGGATAATCACTTAGTTTTTCATTAGTCTGATCCAAAATGTAAGTACTGTTCAACGGCAAGGTTTTAATAAACTCCGTAGTTCCTTCCAGATTGGATGGCATAATAATATATTTTGAGTAATTCCCTCTGCTCTCGTTAACGAGTTTTTTAAACATTTCTAAATTGAAATGGTGGAAGAAAATGTCGATTTGAAAATTTTTGTTGACATGCGCCATAAAAGAATTATACAAATCCTCTTTGAACGCATTTAGTTCATCAAACAACAGAAAGATACGCTGTTCCAAAGTAAACTCAACGCTTTTCACATAATAGCCTTTGCCCAGAATAGCGTAAATAATGCCTCTTTTTTTCAATTCATCATACGCCAGCAAAACGGTATCCCTGGAAATGGAAAACTCCAAACTGACTTTGTTAACTGAAGGTAATTTCTCATCCCGCTTCAGTCTTTTTTCGGCAATAGCCATTTCAACAGAAAGCACTATCTGTTTGTATTTGGGTTGATTTGACTGATTATTTATAGTAATAATTTTCATCGAAATGCACTAACTGGTAGCAAGATATGAAAAAACTGGTAGGTAGTGGTATGGAAGCGAAAGAATAAATAATAATTTCGTTATCATATTGATAAAAAAGCAATGAATAAAAATCATTTTTCACAAATTTACAGTACAAAAAATACGAAATTATTTGGGGAGCTAACTACTAACCAAGTGGTTTTCCGTCATACCCTGAGTAATAAAAATGGTTGTGAATTCTCTGTGATAAACTATGGTGCCACCATTACTTCCTTAAAAATCCCCAACTCAACTGGAGAAAAAGTAGATGTCGTATTGGGATTTGAAACTTTAGAAGATTATATCAATTCCTTTGATTTGCCAAGTGCTCCTTATCTCGGCGCCATTGTGGGTCGTTATGCCGGCAGAATCAACAATGGCTCTTTTTCATTGAACGGAAAAACTATTGACTTATCCAAAAATTGGAACTCGCATCAAATTCATGGCGGCTCCATTGGGTTCAGTCGAAAATTTTGGAATGTAAAATCAATCTCCGACGAGGAAAATCCCTCCATCACACTAGAATACACCAGTAAGAACAACGAAGAAAATTTCCCGGGAGAATTATATGTGGAAGTGACTTATATGTTAACCGAAGACAACGAACTTAAAATAACCTTTATCGCTAAATCCTCAGAAGACACCATCATTAATTTAACCCAACACAGTTATTTTAATCTTGACGGACATTCCGATGATATTACCAATCAAACGCTTTTGGTCAATTCTGATAAAATATTGGAAACCACTGATGAACTTATTCCAACCGGAAATTTTATCTCGTTAGAAAACCATCCTTTTGATTTTGCTGTTGCCAAAAATTGCCCAACATCCATTGACAACACTTTTGTGCTTACTGGTAAAAAAGCGGCGGTTCTTTACAGCAAAAAAAACAAATTAAAAATGACGGTACTAACGAATCAACCAGCTGTTCACATTTATGTTGGCGGTAATTGTTTTGGCCAAATAAAAGGAAAAGAAAAGGCAAATTATCATCCCAAAAGCGGCATTTGCTTTGAAGCACAAAACTTTCCCGATGCTCCAAATCATTCTCATTTTCCGAGTGCTTTATTGAAAAAAGAGGAAGAATATTTACACCAAACAACATTCAAATTTGAAAACCTATAATCTATCAAGTATGAAAAAACTAATTTTCAGTTTACTTACCATCACCTTATTTTCTTGTTCTTCCGACAGTAGTTCAACTCCTCAACCCGTTGTAGAAGACACTTTCATTCGCGGTGCCGACATGTCTTTTTTGCCTTTAATCGAAAGCGAAGGAACCATTTACAAACACAACAATCAGGCAGAAGACGCCATAACCACACTAAAAAATGCCGGTTGCAACGCCATCCGAATTCGCCTTTGGCAAAATCCTTCCGACGGTCATTCGGGACTGGCTGAAGTAAAAGCTTTAGCACTCCGGGTAAAACAGGCCGGTTTGAAAGTTTGGCTCACCGTTCACTATTCAGACACTTGGGCTGATCCGGGAAACCAAACCAAACCAGCGGCTTGGCAGAGTTTATCATTTACCGATTTGAAAACGGCTGTGGCTACCTATACCACGCAAATAATGACTGAAATCAATCCGGACATTATTCAAATTGGCAACGAAACCAACGACGGGATGCTTTGGCCGGAAGGCAAATTATCAACGAATGAAAGTCAGTATTTACAATTGGTTTCCAGTGCTACTGCAGCCGTAAGAAGTAAATCATCCACTGCCAAAATCATGCTTCATTTCGCCGGAATTACCGGTTCTGATTGGTTTTTCAGCAAAGTGGCTAACATCGATTATGACTACATCGGTTTGTCTTATTATCCAATATATCACGGAAAAAATTTGGCTACACTGCAAAGCACCATCAATAGCTTGGGGCAATTATATAACAAAAAAGTACTGATTGCCGAAACAGCTTATCCGTTTACCTTTGGTTATAACGATTATACCAACAATATTATTGGATTAGACAATCAAATAATTCCCGCTTTCCCTGCCACAGAAACAGGCCAAAAAGGGTTTCTTTCTGCTATAAAAAATGGTTTAACCCAAAGTACATCCGGAATCGGTTTTTGTTATTGGGGAACCGAATGGGTAGCTTTCAGAGGGCCAACGGCCACCAATGGTTCTTCATGGGAAAACCAGGCTTTATGGGATTTTAATAACAATGCACTTCCTGCTATGGATGTGTTTAATGCTAATTAATTATGAAAAAAACGATTTTATTAGTATTCTTTTCAATAATTGGCTTCAGCCAAAACAAACCCTTTGCCAAAGGCGCCGATGTAGGTTGGTTACCCCAAATGGAAGCCACAGGGTATAAATTTTACGACTCCGATGGCCGCGAAAAAGATTGTCTGCAACTATTAAAAGACCGCGGCATGAATTCAATTCGGTTGCGGGTTTGGGTCAATCCGAACGATGATAAAGCCAGCGGCCATTGCAGCAAAGACGAAACGGTTGCCATGGCAGTACGGGCTCAAAAAATGGGCTTTCGCATTATGATTGATTTTCATTATTCCGATTCCTGGGCTGATCCGGCTAAGCAATTCAAACCGAAAGCTTGGGAGAAACATTCATTTCCTGAATTACTAAACGATGTGTACAACCATACTTTTGATGTTTTATCAGCCTTGAAAAAAGCAGGTGTAACTCCGGAATGGGTTCAAATTGGCAATGAAATTCCGGGCGGAATGCTTTGGCCTGACGGAAGCACCAACAATTGGAAACAACTTGGCCAATTATTAAACAAAGGATACGAAGCTACAAAAGCCGTGGATCAATCCATCAAAGTCATAGTGCATGTAGATGAAGGAAACAACAATGCCAAATTCCGAACCTTCTTTGACAATGCCACTGCTCAAAAAGTAAAATATGACGTAATCGGAATGTCCTATTATCCCTATTGGATCAAAAAAGATTACAGCGAAACGATTGCCGATTTACAATTTAACTTAAACGACATGGCAAAACGTTACGACAAAGAAGTTATGGTGGTGGAAGTAGGTGGTGAAGATGACAAAGTGCAAAACACTTACGAACTTTTAGCAGCGACGATTAAAGCCGTAAAAAATGTTCCGAACCACAAAGGATTGGGCGTGCTTTACTGGGAACCGCAAGGCGCCAAAAGCTGGAGTCATTACAGTTTAAGCGCTTGGCAGGCTGATGGCAAACCTTCGCCGGCCTTAGATGCTTTTAAAGAAAATTAAAGTAATGGATATGCGTAACCTAACCTTAAAATCAGCATTGATACTGGCCAGTCTTTTACTGAATGGCTTCCTTTCCAACGCTCAAAAGAAAATCAACTTTGATGAAGGTTGGAAATTTCATTTCGGCCATGCTGCCAATCCCGATAAGGATTTTAATTACAGTACTGCCACGATTTTCTCTAAATCGGGTGCCGCTGCAAAAACAGCTATTGATCCAAAATTTGCCGACAGCACTTGGACATCTGTAAATGTCCCACACGATTGGGCAGTGGAGTTGCCTTTTGAAAATTCTCCCAATTTTGATGTGGAATCCCATGGTTACAAACCGGTGGGCGGATTTTATCCGGAAACCAGTATTGGCTGGTATCGCAAGCATTTTTCGGTAAACAAAAAGGATGCTAATGATAGGTTTCAAATTCAATTTGACGGTATTTATCGCAATGCTTCCATTTGGTTAAATGGTTTTTATGTGGGAACTAATATGAGCGGCTATGTTGGGATGGCCTATGATGTGACCGATTACATCAATTTTGATAAAGAAAATGTACTCGTCGTAAGAGTCGATGCCACCCAATACGAAGGCTGGTTCTACGAAGGTGCCGGAATTTACCGCCATGTATGGCTCAATCAATACAACAACTTACACATCCCGGAAGGCGGTTTGTATGTCGTTCCGGAAATAAAAGGAAAAGAGGCAATTGTAGCAATTGAGACTTCCGTTGAGAATAAAAATCTGAAAACTTCCCAGTGTACGGTATACTCCTATATCACAGACAGAAATGGAAAGGTATTGGCCAAAACTAACGAACAGAAATTGTCACTTGCGGTAAATGCCCAATCAACTGTCAAACAAAAACTAACGATAAACAATGCCCGCCTGTGGTCTTTAGAAGACCCCTATTTGTACAAAGCATTTTCAGTAGTGAAACAGGATGGTCAAATTGTTTATCAGACTAAAACCCGATTTGGTGTCAGAAATGTGAGATTTGATGCCAAAGACGGTTTCTTCTTAAACGGGAAACACCTCAAAATTCAAGGCACCAACAACCATCAGGATCATGCCGGCATCGGTAGTGCAATGCCTGATTATATGCAATACTATCGCATCAAACAATTAAAAAGATTAGGCTCTAATGCCTACAGAACCAGTCACAATGCTCCTACGCCTGAACTTCTGGAAGCTTGTGACAGCTTGGGCATGTTGGTGCTGGACGAACAACGTTTACTCAACAGCAGTCCGGAATACATAAACCAATTCGAGCGATTGATTTTGAGAGACCGAAATCATCCTTCTGTATTTCTGTGGTCTATCGGAAACGAAGAAGGCTGGATTCAAAAAACAGAACACGGCAAAAAAATAGCACAAACACTTTTGGCCAAACAAAAAGAACTAGACCCGTCAAGAACGAGTACGTATGCTGCCGATATGGGTAATGAATTCAATGGAGTTAATGAAGTGATTCCGGTTCGCGGTTTCAATTACCGTCAATTTGCTGTCGCCGATTACCACAAAGACCATCCGAATCAGCCTTTGATCGGAACTGAAATGGGAAGTACCGTAACCACTCGTGGCATTTATGAAAAAGACAGCATCAGAGCCTATGTTCCCGATCAAGATATTACCGCGCCATGGTGGGCCAGTAAAGCCGAAGACTGGTGGAAACTAGCCGCTGAAAATGATTATTGGCAAGGTGGTTTTGTCTGGACCGGTTTTGATTATCGCGGGGAACCAACTCCCTATAAATGGCCAAATGTAAACTCTCATTTCGGAATCATGGATGTGTGTGGTTTCCCAAAAAATATTTATTACTACTATCAAAGTTGGTGGACCGATGAAGATGTTTTGCACATATCTCCCCACTGGAATTGGCCTGAAAAAATAGGAAAACCTATAGATGTCTGGGTGAACTCCAATGCTGATGACGTGGAACTTTTCTTAAATGGCAAAAGTTTGGGCAAAAAAGTAATGCCGAGAAACAGTCATTTGCAATGGCAAGTCAATTACGAACCCGGGACGCTGGAAGCTATTGGCTATAAAAAAGGCAAAAAAATAACCTCAAAAGTAGAAACCACCGATCAGGTAGTCAATGTGGTAATGGCCCCCGACAAAACCACATTGATGGCTGACGGTACTGATGCTACAGTAATCAATATTTCCTTAACCGATGACAAAGGACGTGAAGTTCCGATTGCTGATAATATGGTGAAGTTTTATCTAACCGGCGATGCCAAAATTATAGGAGTGGGCAATGGCGACCCAAGTTCTCACGAACCGGATAAATGCAAGGACGGTGCCTGGCAAAGAAGTGCCTTCAACGGAAAATGTCAAATCATTATTCAAGCCGGAAAAACTGCGGGGTCCATAAAACTGGAAGCCAAATCGAACGGACTAAACTCCGGTTCTACCATAATCAACCTTGTGAAATCTTAACTGATGAAAAAGAAATTAATCCAGCATACTTCGGAACATTTTGAAAAAATACTTCAAAAAACACCGGAATACATTTTCCTTTCGCCGGGAAGAATCAATATCATTGGGGAACACATTGATTACAATGATGGCTTTGTGATGCCGGCCGCCATCAACAAATACATCTGCTTTGCCATTTCCAAAAATGACACTTCTGAATGCACGTTAATTGCCAAAGATTTGAACGAAGCCTATAAATTTGATTTAAACGATGACTTGAAACCCATTGATAAAATGTGGGCCAATTATATTCTGGGCGTTTTGTATCAATTGAAAGAAAGAGGGTTTGCTATGAATGGTTTTAACATCGTTTTCAGTAGTACCATCCCAATGGGTGCCGGACTTTCTTCTTCTGCTGCGTTGGAATGTGGGATTGCTTACGCCATGAATACGCTGTTTGATTTGGGTTTAACCAAAGAAGAGATTGCGCTCATCGGACAAAAAGCAGAACATACTTTTGCCGGCGTCAACTGTGGCATTATGGATCAGTTTGCTTCGGTTTTTGGCAAAAAAAACAGCGTTATCAAACTCGATTGCAACACGCTTGACTATGAATATTACAAAGCGGATTTCAAAAAATATTCGTTACTTTTATTGGACAGCAATGTAAAGCATACGCATTTGACTTCAGGGTATAATGTCCGAAGACAAGAAGTAGAGCAAGGCTTGGCGATTATCAAACAGCACTTTTCGGAAGTCAAAACGTTTAGAGACTGTTCTGAAAAAATGGTTTTGGAGCTCCGCGAAAAATTAGGCGATACTGTTTTCAAACGTTGTCATTTTGTTGTGAAAGAAATCCAGCGCGTTTTAGATGCGACTACTGCTTTGACACAAGCTGATTTCAAAAAACTGGGCAAATTAATGTCTGAAACACACGAAGGCTTGTCCAAAGAATATGAAGTGAGTTGTGATGAAATTGACTTTTTAGTCGATGCCGTACAACATGAAAAATCGGTTTTAGGTTCGAGAATGATGGGCGGCGGTTTTGGTGGTTGTTCCATTAATTTGGTGGAAAAAGGTTCCGAAAATGAACTCATTGAACGCATTTCCCAACAATACCGCAACGCTTTTGGCATCGAATTGAAACCCTATAAAATAAAAATTTCAAAAGGCACTACGCTTTACAAAAACTAAATCATGCAACATTTCAATAATAACGAGCACCCACACCGAAGATACAATCCTTTGCTTGACGAATGGATTTTGGTTTCGCCGCATCGCGCCAAGCGGCCGTGGCAAGGTCAAAAGGAAAAAATAGCCGAAGACAATCGCCCAGAACACGATAAAGACTGTTATTTATGTGCCGGAAATGTGCGTGCCAATGGTGTGAAAAATGAAGAGTATACCGATTGCTACGTGTTCGAAAATGATTTTTCAGCTTTGCTGAAAGAGGAAGTTTCCTTTAAAAACAACAACAAACCCTTGTTTCAATTAAAACCGGAACGGGGCATTAACAAAGTGGTTTGCTTTTCGCCCAAACACAACCTCACCTTACCCGAAATGGAAGTTTCGGCTATTGAAAAAGTAATACTCACCTGGGCCGAACAATACATTGAACTGGGCAGCCACAACTTCATTAATTACATTCAGATTTTTGAGAACAAAGGCAGCGTGATGGGGTGCAGCAATCCGCATCCGCACGGACAAATTTGGGCACAATCTTCGTTGCCGACACAAGTCGAAAAAACCCAAAAAAGCCTTCGCTCCTATTACGAAAAAAACAAAACCAGTTTGCTGAAAGACTATGTAAACGAAGAATTGAAAAAAGAAGAACGCATCGTGCTGGAGAACGATCATTTTGTGGTTTTGGTGCCTTTTTGGGCAACCTGGCCTTATGAAACGATGATTATCAGCAAAAGACATTTTGGCAATATCATTGCCATGAATAAGGAAGAAACCACCGCATTTGCCGAAATCTTAAAAGGAATCACGGTGAAATACGACAATCTTTTTGAGACTTCTTTTCCGTATTCTTCGGGAATTCATCAAACACCAACCGATAGGATTTCGCATCCCGAATGGCATTTTCACATGCATTTTTATCCGCCTTTGTTGCGAAGTGCAACCGTAAAGAAATTCATGGTCGGCTACGAAATGCTGGGCGAAGCACAACGCGATATTTCACCGGAACAAAGTGCCAAAATTTTAAGAGACTTACCAACCCTACATTACAAAACTAAAACCAAATAACATGCAAACCCTAACCACCAAAGACTATATCGTTTTTTTGCTGTATTTCGTCATTATTGTCGGATACGGCTATTGGATTTACAACCGAAAAAAGAAAGCACAAACCAGTAGTAACGATTACTTTTTAGCGGAAGGTTCGTTGACCTGGTGGGCCATTGGCGCTTCGTTAATTGCCAGTAACATCAGTGCCGAGCAATTCATCGGAATGAGCGGTAGCGGTTTCAAAATGGGATTGGCCATTGCAACCTACGAATGGATGGCGGCAGCAACACTGGTCATCGTGGCGGTTTTCTTTATGCCGGTTTATCTGAAGAACAAAATCTTCACCATGCCGCAATACCTGAATAAGCGTTACAACAGCAATGTGGCGATGATTATGGCGGTGTTTTGGTTGTTACTTTATGTCTTGGTGAATCTGACTTCAATTTTATACCTAGGCGCTTTGGCGATTAGTAGCATATCCGGATTGAACATTACTTTCTGTATGGTTTTCTTGGCGCTTTTTGCTGTGATGATTTCGCTTGGCGGCATGAAAGTGATTGGCTATACCGATGTGATTCAGGTGTTCTTTTTGATTTTGGGCGGATTGGTAACAACGTATTTAGCGTTGAATTTGGTCGCTACCGAATTTGGTTCTACCGGAGTTCTCAATGGTTTTACTTTGATGACGACCCATGCCAATGACCATTTCCACATGATATTTGACAAGACGAATCCGAATTACATGGACTTGCCAGGGCTTTCCGTATTGATTGGCGGAATGCTGATTATCAATTTGAATTACTGGGGTTGCAACCAATACATCACGCAGCGGGCTTTGGGCGCCGATTTAAAAACAGCGCGTGGCGGCATCTTATTCGCAGCCTTCTTAAAATTATTAATGCCGGTCATCGTGGTTTTACCCGGAATTGCCGCTTATGTTTTATACCAAAACGGACACTTTCACACCGAAATGCTACAAGACGGAACTGTAAATCCAGACAGAGCTTATCCAATTTTACTAAATCTGCTGCCGGTTGGTTTGAAAGGATTATCCTTTGCCGCTTTGACGGCTGCCATTGTAGCTTCGTTAGCCGGAAAAGCCAATAGTATCGCTACGATTTTTACGTTAGACATTTATAAAAACAAATTAAACGTAGAAGCCAGCGAGAAGAAATTAGTAAGCATGGGAAAAATGACTATCATAACGGCCATGATTGTTGCGGTTATTGTAGCTCCGTTTTTAGGCATTGACAAAAAAGGCGGTTTCCAATACATTCAGGAATATACCGGTTTTGTGAGTCCGGGTGTTTTTGCGATGTTCATCTTAGGGTTCTTCTGGAAAAAAACGACTTCCAATGCGGCTTTATTTGCCACAATTGGCGGGTTTCTATTCTCGATTATTTTCAAATTCATGCCGGCTTTTGTCGATTTATCATTCCTGAATCCAATGGGATTTGCGGTACCGAATGCTAATGGTATTTACGAGATTCCGTTTATTGACCGGATGGGATTTGTGTTCCTGATTTGTGTGATTGGAATGTATATCATCAGTATGTATGAAAACAGAAAAGGCGTCCAGACCAACGGCTTGGAAGTAAACAAAACGATGTTCAAAATGTCGCCAAGCTTTACTGTTGGAATGCTGATTATTGTAGCTGTTCTGGCGGCTTTATATACTGTTTTCTGGTAATATAATTAACCCATTACGGTTGGTAGTTGAGCAGTAAACTCACATTCAAAAACAACTCCGGGAATTCTCTTTTGAAATCCTGGGGTGTTTCAAAATAATGTTCGATGATTACCGATACAAATTCAAACTCATTGGTGTAGGCATAAACCCTGAAATAGTTTGAATTGATGAGGCGCTGTCTGTTTGGCGGATGCATTACTTCTTTTTTCAGTCGGTTAAACCGGCTTGAAAAAATGGTGGCACTGGCATCATTCTTCTTTAAACCATGGAAAAGGATAACATGGGTGAACTCATGTATTCCGAGGTTTAGATTGTCATTGCTGATTTCATACCCCAGTAAAAAATCTTTCCAGGAAAAGACAACCGCTTTTAGTCTTGGATTGAATTCTCCTTTATGATATTCCTCGCTAACAGTTGAATAATATTCGTCGGGATATAGTATTATTTTATCAAATTCATCAATAAGATAACTTCGCATTCCGAAAGTAAGCATCACATAAGTAGCCGCCACCAGTAGCTTGACTTCATTTGTAATCAAAAAATCTTCTCTTTCAATGAATGTATAGCTTTCGAGGAACTTAGCCACTCTGTGCCTAAAATAGTGTTTCTTTTTATCCGTAAGGGAATTATAAAACTGAAACTTTTGACGCAGTATGGATTCTTCCTGTGGCGAAAGTGTTTTTAAATGAGTATAAAAATGAACAAATAAAGGTTTACCAAAAACAAGGCTGTAATAATACTCCACCACATAAAAAACGATATTAAAAAAAAGCAGCAAAGCCAATAGCGATAAGGCTAAAATCACAATTAAAATGATAATCATACTTTTATATTTATGCCAATAATAAGCAATCTATTTTAGAGTAGAAATAAAAAATGCCTGAGATTATCTCTCAGGCATTTTATGTGACCGCGAAGGGATTCGAACCCCCAACCCTCAGAGCCGAAATCTGATATTCTATCCAGTTGAACTACGCAGCCATTTTATTCGCTTATGCCAATAATTTTTTAACGATAGTCGAAATGGTTTTGCCATCGGTTTTGCCGGCTAAGGCTGCTGAGGCTTTCCCCATCACCTGACCCATAGCGGCCATGCCTGAAAAACCACCTTCTGCGATGATTTTAGCTACTATAGCTTCTACTTCGGCCTCAGATAACTGTGCCGGTAAAAACTTCTCTATAACGGCTACTTGCGCCAATTCGGGTGCGGCTAAGTCGGCACGGTTTTGTTCTGTATAAATGGCGGCGCTGTCTTTACGTTGTTTTACCAAACGTTGCAATAATTTGATTTCGTCGTCAGCGGCTAAAACATCGCTGGCACCGGCTTCGGTTTTGGCTAAGATGATACCCGATTTGATGGCTCTTAAAGCTTCTAAAGCGACAGTATCTTTGGCTCTCATGGCGTTTTTCATTTCGTCCATGATTTGTGTTTCTAAACTCATTGTATTTCTATTTACGTTTAATCATTAGGATTTACTTTTTAGCCCTGATGGGAGCGACTACCATGTAGTGCGGACAGCAGGAAAATGGATGACTGAAACAGCCCGAACCATTCGCTCCTAAAAAGCACTGCGAAGGTAAAAAAAATAACCCGAAAATCTCAGTGAAATTTTCGGGTTATCCGATTAAAAAAATGGCAGATTAATCTACATTATCGTGCAGGAATGAATTGTTGGTTCTGATTTGTAAATCGTCGTTACTATCAGTGCCCAAAGACATTCTTGAGTTTGCAGTATTGTCGGCGTTGTTTGACAGGTCAACACCAAGGCGTTTGTATGCTGGTTCTTTTTCTAATTCTTCGATACGGGAAGGATTGTTGTGGAATTTGTAATTGAACTCTTTTAACTTTCTTCTGCGCTCGTCAGCTCTGTGTTTCAACGTTTCTTCGATGGTCATTTCTACCGGAGAAACATCGTCAAAATGCATCACTACGGGAGCCTGTGTTTTTTCAACTTCCGGTTGGGCTTTCATGATAATGTTCAGCTCTTCGGCAATTGGCTCTTCTACCACAGCTGCTGCTGGTTTGGAGTTCAATAAGTCGTTTTCCAACTCCATGTATTCTTCTAAAGAATATTTGATAACGCCTTCTTCGTTTAGTTCGGTTACCGGAACAAATTGTACTGGTTCGTTCACTACGATATCATTAGCTTCTGACAAATCGAAAACAATTTTGCTTTCTTCTTGTACAGCTTCAATCGGTTCTGCTTTTTCAAAGGCTGCCGGAATATCAAACGTAAAAGTAATTTGTTCTTCTTCTACAATGTTTTGCGGCTCTATCACTTTCATTTCACGAACCTCAGGAGTGGTTACTTTGTAATCGATGTCCATGATTGGCGATACGATTTCAAAAGTCACATCCAGATTGCGGATGAATTGGTTCATCGCTATTAATTCGTTATCATCAACAATAGCCGCAGTTACTGTTGGAGTTTCTATCTCATCTTCGATTAATTCGAATACGATTTTTTCTTCTTTTACTTCCGTTGGTGTTTCTACGATGGATTGAAAAACTTCCACTGGTTTTTGCGTTAAATCGCGTACCAATTTTTGTTCGTCACCCAAGGTGTGGATGATTTTCTTTACTTCGGTATTAACAATCCCATTTTGTTGTTCTACATTGAAACCTGTAGCAATGATGGTAACCGCAATCGCTTCACCTAACGTTTCATCTTCACCAACTCCCATAATGATGTTGGCATTATGACCCGCTTCCGATTGGATGTGGTCATTGATTTCACCGATTTCGTCAATAGTAATTTCGTTGGAACCCGAAACGATAAGCAACAATACGTTTTTGGCACCGGAGATTTTATTGTCATTCAATAACGGAGAATCTAAAGCAGTAATGATAGCCTCTTTGGCACGGTTATCCCCAGTAGCGATAGACGAACCCATGATGGCTGTTCCGCTATTAGACAATACCGTTTTGGCATCTTTCAAGTCGATATTCTGAGTGTAGTGGTGTGTAATTACTTCGGCAATCCCACGAGAAGCCGTAGCTAACACTTCGTCCGCTTTGGAGAATCCGGCTTTGAACCCTAAATTTCCGTATACTTCTCTCAATTTATTGTTATTAATAACAATTAAAGAGTCGACCTGTTTTCTTAATTTTTCAACGCCTAACAACGCTTGTTCTGAACGCACTTTCCCTTCAAACTGGAAAGGAATAGTTACGATTCCGACCGTAAGGATATCACGTTCTTTGGCCAATTGTGCGATGACCGGAGCAGCACCTGTTCCTGTCC
The DNA here is from genome assembly GCF_036741995.1 of Flavobacterium sp. Lineage (GTDB taxonomy): Bacteria > Bacteroidota > Bacteroidia > Flavobacteriales > Flavobacteriaceae > Flavobacterium. Next base: position 94,850 of record NZ_DAINRG010000003.1, on the reverse strand, counting down.
CACCACCCATACCGGCTGTAATGAACACCATTTTAGTATTGGTATCCAACATCTTTTCAATGTCGCCCACACTTTCTAAAGCGGATTGTTGTCCTACATCAGGATTAGCGCCTGCGCCAAGACCTTCGGTTAAGTTTACGCCTAACTGGATCTTATTGGGTACCGGGCTGTTTTGAAGTGCTTGTGAGTCTGTATTACAAACTATAAAATCAACTCCTTTTATGCCCTGTTTGAACATGTGATTGATCGCGTTGCTTCCGCCGCCACCAACTCCGATTACTTTAATCACATTTGATTGATTTTTTGGTAAATCAAATGAGATGCTTCCAAATTCTGAGTTGCTTATCATACTATTTTGGTTTTGTTAGGTATTATATATTCTGTATTCTGTTTGTCTTTTGTGTTTCGCTAAAGCGAAATTATCTGAAACCTCAGGGTTTCTATTCTGCGTTATCTAAAAAATCTTTAATCTTATCTACATAGCGGTCAAAAAAGGATCTTCTGATTTTGCTTTCGGTCGTTTCATTTTCAATTTTGGAAACTGGTAATTCTACTTCATTGAAAACTTCTTCTTCTATTTTTTCTTCCGCTACCGGTTGGAAAACCACTTGTTTTGGTGCTTCCGCTACTACTTCTTTCAGTTCAATTTTATAAGCGCTGTTCGAATTGTTTTCGATGCTGTTCATCACCAATCCTACAGCAGTTGCAAACAACGGACTGGAAATTTCTTCGCTCGAATTGCCTGCCAAATGTTCGTTTGGATACCCAATTCTGGTGTCCATGCCGGTGATATATTCCACCAATTGTTTGATGTGTTTCAACTGCGAACCACCACCGGTTAATACGATTCCGGCAATTAATTTTTTGCGCGGATCTTCGTGTCCGTAGGCTTTGATTTCGGTGAACACTTGCTCAATAATTTCAACCACTCTCGCGTGAATTATTTTCGACAAATTCTTTAATGAAATCTCTTTGGGATCTCTTCCTCTCAATCCCGGAATCGATACAATTTCATTGTCTTTATTTTCTCCTGGCCAGGCCGAACCGAATTTGGTTTTTAACAATTCGGCTTGTTTTTCGATAATCGAACAGCCTTCTTTGATATCATCTGTAATTACGTTTCCACCAAATGGGACAACAGCAGTATGACGAATGATACCATCTTTGAAAATAGCTAAATCGGTAGTTCCACCCCCTATGTCAATCAACGCAACACCGGCTTCTTTTTCTTCCTGACTCAACACCGCATCAGCCGAAGCTAATGGCTCCAACGTCAATCCTGACAATTCAATACCTGAACTTTGGATGCATCTGCCCACATTGCGGATAGAAGACGCTTGTCCTACTACTACGTGGAAACTGGCTTCCAGTCTACCACCGTACATGCCTATAGGCTCTTTGATTTCCGATTGTCCGTCAATCTTGAATTCCTGTGGCAATACGTGGATGATTTCTTCTCCGGGAAGCATTGCCAGTTTATTTACCTGATCAATCAACAACTGAATATCTCTACCGCTGATTACTTCTTCCGGGTTGGTTCTGATAACGTAATCGGTGTGTTGAATGCTGCGAATGTGTTGTCCGGCAATCCCAACCACCACATCGTTAATTTTGTATCCTGAATTATTTTCCGCTTCAAGAACTGCTTGCTGAATTGACTGAATGGTTTGCGTGATATTATTTACTACACCGCGTGCCACACCAAGACTTTTGGATTTTCCAACGCCCAAAATCTCTAATTTTCCATACTCATTTTTCTTGCCAATCATGGCAACAATCTTGGTTGTTCCAATGTCTAATCCGACTGCAATATTCTCTTTTTCCATAATCTTCTATTTTATGCACACCACTTGCTTGGTAAACTTCAGGTTGATTCTTTTGTATTTGTTCAAAGTGCTATCGGAAACAGCCTTCTGAAAAAATGCTTTGTAATTCTTAAATTTAGTCTCGATGTTAATAGTTCTTCCAAAATCGATTTGATAATCGTAATTCCGGTTCGCCATAATCAGGCTACCGTTAGGCAAAACCTGTACACCAATGATATTTTTTTTCAAAAAATCATCTTCAGCAATCATCCGTAAAACTTCAGATAATTTTTCTTTTTTTACTACTGTAATCTCCCCCGATAGTAGCGGCACTCTGGCGGTATAATTATCCGATAACGGCATACTATTTCCCTCATTATCAATATAGAAAGAACCCGTCTCGTCAAACACTCGCCCAAGAGGTGTTTTTTGTTTCACCACCGCTTTTAAAACCCCATCAACACTGACAAACACATCTGCTTTCTCAATCAATTTTTGTTGGTTGATGGACTTTTCCAATTTATTCAAATCTAACCCATCTTTTTTTAATGTTTTTAGGTCCTGATTTTTTTCTATTAACAATTTATTAACCGTTTCCGGTTTCAAAAAAAGGTTCTTTTCGCCCACAAAAATCACCTCTGTTTTTTTAATTTTTCGCAACGCATTTCGGTGCGAAGTGAACGAATACAGGAAGATTACGACCGCAACCATCAAGACCAATCTGATATTTGTCCAGGTGAAAATTTTCATAATAAAGCCTTCTTAATGTTAGGAACTAATTCTCCAATATCTCCGGCACCGATGGTTACAATTATTTTAGCGTCGTTGGCCAAAATTGTTGGAATTAAATCGGCTTTGGAAATCAATTTTTTATTTGGATTTTCCATTTTGGAAAGCAGCCAACTTGAGGTGATTCCTTCCATTGGTAATTCTCTGGCCGGATAAATATCTAACAGTAAGATTTCATCGAATTGCGACAAACTGTTGGCAAAATCATCGGCAAAATCTTTGGTTCTGCTGAATAAATGTGGCTGGAAAATCGCCAACACTTTTTCATTCGGATACAATTCGCGAACGGCTTGGTGGACCGCGTTAATTTCAGTCGGATGATGTGCATAATCATCAATATAAACCAAGTCTTTCGACTTAATCTGATACGAAAATCTACGCTGAATTCCTTTAAATGATGCCAGGGCTTTAGCAATGGACTCGGTTGGGGTACCATAAGTTTTAGCCATCGCCAAAGCCATCAGAGCATTCATTAAATTGTGTCTTCCGGGCAAACCGAATTGCAAGTTCTGGATGGTTTCCGACGGCGTTTGCACATCAAAAACATAAAAACCATTTTCTATTCGGATGTTGAAAGCTTTATAAGTTGAGTCTTCTTCGATTCCGGTGGTTAAGCCTTCTAATGGTAAACCTTTCGGAACGAACAGCTTATTTTTATTTGCTACTTTGGCAGCAAATTCGCGGAACGAATCTTCGATTGCCGATTTATCACCATAAATATCCAAATGATCCGCATCCATCGAAGTTACGCAGGCAATATCCGGATGCAGATGCAGGAACGAACGGTCGAATTCATCTGCCTCTACAACAGTAACCGTTTTTCCATTTCCGATTAAATTGGAATGGTAATTTTCTACAATGCCACCAAGGAAAGCAGTAACATCAGCACCACTTTCATACAAAATATGACCAAGAATACTGGAAGTTGTTGTTTTCCCGTGCGTCCCGGCAACGGCGAAACAAAAGGTATCTTTGGTGATAATGCCCAATACTTCGGCGCGTTTTTTCACCACGTACTCTCTTTCCAAAAAGTAATTCCATTCCGAGTGCGTTTTGGGAACAGCCGGCGTAATAATTATCAAGGTGTTTTCGGTATAATAATCAGCCGGAATTAAACTGATATTGTCTTCAAAGTGAATGTTCATTCCAGCTGCAACAAGCTCATCGGTCAACATAGTTGGTGTCTTGTCGTAGCCCGAAACATTTTTGCCAATGTTCTGGAAATAACGAGCCAAAGCACTCATTCCGATGCCTCCGATGCCGATGAAATAGACGTTATGGATTTGGTTTAGATTCACTTTATTTTATCAATTTTATTATTTCTGCTACAATGTCTTTAGTCGCGTTTGGTTTTGCCAGTTTTTTGATATTATCACTTAACGTTACCTGTAAATCTTCATTGGAAATCAAATCGGAAAAGGTTTCTTCAAACCTTGCATCCAGGTCACTTTCCTTTAAAAGAATGGCGCCATTTTTATCAACGATGGCTTTCGCATTTTTGGTTTGATGATCTTCGGCTACATTGGGTGACGGAATGAATATGGTCGGTTTTCCCACCAAACACAACTCCGAAACCGATGAAGCTCCGGCACGCGAAATCACAAAATCAGCTGCGGCATAAATTAAATCCATTCGGTCAATAAAGGCAACGACCTGCACATTTTCTTTTTCGTTGAAATGTTGGTATTCGTCAAAATACAATTTTCCACATTGCCAAAAAACCTGAACGCCACTTGCCAAAAGAAAATCGAGTTCTTTAGCGATTAACTGGTTTACTCTTCTGGCTCCTAAGCTTCCGCCGAGAATTAACAATGTTTTTTTATTGGTGTCTAATTTAAAATAGGCGATACCTTCCTGTCTTTTGGTTTCCACATCTAACAAATCCTGACGAACGGGATTTCCAGTGAACACGATTTTTTCTTTTGGAAAAAAGCGCTCCAAATTTTCATACGCTACACAAATCGCATTGGCTTTTTTGCTCAACAATTTGTTCGTAATACCCGGATAGGAATTTTGTTCCTGAATCACGGTTGGTATATTGAAACTGTTCGCCGCTTGTAATAAAGGGCCACTGGCAAAACCACCAGTTCCGATTACTACATCGGGTTTGAACTTTCTGATTATTTTTCTTGATTTCCACAAACTGCTCATTAGCTTGAATGGGAACATCATGTTCTGTACTGTCAATTTTCGTTGCAAACCGGCAATCCACAATCCTTCGATTTTATAACCGGATTGGGGTACTTTTTGCATTTCCATTTTGTCTTGGGCACCTACAAAAAGAAACTCCGCATCCGGAAAACGCAACTTTAATTCATTGGCAATCGCCACCGCCGGATAGATATGTCCACCCGTACCGCCACCGCTTAATATGAATTTTAATTTGCCCATGCTTAACTTCTTTTTAAAATTGGTTCCAATGGATTGGTTTTGTCTTCAATCGAGAAATCTTCCTGTTCGGTTTCCTCGTCTTCTTTTAGTTGTTTATCGATTAGCTTTTGCAAAGCGTCTTCGCGTTTTTGTTTTTCGGCTTGTTCTTCGGCAATTTCTTCGTCTTTTTTGGTCACGCTTAAAATGATTCCCAAAGCAATACACGTCATCCAAATGGAACTTCCTCCCGAACTGATTAAGGGTAAGGTTTGTCCCGTTACCGGCAATAATTCCACAGCCACTGCCATGTTAGTCATTGCCTGAAAAATAATGGGGAATCCTAAGCCAATGACGACGAGTTTTCCGAAAAGCGAATTGGCTTTGTGTGCCGCTACTACAAATCGGAACAGCAACAACAGGTATAATCCCAAGACTAATAATCCTCCTAAAAGACCATATTCTTCCACAATGATTGCGTAGATAAAATCGGAAGATGATTGTGGCAAAAAGTTTTTCTGTACACTTTTCCCGGGTCCTAAACCATAAATTCCACCGGAAGCAATAGCGATTTTAGCTTTCTCAATTTGGTAATCATCTTCATCGGGTTTGTCGCTGGTGAAATTATCGATACGGGCAATCCAGGTATCCACACGATTGGGAAAGGCTCCCGGAAAGGCTTTGGCAACAAGTATGAAAAAGGTCAAGCCAATGATTCCGGCACCGATAATGATTCCGATATATTTCAATGGGTATTTACCAATGAAAGCCAACATCATCACCATCGAAAAAATCAACGCTGCCGTAGATAAATTCGCTGGCAAAATCAAGATTAAAGTAATGAAAACCGATGTCCATAATTCCCATAAAGACGATTGAAAAGTGATAGGGGTTTCTCTGGTTTTGGACAAATAACGCGCCACAAAAACATACAACACTATCGAAGCCAAAGTGGAAGTCTGGAATGTAATGCCGATAAACGGAATCTGAATCCAACGGCTGGCATTGGCGCCTTCGATTACCGTTCCTTTGAGCAAGGTGTAAATTAAGAGCAGCCAAACGACAGGCAATAATAACCTTGAAATGGTTCTGAAATAATGGTACGGAACCTTATGAATTTTGTATAAAATAAAAAACCCAACAAACACCTGTGCTCCGTGTTTCAGCAAATACGTCAACGCATTTCCGGAACCGTGGCGCATGTAAGCCAAATTGCTACTCGCACTAAACACCGGCATAAACGAAAATAACGCCAACAGAGCCACGAAGGCCCAGATGACTTTATCTCCTTTTAAACTGTGAATTAGTTCTTTCATAGTGTGGATTTGTGGATTTGTGGATTCGGTTATTCGTAATTCAGATAACCAAATAACCGCATAACCAAATTATAAATTCTGTACGGCTACTTTAAACTGTTGTCCTCTGTCTTCGTAGTTTTGGAATAAATCGAAACTCGCACAAGCTGGTGATAACAATACGGCATCCCCTTTTTCGGCAATGTGACTGGCTGTGTTTACCGCATCGCGCATGTTGTCCACTTCCACCATCATATCCACCACATTTCCAAACGTATCCACGATTTTTTTATTATCGACACCCAAACAAATAATGGCTTTTACTTTTTCTCTCACCAATGGCATTAACTCGTTGTAATCATTTCCTTTGTCAACCCCTCCGACAATCCAAACGGTTGGCACAGTCATGCTGTCTAAAGCAAAGAAAGTCGCGTTTACATTGGTCGCTTTACTGTCGTTGATGTACTGAACATTTTGAATCTTGAGTACTTTTTCCAAACGATGCTCTACCCCTTGGAAATTGGATAAACTTTCACGGATGGTTTGCTTTCTGATTTTCATCAGCTGGGCTACCGAAGTGGCGGCCATAGCGTTTTTCAGGTTGTGTTTTCCTTCCAATGAAACCTCTCCGGTTTTCATTTCAAATTCCTCGTTGTTGATGATGATGTCCATAGTTTCGTTTTTTATAAAGGCTCCGTTTTCAAAGGTTTGGGTTAGTGAAAAAGGAATTAGTTTTGCGTTTGTTTTGTTTTGTTTAAACCATTCTGAAATCGCTTCGTCATCGGCATCGAAGATGAGATAATCGCTCTCGGTTTGGTTCATGGTTATTCTGAATTTTGATGCTATATAATTTTCATATTTGTAATCGTATCGGTCCAAATGATCAGGACTGATATTGGTAATGATGGCAATGTCCGGGCGATAGTTTATAATACCATCCAATTGAAAACTGCTCAACTCCAACACATAGCAATCGTAGTTTTCTTCGGCCACCTGCCAGGCAAAACTTTTTCCGATGTTACCGCCCAATCCTACATTCAATCCGCCTTGTTTCAGCAAATGGTAGGTCAACATGGTGGTCGTTGTTTTTCCGTTGCTTCCGGTGATTCCGATGGTTTTTGCCTTGGTGAATTCGCAAGCAAATTCGATTTCGGAAATCACGGGTATTCCTTTTTCCAACAGTTTTTTTACTATCGGCGATTTCTCAGGAATGCCCGGGCTTTTCATCACGACATCCGCATTCAGAATCAATGCTTCCGTATGATGGTCATCTTCCCATTGAATCTCATATTGTTTAAGAACTTCTCTATACTTATCTTTTATTTGTCCGAAATCGGAAACGAACACATCGTATCCTTCTTTCTTTCCTAAAATGGCCGTTCCCACGCCACTTTCGCCTCCGCCAAGCACCACTAACCTCTTCATTATCTCAATTTTAAAGTCACTATGGAAACGATGGCTAACAGTATGGCCACAATCCAAAAACGGGTTACGATTTTACTTTCGTGGTAGCCTTTCTTTTGGTAATGATGGTGCAATGGCGACATCAGGAAAATTCGCTTCCCTTCGCCAAAGCGTTTTTTGGTGTATTTGAAATAGGAAACCTGTAAAATCACCGATAGATTTTCGGCAAAAAAGATGGCGCACAATACCGGCAGCAACATTTCTTTACGAACAGAAATCGCTAACACTGCAATGATTCCACCAATGGTTAAACTTCCGGTGTCGCCCATAAAGACTGATGCCGGATACGAATTGTACCAAAGAAATCCAACCAAAGCTCCCACAAAAGCCGAAATAAAAACGGTCATTTCTCCTGAATTGGGGATGTACATTACATTTAGATAACTGGACAAAATGATATTACCTGAAATAAAGGTGAAGATTCCAAGTGCCAGTACTGAGATAGCGGAAGTTCCAGCGGCCAAACCATCAATTCCATCGGTAAGATTGGCTCCATTAGAAACTGCTGTAATGATGAAAATTACGATTGGAATGAATACCAACCAAGCCCAGTTTTCATAACCATCGCCGGTCCATTCCAAGATTTTGGCATAATCCAATTCGTTGTTTTTCATAAACGGAATCGTGGTAACGGTTGACTTGCTTTCGGTAGGTGCCTGAGAAATTTCGTTTTGTGTTTGGTTGAAAGTTATTGGTGTCGTAGATCTTTCTCTAACGGTAACACCCGGGTGAAAATAAAGTACAGAACCCACAATTAATCCTAATCCTACCTGACCAATTACTTTGAAAATACCTTTTAAACCTTGTTTGTCTTTTTTGAAGATTTTGATGTAATCGTCGATAAAACCGATAGTTCCCATCCAAAGTGTGGTCACAATCAAGAGGATGATATAAATATTATTCAGTTTGGTTAACAACAAAACCGGAATCAACGTGGAGATGATGATGATTAATCCCCCCATGGTTGGTGTTCCTGCTTTTTGTGTTTGGCCTGCCAAACCTAATTCTCTCACGGTTTCCCCCACTTGCTGGTTTCTCAAGAAGTTGATGATTTTTTTCCCGTAAATGGTCGAAATCATTAACGATAAGATTAACGCTAAAGCCGAACGAAAAGTAATGTATTGGAAAACTCCCGTTCCGGGAACATCCATAGTTTTGTCGAGGTATTCAAATAAATAATATAGCATAGGTTTATTTGTTTAGCTGTTCTAAAAGTTCTTTTACAATTTGCATATCATCAAAATCGTGGCGCACGCCGTTAATTTCCTGATAGGTTTCATGCCCTTTTCCGGCGATAAGAATGATATCGTTTGGCCCTGCCAACTGACAAGCGGTTTTGATGGCTTGTTTTCTATCGACAATCGACAATGTTTTTCTTTGATTTTGAGGCTCAACCCCTTTTTCCATATCCGCGATAATATCAATCGGATCTTCTGTTCTTGGATTGTCCGAAGTGATGATGACCTTATTGCTCATTGAACTGGCGATGTGTGCCATGATTGGACGTTTGGCTTTGTCTCTGTCACCACCGCAGCCAACAACGGTGATTAGTTGTTCATTTTTGGTTCGAATATCATTGATGGTACTCAACACATTTTCCAAAGCATCCGGTGTGTGGGCATAATCCACAATCGCTGTGATTTTGTCGTTGGAAACAATAAATTGGAAACGCCCGGAAACGCTTTCCAGTTCCGACAACAATCGCAATACTTCCAATTTGTCTAAACCTAATTCTACAGCTGTACCGTAAATCGCCAATAAATTATAGGCATTGAAAGTGCCAATCAATCGCACCCAAACTTCATTTTCATTGATTTTCAACAACAAGCCTGACAATTGATTTTCCAGGATTTGCGCTTTGTATTCGGCGTACGATTTTAAGGCGTATGTTAGTTTTCTGGCGAAAGTATTTTGCAACATCACCAAACCATTTTTGTCATCGATGTTGGTCAAGGCAAAAGCGGTTTTTGGCAAATGGTCGAAAAATGATTTTTTCACATCGCGGTATTCCGCGAAGGTTGGATGGTAATCTAAATGATCATGCGACAAATTGGTGAATACTCCTCCGGCAAACTGTAAGCCTTCGGTACGTTTTTGGTGAATCCCGTGGGAACTCACTTCCATGAAGCAATATTCCACACCAACGGCATTCATTTCAGCCAAATAATAGTTGATGGTCAACGAATCTGGCGTAGTATGAGTGGCTTTGTATTCCATATCATCCACTAGGATTTTCACGGTAGAAAGCAATCCCACTTTGAAACCTGCCTTTTTGAATAATTGGTATAATAAAGATGCTATCGTAGTTTTTCCGTTCGTTCCGGTGATGCCGACTAACTTTAAATTCTGTGACGGATTGCCATAGTAATTGGTGGCCAAAAAGGCTAAAGCCAAATTGGTGTCTTTTACTTGTATATAAGTAATTCCGGTCACTATCACTTCCGGCAACGTGTCGCAAACAATCGCAACAGCGCCAAGATTAATGGCTTTTTCGATAAAGTCATGCCCGTCAGAAACTGTCCCGCGAATGGCCACAAATACGTCATTCTCCTGAATTTTTCGGGAGTCGAATTCAATTTTGTTAATAGTCATTTCCGTCGAACCTTTTACGACTTCGATGGCGACTTTGTATAATATGTCTTTTAAAATAATCACGATAATTCGAGTATGATGATTTTGTTTTTATCTATAGCTTCTCCCGGTTGAATGGATTGTTTTTTGACTTTTCCAACACCGATTACTTTTACTTTATATTTCAAATTTTCCAAAAGCGCTACAGCATCCATGCCGCTCATGCCTTTAACATTAGGCACTCCTTTGGTTTCTTCCTGCGATTTGATGGCGTAATCGTTATAGGCTTTCTCTTGTTTGTCGATTTTTCGATTCAGATTTTTAATCTCATTAGTGGATGGCGCATCGGTAAAAATCTTTTGCGCAATGCGTTTGAAGACCGGGCCGGCCACATCGGCTCCATAATAATTGTTTCCGGAAGTATTCGGTTTGTGCACCACCACGATACAGGAATATTTTGGATTTTCAGCCGGGAAAAACCCAACAAAAGAAGAAATATAATGTTTCTCAGAACCACCATTTTTAGCGTAATTAGCCTGAGCTGTTCCTGTTTTTCCGGCCATTGAGAAATCTTTGGAATACAACTTGGCGCCCGTTCCTCGTTTCACCACATTCTGCATGACAGCTTTCAACTTCTTAATCGTTTCATCCGAACAAATCTTAGGATTGATGACTTGCTTGTCGTATTTTTTGATGGTTTTGTTCCATTCTTTAATCTCGGAAACGAATTGTGGTTTTACCATTTCGCCGTTATTGGCAATGGCATTGTACAATGTCAGCGTTTGCAATGGTGTCACGGCAACGCCATAGCCAAAAGCCATCCATGGCAAGGATATAGCGCTCCAGTGTTTATCGTTTGGTTGCGGAATATATGGTTTTCCTTCTCCTTGAAACGGCAATCCTAAAGGTTTGTTCAAGCCCATTCGGTCAATTCGATCCACAAATTCCTGTGGATTGTTTTTATAATTTTCATAAACCGCTTGTACCATAATGGTGTTGGATGACACTTCAAAACCTCTGGCCAAAGAGATTCTTCCGTAACCGCCTTCATGGGAATCGCGTACTTTTTTACCTCTGTATTCAATAATCCCGCCTTGACTGTCATAAGTTTTGCTGGTGTCAATTTTATGATCATCCAACAAAGCAATCATGTCAATTAACTTAAAGGTAGAGCCCGGTTCGTGTGCTTCGGCGATAGCGTAATTGGTAGTTTCGAAATAAGTGGAATCGGTTGGATTTAATTTTCCTAAGTTGGAAATCGCTTTGATTTTACCGGTTTTGGTTTCCATTACTACCACACAACCGTGTTCGGCTTTGTATTCCTGAAGCTGTTTCAGCAAGGCATGGTGCGCGATATCCTGAATATACACATCGATAGTCGAAATCACATCATAGCCATCCTGTGGATCTACTTCGTTTACATCACGAATAGGTTTCCATTGGCCTTTGGCAATTTTTTGCTTTAAAACTTTCCCGTCTTTTCCGTTTAAATAGCTTCGAAATGACCACTCAATCCCTTTACCGTCGGGCTTTCCTTCCGGAGTAATTCTTTCATAACCAATGGTTCTTTCGGCAATTTTTCCAATCGGATGTTTACGAATCGTTTCCTGCTCAGTAATCATTCCGCCTTTGTTTGGTCCTAAATTGAACAATGGAAAAGACTTCATTCGCATGTATTCGGTATAACTCAAATCACGGGCAACGAACAAGTATCTGTTTTTGTTGGCGCGTGCCATTCTTAATTGCGTTTGGTAATAGGAACTTGGTTTGCCCAATAACAAAGCCAAAGAATCCGACAATGGTTTTACATTTTTTTCAAATGATTCTCCTTTCGGTGCCACGGCATCAAATCGGATGTTGTAGTTGGGAATGGAAGTGGCTAGTAAACTGCCGTCAGCAGAATAGATATTCCCTTTATTGGCTGGGATCACGAAGTTTTTCACGGTTCTTTCTTTGGCTAATTTTCTATAGTAATCACCTTCCACCCACTGAATTTTAGAGAGTTTGAAAGTAATTGCCATAGCCATCAAAAAGATGCTGAAAGCAACTAGGTAAATGCGGTAAGAGATATGTTTATCTTCTATTGCCATAGTTTTTGAAAGAAACTTTTTTCTGCCGGTTTTTTAACTTTTATCTTTTGGGGCGGAACCGAGGAAGGGAAAATTTTTCGTTCTTCCATTTTTTCTGAAACGGTCGATTCCATTTTTAATTTCATTAATTCTGAGCGTTTGTCTACAAATTCGGAACGCAGTTCTTTTACTTCATTAGTCAATTCGGCAATCCTAAAAATTTTCTCATCGTATCGATGCTCATTCGCAATCATCAAAATAGCCAGAAGGATTAAAAACACTATGAATCGCCAGTTTTTAGTAGCGTCTTCATTGACAAGAAACCGAGCTTTTAATATGCCGTAAACTCCTTTTTTCATCGTTTCTCTGCTATTCTTAGTTTGGCACTTCTCGCTCTGTTGTTGAGTTTGATTTCAGCTTCATCAGGAACAATCAGTTTTCCAACTAATTTGAACGGAACCGAAAAATTTCCGAAGAAATCGCGTTCCGGCTCGCCTTCAAACAGACCGTTTTTCATGAAACGTTTCACCAATCTGTCTTCGAGTGAGTGATAGGATATCACGCTTAATCTTCCTTCCGGTTTCAATATTTCAAGGGATTGTTCCAAAAATTCTTTTAAAACATCCATTTCCTGATTCACTTCGATACGGATGGCCTGATAGATTTGTGCCAATATTTTATTTTTGAACTGATCCGGTAAAAACTTCGCCAAAATCAATTTTAATTCGTCAGTTGTGGCAATAGCTTTGTTTTCTCTGGCTTCGATAATGGTTCTTGCCAAGGCCGGTGCCGCTTTCAATTCGCCATAATCCAAAAAGACTCTTTTCAAATTAGCTTCGTCGTATTCGTTGATGACTTTGTAAGCGTCTAAATCATTTTTTTTGCTCATTCTCATATCCAAATCGGCATCAAAGCGAGTAGAAAAACCTCTTTCCGGAACATCAAACTGGTGAGACGAAACGCCCAAATCAGCTAAAATCCCATCCACTTGTTTTACGCCGTGAAATCTCAAAAAGCGCTTGATATATCTGAAATTTTCCTGAATCAAAGTAAATCGTTCGTCCGGTAAAGCATTAGCCCAAGCATCTTCATCCTGATCAAATCCGAACAGTTTTCCATTGGCTCCTAATCGGCTCAAAATTTCTTTGGAATGCCCACCGCCACCAAAAGTCACATCCACATAAATTCCGTCAGGTTTGATATTCAAGCCATCAACAGTTTCCTTCAATAAAACCGGATTATGATATTCCATCGTTGTCATCATTACTATTTCCCATTACATCTTCAGCTAAATCAGCAAAATCAACATCGTCACCGGCAATTGATTTTTCATATAAATCTTTATCCCAAATCTCAACGATATTTACAGCTGACGAAAGAACAATGTCTTTAGAAATCTTACTAAATGCCACCAAATCTTTTGGAATTAACAAACGACCCAAATCATCAACTTCCACCACTTTCACACCAGCGGTAAACCGACGAATGAAGTCGTTATTTTTCTTTACAAATCGGTTGAGTTTGTTGATTTTTTGCATCATCAAATTCCACTCCGTCATCGGATATAATTCGAGACACGGTTGAAAAACGGAACGCTTCAAGACGAAGCCATCTTGCAGAGAGCTAGCCAATTGCTTCTTCAATGCCGAAGGAATCATGAGTCTTCCTTTGGCATCAACCTTGCATTCGTATGTTCCGATTATGGAGTTCAAGAGTGGTTTGTTTTGATTATCAGCAAAAATATAAAAATAATTACCACAATTTACCACAAAATACCACTTTGTTAATAAGTTTTACCACTTTATTCCCGTTTGTTTGAAAAATACATCAAAATCAACTTCTTGCTTTTTTTAACAAATCTTTAAGGAATACTGGCAGACAAAAAGAAAAAAACATAAAAAACTGATTTTAAGGTTTTTTGTTGCGAAAAATCAATTTTTATTAACAGAAAATGGAACAATGATTTTTGAAGATTTTGGCGGTGGTCCATTTCAAGAATTGTTGATGGAATTCTCGATTTTAGTAGTAAATATTCCTAATAGAAAAGTGTTTTTAGCTATAAAATCATATATTTGTTGCCGATGTAAAAGTCGAAAAATATATGGAAGGAAATTTTAAAAAAGAAGGCAGGTATTCTTATTATGAAGTGGGCGAAGGCACGCCAATCGTTGTTTTACACGGTTTGATGGGAGGCTTGAGCAACTTCAACGGAGTGGCTGATTATTTTTCAACCAAAGGATACAAAATAGTTATTCCTGAATTGCCAATTTATACTCAAAATATACTAAAAACTAACGTTAAGGCTTTTGCGAGATATGTGAAAGACTTCATCACGTTTAAAGGTTTTGACCGAGTGATTCTTTTAGGGAATTCGCTTGGTGGACATATAGCATTGTACCATTCTAAAATGTATCCGGAGAAAGTAGCCGGACTTGTAATCACAGGAAGTTCAGGGCTTTACGAAAGCGCTATGGGCGATAGTTATCCAAAGCGTGGTGATTATGACTACATCAAGAAAAAAGCAGAAGCAGTTTTTTACGACCCAAAAGTGGCCAGTAAAGAAATCGTTGACGAAGTTTTTTCAGTGGTAAACGACCGTATAAAAGTGATTAAAACGTTGACGATTGCCAAAAGTGCAATTCGTCATAACATGGCTAAAGATTTGCCAAAAATGCATGTAAAAACCTGTATCATTTGGGGGAAAAACGACCAAGTTACGCCGCCGGATGTAGCCGAAGAATTTCACAAATTGATGCCAAATTCCGAGTTGTACTGGATTGATAAATGTGGCCATGCTGCCATGATGGAACATCCGGACGAGTTTAACCGCCTGTTACACGAATGGTTAAAAGAAGTGCATTTATAGACTAAAAGTCCTGTTTTGGGGCTTTTTTATTTTAAATAAAAAACCAATGAAAATCAATTCAGCCGAATTCATCATCAGCAATTCCGATGTGAGCAAATGTCCTAAAGACCCTTTGCCGGAGTATGCTTTTATTGGTCGTTCCAATGTGGGAAAATCATCTTTGATTAACATGTTGACGAATCATAAAAATTTGGCCAAAACTTCGGGAAAACCCGGAAAAACGCAATTAATCAATCATTTTAAAATCAATCTGAATTGGTTTTTGGTCGATTTGCCAGGATATGGTTATGCCCGTGTTTCGAAAAAAACCAAAGAAGTTTTTCAGCAATTCATTACTGATTATTTCGAAAAAAGAGAACAACTCGTTTGTGCCTTTGTCTTGATAGACATTCGACTGGAAGCTCAGAAAATCGATTTGGAATTCATCAATTATTTGGGAGAAATTGAAGTGCCGTTTTGCATCATTTTTACCAAAGCCGACAAAATCAGTAAAACAAAAATAGATTCTCATGTTGCCGCTTACCGCAAAGCGCTTTTGGCTAACAACTGGGAAGAAATGCCACAACACTTTGTAACCTCAGCCCTGGAATCTACCGGAAGGGATCAAGTGTTAAACTTCATTGATAGTGTGAATGACGAAATGTTTAAAAGCAATAGTTTATAAAAAAAGCGGTCAACAGACCGCTTTTTTTATTTCTTCAATTCCAGTTTTTCGGCAAAATAATCGCAGAAATCTTTCATAGTGTCCGCCATTTTTTCATCGGCAGTGGCGCGTTGAAAAGTATCGGCCATCGCTACCAAGGTTTGATGAAAAAACAACTTCATTTCATCTACCGGCATGTCTTTCGTCCATAAATCAATACGGAGCGTTTCCTGCACTTTACTATCCCAAATGGAAAGCATTATGGCTTTGGCTTCTTCTTGTTGCACACCACCGTCCTGCGCCGTCCACGATAATTTTTCGGGCACTCGGTTTTCATCTAATTCTACCAGGAATTTTATTTCGGATTTAATGGTCTTACTCATTCTTTTTAGGTTTGTATTTTGATTTATCAAATAATTGTTTGGCATCCATTTTTAGCATATCCTGCACGCTCACTTCGTTGTTTTCCATAAAGGAACGCACAATCTGCCAACCTACCCATTGTCCAACTCTACCCGGAGATTCGTTATCAATTTCAAGATAAAACTTAGAAAAAGGCGCTAAATTAATAAAGCGATTTGGCAATCTGGAATCGGAATCAAAAAGCAGGTTTTCATCAATAAAAAAACGCCACATATAACTCTCGTTTTCCTGACACCAAGTGATTTGCTGGGGTTGGTATCCAATCTTTTCGGCATCGGTATACTCAGGCAGTAAAAGATCTTTTAAATACAACTCCTTACCATAATAAATCATATTGGCCAATAAGGTTTTATCGCTTGGTGGTGGAATTTTATGCAACGAAAAACTCGTCACTATGTCGGGCATCATTTGTCTTTCTTCAAAATTTTGCTTCAAATATTTTGGAAATTCATAAAACCTGTGGTTAGCGCCAAGGTATAATTCTAAAGCGATAATCAGTTTATCATTGGCGTAAATGGCTTTTTTATTATAATCCATTTCGGCAATAACGGTGTAAACTTTTGGCGTAGTTGTTTCCGGAAAATAATATTTTATATGCTTGAACAAATCCTCAATTTCTGTGGTTTGCTTGCCAAAATCGGAATACTTCTTTTCCACTTCCTGATACAATTCTCGCCACAATGGATTCTGCATTTTGTCTATCCAAACTTTATCCTCAAATTGATCTGAAAAGAAAAAAGGGTACTCGGCCTTTAGCTTTGGCAAATCTTTGGGAGCCGTTTCAAAAAAAGCTTTATCAAAACGATCAACTTTTAACTCCACCGGAATGGCTTCTACCGCTTTTTCAACCTTTGATTTTTTATCACAAGAAATAAGCATCAAAACTAAAAAAACGACTAAACTATATTTTTTCATTTTTAAGAAATTTATAAGATGGAAATCAAGTTAAAAGGTTCTCGATTTTTTTACTTTTGCAAATATACATTGCAGTTTTCAAAAAAATTCATAACAAATGGCTAAAAAAAGTAAAATCAAGGTAGGGGAAGTCAATGCCTTTATTGTTTCATGGTTGAAAGATTATTCAGCTAAATCAAAAGTGAATGGTTTTGTGATTGGAATATCGGGGGGAGTGGATTCGGCTGTTACTTCAACATTGTGTGCCCAAACGGGATTAACCACTTTGTGTGTGGAAATGCCGATTCATCAGGACAGTACTCAAGTGAGTCGTGGCAGAGAACATATTGAGCAATTGAAAAAGCGATTCCCGAATGTAAAAAATGTTGAGGCCGATTTGACATCTGTTTTTGAAACATTTAAAAGCAATGTACCCAGTTCCGATGATGATGCCAAGCTCTATTTGTCATTAGCCAATACCAGAGCCCGATTACGCATGACGACCTTATATTATTTTGCAGGCATTCATGGTTTGCTTGTAGCAGGAACCGGAAACAAAGTCGAAGATTTTGGGGTTGGGTTTTATACCAAATATGGAGATGGCGGGGTTGATTTGAGTCCGATTGCTGATTTGATGAAAAGTGATGTGTATGCTTTGGGGAAATACCTGGAAATTCCGGAATCAATTCAGAACGCAGCTCCTACGGATGGTTTGTTTGGCGATTCCAGAACCGACGAAGATCAATTGGGCGCCAGTTATGATGAATTGGAATGGGCGATGCTAGAGGCTGAAAACAACAAAACCACGGATGATTTTTCAGGAAGAGAGAAAGAAGTGTTTGGAATTTACAAGAAGTTAAACTCCGGTAACCAACACAAAATGAATCCAATTCCTGTATGTTTAATCCCAAAAAAATTGAAATAGTTACGCTTTTTTAAAATATAATTATTTAACTTTACAGTAAATTTCTATTAATTTTTTATCAAATACCACAATTATGATAAATGTATGTATTGCTGATAACTTTCCAGTTGTACACTTTGGAATGAAAGCTTACTTCAAGGACCATCCTGAAATAAGCATTGTATCCAACGTAGGAAATTTTTTTATGGTTCCCGATGCTTTAAGAAACAAAGAAATTGACGTCTTAATCATCGATTTAGAGCTTGAGGGATTAAAAAGTATTTATGAAATCAAGTCAATCATCAGAAATTTTCCAAAAACTAAAGTTATCGTTTTCAGTAGTTTGTCTGAACACATTTACGCACCAAACGCCATCAAAGCGGGCTGTGCAGGATATGTTCACAAGACATCAAAGCTTGAGAATTTAGGAATAACGATTGTCAAAGTAAACCAAGGACAAATTATTCTAAATGAAGAAATCAAGAGAAACTTAGCGCTTATTGCCAAACAAAACAAATCAGAGCGGTTGTACCGAAAACTTTCGAACAGAGAGATTGAAGTATTGCGTTTCTTAAGTGATGGCAAGAAAAACAATGAGATCGCTAAAATTTTGGCTCTTAATGAGAAAACCATTAGTACTTACAAACTTCGTCTGCTGACGAAGCTCAATGTAACCAACTTGGTAGATCTTGTTAATAAAGCTAAGACTTTGGAAATCGTCTAAAAAATGAGCCTCGCAAACGCGGGGTTTTTTTATAGGTAAGTCGAACGGATTCGCCCTATTTTATTGGTCAAACTAACCTTAAGTTTGTTGTAATCGTTGATGGTTGCTTTTAGTTCCTCCAGATCATTTTCCTCTTCTTCTTTATAACTTTGCATCAAATCCATTATCAACTTGTTGATTAGATATTCGCGTAGTGAAATGATGGTTTCTGAAACATACTGACTTACATTTTGTGTTTTAGTCTTTACATAGATATGTTTGGTTTCCCAATTGTGCAGCAACTCTTTTTCTTCCAACATCAAAATATCAGTCACCATTTGGGAATGTTCGGATGACAATTGCATCAAATAATGTTCAATATTGAATTCTTCGTTTTGGTTGAAATACCCAATCAAATCATTATAGATTTCTTTAAACAGAGGATTGGCCAACTCCACTTCGTCTTCCTGCAAACTCAGATAAATGCGCTGAAAGACTTTAACCGTGTTGGTTTCTTTCTCTTCCATCATTTCACCTTCTTCGTTGGCTTTTAAAATATAGTCGTCAAAATCGGCTTCCTGTGAACCGTAAAGCAACAGCATTTCTATAATCTTGCGCTCGAGTTCATAGATAACATTGAACTTTTCTTGCGTAACTTTGATATCGTCCTTAACAACTTCAAAGGCTTTTTGTTCCGTCTTCAGTTTTTTTCCGGCTTCCGAAATGTCTTTCTGAACCAATTGAGCCAAAGTATTCAGTAACACTTGCTCCGAAATATCCATAATACGGGCCGTTTCCTGAATGTAGATTTCGCGTTTGATTCGGTCCGGAATTTTGGAAATACTTACGACCATATCGCGAATCAAATCAGCTTTCTTAATAGGATCGTTATTGGCTTCATTCATCAAAAGTGAGGCTTTGAACTGAATAAAATCTTTGGCGTTGTTTTCTAAATACTGTACTAAATCTTCATACGAATTCTTTCTCGCAAAACTATCCGGGTCATCGCCGTCAGGAAAAGTACAAACTTTTACATTCATGCCTTCTTCCAAAATCAAATCGATTCCACGAACGGAAGCTCGCAATCCGGCAGCATCACCATCAAAAAGCACGGTGATGTTTTTGGTCAACCGATTGATTAACCGAATTTGATCTGGTGTTAAAGCCGTTCCCGAAGACGCTACAACATTTTCAATTCCGGCCTGATGCATTTGAATCACATCCGTATAACCTTCTACCAAATAACAATTGTTTTGTTTGGCAATGGCTTGCTTGGCATGAAAAATTCCGTAAAGGACTTTACTCTTATGGTAAATCTCGCTTTCTGGCGAATTGAGATATTTAGCCGCTTTTTTATCATTGGTTAAAATTCTACCGCCAAAACCTAAGTTTCTGCCGGACAAACTTTGAATAGGAAACATCACTCTGCCTTTGAAACGATCGAAATGTTTGCCGTCTTCCCGGGCAATCGTCAATCCTACTTTTTCCAGAAATTCTAATTGATACCCTTTTGACAATGCTTCTTTGGTAAAAGCATCCCAGGATTCGGGCGAGTAACCCAACCCAAATTTGGTAATCGTTTCATTGGTAAAACCTCTCTCTTTAAAATATGACAAACCAATGGCTTTACCTTCTTCCGAATTTAAAAGAGTTTCGTGGAAATAGGTTTTGGCAAATTCTGAAACCAAATACATGCTTTCCTTTTCGTTGGCTTCAATTTTATCTTCTTGGGAAACTTCGGTTTCTTCAATTTCGATATTGTATTTATTGGCCAAAAAACGAATCGCTTCCGGATACGTGAAATGCTCGTGCTCCATCAAAAAAGTCACGACACTGCCTCCTTTTCCGGAACTGAAATCTTTCCAAATCTGCTTCACCGGAGACACCATAAACGACGGAGAGCGCTCATCCGAAAATGGGCTCAATCCTTTGTAATTGCTACCGGCACGCTTCAGTTGAACAAAGTCACCAATGACTTCTTCTACTCGCGCAGTTTCAAAAACTTTATCTATGGTTTCGCGGGTAATCAAGTTTTGAATTTTAAAATTTGAAAGAGGGTAAAAATACACAAAAATAAAAAAAGATGCTTCATTGCTGAAACATCTTTTCAAAGTATAAAATTAACCTAAACAAAATTAATTAAAGTCAAAACGCACGCCCAACGAGATGTTGTTTTGTTTGATAGCATTGTCTTTGAACATCGGATTCAAATCGTATTTCAAATACAAACTGGTTTCTTTGTAACCAATGTATGTGCTCACTCCGTAAATGAAATCGTTCACGTTGAAATTCCCTTTGGTTTTCTGAGTTACATCGCGGCCGCCTTCTTCGTATTGCAGAATTTGTTTTGATTTCACACGCACACCGGCATAGCCTCCAATTCCGAAACGCACGCTTTCATGAGTTCTGAAGATTTTCTTTCCGTCTTTATCTTTGGCTTTGGTAAAATCAAATTCTAAATGCACCGGTACCGACAAAAACACATTTCTGAAACGGGAATCTTCTAAATGAATTGGGCTATCCGTTAAGTCGGTTTGATCACCATTGACCACAAAATAGCGGTTGTCAGTGGCGCGAAGGTTATTGTACATTAACGAAAGTCCGTATTTCAAGTGCAATAAATTATCGTTTTTGAAAAGACGGGTGTTGGCGGTAATCCCCCATTCGTAGAAGTGCGAACCCCAATATCTGAAATCAGAATTGGCAACGCTTCCATCAGTCACTACATTGTTTACACCGGTAGCAAACACAAACTGAGATGTGGTTCTTGCTTCTCCTCTGTTTCTTCGCAAAGAATCTTTCTTAACGGAAAAAGAAAAATATTCGCTTTTCCAATCCTTGATTTTGCCGTCTACTTTTTGTTTTACCAAATCTTTCAACTCGTCTTGCGCTTGCCCAATGCGGGTTTCAATGTTGGTGGAGCGGGTTTCGGCTAATAACATTTTCTTAGCATCGGCTTGTTCTTTGGTGATGGTTCCGGCTTCCAGTTCTTTGTTTACCGCTTCAATTTCCACTTTCAAAGCCGCTTTTTCTTCTTTGGTAATATTTTCGATTTTATCGGCTATGGCTCTGGCTTTTCCTTCAAAAGTTTCCTGTGCCGTTACTTTACTGACAATCAGACTCAGTAATAACGCTGCATAAATAGTAAAATGTTTCATGATTTTTGATTTATTTGATTAATGATTATTCTTTGTTTCGGTTGGCCAAAGCCACTTTTACTTCCTGGTAATTTTTGTTGACTTTATTGATTACTTTTTCTCTGAAAGTCAAATCTAATTCCCCATCCACTTGCGAAAGCAGGCTTTTGGCATCTACTTTCAAAGTTGATTTTTTACTCGTGTATTGTTTCGCCGTTTTGTCTAAATCGGCCAATAAAGCATCATCTGATTTGATTTCTTTTTTATTCTCCACTACAATTTCTTTTCTGGTTTCGATAACGGGCAGGTCTTTTAGTGCTACATCAGACGAGTTTTGGAATTGAATGGCTTTGTCTTTAATGATTTGATTTTGATTGGCATTGTTTTTTTGATTTACTGTTGTTTTTTGATTGATGATTGCAACTCCTTGATTATGACTTGATGATTGATGATTAATGATCGGTTGTTCCTTACTTTCTATAGGTTTTTCAGAAACCACAACTTGTTTTTCTAAGGCTTCCGGCGGAACTGGACTTTGAATTTTAGTGGTCGGATTTTGAACGGTGTCTTTTTTAGTTTCTGTTCCGACAACACCATTTACCGGTTTAATTTCTGTACCGTTTTGGGTGAAGAAAAAGATACCAAGCGTGACTAAAACCAAAATGCTGGCAGCAATAAACAAAAAGCCAAAAGGTCGTTTTGTTTTTTTTTCTTCGGCCACCGAAAGCATCGCATCCAATCGGTCCCAAGCTTGCGCTGAGGGTTGAATTTCTCTGGCATTCAATTGGTCTCTGAATTGTTTTTCTATTTTATTCGGTTCCATTGTCGTAGTTTTTTAATTTGGTAATATTCTCCTGCAGCATTTTTCGGGCGTGTGATAATTGCGATTTCGAAGTGCCTTCGCTGATGCCCAGCATCGTCGCAATTTCCTGGTGTTTGAATCCTTCTATGGCGTATAAATTAAAAATCATTTTGTAACCTTCCGGCAAACTGTCAATCAAAAACTGAATGTCTTCTACCGAAAACTGGCTTTCTATATTGTTGTGTCTTTCTTCGAAGAAGTTTTCGTCTTCGATAAACTTCACTTTTTTATCCACTCTGATAAACGAAATGCATTCGTTAATCATGATTCGGCGAATCCAACCTTCAAAGCTTCCTTTGTGTTCAAAGTTTTTCAAATTGGTAAACACTTTCATGAAAGCCGTAATCATAATGTCTTCCGCTTGGTGCACATCTTTGATATACTGACGGCAAACACTCAACATTTTGGGAGCGAATTTGGAATAAATCTGATGCTGTGCGTGACGATTGTTGTCGACAGCCAGTTCGATTAATTCTTTTTCATCTTTATGTAAGTTGATTACTTTCAAAACCTATTGTTAGAGTGTTCTATTAGCATAGACGAGTGTCGTTGGAAAATGGTTGCATGGTGGTTTGAAAAATTTTCGATTTGAAGATTTAAAAATGATAAAACCCAATAAAATCAAGCCTTAGCAAAGCAAAAAAAAAAAGTAAAAAAATTTATTTTTTTCTTTCGATTACGTAATTCACCATGAGTGAAAGAGCATCTCTATATTCCGATTGGGGGAAATTTTCCAAGATTTGAAGGGCTTCCTGCTGGAATTGCACCATTTTTTGTTCGGCATAATGCAAACCGTTTTTGTCTTTTACAAACTGAATCACTTCCTTGACGCGCTTTTTGTCTTTGTTGTGATTTTTAATCGAATTGATGCACCAGCTCTTTTCTTTGGAACTGCAATTGTTCAAAGCATAAATTAAAGGCAATGTCATTTTTTGCTCTTTGATGTCAATGCCGGTAGGTTTGCCAATGGCATCATCCGTATAATCGAATAAATCGTCTTTGATTTGAAAGGCCATCCCGATGAGTTCGCCAAACTTACGCATCGCTTCCACCTTAACCTCATCTTCCGAAACGGACTTGGCGCCAAGCGCACAACAGGAAGCAATTAGAGTCGCTGTCTTTTTTCGGATGATTTCATAGTAAACAGCTTCCACTATGTCTAATCTTCGGGCTTTTTCTATCTGCAATAATTCACCTTCACTCATTTCGCGCACGGCCACTGATATGATTCGGAGCAAATCAAAATCACCATTGTCTATAGAAAGCAATAAGCCTTTTGATAATAAATAATCACCGACCAAAACCGCTATTTTGTTTTTCCACAACGCATTAATCGAAAAAAATCCGCGGCGGCGGTTACTGTCATCTACCACATCATCATGCACTAAGGTTGCCGTGTGAATCAATTCGATTACACTCGCCCCACGATAAGTTCGCTCGTTGACATTGCCATCCGAAAGCATTTTAGCCGTAAGAAAAACAAACATCGGTCGCATTTGTTTTCCCTTTCGGTTGACTATATAATAGGTAATGCGATTGAGTAACGCCACCTTCGAAGTCATCGATTCATAGAACTTTTTCTCGAAAAGTTCCATTTCCTGCTGGATGGGTTGTTTTATTTGTGAGGTGATATTCATCGCTTTCAAATATACAACAAAGCCATCGTTTGAAAAAAATTTTTACTTTGGATTAAACCATTTCTATTTAACAAGGTCTTAACTAAAACTAAAAAAAAACTACAAATATGAAAACAAAGAATTTACTTGGATTAATAGCGTTAGTAGCTGTTTTTTCATTAACCGGTTGCTCTAAAGACAGTAGCACCAGCGATTCAACACTTACCTCTGATGATGTAAAGGCAAGTAACAAAATGGATCAGGCATCAAATGATGTTTCCGAAATTGTGGAAGATCAATATTTACAACAAAATCCTTCCGCTGCCGGTAAAACTAGTGTCGCTCCTGCATCCATATTGCCTTCTTGTGCTACTGTAACAACGGTTGTAACTGCTACTACATGGACCAGAACTATTGTTTTTGCCACTGGCGGTTGTACTATGCCTAACGGAAACGTATTGGAAGGAACCATTATCGTTAGCGGTAGCTTGAATTTTGATACGCCATCTTATGTGATTAATTACCAATTTGTAAACTTCCACCACAACAATATCTTAATTGAAGGCAACAGAACGGTTACCCGCACTTTCACCAGCAGCACGCTTCTGGCCACCAACCACCCAATTCATGTAATGGATATTAACATGACGGCTACTTTCCCGAATGGTGATGTTTATACCAGAGTAGGAACCCGAAAAAGAGAATGCATTGATGGATTTACCTCTCCGTTGAACTGGCATGATAATGTCTATTTAATTACCGGAAGTGTTACCACAACAAAATCAAACGGCGTGGTGCATACCAATACGGTTACTGATGCAAGTCCGTTGAGAATTGAAATGAATTGCCAATACCGAATTGTTTCCGGTACGCTTACCATCACCAGACCAAATCATACCGCCGTTTTAGATTACGGTTCCGGAACTTGTGACAACAATGCCACCATCGCTATTGATGGCGGAGCACCGGTAGCCTTCACTTTTGGAAATTAAAAATTGCTGATTATAAAAGGAGAAAGTCCCGATACTGTGTTAGTGTCGGGACTTTTTTTTATGATTTATTAGCTAGTTGCCCGCAGGCAGCATCTATGTCTTTGCCTCTGCTTCGGCGTACTTTGGCTACGATATCATTGCGTTCTAAAGCCTTGATGTAATTGTCGATCGCTTCGTCAGAAGCTTGTTGGAATTCGCCATCATCAATTGGATTGTATTCGATTAAATTGACTTTGCATGGTACGTATTTGCAGAATTTTACCAAAGCATCTATGGAAGCTTTATCATCGTTGATGCCTTTCCAAACCACATATTCATATGTTACTTTACTTTTTGTTTTTTGATACCAATACTGTAAAGCCTCTTTCAATTCGGGCAATTGGAAGTTTTTGGTAAAGGGCATAATGCGATTTCTGGTTTCTTCCACCGCGGAATGCAACGAAACTGCCAGTTTGAATTTCACCTCATCATCTGCCATCTTTTTAATCATTTTGGAAACTCCGGAAGTAGAAACCGTGATGCGCTTTGGCGACATGCCTAATCCTTCTTCCGAGGTAATCATGTCAATGGCTTTCATCACATTGTTGTAATTCATCAACGGCTCTCCCATACCCATAAAAACAATATTGGAAAGTGGGCGATTATAATACAAACGGCTTTCTCGGTCAATGGCTACCACTTGGTCATAGATTTCTCCCGGTTCCAAATTTCGCATTCTTTTTAAACGCGCTGTGGCGCAGAAATTACAATCCAAACTACAACCCACTTGGCTCGAAACACAAGCGGTGGTCCTGGTTTCGGTTGGAATCAAAACACTTTCCACTATCAACCCATCGTGCAAACGAACGGCGTTTTTCACGGTTCCGTCTTCGCTGCGTTGCATGGTATCAACTTTGATATGGTTAATCACAAAGTTGTTTTCGAGCATGGCGCGGGTTTCTTTAGACACGTTGGTCATGTCTTCAAAACTATGCGACGCTTTGCTCCACAACCATTCATAGACTTGATTGCCACGA
The DNA here is from genome assembly GCF_036741995.1 of Flavobacterium sp. Classification (GTDB taxonomy): domain Bacteria; phylum Bacteroidota; class Bacteroidia; order Flavobacteriales; family Flavobacteriaceae; genus Flavobacterium. The sequence goes on along the minus strand of NZ_DAINRG010000003.1, from coordinate 68,434 downwards.
AAAGCTTTATCGCCATTGGCCACAAAAAAATCGCGCAGCTGAGCTTTGGTTAAACTTCGGATGTCTTTTTTCTCGATTTCCATGGCGCAAATTTAGGGTATTTTGGTTAGTTGGTAATTTGTATTTTTGTAAAAAATAAAACCATGCATTTCCTTTCCGAAAAATTAGACACTTATGTTACCGAACATTCAGAAAACGAACCTGAATTATTGGCAGAACTGAACAAAGAAACTCACCAGAAAATCCTGCAGCCACGCATGTTGAGCGGTCATTTTCAAGGCAGAGTACTGAGCATGCTTTCTAAAATCATTCATCCGACAAGCATTTTGGAAATCGGAACTTATACCGGTTATGCCACGCTTTGTTTAGCAGAAGGCTTGGCGCAAAATGGAACGATTGACACCTTAGACATTGAGGAAGAACTAGTCGATTTTCAACGAAAGTATTTTGACAGGAGTCCGTGGGGCAATCAAATCAACCAACATCTTGGCGATGCTTTGGAAATTATTCCGACGCTGAATAAGAAATACGACTTGGTTTTTATTGATGCCGATAAAGAAAACTACATCAACTATTTTCATTTGATTGTTCCGATGATGAACAAAGGCGGCATCATACTTTCAGACAATGTATTGTGGAGTGGCAAAGTGGTGGAAGAACTCAAAGCCGGTGATTTGGCCACCAAAATACTTTTAGAATACAACCAATTACTAAAGGAAGATGCGAGAGTGGAAACTGTATTACTTCCTATCCGTGATGGACTGACAGTTTCAAGGATTATTTAATTTACAATATGACATTTCACTTCGAAAACTTATCCTTCGGGTTTGTTGTATTTTACGCCGTGGCAGCCGTGCTACTATGCGGAACATGGACTCTTATACTTAAAAGTATTTACAAAAATATTTTAAAAAGAGAATTAAAAGCCAAGAAAGTATTCATTACGCTGACACTGATTTTGTTTGTGTTTTTTATTATAATGACATTACTTGACAAGCCTTATGAATTGAACCGCTAAGCGACTTTAAGGATGTACTTTTGATACAGTTTATAAAAAATAAATCCAAAAGCACCACCAATGATATAGCCTGTTAGGATGTCGGTAGGGAAATGCAATCCCAGGTAAATACGACTGTAAGCAAATACCAATGGAAACAAAAACAGCCAATAGGCGTGTTGGTAATATCTTTTCAAAATCATAAACGCAAAAACCGTTGTTGCCATGGAGTTGGCGGCATGACCAGAGAAAAAACTAAAGGTATCACTCGATTTCACGATACGGATGATGTTCTTTATTTCTTCGTCATTACAAGGGCGTAAACGCTGGAAATGGTCTTTGAAAAGATTCGCAGTTTGATCGCAAACCAAAATCAAAACTGCCGTAAAAACGATGTATAAAAGGAAGTTTTTCCAGCCGATTTTTTTATACAACAGATAAAAAATAACTACAAAAAGTGGTGACCAGTAAGCTTGCTTGGTAATCATTAACCACAATCCGTCGAACGATTCCGAACCTAATCCATTGAGGTAAACGAAAAGTTGTTTATCGAGGTGAATGATTTTTTCGAACATCTACAGTTGTCTTTTTATTGGGCCGGTAATATCTTCGATATCCTGCGTAGCTTTCTGCACCGGATTGGTCAAATTGGTATCTAATCCTTCTTTGACTTTATCTACTTCCGAAGTGAAGGTAGAAGTCAGTTCTTTGATAGAGGTATCCAAACCGTTAGCTTCAGCTCCTTTTTGGATTTCGCTTTTAATTTCGTTAGTGGCATTTTTTAATTGCGCCATTATTTTGCCTAAAGTCCTGGCAATATCAGGCACTTTTTCAGAACCAAAAAGCATTAAAGCTATGAAAATGATGAATATGATTTCGCCGCCGCCTATTCCAAACATATTTATGTAGTGCTAAATTAAAGTCGCAAAGTTACAAAGTTCTCCTAATCAAATTTCTATTTCGCTATTGTTTTTGCAATGCCAAATAATTTATCGCCAATTCGGCCAAAATAAAGGAGGCTTTGGTTTTATTTTTAGTATTTAAAGCATTTTCGAGCCTCTCATCATCAACAGCATAATACCAAAATCCCCTAACGTTTTGCGGTGGAATTTTCAGTTTTTGCGTGAAATAATCGGCGCCAAATTGGTTTTCTATCTTCAGTAACAGCTTTTCTTTTTTCTCAATCACTACTTCTTTTTTCAACATGGCTGTCCTTCCGCTGATGGAATTTAGCAAACCGTCAACACTCATCCCTCCTACAGGAATCAATAACGGGCTGTACCAATGGAGCTCTTCTGCAGCTCTCAACCTACGTTCAGCCGGTGAATAATGTTTGGCCGGTTTCTCCAAAATACCGAGTGATACCGCATTAATGTTTTTATAGTCTTTTATTTGAACTTCTTCCAAAGCAATCGTATTGGGCGTTAGTGCGGTTACGAAAAGTGGCTTCTTCAAATCGGTTTCCAGTATGACTATTTTTTTGGTTTCCACCTGCAAACTGGCAAACTTCAGCGTGTCACCCACTTTAACAAAAAGACTGTAATCCCCATTTTCATCAGTAGCTGTGGAGGATTCAGAACGAAGATTAAAAACATTGACCTGACTCAATTCCTTTACGGAGCAAACAATTTTCCCTTTCAGAAAAAACAACTCATTCGATTGTGCAAATCCAATACTTTGAAGAAAGAAAAAAAAGAAAAGAATTTTAAGCTTGGCTGAAAACATAGTGGGCTCCGTTTGATTTCAAAAGTACTAAAACTATTTAGTTTCCGTCTTTAGCATTTGCAGATAATTGCTAGCCAACTCCGCTAACACAAAGGTCTCCATCGTTTTATTTTTGGCATTCAAAGCACTGACAAACCGCTTTTCTTCTACCACATAATACCAAAATCCTTTGACATATTCTTTTGGAATTTTCAATCGGTCAATGAAATAATCGAAGCCAAATTGGTTTTCTATTCGTTGCAGTAAGGTTTCTTTTTTCTCTACTTCTACTTCTTTTTCCAACATAGCCGTTCGTCCCGACATCCAATTGAATAGTGGATCTAAACTGGCCGAAGCACCCATAGTGCCATCTGTATTTCCTTTTAAATCAGCATTAGAAGCCGTTTTTAGTTTTCGTTCGGCTGGAGTATAATGTTTAGTGCTGGCGGGAATAATTCCCAAGGAAACCGCATTGATATTGGGATATTGCCTTACCACTACTTCAGCCAAATGATTGATAACCGGCTCAAGTTTCACAAAAACCAAGTCTTTTGCAAAATCCTTATCGGTAACCACCATTTTTCTGCCTTTGATTTGAATGGCCGAAAACATTAACGTATCACCCACTGCGGCAGCGATCTCAAAATAACCGCCTTGAGTGGTGGCTGTGGTGGCTTCGGTTTTTAAATTGATTATATAAATATTTTCCAGTTCGGGAGCTTCCGAAACAACTTTCCCTCTTATGTCTTTACCAAGGTTGTTTTGTGCAGAAAGTAAGTTTGTGGCGAGTAGCAGCAGCACTATTTGAAAAAGGTGTTTCATTGGCAGTCAAGTATTTGGTAAAATTATCATAGCACCATCCTAAATAAATGCCAATGCCTTGGTAATTTTTTGTTAAATAAAATCGGTAAAAGCCGTATTTTTGGAGGAGAATTAACTAAAAGATGAAAAAACTAATCATAGCCAGTACTTCCACCATTCACGGTGGCAACTATTTAGAATACTTACTGCCAACGTTGGAGATTCACTTCAAAGATTGTCGTGAAATCCTATTTGTTCCTTATGCGCGTCCGGGGGGAATTTCACATGACGAGTATACGGCAACGGTTCGTGCGGCTTTCGCCAAAATAAATAAGACCGTTAAAGGATTGCATGAATTTGAAAATCCTATTGATGCAATCCAACGAGCGGAAGGTATTTTTACCGGTGGTGGCAATACGTTTCTTTTGGTGACCCAATTATATGAAAACAAAGTGATGGAAGTGTTAGCCAAAACGGTAGAAAATGGCACACCGTATCTTGGTTCAAGTGCCGGCAGTAACATAACCGGTTTAACCATGCAAACGACCAATGACATGCCAATTATATATCCGCCGAGTTTCAAAACCCTGGGATTGATTCCGTTTAATTTGAATCCGCACTATTTAGATGCTGATTTGCAAAGCAAACACATGGGAGAAACACGCGAAACCCGAATTAAAGAATTCCATGCCTTTAACACCCTTCCTGTTTTAGGATTGCGCGAAGGAAGTTGGCTGGAAGTAAGCGGTGAAAAAATAATTTTGAAAGGAACTTTAACCGCTCGTTTGTTCAGGCAAAATCAAAGTCCGGAAGAAGTAGAGCCTGAAATAGATTTGGCCTTTTTAGGGAAATAAAAAAAGTCCCAAACTTTCGTTTGAGACTTTAGAGCGGAAGACGAGGCTCGAACTCGCGACAACCAGCTTGGAAGGCTGGAGCTCTACCAACTGAGCTACTTCCGCATTGCGAGTGCAAATATATAGAATAAGTTTCCTTTGATGCAAATTTTTTTCAAAAAAAATGTTGAAGAAAATTTACCGTTTTATAACCTATAGAAAACCATTTAGTTATGCCCATTGATTATGCCTGATATCAAAAAAATTACAGCCCAGCAAACTTTTTCGGTTCGGCATCCGGTGCTTAGAAAAGGGCTTCCGATAGAAAGCTGCCGCTTTGACGGCGATGATTTAGCCACTACGCATCATTTTGGTTTATTCGAAAAGAACGCGCTTATTGGGGTAATTTCTGTTTTTGAAATGGCCAATTTGTTGTTTGATAGCACGAATCAAGCACAAATAAGAGGCATGGCCGTTTTAGAAAACCATCAGGGAAATGGCTATGGAAGCGACTTGGTAAGATACGTTGAACAGTTTCTGCAACAACAAACCACTGATTTAATTTGGTTCAATGCCCGGGAAAATGCCGTGCGCTTTTATAAAAAAATGGGATATGAAATAATCGGGAATGCTTTTGAAATAAAAGGTGTTGGAGTACACTTTGTAATGTTCAAGGTATTAAGCCGATAGTTTTGCCGTTATTTCCTGAACTTTGGCCGGATGATAGATAAACAAACACGATTTATCTTTAATTACATTAATGATTTTTTGATTCATCTCAACCGGAATAGCCGGACAACCCTGACTTCTTCCTAATCTTTTGTTTTGTTTGATAAACGATTCCGATACATAATCAGCACCGTGAATAACCACAGCTCTTTCTCTGGCTTTATCATTTAATCCTTTTTCTAACCCGTCTAATTTTAAGGACAAGCCGTGTTTACCATTGTAAATTTCACCCGTAGCATAAAAACCAATGCTGCTTTTGAAAGACTCGGCATCATTAGAAAATTCTTGGGCATATTCTTCACCTGTGTTTCTTCCGTGCGCCACTAAAGTTTGAAACAAAACAATGTTTTTATCTAAATCGATTACCCACATTCTTTTAGTGTTAGAGGACAAACTGAAATCAACCAATGTCAAGATGTCTTTTTGAATAACTCCTTTACTTTTAAGATAATAAAACCCATCCAACGCCATATTGAAGCTTTCAAAGCTTGGCATTTCGAAAGAATTCGGATCTAATTGATTGTATATAGACACATTTTTTGAAACTGATTCAGCTTCAATTTTAAGTTTCTTAACTGCAGAAGTTGCTTTCTTAGGAACACTATTGAAAGACATCAGCAACACAAAAAAGAATAGGGGGAAAATCTTATAATTCATTGAATACAATAGGTTTAATATTAGACTTGGGTTAGGCAAATGTAAATTTTATTTCATACAAACAAAATATTTTTGGGTTTATTAAGGAAATTTTAATTTTTCAAAGTGGCGAAAAACGAGACATTTTATTTTTACGTAGCGTTGTAAATATCAATTAAATAGTTATTTTTGTTCGTCAAACAACAATGTCAATGCCCAAGTATTCCTACTTTTTAACCTACTTTTTTTTGCTTTCCACAAGCCTCGTTTTTTGTCAAAAAAAAACATTGCAGACGCAAGCCACTACTGAAAAAGTAACCATTGACGGGAAATTGAATGAAAATTGCTGGAAAACAGCCGCCATCGCTACCGATTTCATGATGATCAATCCGGACAACGGGAAACCCATCGCCCCGGAAAAAAGAAGCGAAGTTAAAATCGTGTACGACAATGAGGCGATTTATGTGGCCGCTACGCTTTATGACAATGAACCCAACAAAATTTTAAAAGAACTAGCCCCAAGAGATGAATTTGCTACAGCCGATCATTTTGGTGTTTTCTTTAATGGATACAATGACGGGCAACAGGAGTTTCGCTTTTTTGTGAGTGCCGCCGGTGTTCAACAAGACGGAATTTATACCGAATCGAAAGGCGAAGATTTCTCCTGGGATGCTATTTGGGACAGTAAAGTCGTGATAACTGATTTTGGCTGGACCGTTGAAATGAAAATCCCTTACGCTGCTTTGCGCTTCTCTTCGGAAAAAACACAAACCTGGGGCTTGAATTTTTACAGAGAAATCCGCCGCGATCGTCAACAATATTCCTGGAATTTTTTGGATAACAAAATTGCCAACGAAAGTACCCAGGCTGGTATTTTACAAGGCATTGCAAACGTAAAAACACCAACACGTTTGTTTCTGATTCCTTATGCCTCCCAATATATTTATGCCAGTAAAGCGCATAAAACGTATGGTGAATTCAAAGGTGGTTTGGACATAAAATATGGCATCAACGATGCTTTTACCTTGGATGCTATTTTGATTCCCGATTTTGGGCAAACCAAATTTGACAATGTGGAATTAAACCTAAGCGCCTTTGAGCAACAGTTTAGCGAAAACCGCCCTTTCTTTACCGAGGGAACCGATTTGTTCAATAAAGGAGGCTTACTCTACACCCGAAGAATTGGCGAAACACAGTCTATAGCCACGGCTGGCAATGAAGAAGTGGTTGACAGACCGAGTTCCATAAAACTGATTAATGCTTTAAAAATTTCCGGCAGAACCAAAGGTGGTTTGGGAATTGGCGTGTTGAATGCCGTTTCGGAGAAAACAAGTGTCAGCATCAAAAACACGGATACTGGCGTGACACGATTGGAAACCATTTCGCCGCTGACCAACTACAATGTGTTGGTTTTAGACCAACGCTTCAATAAAAATTCCTCGGTCTCTTTAGTCAATACCAATGTGACCCGTAATGGCGACTTCCGGGATGCCAATGTTTCGGCTATGGTTTTTGATTTGAATACCCGTAAAAACACCTACAATGTTAATGGCGGCATTAAATACAGTTATATCAACGAAGCGCCGAATCTTGAAGACAGAAAAGGATTCACTTCCGAACTTTACGTGGCCAAAACCAGCGGCAAATACCGGTATGGTTTGGGTAGCGAATACTATTCGAAAGAATACGATATTAACGATTTGGGCATCAATTTTCAAACGCATTACCATTCGCTTTATGGCAATATGAGTTACCGAATTTTAAAACCTACCAAGACCTTTAATACCTTTCAAACGAATTTGAATCTTTATTCGGAATATGATAATAAAACCGGAAGAATTCAGGCTGGGCAGATTAATCTCAACATCAATTCTTACGATACTAAAAACGATTATTATGGTGGCGGATTTAATATAAGACCGTTGAAACTCTATGATTTTTACGAACCAAGATCGGAGTTTCAAACCAACTATGTCACTTTGCCCGAAAGCTTAAACATGTGGTTCTATTATTCTTCTAATTACAACAAGAGATTTGCCCTGGATTTTAATCCGTCCGTTAATTTCTTTAATGAAAAAGGAAGAGTCAGTTATGGGTTTGTCATTGCCCCGAGGTATCGCTTTAGCGACCACTTTTCGTTGAGTTATAATTTTAATTTATACCGTCAAAACAAGAACACCGGATGGGTGGCCTTTGATGAAAACGACAATACCATCTTTGCTCGAAGAGACCGCATTACTTATACCAACACCTTGCAGGGAAAATACTCCATCAACAACAAGATGAATTTTAACCTCAACGTGCGTCATTATTGGTCTTATGTAACCAATCACGATTTCCTGACGCTGCAAAATGACGGCAGTTTAGTGACCAACACTACTTTCAACGAAAACAAAAACTACAATTTAAACCTGTGGAATTTAGACTTGTCTTACTCTTGGTGGTTTGCGCCGGGTAGTCAAATGTCTGTTTTATACCGAAACAATTCTTCCTTGTTCAGTCAGAATTTAAACCATCAGTTTGAACGCAATTTTAAGGATGCTATCGACAACCAAAATCTAAGTCATGTTTTCTCCATTAGTATTCGTTATTTCATCGATTATAATTCGGTAAAGAATTCTAATTTAGCCAAGTCCTTTACCAAACCTACCGAAAAAATTCACTTCTAATACTCAATTTTAAGCAGTATCTTTGTTTAAAATATTACCCAATGAAAAAGAAAGTAATCCTAATGATATTGGACGGTTGGGGGAAATCTCCCGACCCAAAAGTCTCTGCTATTGACAATGCCAATGTCCCTTTTATCAATAGCCTATATACTAAATACCCAAATGCGCAACTGAGAACCGATGGTCTAAACGTAGGCTTGCCCGAAGGCCAGATGGGAAATTCAGAAGTTGGTCACATGAACCTAGGTGCTGGAAGAATTGTGTACCAGGATTTGGCCAAAATCAATTTGGCGGTAGCCCATAAAACCATGAATCAGGAAAAACCGTTGGTGGATGCTTTTCAATATGCCAAAGACCATAACAAAGCGGTTCACTTTTTAGGATTGGTTTCTGATGGTGGCGTGCATTCGCATACTTCCCATTTGCGCGGATTGATTGATGCTTCACAGGATTTTGGATTGGAAAAAGTATACGTTCACGCTTTCACGGATGGTCGTGATGTGGATCCGAAATCAGGAAAAGCGTATCTGCAGGATTTAGAAAATTACATTCAAAATACTTCCGTTAAAATTGCTTCGGTTATTGGAAGATACTATGCGATGGACCGCGACAAACGCTGGGAACGCGTAAAACTGGCTTATGATTTAGTGGTTAACGGCATCGGAAAACACAGTGCCAATTTGGTGCAAAGCATAGCCGAAAGTTATGCCGAAAACGTAACCGATGAATTCATCCATCCGCTAACTGCTGTGGATGCTACTGATACTCCGATAGCCACAATTCAAAATGATGATGTGGTGATTTTCTTTAACTTCAGAACCGACAGAGGAAGGGAATTAACCGAAGCGCTTTCGCAAAAGGATTTCCACGAATTCAACATGCACAAGCTGAATCTGTATTATGTAACGATGACCAATTACGATGACACCTATGAAAACGTACACGTAATTTATGACAAAGACAACATCACCGAAACACTGGGCGAAGTCTTGGAAAAAAACAATAAATCCCAAATCCGTATAGCCGAAACCGAGAAATACCCGCACGTTACCTTCTTCTTTTCGGGCGGTAGAGAAATTCCGTTTAGAGGCGAAACCCGAATTTTGAGAAACTCTCCTAAAGTAGCCACTTACGATTTGCAACCCGAGATGAGCGCCTTTGAATTAAAAGACGCTTTGATTCCGGAACTCAAAGAAGGCAAAGTGGATTTTGTCTGCCTGAATTTTGCCAATGGCGATATGGTAGGACACACCGGCGTTATGGCTGCAGCCATTAAAGCTTGTGAAGCGGTAGATGTATGCGTAAAAGAAGTCGTAGAAGCCGCTTTGGCCAACAACTATACTACCATCATCATTGCAGACCACGGAAATTGCGAAACGATGATAAACCCTGACGGTTCTCCAAACACAGCGCATACTACTAACCCGGTGCCGATTATTTTGGTTGACCCGGAATTAAAAAACGTTAACAACGGCGTTCTAGGGGATCTTGCTCCAACCATTCTTGAGTTGATGGGCATTGAAAAACCTGAGGTCATGACCGGAAAGTCGTTACTATAAAAAAGAAAACCCCTCAATTGAGGGGTTTTTTATTGGAGTCCTGACCTCGTCAGGAATGTTTCCGAAGTGCCGGAAAGTGTGCTGACCACGTCGGGAAGGTTTCCGAAGTTCCGGAAAAGAGATTTTTTTATCTCAACATTTCATAATACGCTCTTTCAATACTCTCCTGATGCGTTGGATGTGCAATTTTAATCATTTCACTGGCTCGTTGTTTTAGGGTTTTGCCATAAAGGTTGGCTATCCCATTTTCGGTGATGATGTATTGCACGTGGGCTCGGGTAGAAACCACACCGGCACCTTGTTTTAAAAAAGGAACTATGCGACTTTCCCCTCTTTTGGTTATGGAAGGCAAGGCAATAATGGCTTTTCCGCCTTCGCTTAACGAAGCGCCACGAATAAAATCCATTTGTCCTCCTACGCCCGAATACATTCGGGGTCCTATGGAATCGGCACATACTTGTCCGGTTACATCCACTTCTATGGCTGAGTTGATGGCAATCATTTTCGGGTTTTTGCGAATACGCGCGGTATCATTTACCATAGAGGATTCTTTCATTTCGATAAACGGATTGTCGTTGACAAAATCATACAATCGTTTGGAACCAATAAGGAAAGTGGCCAATACCCTACCCCGCAAAGTGCCTTTATAATTGCAGTTAATCACATCGCTTTCGATTAAATCAATCACCCCGTCGGAAAACATTTCGGTGTGTAGCCCTAAATCCTTGTGGTTTTTCAATTTACTAAGTGCCGCATTCGGAATAGAACCGATGCCCATTTGCAGTGTGCTTCGGTCTTCAATTAAAGAAGCAACATACTCTCCAATCTTTTCTTCTTCTTTGGAAAATAAGGAAGGCGCATGACCATAAATAGGCACATCCACTTCGACTAAATAATCTATTTCGTCCACATGAAGAATGCCGTCACCAAAGGTTCTTGGCATTTGCGGATTGACTTGGGCGATGACAATTTTGGCGTTTTCAATAGCCGCTACGGTAGCCTCTACCGAAACACCTAACGAACAATACCCGTGCTTATCCGGCGGGGAAACATGGATAAATGCCACATCGAGTGACAACACTTGTTTGCGGAATAAATGAGGCAGTTCACTCAGAAAAACGGGGGTATATGAACCGTTTCCGGCAGCTAAGGTGTGGCGCACATTGGCACCAATAAAAAAGGAATTGACATGAAAACTTTCTGCTAATTCAGGATTGGCATAAGCGGCCTCGCCTTCGGTATGCAAATGACACACCTCAACATTGCGCAATTCTGAGGCTCTTTCGGCCAAGGCTTTGGTCAAAATACTGGGAGTTGCCGCTGCTGCCTGAACGTAAACCCGGTCATTAGATTTTACGACTTGTACAGCTACTGCTGCACTAACATATTTGCTCATAACTAAAAAATTTACGCAAAGGTATTCCACTAAAACAACCAAAAATATGATAAAACTCATTTCTGAGTTCTGATTATTCAGAATCAGTATAAAATTGTACTTTTGCCAACTGAAAATTGAAGCAGATGATTATCCCAAAAACAAGAGAAGAAATTGAATTGATGCGCGAAAGTGCTTTATTAGTTTCGAAAACATTAGGCGAAGTGGCCAAAGTCATTAAACCCGGTGTGACTACATTACAACTAGATAAAATTGCCGAAGAATTTATTAGAGACAACGGCGGAATCCCTGGATTTCTGGGCATGTATGATTTCCCGAATTCGTTGTGTATGAGTCCGAATGCGCAAGTGGTTCACGGTATTCCGAACAATGTTCCGTTGCAGGAAGGCGATGTGATTTCGGTAGATTGCGGGGTTTTGAAAAACGGATTTTATGGCGACCACGCCTATTCTTTTGAAATTGGAGAAGTCGCTCCCGAGGTTAAAAAATTATTGAAAGTTACCAAAGAAAGCTTGTATGTTGGCATCCGAGAATTCAGAGCCGGCAATCGTGTGGAAGATGTTGGTAATGCCATTCAGAAATATTGTGAAGGTCATGGTTATGGCGTAGTTCGCGAATTAGTCGGACACGGATTAGGCACTAAAATGCACGAAGATCCGGAAATGCCGAATTATGGCAAACGCGGTCGCGGAAAACTGTTCGTAGAAGGCATGGTCGTTGCCATTGAACCAATGATTAACATGGGTACCAAAAACATCAAACAACTCAAAGACGGCTGGACTATCTTGACCGCTGACGGTAAACCAAGCGCTCATTTTGAACACGACGTAGCTTTGATTGACGGCAAACCGGAATTGCTTTCGACTTTTGGATATATCTACAAAGCCTTAGGAATTGTGAGTAATGAGGAAGATGAATTCCGTAAAAACCCATTAGTGCTGTAATGAAAAAAATCTTTAAGTTCATCCTAAATACCATTCCGAGACCCATACTGATTCGTTTGAGTATCGTGGTTCGACCAATTTTGGCTTTGTTGTTAAAAGGCAATCGTTTCACTGACCCGATTGACGGGAAAAGTTTCCGAATGTTTTTGCCTTATGGTTATGGCAACCAAAGAAACAATGTGTTATCTCCCAGTACGCTTTCGCTGGAAAGACATCGCTTATTGTGGTTGTATTTACAGAATGAAACTGATTTTTTTACCTCGACTACCAAAAAGAAAGTACTGCACTTTGCACCCGAACAGGAATTTTACAAACGCTTTAAGAAGCAAACTAACATCGATTACACCACTACCGATTTACTATCGCCCTTGGCGGATGTCAAAGCCGATATTTGTAATCTGCCTTTTGAAGACAACAGCTATGATCTTATTCTTTGCAACCACGTATTGGAACACATACCGGATGACACTAAAGCCATGCAGGAATTGTATCGCGTGCTAAAACCCGGCGGCATGGGGATTTTTCAGATTCCACAGGATTTATCGCGGGCTACTACTTTTTCGGATGACAGCATCGTAGATCAAAAAGAGCGCGCCAAAATCTTCGGGCAATACGACCACGTTCGTGTGTATGGCAGAGACTATTTTGACAAACTGAGAAGCATTGGTTTCAAAGTAGTTGAAGAAGATTATACGAATACAATTGCGCCGGAATTGGTCGAGAAGTATTGTTTGGCTCAAGGCGAAATCATTCCCGTTTGTTTTAAATAAAAAAGCCACCACACTTTTCGGCATGATGGCTTTTCTTGGTAAAGCATAAACTATTCAGGCATTAAAACTCCTATAGTTTTGTCTTTTGACACATATTTTTTAGCTACCTCTTGAATTTGAGCAGCAGTCACTCCGTTAATTTTGGCTTCCAATTCTAAAATATCTTCCGGTTTAGCATCATTGGTGTAGGATTTAGTAAAATTAGCCATCCAATATTTATTCTCTTTCATTTGCTTTTTATACTCTAAAAGCTCGGCTTGTTTGAATTTATCCAGATCGACTTGGGTTGGACCATTGGCAATAATTTTATTCAATTCGCCCAAAGAAGCGGTGATTAGTTTTTCCGTATTTTCCGGACCGCATGGGAAAGAAATATTGAAATTGTAAGACCCATAAGGCACTTTACTCATGCTGCCACGTGCGTTTACCGTATACACTCCGCTTTCCTTTTCCCTGATCACCTCTATCAATTTTATGGTCAATATATCGCCCAATGCTTTCAGTAAATAAGCTTCATTGGCATCATAAGTTGCATCACCATAATACATAATCGTCACATTACTTTTGGGATCTTTACCTTTATTAACTACTTTTTTGAGATCGCCTTTTAAAAGTCGGTAGCCTAAATCTTTTGCGGTTTCTTTAGTTGTATTGGATGGAAGAGAGGCTATGTATTTTTTGGAAAAACTTTCCATAGTAGCATCATCTACATTCCCTACGAAGAAAAACTCGAAATCACCGGCATTGGCAAAACGCTCTTTGTATTTGTTATAAGCCAATTGATAATCGGTAGCAGCCCATTTTTCGGCGGTTGGAACAATTCCGTTCCATCTTGGATTTTCTTTATTCAGGTAGGTATAAAATTCCTGTTGAAAATAGAAATTAGGTTGTGCTACCAGATTTTCAAAAAAGTTAGATTGCTTTTGTTTGTATCCTTCAAAAGCAGCGGCATCATAATTCAAATCTGTGAAATAAGCGTGAAGCATTTGGAAGGCATATTCTAAATCTTTGGGAGTGGTTTCCCCTCTGAATCCTTCGGTAGTGTTGGAAATATAAGGCGTAACCGTTGCAATTTTATCCGACATAAACTTATCAATATCGTTTTGATTTAGTCCCGAAAACCCGGCCTGAGTGAGTCCGCCATTGGCAAATTGTATTTTTTTAATTTCGTCATTGGAATACAAATTAGTTCCTCCAAAACTTACGGCTTCCAACAAAATTTCATCGTTTTTGAAATCGGTTTTTTTATAGGTTACTTTGGCTCCGTTGGACAATGTTAAGGTGGTGGCTCCAATTTTGGCATTGGTTTCTTTTTTAACAATAGACCCTTCTGTTATTGAATTTCTCAACAAACTGCTGGCAACGGCTTTGTCTTCATAAGGTTTCAAATCAGCCGTATTTATTTTAATAGCGGCTAATACTTCCTGTTCGGTTACTTTTTTCAGCCCTTCTTTTTCCGGAGCTGTTATGACCACTACCCTATTATCCTCTTTTAAGAAGTCTTTTATTAAAGCATTCACTTCGGTCAAAGTAATGGTGGGTAACATCTTCTGAATGGTTGGATAACTCCACTCTATTCCCGGCATAGGTTCCTGCTCTAAAAAGTTGGATTGGCATTCCCAAACAAAATTTTCGGATTCTGTTTTGTCCCTGTCATTGTACTGATTTTCGGTTCTGGATAAAATCTCCTTTTTGGCTCTTTCAAATTCTCCGGCAGTAAAACCAAACTTTTTCACTCTTTCGTTTTCCGAAACCAAGACTTTCAAGGCTTCCAATTGTTTGTTTTCGTCAATCATGGCAAACGATTGGAATGCTTCTTTGTCTCGGGCAAAAGTACCTCCGTGAAACGTAAAACCATACGTAAAGGGCGGTGTCGGCGAATTAATTAACTCGTTTAATCGGTTGTTTAACATGGTGGTAAACAAACCTTCTACCAATTCATCTTTATTATCCTTAATGATTTTCTTTTTCTTTCTCAGGCCGTAATCTTTATATAGAATTTGCACTTGCGTTTGTGCCGCTTCTTTATCGCTTTCAATGGCTACAAAAGTTTCCTTATGATTAGGAACTTCAAAGGTTTTCCTTGGTTTTTCATTGGCCGGATTTTGATATTTTTCGAAGTGATCTTTGATTTTTTGTTCCATCTGAGCCACATCAATATCACCAACTACAATGACACTGATTAAATCCGGTCGGTACCAATCTTTGTAAAAACTCACCAACTTATCGTATTTAAAATTCTGCAGAATTTCTTTTTTCCCAATTGGCAAACGATTGGCGTATTGCGATTTGTACATTATTTTTGGAATATACTTGTCTTCCATTCTCTTATCGGCACCCAAGCCAAGACGGTATTCTTCGAGAACTACGCCTCTTTCTTTGTCGATTTCTTCGGGAGTTAAATTGGCATTAAAAGCCCAGTCCTCAATAATCTGAAATCCTTTTTCCAATTTTTCCGGATTATCGGAAGGAATCGGAAGGAAATAAACCGTTTCATCAAAGCTGGTATAGGCATTCAAATGAATTCCAAATTTTACACCGATACTTTGCAAATAATCTACTAATTGATTTTTAGGAAATCGCTTTGTGCCATTAAAATTCATGTGTTCCATGAAATGAGCAAGTCCTTGTTGGTCGTCATTTTCAAGGATAGAGCCTGCATTGATCACCAGTCTTAAATCGACTTTATTCTCTGGCTTGGCATTTTTCCTGATGTAGTAGGTTATTCCATTTTTCAAGGTTCCTTTTTTAACATTCGGATCAAAAGGAATCCCATCAGTTTCTTTTAAATCCTGAGCAAGCATTGCTGCCGGAAACAAAAAAAGTACTAGTACCGATTTTAAAATTTGTTTCATAAAGTTTTAGGTTTTGTTGTTAACTAAAATAATAACGGATAAATATTACATTTATTGTGAAACTACTAAATAAAAACACGCAATGATTATTTTTAACTTAAGATTAGCTTAGTGAGTAAAGCGGCATAATTAATGTGCTAATAATTATTATATTTACCATTAGAAAACGAAAACCATGTTTAAAAAGAGCTTTATCACTTTTGTATTACTTCTACTTTCGATAACTGCTTTCTCTCAGGCAGAAGTGGAAGTTGCTCCTCCCTACAACATTAAAACAGTAACTTTTGTTCAAAACGGACAAAATGCCGTACCTATATTTGCCTTGGGTGATAGTTTTCAGTTGCAGTTTGATGATTTGTATGGTAATGAAGCCAATTATTATTACAGCATCACGCATTGTGATTACGACTGGCAGCCTTCGCAATTATCCAAAAACGAATATTTAAACGGTTTTGATGACCAAAGGATTCAGGATTATACCAATTCGTTCAATTCGCTGCAAGTCTACTCGCATTATCGCGTTTCGTTTCCCAACCGATTGACACAGTTTCGCGTTAGCGGAAATTATGTGCTGAAAATTTTAAACGATGACAAAGAAGTGGTTTTTACCAAAAAATTCATCCTGTATGAAGATTTGGTTTCAGTGCCCATGCAAGTCAAACGAGCCCGAAACATAGCCGTTATCAATCAGAAACAAAATATCGAATTTGCTATAAAATCAGCCACGATTAATTTTCAAAGTCCTTTGACCAACGTAAAAGTAATGCTGCTGCAAAACGGAAAATTCAGTAATGCCATTACCAATGTCAAACCACAGTACACCATTGGCAACGATTTAATTTACAAATACGATACTGAAACCCAATTTTGGGCAGGCAATGAATTCCTGTTTTTTGAAAACAAAGACATTCGGGCGGCCAATAACAGCATCTTCCGGGTAGATTCTAAAGGTGGCTTATACAATGCTCATTTATACACCAATGAAGCCCGAGCAGATAAACCTTATACTTACTTCCCTGACATTGATGGTAATTTCATCATCAAAAACATTAATGCTGAAAACAATGAAGTAGAAGCTGATTATTCCTGGGTTTTCTTTACCCTTTCGGCACCGGGTTATTATGGCAACAAATCGATTTATGTCAACGGAATGTTCAACAATTACGCTATTACTGATGAGAACAAAATGGACTACAATGCCGAAAGAGGCGTGTATGAAAAAGCCATAATGATTAAACAGGGATTTACCAATTACCAATATGTAATCGCTGACAGCAATGGCAAAATTGATGAAGAAAATGCTATTGACGGCAATTTTCATCAAACGGAAAACAATTATTTTGCCTTAGTGTATTATCGCGAAAACAATCAGCGTTACGACCGAATCATAGGGAAGGGAATTGCCAGCTCGGTTGACATTACCAATTAATAAAAATTAACACCAAATTAAACTATCAAATTGTATTTTTCGTAAATTTGACATCGCAATACAATCAGTACCACATGGTTTCACAAATAACAAGAGGCATAAAAATTTCGGTTTTGACTAGTTTTGAAGGTACTTACTTCAAGAACTACAAGATTCATTTTGCCTTTAGTTATGAAATCACCATCGAAAATCACAGCAAGGATTCAGTGCAATTAAATTCCCGTCATTGGGAAATCTTAGATTCGCTTAATAATGTCGAAATTGTTGATGGCGAAGGCGTGATTGGTAAAAAACCGGTATTAAAACCTGGCGAAAAACACACTTATAATTCCGGCTGTTTGTTGTCATCCCCTTTCGGAGCCATGAGTGGTTATTTCAACATGATTAATTTTACTTCGACCAAAACTTTTAAAGTAATTGTGCCTTCTTTTAAATTGAGCGCACCATTTGCTTTGAATTAATGGCTTTGCGAGAAACGACGCAATCTTTAATTTCCTATTGCTAAAAATTCAAAATTTCCTTTGTACTTTTGCTACAACTTTAATAATTCATACTAAATGAGTTGTTACATTTTCAATTTGTCAAATTTTCAAAAATAAAATAGTTATGCCAAAAGGATTCTTTCATGTCCCAAAAGCGGTTAATGAACCCGTAAAATCTTACGCTCCCAATTCACCTGAAAAAGCAGCCGTACTGGCCGCTTACAAGAAAATGTGGAACGAGACGATTGATGTTCCTAATTACATCGGCAGCGAAGAAATTCGCACCGGAAATACGCGCAACATGACAGCGCCTCACGATCATCAACACGTCGTAGGGAAATACCATTTAGCCGAAAAAACACACATCGAAAAAGCGATTGCTGCTGCTTTGGAAGCCCGAAAAAACTGGGCCAACATGGCTTGGGAACAACGAGCCGCTATCTTTTTAAAAGCAGCCGAATTGATTGCCGGTCCATACCGCGCTAGAATCAACGCAGCAACTATGATTGCGCAATCGAAAACGATTTACCAGGCTGAAATTGATGCCTCTTGTGAGTTGATTGACTTTTTGCGTTACAACGTAGAATTCATGACGCAGATTTATAACGACCAACCCAAATCAGTTTCTGATGTCTGGAATCGTGTAGAATACCGCCCGTTAGAAGGATTTGTGTATGCGATTACACCGTTTAACTTTACCGCTATTGCAGCCAACCTTCCAGCCAGTGCGGCTTTGATGGGTAATACTGTGGTTTGGAAACCAAGTGACAGCCAAGTATTTTCGGCCAAAATCATTATCGATATTTTCAAAGAAGCCGGAGTTCCGGATGGCGTTATCAATGTAGTTTTTGGGGATCCGGTGATGATTACTGATACTATTTTAAAACATCCTGATTTTGCCGGAGTACATTATACCGGTTCCACTTTCGTATTCAAAGAAATCTGGAAAAAAATTGGAGAAAATATTCATACGTATAAAACCTATCCAAGAATCGTTGGGGAAACCGGTGGAAAAGATTTCGTGTTAGCGCATCCAAGTGCTAATGTAAAACAAGTCGTTACCGGAATCACCCGTGGTGCTTTTGAATTCCAGGGTCAAAAATGTTCGGCAGCATCCAGAGGATACATTCCGCAAAGTTTATGGCCAGCCGTGAAAGCTCAATTAATCACTGACGTGAAATCGATGAAAATGGGTTCTCCGGAAGATTTCGGTAATTTCATTACAGCCGTTATCCACGAAGGGTCATTTGATAAATTGGCCAAAGCCATTGACCAAGCTAAAGCCGATGCTGATGCCGAAATCATTGTGGGCGGTAATTATGATAAATCAAAAGGGTATTTCATTGAACCAACCGTTATCGTTACCACCAATCCAAAGTACGCTACAATGGAAACCGAACTTTTCGGACCGGTGATGACTATTTATGTATACGAAGATGCTAAATGGAAAGAAACGTTAGCCTTAGTTGACGGAACTTCGGAGTATGCGTTGACCGGAGCCGTTTTCAGCCAAGACCGTTATGCCATTCAGGAAGCTACTTTGGCGTTACAAAACAGTGCCGGAAACTTCTACATCAATGACAAACCAACGGGAGCTGTAGTAGGAATGCAGCCTTTTGGTGGTGCCAGAGCTTCGGGAACCAATGACAAAGCGGGTTCAATGCAAAACTTATTGCGTTGGGTTTCGCCAAGAACTATCAAAGAAACCATGGTAACTCCGGAAGACTACCGTTATCCGTTTTTAGGAGAATAATTGTGTGTTACATTTATATCAAAAAGTCCAAGTATTCGCTTGGACTTTTTTTATTCCGTTGAAAATGAATTTTTTGTATCTTCGGACTTCTATATAACTGTCAAATTATGAAAACAAAACTACTCTTCTCTTTATTTTTTACCGCAGCACTTTCTTTCGCTCAAAGTCCGATACCAACTTTTTACGGAGCCGATAATTCTTCCTTTAGCCTTGTGACTTCGGCCAGCGCCCTAGACCACAGTGCCACCGGCGCCAATCAAACATGGAATTTCAATCAGTTAACTGCCCTTGGAACGGAAGTTCGCACGTATGTGGCTCCCACCTCAACAGAAACGTCTTCCTATCCGGGAACGACAACCGTAATTGTTTCGAACAGCACGGTGAATTCCGCTACTACAACCTCTAAAATGTATACTAAAAATGCGGCAAACGTCTTGTCTATCACCGGAATAAATGGCGGTGGATTGGATGCCAATTTTAACACCAACAATGCAACACTTGGCGCTTTCCCAATGAATTATGGCTTTTCAAATTCGGATACTGTGGCCGGAAATTATGTTTACACCACGTACTCAGGAACTTTTTCCGGAACTTTGGTAACTACTGTAGATGCTTACGGAACTTTAACTCTTAACAATTTCGGAACGGGAGCCTATTCCGGGAATGTGACACGATTGAAAACGGTGCTTACTATTTCCTTAAATTATAGTTTCTTCACTAATGTGGGAACTGTAACACAAACGTCTTACAGTTATTATGATTCCTCTATAGTATCTAACAATCCTATTTTCAGAAGCGTTACCACAGCGGCTGTTGTTCCGTTGATGTCAATCGACCAAACGGATACTACTTTAGAGAAATTTGAAGCAATTCCATTAAACAATTCGAGTTATGCTTTAGGAGCGCTTTGGATAAAAAACCCGGTGCAAAATTCCATAGAAATCAACACTCCGACTGTTCTTGAACATGAGTCAATCTCCATTACAGATATGATGGGAAAAACGGTTTATCAATCGAAAAACGAAACCATTACCGAATCTTTTGAAATTCCTGTTTCGCTTACCAAAGGTATTTATCTTATTACCATCGGTAATGAAAACGGGAGTATAACTAAGAAAATCGTAAAATCTTGAAACGACTACTTAAACATTTGTTTCTGTGTCTAATTCTTTTTTCCTGCTCGGATAATGATGATCATAGCAAATCAGAAACAACCGCTTATTTAGGAAAGTGGAAATTAACCCAGGAACTAATTGATCCGGGAGATGGCAGTGGCATTTTTGTGGATGTAACCGGCAACCGAACGCTCGAGTTTTTAAGTAATGGAAACATAGTTTCCAATTATTCATTATGTGAAATGGGTCCCGAAACCACTACTACTTTTACAACGCCATATTTAGCTGATGAAGACCAAATTTCGACTGCCAGTTGCGGGTTTCCGGAAGGTGTAACCATTAGTTATCATCTGGATGGAGAAAATTTAATCTTAAGTTTTCCCTGCATCGAAGGCTGTGCTCAAAAATTTGAAAGAGTAAGCAATTAGGCTTTAAACTTCAGTGGTAAATGTACCACTTTTTTGGTTTCAAAAAATTCGTCCAAGAAGAACTCTGCAATGTTGTATTCGGTAGCGTTTGGGAAATCTTTTAATTCTTCGGTTAAATCACCGCCTTTTAAGTAGAGAATTCCGTTTTTCAACTCGTGCTTGTTTTGCTTTTTGATTTTGTCTTTAATCCAGGAAACAAAATCGGGCATGTTAGTCACGGCGCGGCTTACAATGAAATCAAAATCCCCTTTTACATTTTCGGCACGGAGCTGTTCCGCTTTTACATTTTTAAGTCCCAAAGCATCAGCAACGGCCTGCACCACTTTTATTTTTTTGGCAATCACATCTATCAGATAAAAACGCGTTTCCGGAAACAAAATCGCTAACGGAATACCTGGAAATCCACCACCCGTTCCCACATCCAAAATGTAAGTTCCGGCTTCAAAGGGTTGAATTTTGGCTATAGCCAAAGAATGCAGCACGTGCTTGGTATAGAGTTCGTCAATATCTTTACGGGAAATCACGTTAATTTTAGCATTCCAATCTTGGTATAAAGCTTCCAGTTTTTGAAACTGTAGGAGTTGATTTTCAGTAAGATTAGGAAATTGTTTGATAATTTCTTCCATAAATACAATTTTCAACAAAAATAGTGCTTTTGGTTAATAATTATGATTTGTTTTAATCTTTAAAAATAATTATATAATTATCTTTGGGCAAAATTTGAATTACCGAAATGAACGCAACAACACCCATATTTTCTAAAAGTGATAACTTGAAATTCTTCAGGACCTTAAATTCCAGAGTGAACAACTATTTCAAAGAAAATAACCTTGACCGAACCGGAAACTGGAAATTACACTTGAAAACCGTAGTGATGTTTTCCATTTTCTTAACACCATATTTCATTTTATTAGCTATGGATATGCCATTTTGGGTATATCTTTTACTTAATGTTGTTATAGGAATTGGTATGGCCGGGGTTGGCATGAATGTTATGCACGATGGGAATCACGGTGCTTATTCTTCGAAATCATGGGTAAACAAATTCATGGGAGGCAGCATTTATATTTTGGCCGGAAATGTATACAACTGGCAGGTACAACACAATGTATTACACCACACCTACACCAATATATTGGGACACGATGAAGACTTAGAAGCAGGAAGAATCATGCGTTTTACCAAAGAAGCGAAATGGTACCGCATTCATAAATTTCAACAATATTATTCCGTTTTCTTATACGGATTGCTGACGTTTAACTGGGCCATCACTACCGATTTCCTTCAAATGAAACGCTATTTGAAACGAAATTTATCCTACGGTGAATTCAAAAAACCTGTCGTTCGTTGGACCACATTAATCATTACTAAAATCATCTATTTCTCTATTTGGTTGGTGATTCCGATGGTTATGGGTATTACGTGGTGGAAAGTGGTTTTAGGCTTTTTAGTGATGCATTATACTGCCGGCGTTATCTTAAGTGTTGTTTTCCAATTAGCCCACGTAGTCGAAGAAACTGAGAATCCTATTCCGGATGATAATGGCGAAATCGAAAACACCTGGGCCATCCACCAATTATTTACAACTGCGAATTTTGCTCCGAAAAACTGGTTAGTAAACTACTACACTGGAGGGTTAAATCACCAAGTTGAGCACCATTTGTTCCCAAACATCAGCCATGTTCATTACGATAAAATTGCTGAAATAGTTAAACAAACCGCAGCAGAATGTGAATTGCCATACTACGAATTCAAAACCACCAGAGCCGCTATCATCTCTCACTTCAGACATCTGAGGGAACTGGGAAGACAGCCTCAATTAGCATAAATTTAAATCAGACGCCTTTATTGGCGTCTCTTTATTTACCATAATCTACTACACTACACCATGAACAACGTATTATCAGACAGAATCAATAATTTATCTACTTCGCAAACCTTGGCGATGGCTGCTTTGGCCAGAGAATTAAAAGCTCAGGGCAAAGACATCATCAGTTTAAGTTTAGGAGAACCCGATTTCAACACGCCTGATTTTGTCAAAGAAGCGGCTAAAAAAGCGATAGACGAAAACTACAGCACCTATACGCCAGTTGACGGTTACATGGATTTAAAAGAAGCCATTTGCCGAAAATTCAAAAGAGATAATAATCTTGACTATAAACCAGCAAACGTTGTGGTTTCTACCGGGGCTAAGCAATCGTTATACAATGTGGCTCAAGTCATGCTGAATGATGGTGATGAAGTTATTCTTCCGGCACCGTACTGGGTTTCTTATTACGAAATCATCAAATTATCCGGCGGGGTTCCTGTAGAAGTTCCAACTTCGGTTGACACTGATTTCAAAATGACGGCAGAACAATTGGAAAAAGCCATCACACCAAAAACCAAAATGATGTGGTTCAGTTCCCCTTGCAATCCGAGTGGTTCGGTATACAATCGCGAAGAACTGACCGCTATTGGCAAAGTATTAGAAAAACATCCCAACATTTATATCGTTTCTGACGAAATCTACGAACACATCAATTTCTCGGGAACGTTTTGCAGCATCGGAACGATTCCGGGCTTATTCGACAGAACCATTACAGTAAATGGTGTAGCCAAAGCTTTTGCCATGACCGGTTGGAGAATTGGATACATTGGCGCTCCTGAATTTATTGCCAAAGCTTGTACCAAAATGCAAGGGCAAGTAACTTCCGGTGCTAATTCGATTGCGCAAAGAGCTACGATTACCGCTGTTGACGCGGATCCTAGCGTTTTGAACGATATGGTAGCCGCTTTTAAAAACCGTAGAGATTTGGTGGTTGGTTTAGCCAAAGCCATACCAGGCATCAAACTAAATGTTCCCGAAGGAGCTTTCTATGTTTTTCCTGATGTTTCTTCGTTTTTTGGTAAAACATTACGCGGTAAATTGATTGCTAACGCCGATGATTTCTCGATGTATTTATTATCCGAAGCTAATGTAGCCACGGTAACCGGAGATGCTTTTGGCAACCCAAACTGTATTAGAATTTCTTATGCTACCAGCGAAGCATTGCTGACAGAAGCTTTCAAAAGAATCAAAGAAGCATTAGCTTAAAACATACGGCCTCAAGGAAACTTGGGGCTTTTTAAAACCAAGCCTTATGAAAAAAATTATCTCTGTTTTACTTCTTGTGGTCTGCTTTTCGATAAACGCGCAAGACCAACCCAAAGCCCAAATTGTTGAAGTTTCCTGTGGGCTATGCCAATTCGGAATGAAAGCCAACGGTTGTGATTTAGCCGTTCGCATAGATGGTAAAACCTATTTCGTTGACGGCACCAAAATTGACGAACACGGCGATGCTCATGCCGAAGACGGTCTTTGTAATATGGTTCGCAAAGCTGAAGTAGTTGGCGAAATAAAAAACAATCGTTTTGTAGTGACCTCATTCAAATTACTTCCGGTAAAAGAGTAATCAGCGATGGCGCAAATCTTAGATAATATCTCCAAAATTGTAACCCTTACTCCAGAAGAGCAAGCTTTGTTTTTGTCCAAAACCGAAACCAAACAATTCAAGGCGAAGACCATACTGCAAAATGCCGGTCAGGTTTGTAAGGAAGGCTATTTTGTGAATTCCGGTTTGCTGCGAAGTTTCAACATCAATGACAATATTGTTGAGCATGTTTTAAGCTTTGCCTGCGAAGGCTGGTGGATTAGCGACATGTACAGTTTGTTGTCGCAAAAACCGGGCAATCTTTTTATCGAAGTTTTAGAAGATGCCGAAGTAGTGGTATTGTCAAAAGAAAATCAGGAACAACTGTATTTGGAAATTCCGAAACTGGAGCGTTTTTTCAGAATCCTTATTGAAAATTCTTTAGTGGCTAATCAAGAACGTTTGATGGACAACCTAAGCCTAACGGCCGAAGAACGTTTTGACAAATTCTGTAAAAAATACCCAACGCTTATTCAAAAAGTACCACAAAAACAAATCGCTTCTTTTATTGGCGTTACGCCGGAGTTCTTTAGCAAAATGAAGGCTCGGCTACTGAAGAAATAATTTCTTAATCTACATTAAGTGCACTCCGCGCTCCTTGATTGTAAATTTGTATCATAATAATTAATACATTTATACATCATGAAAAATACCATTTTACACAAAGCCAACACACGCGGACATGCCGATCACGGTTGGTTAAACGCACACCACACTTTTAGTTTTGCCAGTTATTACAATCCAGACAGAGTACAGTTTGGTGTCTTGAGAGTCTTGAACGATGACATCGTAGCATCCGGCATGGGATTCGGAACACATCCGCATGATAACATGGAAATCATCACCATTCCACTCGAAGGGGATTTGGCACACAAAGACAGCATGGGCAACACCGAAATAATTAAGTTTGGTGACGTACAAGTGATGAGCGCCGGAACCGGAATTCAACACTCAGAATTCAATCCCAATACCGATAAAAGAACCAATTTGTTGCAGATTTGGGTGTTTCCAAAATACAGAAATGTGGAACCTCGTTACCAACAAATTACGTTAGACACTACGGATCGTCATAATAAATTACAACAAATTCTTTCTCCCAACGCAGACGATGCCGGAGTTTGGATTCATCAGGATGCCTGGTTTCACATGGGCAATTTGGATAAAGGCACCACTTTGGATTATGATCGCAAAAAAGAAGGCAACGGATTGTATGTATTCGTAATCAAAGGAAGCGTAAAAGTGGACGGTGAGCCATTAGAACAACGCGATGGTTTAGGCATTACCGATTTTGAGAAAGTAACTTTTGAAGCTACCAGTGATGCGGAGATTTTACTAATGGAAGTACCAATGATACAATAATCATAACATTATGAACAACGAAGTACAATTAAAAATCGATGGTAAAAAAGGCTTTTTTTACATTGATGTAGAGGGCAAACACGAGGCAATGATGACCTTTGTTTTTGCTGGCGATGACAAAATCATTATCGATCACACCGAAGTAAAACCCGGAAACGAAGGCAAAGGTTTTGGTAAAAAAATGGTCACCAAAGCCGTGGAATATGCTCGTGAACACAGCATCAAAATCATACCGCTTTGTCCGTTTGCCAAAAGTGTTTTTGATAAAGTTGCCGAATTTAGAGACGTGTTGTAATCATGGCCAATCTTTTAGAAAATAATGTAGAAGGAAAAATTGGTACACAAAAATATTTGTGTACCATTTCTTGGCGTAATGGTACTTTGCTGATGGACGAACCCGAAAATGTAGGCGGTCAAAATATTGGGCCTGACCCATTCTCAACATTCTTAGCCTCGTTAGCGGGTTGCACTTTATCCACTTTGAGAATGTACATTGATAGAAAAGGCTGGGACATTCCCGAAATCAATATTTCACTAAATTTAGCTCAGGAATTAAACCCGGAATTGGAAACTACCATTGCCAGAGAAATAACTTTTTCTACCAACATCAGTGACGAACAAAGAGAACGGTTGCTTTTGATTGCTGAAAAATGTCCGATTTCGAAAATCCTGAAAAACAAAATAACTATTAACACCACTATATAAAATGGATCCGAAAGACCTCACCAAAGAATACACCAATGGCGAAGTGACCATAGTGTGGCAATCGGGCAAATGCATTCATTCTGCCAATTGCGTACGGAACAATCCGGATGTTTTCAAACCCAAAGAAAAACCGTGGATAACTCCCGAAGACTCAACAACAGAGAAAATAATCGAGACAATCAAAAAGTGCCCATCAGGCGCTTTAACTTATTACCTTAATAAAGACAAATGAATAAGCTATTAGCCTTTGGCGCTTCTAACAGCAGCGATTCCATCAATAAACAATTGGCGACTTACGCCTCAAAACAGTTTAAAAATGCAACTGTCGATTTGCTGGATTTGAATGATTACGAAATGCCTATTTACTCCAAAGACAGGGAGAAGAAAGACGGCATTCCACAATTGGCACACGACTTTTACAAAAAAATTGGTGATGCTGATTTGGTCCTGATTTCCTTTGCTGAAAATAACGGCAACTATACCACGGCTTTCAAAAACATACTCGATTGGATGTCACGTATCAATGGCAAAACCTTTCAGGAAAAACCAATGCTTTTATTGGCAACTTCGCCAGGTGCAAGAGGTGGAAGTTCTGTTCTTGATATTGCGGTAAAAAGAATGCCGTTTCAGGGTGGAATTGTAAAAGGTAGTTTTTCGCTGCCAAGTTTCAATGAAAATTTTGATGTTGAGAAAGGACTAATTTCCAATAAAGAATTAAATGAGCAGTTATTGAAAATTATTGATTCGATTGAGTTATAATTTTATTAGTATTTTTGCTTTTCAAAACAATAAAACTAACAGATGAAAGCATACGTTTTTCCAGGACAAGGAGCGCAATTTACCGGAATGGGTAAAGAACTATACGAAAACTCGGCTTTGGCCAAAGACTTATTCGAAAAAGCAAACGAAATTCTAGGTTTCCGCATCACAGACATCATGTTTGAAGGCACTGCCGAAGAATTGAAAGAAACCAAAGTAACCCAACCGGCTGTTTTTCTACACTCGGTAATTTTGGCTAAAACCCTAGACAACTTCCATCCTGATATGGTGGCCGGACATTCACTTGGTGAATTTTCAGCTTTGGTGGCTAACGGCACTTTGTCGTTTGAAGATGGATTAAAATTAGTTTCCCAACGTGCCATCGCTATGCAAAAAGCCTGTGAAATCACTCCATCAACGATGGCAGCGGTTTTAGGTTTAGAAGATAAAATTGTAGAAGACGTTTGCGCTTCTATTGACGGAATTGTAGTAGCGGCGAATTATAACTGTCCGGGACAATTAGTGATTTCGGGCGAATTCTCAGCAGTGGAAAAAGCTTGTGAAGCCATGAAGGAAGCCGGAGCAAAACGCGCATTATTATTACCCGTTGGTGGTGCTTTCCACTCTCCTATGATGGAACCGGCTCGGGAAGAATTGGCTGCAGCCATTGAAGCAACCACGTTCAATACCCCAAGTTGTCCGGTTTATCAAAACGTAACCGCCAGTGCCGTTTCGGATGCCAATGAAATCAAGAAAAACTTAATCATTCAATTGACGGCTCCGGTAAAATGGACACAATCGGTGCAACAAATGATAAAAGATGGCGCCACTAGTTTTACAGAAGTTGGGCCCGGAAAAGTATTGGTTGGTTTAGTAAATAAAATCGACAGAGAAGTAGCAACAATTTCGGCATAAATAGTTAGAAATTAAAATCTTTGGCATTCCATTTGTATTGGTCAAAACATAATTAATCATAAACTTTAAAGAAATGAAAAAAACAATCTTAGCGGCAGCTTTTATGGCTGTTGCACTGGTATCCTGCCAAGACAAAACCAAAGAAAAAATTGAAGATGCCAAAGATGCCGTTGGCACTGAAATGGAACAAAAAATCGACACGGTAACCGAGAAAGCCGAAACGGCGATTGACACCGCCAAAGCAAAAGTCAAAGGCGTTGTAGCCAAAGGCGCTGAAAAAGTAGAAGAAGGCGCCAAAAAGGTCAAGGAAGCCGTTAAAAAGTAACGAAATAAAAACCCTCACAACCAATGCTGTGAGGGTTTTTTGTTTACATTTGATTGATAATTAAATACATTCACTATGGAAAATATTAGAAAAATATTCAAAATAGTAGGTTTTAATTTTTTGCTTTTGGCATCAATCCTACTCCGTGCACAAAACAACACAACAGATTTTCAAGTCGATGGTGGTGAACTGCTATTTCCAAAAAATGATGCACAACATCCGTGTATTTCTCCCCAGGAATACTCCATTTTGGACAAAGAAGTCAGCGATAATCTGAAGAAACTCCGACTGGAAAACACCACACACAAAAACACGCTGGCGACTACTTTTATTTGGCCACTTAAGCCTGCTACTGGTTTTACACAATGTCAATACCATTTCATTGGTGCTTTTGTTGATCAAAATACGGCAGCGACCGCTATTCAGGATTTTAATTGTGAAACCAATACCTACGACGGTCATCAAGGAACTGATATTGCTATCACGCCTTATGGTTTTTACAAAATGGACAACAATCAGATTGAGGTAGTTGCGGCAGCGGCTGGCACCATAGTACAACGAGCTGATGGCAATTTTGACCGAAACTGCGCTTCCAACTCCCTAACCGCCAACTCCATTATTATTCAGCATGCCGATGGCTCTCAAGCTTTGTATTGGCACATGAAAAAAAACTCGGTGACCAGTAAAGTCGTTGGACAAACGGTAGTGGCCGGAGAATACCTTGGCGTTGTGGGAAGTTCCGGAAGTTCTACCGGACCTCATCTTCATTTTGAAGTGCGTTCCGGAAGTACGAGTGCTACTTACAAAGATCCTTATTCCGGGAGCTGTAATCTTTTGAATGCCAATTCGTGGTGGGTTTCCCAAAGACCACATACAGAACCGGCTATAGTGAAAGTTTCTGTGAATACTTCTGATATTGCTTTGGCAACTTGTCCCAATAGCGATGTGCCTAATGAAAGTGATACTTTCCTAGTTCCTTTTCAAGGATCGGGCTTGTCTCCGGGTTATGCTAAATTTTATATTTTCCTGAGAGAAATTGCGGCCAGCACTTCCATAGCGATGAGAATTTTAAATCCGAATGGAAGTCCCTTTAACAGTTGGAATTACACCATACCCACCTTTTACAAAACCAGTTATTGGGGTTTTTCAAAATTGTTGCCAACGATTGACGGCACCTATACTTTTGATGCGACTTACAATGGAGTAACCTGCTCTAAAACGTTTACTATTGTGCATTCTTTGGGGATTAATAACGTGTCCAATGACAATTCCTTTAAAGTATTTCCAAACCCGACAAACAATGTGTTCAATGTGACTGCAGATGGAATTGATAATGGAAATTATACTTTTACTCTTACCAACCTCGCAGGTCAGGTAGTTGAAAATCAAAAGATGCACATTGAAACCAATACCTTAGAAAAGTCTTTTTCTGTAGGTGGTTTATCGGAAGGTGTTTATTTTTTAATTATTGATGGAGAAAAAACGAGAACTGTCAAAAAGATTGTCAAACAATTTTAGTCATTTATTGGTGCTTCCGGAAGTTGTTTCTTTTTGTAATTGGTTATAAAAACCCCTAGAATTATTAAAGCTGTTGCAATAACGAAATCAAAAGTAATGACTTCATTCAACAGCAACCAGCCTAAGAAAACCGCGATTATGGTATTGATGTAATTCAGGATGGAAACCTGAACAGCCGTCACTCTTTTCAAGGCATAGTGATAACAGAAAAATGCAATCACGGAACCAAACACCGAAAGATATAAAGTCGCTAAAATACTTCTCGTACTCCAGGCACTGAAATCAACATTGGGCGTAAATACTAAGGCCAATACAAATTGAACTACAGAAGCAATCGAAAATTGGTAGAATAAGTTAAGGGCAATGTTATTCGATTTGTGGGTATGTTTTTTAGAATACACCGTTCCCGCTGACCACGCCAAAATAGCGATGCTCAGAAATAATACTCCTGTTTTGTAATTCGGATCTAAAATATCGCCAAGCCCATCTCTAAAAATAAACACGACACCGGAAAGACCAAGTAAGACTCCCACAAAACCTCTGATTTTTGGCTTTTGCAAACCAAACATCGTGCTGCCCATAAATACTACCAAAGGCGATAGCGCACTCAATATAGAGGTCAATCCGCTGGGTAAACTTTGCTCGGCTATGGTGGTAAATCCGTTGGCTACCACTATCATTAATAGAGAAGCCACTGCTTGTAATTTAAAGTTTTCCCAACCGATCCAAGCAAGTTGTTTTTTGTAGAGCAGCACACTTAACACAATTAAAGCTGCCAAACCTTGTCTGCTTGAGGTGATGTACCAAGGTGGTATAGTTTCCACTGCCACGCGAATACCAAGATAAGTTGTACCCCAAACAATAGCTACAACAAAAAGACAAAAAAGTAGTTTGAAATCGCGTTTATCACTCATTTCGGTTGGAGTCGATTACCGCATTTTACCGTAATCTTTAGTATGTTAAAGAAATTTAGCTTCTGATTTTTTGTTCCCATTTCCAGGCGGCAGCCAAAGCTTCCTCCAACGTAAGTTGTGATTTCCACCCCAGTACCTTGTTGGCTTTATCCGTATTGGCGTAAGCTGATGTAATATCCCCTTCTCTGCGAGCCACTATTTGGTAATTCAGTTTTTGCCCTGATACTTTTTCAAAAGCGTGTATCACTTCCAAAACGGAGCTTCCGGTTCCGGTTCCTAAATTGAAGGTTTCTACTTTTTGTTCATTTTGTTTGCTGAGCAATCTTTGTAAAGCAATCACATGAGCTTTTGCCAAATCAACCACATGAATATAATCACGAATGCAAGTCCCGTCCGGTGTTGCGTAGTCATCGCCAAAAACAGATAACTTTTCGCGTAAGCCCATAGCGGTTTGTGTAATAAAAGGCACTAAATTTTGCGGAACGCCAATCGGCAATTCCCCAATTTCAGCTGTTGGATGCGCACCAATCGGATTGAAATAGCGCAATAAAATAGAGTTAAGATTGGTAACCTTGGCTGTATCGGTAATAATTTCTTCTCCAATTTGTTTCGTATTTCCATACGGAGACAAGGCTGGTTGCACCGAAGCGTCTTCGGTAATCGGCATTTTTTCGGCTTGACCGTAAACCGTACACGAAGAACTAAAAATGAAATTCGCCTGAGGCAGTGCTGTAAGTTCCTGCAACACATACACCAAAGCATTAATATTGTTTTCGTAGTACAATAAAGGATTTTCAACACTTTCTCCCACAGCTTTAGATGCGGCAAAATGAATCACTCCTACTATGTCATTATACTTTTTGAAAAAATGCTGCACAGCTACTTTTTCTCTTAAATCAATGTTTTCAAAAATGGGTTTTTTGCCGGTAATTTTTTCAATCCCATCCAAAACGCTTTCTTCTGCATTGGAAAGATTGTCAATGGCAATCACTTCAAAACCTTGGTTTTGCAATTCAACAACGGTGTGTGACCCTATAAACCCTAAACCTCCTGTTACTACTACTTTCATAATTATTGTAAAAATTCTAAAACGCTATCCGTGATGAATTTGATTTGTTCGTCGTCTAACTCGGTGTGCATTGGTAGCGAAATTACTTCCTTCACTAATTGATTCGTTACCGGAAAATCTTCTTCTTTATATCTTACATCCAGGTAAGCTTTTTGCGAATGCAACGGAATTGGATAATAAATAGCGCACGGAATCCCTTTGGCTAATAAATGTTCCATCAAACCATTTCTGTCGGCATCAATAATTCTTAAGGTATATTGGTGGAAAACATGACAATCGCAGTTATCACAAATCGTTGGTGCAACGATATTCTTATGTCCTTCAAAAGCTGCCGAATATTTGCGGGCTGCATCTTGACGGGCTTTTCCGTAAGCATCTAACAAAGGTAATTTCGCATTCAAAACGCCGGCTTGAATACTGTCTAAACGCGAATTCACACCCACAACGTCATGGTGGTAACGCACATACATTCCGTGATTAACAATACCGCGGATTTTGTGTGCCAACGCATCATCATTGGTGAAAATAGCACCGCCATCGCCATAACAACCTAAGTTTTTAGATGGAAAAAATGAAGTCGATGATACGTGTCCGATGGTTCCTGCTTTCTTTTTTGTTCCGTCAGAGAATTTACAATTAGCTCCAATGGCTTGGGCATTATCTTCAATGACGTATAAATTATGTTCGTTGGCAATGGCCATAATCGCTTCCATATTGGCAGCTCTTCCGAATAAATGTACCGGAACAATGGCTTTGGTTTTTGGCGTTATTGCTTTCTTAATGGCATCGATAGAAATATTCATGTTGACTAAATCTACATCTACCAATACCGGAGTTAATTGCAACAAAGCAATAACTTCCACGGTGGCAGCGAACGTAAAATCGGCTGTGATTACCTCATCGCCTGGTTTTAAATCCAAGCCCATCATGGCAATTTGCAACGCATCGGTTCCATTGGCACAAGGAATGACATGTTTCACCCCTAAATAGTCCTCAAGGTTTTTTTGAAATTCGTGAACCAAAGGCCCATTGATGTAAGTTGTAGTATCTAAAACCTCCTGAATTGAAGCGTTTACCGTATCTTTTATTTTTTCGTATTGACTTTTTAAGTCAACCATTTGAATCTTTCTCATGTTTAAAAAATTATGAGTAGCAAAAGTAACAAATTCTGTAGTAGAATTTCATGTTCCATAAAAGAAACGTATTTTAGCGCATCAAAATTTCAGGGATGTTTTTTCTATACAATGTATTGTTGGTTTTGGCTTCACAACTCGTGAAAGTATTGGCGCTTTTCAGTCCCAAAATCAAACTGTTTGTTGATGGCAGGAAAAGTGTTTTTGAAACGTTAACCGACAAAATCAATCCGGAAGACAAGACAATATGGTTTCATGCCGCATCGCTTGGTGAATTTGAGCAAGGTTTGCCGGTGATGGAAAAAATCAAGCAGGAATTTCCCAATCATAAAATTGTGGTAACTTTCTTTTCACCATCAGGCTATGAAGTCCGAAAGAACAATACCATTGCTGATGCTACCGTTTACTTGCCATTAGACACCAAATCCAATGCGAAACAGTTTCTGAAACTCGTTCATCCCGATTTGGTTTTCTTTATCAAATATGAATATTGGCCCAATTATTTGAATGAATTGAAAAAAGCCAACATCAAAACCTATCTGATTTCGGGAATTTTCAGGGAAAATCAGGCGTTTTTCAAATGGTATGGTGGCTTTTATCGGAATGCTTTGAACACTTTCGACTACTTTTTTGTGCAAAATGAAGGTTCGAAAAAACTACTACAATCTCTGGGCTATCAAAATGTAAAAATATCAGGCGATACTAGGTTTGACCGCGTGGTTTCAATTTTGGAACGCGACAATTCATTGGATTTTATCGAACAGTTTAAAGGCTCTACAATTACAATTGTCATTGGCAGTTCGTGGCCAAAAGACGAAGCCTTGCTGGTAAATTTCATCAATCAAACCAATGAAAAGGTGAAGTTCATCATTGCGCCACACAATATCAAATCGGAACAAATTCAGGAATTGAAAAACTCGATAACTAAAAAAACCGTTTTATTTTCGGAAAAAGAAAATCAAAATTTGGCCGATTTTCAAATCTTCATCATTGACACCATTGGCATTCTGACCAAAATTTACAGCTATGCCGATATGGCTTATGTTGGCGGCGGCTTTGGACATCCAGGAGTTCACAATATTTTGGAACCGGCAACTTTCGGAATTCCTATTGTGGTTGGCCCTAATTATTCGCATTTTGCCGAAGCGACTGCTTTAGTTAATATGGAAGGTTGTGTTTCGATTTCGACTCAAAACGATTTGAATGATGCTTTCCATAATTTGATTGCTAACGAAGACATTCGTCATGAAAAAGGCCACATTTGCGAAACTTTTGTACAAATGAACAAAGGCGCTACGGCTGTTATTTTGAAACACATTTGTAACAAATAAACCAAAGCACAAACTCATTACTTCAATCAATCTTTACTTTATGAAATTTTTCAGATTACTGTTACTGTTCGTTTTTGTTCAAGTCAGCGCCCAACAGGGCGGCATGTGGATTCCTTCGTTACTGAACGGAATGAACGAAAGCGAAATGAAAAACCTGGGCATGAAAATCAGTGCCGATGAAATTTATTCGGTAAACCATTCGAGCATGAAAGATGCTGTGCCACAATTTGATGGTGGCTGTACTGCCGAGGTGATTTCGGACAAAGGTTTAATTTTGACCAATCACCACTGTGGATATAGTGCCATTCAAAAACAATCGACGGTAGAACATGATTATCTAACCGATGGTTTTTGGGCGTATAAAATGCAGGACGAACTTCCCAGCGCCGGTGTCGTTGCCATGTTTGTCGTGAGAATTGAAGATGTGACCACAAAAGTTATGGAGGGTGTTGCTTCATTATCTTCAGAAGCCGAAAAGCAAAAGAAAATCCAAGACAATATTACGGCACTTACCAATTCATTGCCCAAAGAAGCCTGGCAGGAAAACAAAATCAAAAACTTTTACGATGGCAATCAATACTTGCTGTTTGTAACAGAGACCTATAAGGATGTTCGTTTGGTTGGTGCGCCGCCAAGTTCGATTGGAAAATTTGGTTCGGATACGGATAACTGGGTTTGGCCACGTCATACCGGGGATTTTTCGTTGTTTCGAATTTATGCCGATAAGAATAATCATCCGGCGGCTTATGCTGCTGACAACGTTCCGTACAAACCCAAATACTTTTTCCCGATTTCCATTAAAGGAATAAAAGAAAATGATTTCACTATGGTTATGGGATATCCGGGAACGACTACGGAGTATTTACCGGCTGTTGCCGTAGAGCAAATCGTCAATACTTCGGACCCGGCAAAAGTTGAAATTAGGGACGCTACCCTCAAAGTCCTGGACCGATTCATGCGAAAAGACAACGCTATCAAAATACAATATGCTTCCAAATACAGTAGAATTGCGAATGCCTGGAAAAAATGGATAGGCGAAACCAAAGGATTAAAAAAATCGAATGCGGTTGCGGCCAAGCAAAAATTTGAAGCCGCTTTTCAAGACAAAGTGATAAAAGCCGGAAAACAAGCAGAGTATGGAAATCTTCTGTCTGATTTTGAAAAAAACTATGCCGAAATCAAAGACTACGCTTTGGCCAGAGATTATTTTAATGAAGTAGTTACAAGAAATGCCGAAATTCTTTCCGTTGGCTACAAACTATATCAATTAGAGCAATTACTAAGCACTAAAGGAGAGCAAGCTTTTACCGACCGGAAAAACACACTTTCCACCGGGATTGGAGATTTCTATAAAGATTACAATGTTGAAGTAGATCGCACTGTTTTTGAACAATTAATCAACCTGTATGCGACAAAATCACCAAAACAATTTTTACCATCAGTTTTAAACAGCATTGATGCAACAAAAGTAACAACGGATGTGTTTGACAATTCCAAATTGACTTCGTTAAATGGTTTCAAAGAATTACTGGATGGTGATACTAAAACCATCATAGAAAAACTGAATAACGACAAAGGATACCAATTAGTCAAGGCAATGGCGGATGCTTATTCTAAAAATATTGCTCCCAAATATGATGAGATTAATTTAAGAAACATAGCCACCCAAAGAACTTACATGAAAGCTATACTGGAACTTAGTCCAAAATCAGCCCGGATTTTTCCTGATGCCAATAGCACACTTAGAGTAACTTACGGAAAAGTAAAAAGTTACAAGCCTAATGACGGAGTTACCTATGAACCGTTTACTTATCTTGATGGTGTTATGGAAAAATACATTCCCGGCGATTATGAATTTGATGTTCCTCAAAAGCTAATTGATTTATACAACCAAAAGGATTATGGCGCTTATGGCTCAAAAGGAAAAATGCCGTTGGCTTTCATCGCTACCAATCACACCACCGGAGGAAACTCGGGCAGTCCAGCTTTGGATGCTAAAGGAAATTTGATTGGCTTAAATTTTGATAGAGTCTGGGAAGGTACCATGAGCGATGTATTCTATTCGCCTGAAATTTGCAGAAACATTATGGTTGATATTCGGTATGTTTTGTTTGTGGTGGATAAATTTGCCGGTGCTGAAAACCTGATACAGGAGATGAAAATCATTTCCACCAAGAGAAAAAGATGAATTTTAACATTATTTTTTGTTTTGGCACGATTATTGGTAAGTAATTATCGAAGCAAAATATGGGTTTTTAAAAAAAATTAAAAAAATAATTTTAACCTATTAAAAAATTTATATCTTTGCCTCGAATTAATAATTAACCTTTTATAATTAAGTAAGATGAAAAAAGTATTTTTAAGTTTAGCTGTTGTTGCTGCATTAACTGTAGTATCTTGTAAACAAGCTGAGACTACTGACGCTGCTGCTACTGACTCAACTGCTGTTGAAGCTGTTGATACAACTGCTGCTCCTGCTGCTGACACAACTGCTGCTCCTGCTGCAGATACAACTGCTGCAAAAGCTGAAGCTCCAGCTGCTACTCCAGCTGCACCTGCAAAAAAATAATTAGTACACACTAATTATCTTTTAAAGATTTAAAGCCACGCCATGCGTGGCTTTCTTTTTTTATATTCTTTTTGAAAAGAATCATTAACCTAATACTACAAAATCATAAAATGTAGATTAACAAATTCTGATTTATTGTATCTTTGAATAAAACCGAACAATCATGTTAAATATTAGCATTTCCGACATTATAATTGCCATATTTTTTTTTATAATTGCAGTTTTCGTAATGCGTTGGCTATCTGATATAGATCGAAAAATAAAACGAGAGGAATTTATTAAAAAATATTATTCATATCTTTCAAAAAAAGAGCAGGAAGAACAAGAGGACAAATCCGAAAAGCCATAACTATAACTGCTCTTACCTATCACAACAATTAAGTCAATTTAAATTCCATTATACTTCCGGAATTTATATTTAAACCTTTATTTAGACACAAAAAAAAATCTAAGAAAAAGAAATAAAAAAACCGCAAACAATTAATAATTAAATGTTTACGGTTTTTCAGTACTCAAGGCGGGACTTGAACCCGCACGAACATTGCTGTTCACTGGATTTTAAGTCCAGCGTGTCTACCAATTTCACCACTCGAGCATTATGATAGTTGAGCGAAAAACGGGGCTCGAACCCGCGACCTCGACCTTGGCAAGGTCGCGCTCTACCAACTGAGCTATTTTCGCATTTCTAAATTTAGTAAGAACGGCAACACTTGTACCGTATTGCGGATGCAAATGTAATACTAAAATTGAATTATACAAACCTTTTCTTGAAAAAAACTTTTTCAAAATATAACGCTTTGATTAGCAATTCCTACTTTGAAAATTATTTTTTCTGAAGCATTCTTTTTATCTCGTTTAGCTTCATTAAAGCTTCCACCGGAGTTAGGGTATTGATGTCTAAACTCAAGATATCTTCTCTGATTTCTTCCAATAAAGGATCATCTAAATTGAAAATATTCAATTGCATATCATCTTTGGCCGATTTGATTCCGTTGAGTGCATCACTCGAATGATTCTTTTCCAGTTTCTTTAAAAGTTTCTGCGCCTTCTGAATCACCATTTGCGGCATTCCGGCCATTTTAGCTACATGGATACCAAAACTGTGAGCACTGCCACCTTTTACCAGTTTTCTAATAAAAAGCACCGTATCTTTTAATTCCTTAACCGAAACATTATAATTCTGAATCCTTGGCAATAATTCACTCATTTCATTTAACTCATGATAATGTGTAGCAAATAACGTCTTTGGTCTTGCCGGATTCTCATGCAAAAACTCGGCAATCGCCCATGCAATGGAAATTCCATCATAAGTGCTCGTGCCACGGCCTATTTCATCCAGGAGCACCAAACTTCTATCGGAAATATTATTCAAGATAGAAGCTGTTTCATTCATCTCTACCATAAACGTAGATTCGCCCATCGAAATGTTATCACTGGCGCCTACTCTGGTGAATATTTTATCGACTACTCCCATCCTTACCTTTTCAGCTGGGACAAAGCTTCCCATTTGCGCCAAAAGCACAATCAAAGCCGTTTGTCGCAAGATGGCTGATTTTCCGGACATATTAGGTCCCGTTATCATTATCAGTTGTTGTGTTTCTCTATCTAAGAAAACATCATTAGCAACATACGGGACTCCTACAGGCAACTGTTTCTCAATTACCGGATGACGACCGTTAGTAATTTCCAATTCAAACGTATCATCCAGAATCGGACACACGTAATCATTTTCTATGGCTAATTGCGTAAACGAAGTCAAACAATCCAATTGGGCTACCAAATTAGCATTTAACTGAACTTGTTTGATATAAGTACCAATCCAAATCACCAATTGTTCAAACAAATGGCTTTCGATTTGATGGATTTTTTCTTCGGCTCCAAGAATTTTGGTTTCGTATTCTTTTAATTCTTCGGTAATGTAGCGCTCTGCATTAACCAATGTTTGCTTTCTAATCCATTCCGGCGGCACTTTATCTTTATGGGTATTTCTGACTTCGATGTAATATCCAAAAACATTGTTGAACGAAATCTTCAACGAAGTAATTCCGGTACGTTCCGACTCCCTAGCCTCAATACCTTCCAAATATTCTTTACCGGAAAAGGCGATATTGCGCAATTCATCCAGCTCGGCATGAATCCCCGTCGCAATGGCATTCCCTTTAGCAATGGCTACCGGCGCATCCTGATTTAAGGTTGTTTTTATTTTTTCGCGAAGCAAATCACAGGCATGCAAACTATCGCCAATAACCCGAACAGCTTCCTGCTTGCTTTCCAGCGCTAAGCTTTTAATCGGAATAATAGCATCCAAGGATTCCTTGAGGTAAATCACTTCACGGGGCGAAATTTTACCAGTGGCTACTTTCGAAATCAAACGCTCTAAATCGGAAATCTGCTTAATTTGATATTGCATCTTCTGAAGAATCTCTTGATGGTCTTTCAAATAAGAAACCACTTCGTGTCGGCTTCTTATCTTTGTAATCTCTTTCAAAGGCAGAGCCAACCAACGTTTCAAAAGCCTTGACCCCATTGGCGAAAGCGTTCTGTCAATCACATCCAAAAGCGTTACGGCATTTTGGGAATGACTGTGGTATAATTCTAAATTTCTAATTGTAAACCGGTCCATCCACACATACGCGTCTTCGGCTATTCGTTGAATATTAGTGATGTGCTGAACTTTATTATGTTGTGTTTCCGATAAATAATATAAAATGGCTCCGGAAGCAATAATCCCATCTGGCAATTCTTCGATTCCAAAACCTTTTAAAGAATTCGTCTGAAAATGATTCTTCAGGGTCTCCTGAGCATAATCTTCTTTATACACCCAATCTTCCAGATAAAAGACATTGAAATCTTCTCCAAAAGCGTCTTTAAACTGGGCTTTGTTGTTCTTTTGAATTAAAATCTCACTCGGACTGAAATTTTGCAACAACTTATCAATGTATTCTTCATTACCCTGAGCTGTTAAGAATTCTCCCGTAGAAACATCCAGAAAAGCCACACCCAATTGTTTTTTGCCAAAATAAATCGAAGCCAAAAAATTATTCGATTTCGAATGCAGTACCTCATCATTCATAGAAACTCCGGGAGTTACCAATTCGGTCACACCACGTTTCACAATTGTTTTGGTCATTTTCGGATCTTCAAGCTGGTCGCAAATGGCCACGCGCAATCCGGCTTTTACCAATTTGGGCAAATACGTATTTAAAGAATGATGCGGAAATCCGGCCAAAGCGGTTTCCGTTTCGGAACCAGCGCCACGTTTGGTTAATACAATCCCTAGGATCTTAGAGGCACGAATAGCATCTTCACCAAAAGTTTCATAAAAATCACCTACTCTAAATAACAAACAGGCATCGGGATATTTTCGTTTTATCTCGTTGTATTGCTTCATTAAAGGAGTTTCCTTGGCTTGAGTTTCTTTGGCTGACAATGGATTTCGTATTAAATTTATAAGAAAGCGAATTTAAAATATTTTGAGGGGAATAGCCATCTGAATAAAAATTAATTTAATATTAAGCTAAAAAAAAAGCCGTGGTTTTAATTTTTGGATAGATTTGTCTCAGAAACTTAAAAACTTTTAAAAATGAAAAAAATAATTTTATTAGCTGCATTAACTGTTTTCGGTGTGGCAACAAACGCACAAACAGCAAAAAAAGTAGTAAAAAAAGAAGCTGCTAAAGTAGAAACTCCAAAAGTTGACGGTGCCGGAATGGTTTTCGAAAATGAAACTATTGATTATGGTACACTTCCCCACAATGCTGAAGGAACCAGAGAATTCGTTTTGACTAACAACGGAAACAAACCGTTAACTATCGAAAGCACTCAAGGTTCTTGTGGTTGTACAGTTCCAACTAAACCGGAAAAACCAATCCAACCAGGAGAAAAAGGTGTTATTAAAGTACACTATGCTACTGACAGAGTTGGTGCTTTCACTAAAACAGTAACTGTAAAATCAAACGCAGTAGGTCAGGAAACTAAAGTTCTTACTATCAAAGGAACTATTTTGCCAGATGCTCCGGCTGAAGCCACTCCAACAAAAAGTTAATCATACTTAGTTATACATTCTGAAAAGTCCCGATATATCGGGACTTTTTTTTTGAATATCTTTGCCAAAAAAATATGCGAAAGCTAGAAAATAAAGAACTCGAAAGAAAATCGGTGACCGATTTCAAACAATCTGAAAAAACACCCATCATCATTGTGCTGGATGACATTCGAAGTCTGCATAATATCGGCTCCGTTTTCAGAACTGCCGATGCTTTTTTGATTGAAAAAATTTATTTGTGCGGTATTACAGCCGTTCCTCCCAACAAGGAAATTCACAAAACAGCATTAGGCGCAACCGAAACCGTTTCATGGGAATATCAAAAAGAGGTGACTGACGTTATTGAAAACCTAAAAAAAGAAAACATTAAAACATTCGCCATTGAACAAGTTGATAATGCCGTTTTTCTTCAGGATTTTAAAATTGAAAAAGGCGAAAAATACGCTTTAGTTTTTGGCAATGAAG
Organism: Flavobacterium sp.; assembly: GCF_036741995.1. Classification (GTDB taxonomy): domain Bacteria; phylum Bacteroidota; class Bacteroidia; order Flavobacteriales; family Flavobacteriaceae; genus Flavobacterium. Next base: position 26,775 of record NZ_DAINRG010000003.1, on the reverse strand, counting down.
TGTATGGCGTATCACAAAAAGCCATTGACCTTTGTCATGGTTCCATCGAAATTCCGCAATTGGGCACCAAACATTCCTTGAATATTTCGGTCAGTACCGGAATTGTGGTTTGGGATTTATTTCAAAAAATAAATTATTAATCACTAGGCTATTTTTAATATAATTTTCACAAAAACAGCACTACTTTTCTTTATTTTTATAAAATGAAAAAGAAGTTTTTTGAGGCACTATTTTTACTTGTTTTTACACTTACCGGACAACTTATAATCGGTAGTGAAAGCACCGGCTCCCATCACGCTCTTTTTTCAAAAGATTCTATCAACACCCAAAAAAATCAGCCTGTAAAAAATGCCATAGCAAACATTGCCCCTACGCTGACAGCCACAGGAGATCAAATATATTGCCCGGGAACTTCCATGAAAATTGTCACTGATATGACCATTGTCGATCCGGACGATCTCGGAATCGATGCTATTTATATTCAAATTTCAAGCGGCTATGATGCCGGACAAGATGTGTTAACACTAACCGGTAGTCATCCCAACATAACCACAACTTGGAATGCCATCGCCGGAACTTTATCCCTAACCGGAGTTTCGGGACAACCAACTTATATTGAATTGGTAGCCGCAATAAAAGATGTCGAATTTTCATCCAGCGCGGCCAATCCAACCGGAGTTAAGAATTTCTCCATCTCTGTGGGTCAAGCCAATTATTTGCCGTCAAACGGACATTATTATCTTTTTGTTCCCAACATTGGAATCACATGGTCAGCCGCCAAAACTGCTGCACAAGCCAGCAATTATTACGGATTACAAGGTTATTTAGCCACGCTAACATCTGCCGAAGAATCGCAAATTGCCGGCGAACAAACTTCTGGTGCCGGTTGGATTGGCGGAAGCGATGAAGCCAACGAAGGGGTATGGAAATGGATGACCGGTCCGGAAATTGGAACTGTCTTTTGGAATGGCGATTATACGGGAAGCACTCCCAACTACGCTTTTTGGAATGGTGGCGAACCCAATAATGTGAATGGCAATGAAAATTACGCTCACATTACCGCAACAGGAGTGGGAATTACCGGCTCTTGGAATGACCTTTCCAATACTGGTGAGGCTAGTGGAAGTTACCAACCCAAAGGATATATAGCCGAATACGGAGGAATGCCCGGCGATCCTATACTACACATCTCAACCAGCACTACATTAACCATTCCAACCATCACCAGCACAACTACTGACACCCGATGTGGCACCGGAACAGTTACATTACAAGCCACTTCAAACACAGGAGTTGTCAATTGGTATCAAAATCCTACCGGCGGAGCTCCTTTGGGAACAGGAAACAGCTTTACAACACCAACAATTACCGGCACTACTACATTTTACATTGCGGCTCATTCTATTAATTGTAATGACGATGCGCGAGTTCCCATTAAGGCTTTTGTAACACCAAGACCTGTTTTAACAGTAACTTCCCCCTATTATATGTGTGATGAAAGCTACACCATTATTGATGTGCAAACAACATCCGGAATTATGTTTTGGTATGACAGCCCAACATCAACCACACAATTTTTTTTAGGAACTCATTTTATTGTACCCAATATTCATCAGGACACCATTTTTTATGCTGAAGCCAACTACAATGGCTGCCTCTCTACACGTGAGCCAGTTGATATAAAAGTATATGCTCCACCTGTAGTTGCCGATGAACATTATGACATTTGCTCGGGCGATGTTCTCACTTTAAATGCTCAAAACCCAGGCCTGCTGTATCAATGGTCAACTGGTGAAACCACACAAACCATAACCTCAAACGGACTACTTAGTGATTATTCAGTTGTGGTGACTACACTTCCTCCTGGAAGCTGTTCCAAAACCATGAACTTTCACATCAATCAACATGTTTCGCCTGTCATTGCAGAGGTTGCCGTTGACGAGTCAAAAGTTACCATAATCACCACTGAAAGTGGTGACTTCGAATATTCAATTAACGGTATTGATTATCAAAATTCCAACGAGTTTATAGTGTCGCAAGGCGGAACTTACACCGCTTATGTGAGAGAAAAAAATGGCTGTGGCACTGACAGCAAACCTTTTATAGTGATTACTTATTTGCAGTTTTTTACACCAAATGGCGATAACTTCAATGATGTTTGGTTTGTCAAAGGAGAGGAAAATTTCCCTGAATTTGAAGTAAAGATTTTCGACCGATTCGGGAAAGTAATTACCATTTTAAATGCCTCGAATCTCTTTTGGGACGGAACTTATAACGGCAAGCTTTTACCTTCTACCGATTATTGGTTTGTGGCCAAAATAAATGGTTTATATCCTGAGAAAAAAGGACACTTCTCTTTAAAACGATAGTTTCTTCTGGATTTCGTGTAAGACAAAAACATAATCATCCTGATGGTTTAGAAAATCCCTGTTGGTCACATCAATGATTAACACGTTCAAATCCTGTTGCGATTTGATATAATCCAAATAGCCGTTATTGATTTTTTCCAAATACTCCGCCGGAATTTCCTGCTCGTAGCTTCTTCCTCTTTCTTTGATGTTCCTCAAAAGACGCTCAGTACTTTGGTACAAATAAATATACAAATCGGGCTTTGGCATTTCTTTGTAGATGATGTCGAACATCGTTTTGTACAAACGATACTCGTCTTCGGCCAGCGTTACTTTGGCAAAAATTAACGACTTGAAAATATGATAATCCGCGACAATGAAGTCTTTGAACAAATCAAACTGTGCTAAATCATCCGAAATTTGCTGGTACCGATCGGCCAAAAAAGACATCTCCAACGGAAAAGCATACCGACTTTGGTCTTCATAAAACTTTGGCAAAAACGGATTGTCGGCAAAGCGCTCCAACACCGTTTTGGCATTAAAATCTTCGGCCAATTTATTGGTCAGTGTGGTTTTTCCGGCACCGATATTTCCTTCTATGGCGATGTAATTAAAATGATCCAGCTTGATCTTGGCAATTGGAATTTCAAGATTCTGAACCACCTTGCAATTGCTTTTATCTTCCGAAAGCACTAACAATTCGTGTAAATATTTCTGCAGAATCGGATGGCGCCAATCTAAGTCCAAATCGCGCATTGGCAACAAGACAAACAAGCGGTTTTGCATTTCAGGATGCGGCACCTGCAGCTTTTCGGTAGCGATGATTTCTTCGTTAAAAGCAATCACATCAATGTCAATAATTCGGGCTTGGTAACCTTCTTTGTCTTCGCGAACCCTACCCAAAGCTTCTTCCAACAGCAAAACTTCTTCCAAAATCTGAAGCGCCGATTTATGCGTGTTCATAATCACCGCACAATTATAAAAGGCAGCACTTTCAAAACCCCAAGACGGTGTTTCGTATAGCTTAGAAACTCTGATAATGGTTCCGATTTCCTGATGCAAACTGTCAATGCAACGCTCAATGTTTTCGAGACGATTGCCTTGGTTAGTGCCTAGCGATAAAATGACTTGATGCTGCTTATTCATAGAAGCACAAATTAACTAAAACTATTTTAGAATAAAGACAAAAACCAGCAGACTGTTAATAACAATTTCTCAACAATGGCAATCCTGTAAAATCATAAAACTTCATTAAATAGTAACCGCTTTATAACGAAAAGGCATTATTTTTGTTATGCTAATGCGTAACTAAATCTGTCATACCATGTTAAAGAAAATCTTGAAAATAGTTGGAATCGTTTTATTATTGTTGGTCATCTCGGCTTTCGCGATTCCGTATTTCTTTAAAGATCAAATCAAAGCCAAAATTTTAACTTCGATCAACGAAAAAGTAGATGCCAAAGTAGCTTTCGCCGATGCCGATTTGAGTTTGTTCAAAAATTTTCCCAACGCCAGTGTGAGTATTGAAAAATTGACCATTATCAACAAAGCGCCGTTTGCCGGAGATACTTTAGTCGCTTTTGACGAGTTAAACCTGAAAATGTCAATCAAAGAATTGTTCAAAGGCGATAACGAAGCCATGAATATTGACGGAATTTCTTCGAAAAATGGTTTGATCAATATCATTTTCAACAAAGACGGCGTGGGCAATTACGACATTGCGCTGAAAGACAAAAGCAAAGAAGACGACAGTAAAAGCAAACCGCTTTCGCTAAAAATCAAAGAATACTCGGTAGAGAATTTCAAGTTCAAATACTATGATGAGAAGTCCAAGATAAGAATGTTGGTTGACAGCATCAACCACGAAGGAACCGGAGATTTCGCGGCCTCCAAATTGGATTTAGTAACCAAATCCACCGCCAAAGTTTCGCTCGATATGGACAAAGTAAACTATATGAATCATGTGGCCATTTCTTTGGATGCGATTCTTGGCATTGACTTAGACAACAGCAAATACACCTTCAAAGAAAACAAAGCCAAAATCAACGAACTGCCTTTAGAATTTGATGGTTTTATCCAGTTGGTAGATGCCGGTCAGCAATATGATTTGAAATTCAAAACGCCAACCTCATCGTTTAAAAACTTCTTAGGATTGATTCCGGCGAAATATTCGAGCAATCTGAAGGACGTGAAAACCAGTGGTGATTTTACCGTGGCCGGTTTTGCCAAAGGACTTTATTCTGACACTTCGGTACCGAAATTCAATGTCGAAATTGCTTCTAATAATGCTTCGTTCCAATATCCGAATTTGCCGAAATCGGTACAAAAAATCGTCATCGACACCAAGATTATCAACGAAACCGGCGTGATGAATGATACATATGTCAACTTGGATAAATTGTCGTTTCAAATTGACCAAGATGTTTTCAATGCAAAAGCGAATATTAAAAACATCTCCGAAAATGCTTTGGTAAACGCCGCGCTGAAAGGCACTATCAATTTGGCAAATCTTACCAAAGCGTATCCTGTAAAACTAGACAAACCGTTAACCGGAATTCTGAAAGCCGATGTGACCACAGAATTTGACATGCAATCGGTGGAAAAAAGTGATTATGCCCGAATCAGAAATGCCGGAACGATTGACTTAACCGGTTTCAACTATACGGATGAAAACGGCAAAACGATGAAAATCAGCCGGGCTTTAGTTTCTTTTGATCCGAGTCGTGTAAACCTGCAACAATTCAATGCCACCACCGGGAAAAGTGATTTGGCTGTGAACGGAGTTTTGGAGAATTTCTATGGTTTTGTGTTTAAAAACCAAGAGTTGAAAGGGAATTTTAATTTGACTTCCAATCAACTGGCGGTAAACGATTTTGTAACAACCGAAGCATCAGCCAAAAAAACAAGTAAAGCTGATGAAGCGATGAAAATACCGGCCTTCCTGAACTGTTCTTTGACAGCGAAAGCCAATACGGTTTTGTATGATAATTTAACGTTGAAAGACGTTTCCGGAAAGGTGATTATTAAAGACCAAAAAGTAACGATTGAAAACGGTAAGACCAATATTTTCGGGGGTTCCATTGCGTTTAATGGAGATGTTTCGACCAAAGAAAAAATCTCAAAATTCAATATGGATTTGGGATTGAACGGTGTGGACATTGCGCAGACCTTTACCCAATTGGACATGATGAGAAAAATCGCGCCAATTGCCGGTGTGATTAATGGGAAACTGAATTCCAAAATCAAGCTTTCCGGAAATTTAAAAGACAAAGAAATGACGCCCGATTTAAAAAGCATCACGGGAGATTTATTGGGACAATTGCTTTCAACTACAGTGAATTCAAGCAACTCAGAATTGCTGACCAAGCTAGATGACAAATTAGGTTTTGTGGATTTGAAAAAATTGAATCTTAATGATTTAAAAGCCGCCTTAACCTTCAAAGACGGAAAAGTAAATGTAAAACCATTTGACATCAAATATCAGGATATTAAAGCCACCATTGGCGGGTCGCATGGCTTTGACCAATTGATGAATTACAATGTAAAACTAGACGTTCCGGCAAAATATTTGGGCACAGAAGTCAACACTTTGATTGGAAAATTAACTCCGGCTGATGCCAAGAAATTTGAAACGATACCAATAAATGCTATTCTTACCGGTAATTTTAAAAACCCAAACATAACGACTGATGTCAAACAAGCCACAACCACACTAGTTACTAATTTGGTGAAACAGCAAAAAGACAAACTAATTCAACAGGGAACTTCGGCACTGGGCAATATCATTAAGAACAACACCAAGCCAAAAGACACTACAAAAACAGCAGCGCCAAAAGAAGATGTAAAAACGCAGGCCAAAGATTTAATCAACGGCTTGTTCAACAAGAAGAAAAAAGAGGAACCCAAACCGGCAACTACGCCGACACCCACAAAATAAAAAAAGAAACCCTTTCGTTTGAAGGGGTTTTTATTTAAACAGAAATCTTAACTACATACCCTTCAAAAGTACGGACGTTAAAAACCGTACCGTCTTCGAACATCAGGTATTGGCCTTTGACGCCTGTGAGTTTTCCGGAGAAATTGGGCGATTTATCCAGATTCAAGCTGTTTACTTTGCTCGGAAATTGCAACACCGGATAATGCAACTCGTATAAATCTTCCTTTTCGGGATAATAAAACTCTTGGACTTCCTTTGGAATTAGATATTTTAAACTTGCTTTTTCTTTGATTAAATCCACATGTGGCACTTCATTTTTGAGCATTTTTTGCCAATTGGTTTTATCGGCATAATGATTTTTCAAAGCCACCTCTGTAATTCCAGCCAAGTACCGATTGGGAACTTCCACAATAGGAATCGCTTGCACAGCACCTTGATCTATCCACCGGGTGGGCACTTGTGTTTGTCGGGTAACACCAACTTTCACTTCGCTTGACAATGCCAAGTAAACAATGTGAGGCTGCAACTGTACCTTTTTCTCGTATTCTAAATCGCGGTCTTCAATATCAAGATGGGCGGTGCTTAGTTCCGGTTTCATAATCCAGTCTCCGGCTGCGGCGCTACTCATAAAACAATCATAGCAAAAGCCCTGACGGAAAATCTTTTTCTTTTTGCCACAATTCAAGCATTGGTATCCTTGGAAAGTGATTTCCATAGATTTATCAAGCAACTGATTCAAACTCAAAAAACTATTTTCAAAAACCAAATAATACTGAATCGGATTCGAAAATTCGGTTTGCATTTTGGTTAATACGCCTTCGTAAGTCATACGCTGTTTTTAAGATTTTTTCCTATATTTGGTAAAGTTATATAACGTATTCCCAAAATCAAAATTCTTTAGTAAATGCCTTTTCCAATAATCAATTCCATCGCTTCCTGGGTTTTGAAACAACGCATCCATCAGATTGAGTTGTTTCTGAAATATCCTCATGAAGTGCAAGAAGAATTGATGATGAACTTAATTCGGTCAGCCGAAGGGACAGTTATTGGGCAGAAATACGATTTTGAAAGCATCAAATCCTATCAAACGTTCTCGGAACGCATTCCCGTATCTACTTATGAAGATTTGGAACCGATGATAGAATTGACGCGAAAAGGCGCCCAAAATGTTTTTTGGAACACACCCATCAAATGGTTTGCCAAATCCAGCGGAACTACGAATGCCAAAAGTAAGTTCATTCCCGTGAGCAACGAAGCGTTGGAAGATTGTCATTACAAAGGCAGCAAAGATTTGTTGTGCATGTATTTGAACAACAATGAAAACTCCGAAATGTTTTTGGGCAAAAGCTTACGCCTTGGCGGAAGTTCGCAGATTTATGAAAACAACAACACTTACTTTGGCGATTTATCGGCCATCCTAATTGAAAACATGCCGATTTGGGCAGAATTCAGCAGTACGCCCAGCAATAAAATATCATTGATGAGCGAATGGGAAACCAAACTCACCGCCATCATCAACGAAACCAAAACCGAAAATGTAACCAGTTTTGCCGGCGTTCCTTCCTGGATGCTGGTGTTACTTAATCGCATCATGTCGGAAACCGGAAAGGATAATTTGTTTGATTTATGGCCCAATCTGGAAGTGTACTTTCATGGAGGCGTGAGTTTTGAGCCGTATCGCGAACAATACCAAAAGATTTTGCCGCGAAATAATTTCAAATACTACGAAATCTACAATGCTTCGGAAGGTTTTTTTGCCATTCAGGATTTGAATTATTCCAATGACTTGTTGCTGATGTTGGATTACGGTATTTTCTATGAGTTCATTCCAATGGATACTTTTGGCACCGAGAACCAAAAAATCATTCGCCTGGGCGATGTTGAATTGTTTAAAAATTATGCCGTTGTCATTACCACCAATGCAGGACTTTGGCGCTATTTAATCGGCGACACCATTCGTTTTACTTCTTTGGATCCATACAGAATAAGAGTTTCCGGAAGAACGAAGCATTACATCAATGTCTTTGGCGAAGAGTTGATGGTGGAAAATACCGATATGGCTTTGGCCAAAACCTGCTCCGCTTTAAACTGTGAAGTAAAGGATTATACTGTAGCTCCCGTCTTCATGAAAGACAAAGAAAAAGGCGCTCACGAATGGATGATTGAATTCAAAAAACAACCGGAAAACATCCAGGTTTTCCAAAAAACCCTGGACGAAAACCTGCAAGCTGTAAACTCTGATTACGAAGCCAAACGCTACAACAACATGACACTAAATCAACTGAAAGTGAACGTAGCCCGGGAAAATTTATTTTACGATTGGCTCAAAGAAAACGATAAGCTTGGCGGTCAGCACAAAATCCCAAGGCTCTCCAACCAAAGGGATTATTTGGAACAACTGAAAAACATGCAGGTTGGCGTGAAAAAATAATTTTTTCTTTCCTTGTTGTAACATTTGATTGAATCCACAGTCTTATGGATAATCATCAATCAAATCAATCACTAATGAAATCACTAAGCATCACTTTGTGCTTGCTTGTCACGAGTTTTATATTCGCACAAGAAGCCCCTCAAAGCCAAGAAAACCCAAAAACAGATGGTACTCCATCACAAGAAAAGACCAACGAACTTTCAGAAGTAACGGTTTATGGCAACAAAAAACAATACCTCAAAGTAGAATCAGACAAAACTACGATTAGTGTTCGCGACAACGCTATGCTCAACAGCGGCAGTAGTTTGGAGGCGGTAAAGAAAATTCCGGGAGTTATCACATCGCCATCGGGAAGCATTACGCTCAACAGTAAAGGCGTAACCATTTATATTGATGGTGCGCCAAGTTCTTTGAGTGGTACCGATTTGCAAAATTATTTATTAACGTTGCCCGCCAATGCCATTGAAAAAGTGGAATTAATCTACAACCCCGGCGCTTCTTTTGATGCCAATGCCAGTGGCTCGATAATCAATATCATCACCAGTACCAAAAGAAAAAAAGGAGTCAACGCCAGTTTCAATATCAATTATAATTTTAATAAATACCAAAAGCCAAGTCCGCAGATTTTGCTGAATGGGAAAGTCAAAGATTTGAGTTGGCAAACGATGATTGGTTACAATTATATTGATGGCGAAAACAAAACCAAAAATGATCAGATCTTTACATCCTTTGATCCGGATGAGCATCTTATTCAAAAGAATTTATCGGTGACTACCAATCGGAATTTCTATTTCAGAACGGGAACGAATTATAAGTTGAATGAAAAATCGAATTTGCTCTTCAACTACAATCTGAACATGGGGAACGATCGATTTGCCAATGAATCGAGCACCACCGGAACCGGAATTGATTATACCAACACCAGTTTGGCCAAAAACAAAAACAACAATCACGAGTTGAGCTTGCAGTACAAAACCAAATTGGATACCATTGGCAGAACGCTTGACATTACTGCCTTTAGTAACTTTTTTGACAAAAAGCCAAATACCAAATCGTATGGTCAAAACAACGGCGATGCTACGTTTTATAATGGAAAAGTAGATTTCAAACTGGCAAATTACTATTTGAAATATGACTTCGCTATTCCTTTTAACAAAATTGATTTCTCTTTGAATACCGGTGGAAAATACAACTTTATAAAAGTGGATGACAAAGGAATTTACAACTTAAACACCACGACAAATTCGGTTACGGATTTTGATTACAAAGAATCTAATCTGGCGTTTTATGTAGAGGCGAGAAAGAAAATCAAGAAGTTCAATTTCACCGCTGGCATCCGTTTTGAAGATTATAAAGTAAACCGAACGGCTTTGGAAAACGGTGATGAGACCAAAATCAACTTCAAAAACAGCAACTTTTTTCCTAATTTAAGTGCGTTGTATGAAATCAATGGAAATGTAAATATCTCTGCTTCGTATTCGAAAAAAATCCAGCAAGCTGATTACAATGTCTTGGACCCGAATAATTTCGCCAACTTTGACCAATACAATTCCTCAAATGGAAATCCGTTCTTAGACCCTACTTTTTACGACAATTTTGAGTTGAAAATGACGGCATTCCAGTTTGTACAATTGGGTGGAAACTACACCATTGCCAAGGACATCAACAAATTTACCATTGAAGCCAATCCAGGGGAATTAGTAAGTAATCAAACGTTCCAGCAATTTGACAAGATCAAAACGCTGAGTTTCTTTGCTTCCTTCCCGATTCCGTTAGATTATTTCTTCAAAGGCAAAGAGGAGTTTCAAAAACGCATGAACAACATGGATAAGATGAATTATATTTTCATCAATGTGAATTATATCAAAGCCACCACGGAAGGATACACCTTCACTTTTGACAATAAACCTATCGTGAATTATTCGGCACAAGCACAGTTTATTTTGCCATGGGATATTAAGAACACTATGTCCTATTTTATTTTACCGAAAGGAACTTGGGAAATCTATCAAATCACCAAACCCATTCAGGAATTTGACATTTCGTTCAACAAAGATTTCCTGAATAAAAACCTAAAAATAGGCTTGCATTGTTTTGATGTTTTCAATACAAATGAAGTGAATGCTTTGGTGTCATCCACTAATTTGCAAACCAAATTCTACCAAAAACAAGATTCCAGAACGTTCCGAATTTCGTTGACCTATAACTTTGGCAACTTAGGTTTGAAAAAAGACAACACTGACATCAATATCGAGAAAACTAACTCGGGCGGAGGATTCCTAAAATAAAATGGTTATAATTAGTAACGAAAAACCCCTCAGTTGAGGGGTTTTTTTATGCTTAGTCAGCACTTCTTTTCCTTTCTAAGCGGAACTAAAAACCAAACTTTCAGGATCCCTTTTTTATTTTCTGCTGATTAGTTTTTAAATTCCCGTACGGGAATTGACAAAGTTCCGTACGGAAATGGATTAATTCCTGTACGGAAATGATATAACTTCCGTACGGAAATTAAAAAAATGATGCTGACGATTTGATTTTTTAATCGGGATGAAAATAAAAAAAGGAGCGTATCATTTCTGAAACACCCCTTTATTTAGTAACCAATCGCTTTAACTAAGAAGCAATTTCCAGTCGTTTTAATAAATTTTTGGTCAGCGCATCGTGCGTATAATCCAAATCAATGTGCAGTTCTTTTTCATCCGAACTTGGCAAATCATACATGGCATCGGTTAGAATCGCCTCGCAAAGCGAACGCAATCCACGGGCACCAAGCTTATATTCTAATGCCTTATCCACAATATAATCTAAAGCTTCGTCAGAGATGGAGAATTTCACATCGTCCATACCAAACAACTTTTCGTATTGTTTGATCAGTGCATTTTTGGGTTGCGTCAGAATGGCTCTCAAGGTTTCTTTATCCAATGGATCCATGTGAGTCAGCACCGGCAAACGCCCAATAATTTCCGGAATCAACCCAAAATCCTTGATGTCTTTCGGAATGACGTATTGCAGTAAATTATTCTTATCAATGCCTTCCGGATTTTTGGAAGTGGAATAGCCAATGGCCTGACGGTTCAATCGTTTGGAAATGATTCTTTCAATGCCGTCAAAAGCACCACCAGCGATAAACAAAATATCTTTGGTATTCACTTCCACGAATTTTTGGTCAGGGTGTTTTCTTCCTCCTTTTGGCGGAACGTTGACCATGGTACCTTCCAGCAATTTCAACAAAGCCTGTTGCACGCCTTCACCCGAAACATCACGAGTGATGGATGGATTGTCGCTTTTACGGGCAATCTTATCGATTTCGTCAATGAAGACGATACCTCTCTCGGCTTTTGCCACATCATAATCGGCCGCCTGCAAAAGACGTGTCAAAATACTTTCGACATCTTCACCCACATAACCGGCTTCTGTCAACACCGTTGCATCTACAATGGCTAACGGAACGTCTAACATTCTGGCAATCGTTTTGGCTACCAATGTTTTTCCGGTTCCGGTTTGACCCACCATGATGATGTTTGATTTTTCAATTTCTACATCTTCTTCGTGTTGGAGTTGCATCAATCGTTTGTAGTGATTGTATACGGCCACCGACATTACTTTTTTGGTTTGGTCCTGCCCAATAACGTATTGATCAAGGAATGCCCTGATTTCCTTTGGTTTTTTCAACACCAAATCAGCCGATTGTTTTACTGCATTTCCTTTCAACTCCTCCATTACAATGCCGTGTGCCTGCTCGATACAACGATCACACACATGCGCATTGATACCGGCTATCAATAAATTGGTTTCCGGTTTTTTTCTCCCACAAAAGGAACATTCTAAAACTTGTTTTGCCATCTTTTATAGTTAGCAGTCGCAGTCGTAGTCGCAGTTACTTTTCTGTAAACTGAGACTGTAAACTGTAAACTGAATTTATCTTCTTAACACTTCATCAATCATTCCGTACTCTTTGGCTTCATCGGCAATCATCCAATAATCGCGTTCTGAATCTTTGTATACTTTATCCATGGGTTGACCCGAATGGTGCGAAATGATTTGGTATAATTCCTCTTTTAGTTTCAACATTTCTTTCAAGTTGATTTCCATATCAGTCGCAACCCCTTGCGCTCCGCCTGAAGGCTGGTGAATCATCACTCTTGAATGTGGTAATGCGGAACGTTTTCCGGCTGCACCGGCACACAATAAAACCGCACCCATCGAAGCTGCCATTCCGGTACAAATCGTAGCTACATCGGGTTTGATGTATTGCATCGTATCGTAAATTCCTAAACCGGCATACACGCTACCGCCCGGAGAGTTGATGTAGATTTGGATGTCTTTGGAAGCGTCAACACTTTCCAAAAATAATAATTGTGCTTGAATGATGTTCGCCATATAATCGTCAACACCGGTTCCCATAAAGATGATTCTGTCCATCATTAAACGGGAAAACACGTCTAGTTGTGAAATATTCATTTGACGTTCTTCGATGATATAAGGCGTCATACTACCTACGATTTTATCATAATACAGGCTGTTTACGCCGTGTTTTTTGGTAGCAAATTTTTTAAATTCTTTTCCGTAGTCCATTTTATTAGTTATGAATTATGAGTTAAAAACTATTTCCTTTAGTTAGTCAAAGGTCGTGCCTAAAAATAAGGTATGACATTGTGACAAAAAAATAAAAAAGCGTCAAAATCTTTCCGACTCTGACGCTCAAATATACTAATTTTTCTAATTAAATCTCACCGTACATAGCTTTGATGAAATCGTCATAAGAAACTTCTTTTGACTTCGCTTTCACTTTGTCTTTAAACAGGTTTAGCATTTTTTCGTTCATTACTTGCTCTGACAAACGACGTACTTCGTCTTGGTTTGACATTACACGGGCTACGATTCCCTGAACATCCTCATCAGACGGATCCATTTGACCGAATTGTGCCATTTGTTTTTTGATTACTTCAGAAGTGTAAGCTTTCAAGTCTTCGAAAGTGATTTGCAACCCATTTTCTGTGATGATTTTTCCTTCGATTAATTGGTAACGCAAACCGTTTTCTGATTTACTGTATTCTGCTTCCGCTTCTTCCGCACTTAGTGGATTTTCACCAGCTGATTGAATCCATTTTTTAAGGAAACCTGCCGGCAAATCAAACTTAGTGTTAGCAATTAAAAACTCCGTCACATCGTTTAAGAATTTTTGATCCGCTTGTTGCGCGAATTGTTTTTCGGCATCTTCTTTGATTTTGGCTTTCAACTCATCCACCGAAGTGATTACTTTTGGCCCAAATAATTTATCGAATAATTCCTGATCTAAAACCGCTGGTTCGTGCGTGGTTACTTCATCAATAGTGAAAGTCACTTCTACATCTAAACCGTGAACATCATCGTGTCCTACTGCTAAGAAATCCATCAATTTGTGATCGTCATCGAATAATCCTTTAGTTTTTAAGGTAACTACATCGCCCACTTTTTTACCGATGAACGCTTTGGCTGTTTTTTTGTCTTTAAACACATCCAAAGAAAGTGTTGTTCTGTTGTTGATGCCTTTTTCTTCGTTGGCAAAAATTCCCGAAACGTCATTTCCTTCTTCAACGGTATCTTTGGCGATTAGTTTTCCGTATTGTTTTTGGATACGGGCTACCTGGTCGTTCAACATTTTATCGTCAGCAACGATTTTGTATTGTACCAAAGTATTTTTAGCCGCTAAATCAACTGAAAATTCAGGAGCCAAACCTAATTCAAATTCGAATTTATAATCTTCTACATCCCAGTTGAAATCTTCCGTTACTTTTGGAAGTGGATTACCAAGGATATCTAACTTTTCTTCTACTAAATAATTATTCAGATTGTCTTGCAACAATTTGTTTACTTCATCCAACAAAACGGCTTTACCGTATTGTTTGTGGATTAAACTCATCGGCACCGCTCCTTTTCTGAAACCCGGAATAGCAGCATTTTTTCTATAATCTGCTAAAACTTTCTCTACTTTTTCTGCGTAATCCGATTTTGATACTTCTACAGTAACCACTGCATTTAATGCGTCTACATTATTTCTTGTGATGTTCATTTCTTGTGTTTTTTACATACTAAAATTGGGTTGCAAAATTATAACATTTCTGCAACCCAAGCAATTTTATTTTATTGATTTCTAAAGTTTTATTTTGCTTCGCCAGTGATTTGGTAAACCAATGATTGCGAAAGCGATAAGATGATACTGAAGAGCATGGCTGTCCAAAACGAATTGACGCTGAATTCATCAATAAAATAGTCACAAAGCATAATGATTATAGCATTGATAACCAGCAAAAACAAACCAAGCGTAAAGAAAGTTACCGGCAAGGTGAACAAAACCAATATAGGTTTTACAAAAAAGTTGAGCAACCCTAAAACAATTGCCACAGTTAGTGCCGTGGTAAATTCTTTGACGTACACGCCTTTCATAAGATAGGCAATGGCCATAACCAAAAGCGCAGTAATAAATATTCGGATGAGTAATTTCATAATTTGTTTTATTTTAAAAATTGAATCGTTTCTACAAAGAAGACTTTTGGGTTTTCGGCATGCAACCAATGTCCGACATTGGGAATCGTTGCCAATTCAAAGTTAGGAAAATGCTTTTTGATTTCGGGCAAATCAGTATCCAGGATGTAGCGGGAGTTTCCGCCACGAATAAACATGGTTGGTTTGTCAAAATGATTTTCTGCTGGCAAAGCTTCCCCTATTGTCTCAATTTTAGCATTGAAAACCGGCAAATTAAAGCGAAAAGCCAATTGACCCGGCTCAACCCAGTATAGGTTTTTCATTAAAAACTGTCGAGTCCCAAAATCGGGAATAAACGGATACAGTATTTCTTCTACCGTTGCTCTGTCGGGTTTGGTTGAAAAATCTACTGCGTTTAATCCGGCTAGAATGTCGTCATGATGTGGCGCGTAGTATTTCGGACCAATATCGGCAACGATTAATTTTTCCACTAATTCCGGATAAGTGGTAGCAAAAAGCATCGCTACTTTTCCACCCATGGAATGACCTATAATCGAAATATCTTTCAAATCATAATGTTGGCAATACCCCAGCAAATCATTCGCCATGACCGTATAATTGAAATCCTCCGAATGAAAACTTTTGCCGTGATTGCGCAAATCTAGCATGTGTACCTGAAAACCTTCCGCAGCATATAGCGAACCGAATGATTTCCAGTTGTCACTCATACCGAGAAACCCGTGAATGATGATAAGTGGCTTGCCTTCGCCTTCAATTCTGGAATACACCATTTATTTTAATTTGTTTAAATACATATTCACTACATTATCCAAACCAAGATACAAAGCTTCCGAAATCAAGGCGTGACCAATAGAGACTTCCAACAAGCCCGGAATGTTGTCTTTGAAAAATTTGATATTATCCAAACTCAAATCATGTCCGGCATTGATTCCCAATCCCAATTCATTGGCTAAAACTGAAGCTTTGATATAAGGTTCGATTCCTGATGGATTGCCTAAACCATATTGATGGGCGAATTCTTCGGTGTACAATTCGATTCGGTCAGTTCCTGTTTTCTTGGCGCCTTCAATCATTTCCAAAACCGGATCCACAAAGATCGAAGTTCTGATTCCATTGCGTTTGAATTCGGCAATGACATCGGTTAAATAATCTTGAAACTTTATCGTGTCCCATCCGGCAGATGACGTAATCGCACCAATCGCATCGGGAACCAAAGTCACTTGTTCGGGTTTACATTCCAAAACCAAATCAATAAAATTGTGTTGTGGGTTGCCTTCGATATTGAATTCGGTATAAACAATCGGTTTTAAATCGCGGGCATCCTGGTAACGGATATGCCTTTCATCCGGTCTTGGATGGATGGTGATTCCTTGGGCTCCGAACTTTTGAATGTCTTTGGCTACTTGCAGTAAATCAGGCACATTACCACCACGCGCATTTCGCAAAGTCGCTATTTTATTGATGTTTACGCTTAATTTTGTCATGGGATTTTGGGTTTTCAATTCCTTTTTGAAAATTTGATTACAAAAATACAAAGTAAAACTAAGTCGGCATGTCCCAAAATTTGATTATTTTGCAGTCGCTAAAAGAAAAGAATACATGAGAGAACTTTCAGATTATATCAATAACGATTTTAAGCCTTTTTTGATAGGGGAATCCGTTGCTGAAATCCAGGATTTTTTTGCAGAGAGCACCTATTCCCATTTCCCTATTTTGGATAATGACATTTTTATGGGGTGTCTTTCGGCTGTTGATGCTGAAACCTTTGAAACGCAAAAAAGCATCGTTGATTATCGCTATGCTTTGGAAGGTTTTTTTGTTAGAAATACTATGATTTGGCTAGATGTTTTGGAAGTTTTTGCCCGAAACAATGCTAATGTGGTTCCTATACTGGACGAAACCAACAAATATGTTGGTTATTATGAGATTACGGATGTTATTAAGTTTTTAAACGAAACGCCTTTCCTTAAGGAAACCGGCGGCATTATAGTGGTTGAAAAACCAGTGGCGGATTATTCTATGAGCCAGATTACGCAGATTGTGGAAAGCAATAACGGTAAATTATTGGGTGTTTTTGTTTCGGAAGCTAATGCAGAAAAAGTACAAGTGACTATAAAAACCACATTGGGCGCGATGAATGAAATCATTCAAACGTTTCGTCGCTACAATTATGAAATCATTTCGGAACACAACGAAGACAATTATCTGAACAACCTGAAAGAGCGTTCGGAATATTTGGATAAATACCTAAATATGTAAGCCATGAAAGTTGCCATCTTCGGACAATAT
Source organism: Flavobacterium sp. (assembly GCF_036741995.1). Lineage (GTDB taxonomy): Bacteria > Bacteroidota > Bacteroidia > Flavobacteriales > Flavobacteriaceae > Flavobacterium. Next base: position 9,284 of record NZ_DAINRG010000003.1, on the reverse strand, counting down.
TACCAAAACGACACGCGACCAATCATTAAAGACATTTTTGTTTTTTTCAACAGAAACAATGTCGAGTTGGTCATTGAAGAGAAGTTTCTGAAGATATTACACGAAGAAAAAATTGTCGAAAAACAATACAATACCTTTTCCTCTCATGCCGATTTAGACAAAAGTTTTGATATCCTCATCAGCATTGGCGGTGACGGAACAATGCTTCGGGCCACGACTTTCGTACGCGATTCGGGCATCCCGATACTGGGTGTGAACGCCGGTAGATTGGGCTTTTTGGCCAAAGTGCAAAAAGAAAACATCGAATCGTTTCTACAAATTGTAATGGAAAAAAAATACACCATTTCCGAAAGAACCCTTTTGTCGATGACCTATTTCCCGAATGAAGCTACAACAGACCTCAATTTTGCCATGAACGAAGTTTCCATCAACAGAAAGGACACCACTTCGATGATTACTATTGAGACCTTTTTGAACGGCGAATATCTGAGTTCGTACTGGGCCGACGGGTTGATTATTTCCACACCAACCGGCTCAACGGGGTATTCCTTAAGTTGCGGCGGACCGATATTAACCCCCGACGTAAAAGCATTAGTCATTACTCCTATTGCACCGCATAACCTCACAGCCAGACCACTCGTAATTCCGGATGATACTGAAATTCGCCTTAAAGTTTCGGGAAGAGATGAGCAATACTTAGTTTCCTTAGATGCCAGAAAAACCTATATCAGCAACCATTCGGAATTGATCATTAAAAAAACGCCTTTCCAAATAAAGATGGTGGAAATTCCGGGAGAGACTTTTCTAAAAACCCTTCGCAACAAATTACTTTGGGGAGAAGACAAGAGAAATTAGAAAAAAATCTACCTCATTATATACTACAATTCTAAAAATTCCGTTTTAGAATATAATCCGTGTTGACTGCCGTAACTATCAGTGCTTTATTTTATTTAACAGAAATCCTGATTTCATGTTAGATAAGTACTGAGAATTATTATATTTGCACGCTATTTTCAATTTGATGAAAAAGATTTTAGTGTTATTTTTTTGTTTGATTTTCCATACCATATCGCATGCACAGATTCATGAAATTGGTGTATTCTTGGGAGGCAGTAATTTTATAGGCGATGTGGGCAAAACCACTTATATTTCGCCAAATGAATTAGCCTTTGGGATTTTGTACAAATGGAATAAAAGTCCAAGACATTCGTATAGGTTTTCCTATACACAATCGTCTATTTCGGGTAATGATTTAGATTCTGAAGTGCCCGGAAGGTATGACAGAGGCTATAAATTCAAAAATGACATTAAAGAGCTTTCCGCCGGATTAGAATTCGATTTTTTTGATTTTAATCTGCACGAATTATTAAAAAGAAAAATAACGCCTTATGTCTATTCTGGCCTGGCTTATTTGAGATACGACGAATTGTATGTTCAAAATGGCATAACCCGAAAAGACAAAACAACCAGCAGCTTGGCTATCCCGATGACTGTGGGTGTGAAAGGCAATATTTTTGAAAACATAATCCTTGGAATTGAAGTGGGCGCCCGATACACCTTCACCGATAATTTGGATGGAAGTTCGCCGAAGAATAAAAATTTAGAACCATTGAAATTTGGTAATTTAAATAGCAAAGACTGGTATGTTTTTACAGGATTTACGATAACGTATACTTTTGGAGACAAACCTTGTTATTGCGCCGATTAAAAAATGAGCTTAAAAAATACTATAAACAAAGACAATTTACCCAAACACCTAGCCATTATCATGGATGGTAACGGACGATGGGCAAAACAGAAAGGTTTATTACGAGCTTTTGGTCACGAAAACGGCACCAAATCCGTTAGAGTTACCGTTGAATCCTGTGCCAAATTAGGCATTGAGAACCTAACGCTCTATGCTTTTTCTACCGAAAACTGGAAACGCCCCAAATTAGAAGTAGACACTTTGATGCGTCTTCTGATTTCTTCCTTAAAAAATGAGTTGGAAACTTTACAGAAAAATGACATTCGATTAAACTGTATCGGCAACATAGATTTACTGCCTGCCAAAGCCAAAAAAGAGCTTTTGGCTGTAATAGAAAAAACAAAAAACAACGGCCGAATGACTCTGACTTTAGCTTTGAGCTATGGTTCCCGAGAGGAATTGTTAAATGCTGTTAAAATTATAAGCAATAAAGTTAAAAATAATATAATTTCGATAGACACACTTGATGAATCAATTATTAATCAGCATCTTTACACGCACAATTTACCCGATGTAGATTTAGTGATTAGAACCAGTGGTGAACACCGAATTAGTAATTTTCTGTTATGGCAAATCGCCTATGCAGAATTTTATTTTACGGAGGTTTTGTGGCCCGATTTTAAAGAAGAAGATTTATATGAAGCCATTATTAGCTATCAGAAAAGAGAACGAAGATTTGGAAAAACAAGTGAACAAATTAAATAAAATTTCAGTGCAGATTACACCTTTAAAAATAGTTCTAACGATACTATTATTCGGAACTATTTTTCAATTACAAGCCCAAGATAGAATTCCGTTTGACCAAGCTAAAAAATACATTTTGGCCGATGTTAAAGTAAATGGCAAAATCAGTTACAACCAACAAACAGTGGTAACTTTTGCCGGTTTAGAAAAGGGACAGGAAATTACCGTTCCCGGAGAAGAAATCAGCAATGCCATCAAAAAGCTGGGAAAACTGGGCCTTTTTAGCGACATCGATTTTTATGTAACCAAAACGGAAGGCGACAGCATCTGGATGGATCTTGACATCGTTGAACTTCCAAAACTGAGTGAAGTAAAATTTCAAGGCGTTAAAAAATCGAAAACAGAAGGTTTAATCAAAGACAACGGCTTAACCAAAGGAAAGATTGTCAACGAAAATTTGATTACCACTACCAAGAATTACATCGAAAACAAATACAAAAAAGACGGCTTCTACAGCACCAAAGTTTTCATAACCACTATTCCTGATACTACCGAAGGAAATCAGGTAAAAATGCTTGTTAACATTGATAAAGGTGATAAGTTGAAAATTTCGAAAATCACTTTCGAGGGCAATGAAAAATTCTCAGACGCCAAACTGAGAAAAGCCATGAAAAACACCAAGCAAATCAATCCGATTCGGATTTTTAAAGCTTCTAAATTCATCAAAGACAAATACAACGAGGATTTAACAACCATCATTGATAAGTATAAAGAAAAAGGATATAGAGATGCCCGAGTAGTAAAAGACTCCGTATTTTTAAATGCAAAAAAAACCAAACTGGCCATCAATGTAAAAGTCGAAGAAGGTGACAAATACCACTTTGGAAACATTAAATTCTTAGGAAACTCGGTCTATTCCGATCAATTATTGAGTCGAGTACTAGGCATCAAAAAAGGAGATGTTTATAATGGTGTTTTGTTGCAAAAAAGAATTGCCGATAAAACAAAACCGGATGCCGATGATATTACGAACTTATATCAAAACAATGGTTATTTGTTTTCCAATATTAATGCCGTAGAGGTTAAAACGGCCAACGACACCATCGATTTTGAAATCAGAGTTACCGAAGGGCCAATTGCTTATTTCAACAACATAACCGTAGTTGGAAATGACAAGACAAATGATCGTGTCATCTACCGAGAATTAAGAACACAACCTGGTCAAAAATACAGCAAAGAAGATTTAGTGAGAACCATTCGCGAGATTGGACAATTAGGTTTCTTTGACCCGGAAGCTATCGACCCAAAATTTAAAAATGTGGATCCAGCTGCCGGAACTGTAGATATTGAATACAATGTTGTGGAAAAAGGATCGAGCCAGATTGAACTTCAGGGAGGTTATGGCGGTGGCGGATTTATTGGAACGCTAGGATTGTCCTTTAATAATTTCTCAGCCAGAAATATGTTTAAAAAAGAAGCCTATAAGCCTTTACCAATGGGGGATGGACAAAAAGTAGCGTTGCGTTTACAAGCGAGTTCTTATTTCCAAACCTATAGTTTATCGTTCTCAGAACCATGGTTGGGCGGTAAAAAACCAATTCAGTTCTCCTCATCGATATCACACAGTAAACAATTTTTATATACCGGAAGCGCCAGTAGCGTTGATAAAAGCAAAAGCTTTAACATCACTTCGTTATCGGTTGGTATTGCCAAAAGGCTAACCATTCCAGATGACTATTTCGTGTTCTCAAGTTCCGTTTCTTTCCAGTATTATGATTTGCATAATTACAACACCGGATTATTTACTTTTGGAGACGGTGCCTCTCGAAACTTAGCCTATACTGTTGGTTTAAGTAGAAATAATAAAGGAGTGAATCCTATATTCCCTACCTCAGGTTCGGAGTTTAGTATTTCGGCTAAATTTACGCTGCCTTACTCTTTATTCAACGGAGTGGATTATGGCAATTTAGAGAATCAGGAATCCTATAAATTAAAATACGCTACCGATGCCGGTTATACTATCGCTGCCAATTCTATTGGAGAATTACCTGCTCCCGGCGATTATTTAAAAGAAACAACAACCGGTTCTAAAATTTACGAAAAAGCATACACCTATACTGAAGCAACAGCCGACAGAAGTAAAGTAGATCAGGAAAAATTCAAATGGCTGGAATATTACAAGATAAAATTCAAAGCTGATTGGTATACTAAATTAGCCGGTGGACAATCAAAAGCGTTGGTTTTAAGAACCCTTGCGGAATTCGGTTATTTAGGCGCCTACAACAGTGGAAGAGGTTTGGTTCCTTTCGAAAGATTCTACTTAGGTGGTGATGGTTTAGCCAACTTCTCCTTAGATGGTAGAGAGGTTATCCAGTTAAGAGGATATCCTAACCAATCCTTGTCTTCAACCGATGGAGGAACCGTTTACAATAAATTTTCTATGGAGCTAAGATATCCTTTGACATTAAAAGCGGCAGCATCTATCTATGCTTTGACTTTTGTAGAAGCGGGCGCCTCATATGATACGTTCAAAGAATACAACCCGTTTGTATTGCAACGTTCTGCCGGATTTGGTATCCGTATATTTATGCCGGCCTTTGGATTATTAGGAATAGACTTTGCACACGGATTTGATGCAGTTCCCGGTTTAACCGAAAAGAATGGTTGGGAAACACATTTTATAATTGGTCAACAATTTTAATTATATTTGGTACCATATTTCTAAATCATAATCGTATGAAAAAATATTTTGCAATAACAATTCTTCTTTTATCTATTGGATTTAAAGCCAATGCGCAATCCAGAGGCATAAAGATTGGTTACATTGACATGGAATATATTCTACAAAATGTACCCGATTATACTGAAGCAAAAAGTCAATTGGAGCAAAAAGCCCAAAAATGGAAGCAAGATATCGAAGCGAAGAAAGTGGAAATTGCCAAATTAAAAGATGCGTTAAAAACAGAAAGAGCATTGCTTACCAAAGAATTAGTAGATGAGCGTGAAGAAGAAATAAAATTTCAGGAAGATGAATTGTTGGATTTCCAACAAAAGAAATTCGGCCCAAACGGCGATTTAATTACCCAAAAGGCCGTATTGGTAAAACCAATACAAGACCAAGTATTCAATGCGGTACAAGACATAGCCGAAGCCAAAAAGTTTGATTATGTTTTTGATAAATCTTCCGATTTAACTATGCTATTCGCGGCCAAAAGATTCGACATCAGCGACCAAGTAGTTAGAGTGATTACAAGAGCGGAAAAGAGAGAGCAAATGAGCGCCAAACAGGTAAAAGCTCAGGAAGCCAAAGAAGCCTTAGAAGATGCCGTAGATGATAATCCGGCTCTTGCTGAAAGAAAAAAAATATTAGAAGACAAGAAAAAAGCCCGTGAACAGCTGGTTGCCGATAAAAAAGCAGCTGCCGAAGCTAAGAAAGCCGATCAAGAAGCAAAAAGAAAAGCATTGCTTGATGCCAAAGAAGCGAAAAAAACTGGCACGGTTCCTGCTAACGATAAAACTACAGGAGACAAAACAACTACTGACGAAAAAGCAACAGCAAGAAAAGCGACTGATTCCACAGCTGCAGCAGACAAAGAAGACAAAGCCGCTGCAAGAGCCAAAATGCTTGAAGACAGAAAAAAAGCTTTAGAAGAAAAAAAGAAAAAAATACTGGAAGACAGGGAGGCTGCTAAAAAGGCCAAAGAAGAAAAAAAGGCGACACTGCCAAAAACAGAATAATAACGATAATAAATAATTAATTAATACTTTTAAAACAATGAAACGATTGAAATCATTACTAATAGCTACTGTATTGTTTTTAGGAACATGTCACACAATCAATGCTCAAGCTAAAACTGCACACGTAGATGTAAATGAGTTAATTTCTAAAATGCCAGCGATGTTGGATGCTCAAAAACAATTAGAAAAATTGAGCGCTACTTATGATGCAGAATACAAAACAATGGCTGAAGAATATCAGAACAAAATTAAAAAATACGACCAAGAAGCTTCTACTGTTACGGATGCTGTAAACCAAACCCGTCAAACGGAAGTGCAGGATTTAGTAAAACGCATCACGGATTACAGAGACAATGCACAAAAAGAATTGCAAAAGAAAGAAGCGGATATGGTAAAACCATTAATGGACAAAATTAAAGCTTCTATTGCCAAAGTAGGTAAAGCTAAAGGATACCAATACGTATTAAACGTAGCTGATTTACTTTTAGCAGACGGACCGGATTTAACGGCTGATGTGAAAAAAGATTTAGGATTTTAATCCATACTAAAAATACAATTCAAAACTGCTCATTTACTTGAGCAGTTTTTTTTTACTTTTGTTTCTATGATAGCTACAAATCCCATAGGCCTTTTTGATTCCGGAATTGGAGGTACCTCCATTTGGAAAGAGATACACGAATTACTCCCCAATGAGGACACCATTTATCTCGCCGACACCAAAAATGCACCCTACGGACAAAAATCAAAAGAAGAAATCATTCACCTCAGTAACAAGAACACCGAGTTTCTTCTCAATCAAAATGCTAAAATTATTGTAGTAGCCTGCAATACGGCAACAACCAATGCTATCAAAGAATTGCGCGCCAACTATGACGTTCCTTTTATTGGTATTGAACCGGCCATCAAACCGGCTGCCGTGAATTCGCAAAAACATGTTATTGGGATTTTGGCAACACAGGGAACTTTAAACAGCGAACTGTTTCACCAAACTGCGGAAAAATTTCAGGATACAAAAATCATCGAACAAATCGGTCATGGTCTCGTTCCTCTGATTGAAAACGGCGCCATCAATTCGCCCGAAATGAATCAACTGCTACATCTTTACTTAGAGCCTATGATAGCCGCTAATATCGATTATTTGGTGCTGGGTTGCAGTCACTATCCGTATCTAGTGCCCCAAATAAAAAAAATCCTGCCCAAAGACATTAAAATCATCGACTCCGGGGAAGCCGTTGCCCGACAAACTAAAAATGTTTTATTGGAAAAAGGAGGTTTAAATACCGAAAAGCATTCCGTAAAATCACTCTTCTACAGCAATGCAGACCCAAAAGTCTTAAGTGATATCTTGAGCAACAAATACAACATTATGGTAAAAGATTTTTAGGAGCCAAACGCTTGGGAATTGTTTATCTCATTTGCCCGCTGTTCGCGCTACACGGTAGCCACTTCCATCGGGGCTAGACTCCATCTGAAGGCTTTCCTTATTCGTCTTTAAACCAAGAAGAATACATCACGTAATTATTCGAAATACGCTCAATTTCCCCGGCAAAATCTGACTGGTCAATATCTTTCACCTTCTTAGCCGGAACACCGGCATAAATCGTCCCCGATTCCACAACCGTATTCTGAGTAACCACCGCTCCGGCAGCCACAATCGAATTGCTTTCGATAACACAATTATCCATCACTATCGCTCCCATGCCAATCAACACATTGTCATGAACTTTACAGCCATGCACTATCGCATTATGACCAATGGAAACATTATTCCCAATTTCCGTCGGATGCTTTTGATAAGTACAATGAATAATGGCTCCGTCTTGAATATTAACCTTATTCCCCATTTTGATATAATGCACATCACCGCGAATGACCGCATTAAACCAAACACTACAGTGGGAACCAAGTACCACATCGCCTACAATAGTCGCGTTTTCAGCAACAAAACAATCTTCTGGAATTTGGGGAGTTTTTCCGTTAACAGCTTTTAGTATCATATAAAAAAATTGTCCCGATAAATCGGGACAGTTATTTGAATTATTAATTAATCGCAGGACAATTACAGTGGTATTTTTCCGGTTTGCAGAATAAATTAATCCCTAGTGTTATCTGATGGAATCCACCGGCATCAAATTTTACATTGCCTAACAAATGAGAATAAGTATAGGAAACCATATAATTTTTAAAATTCACCCCAAGGATTGGTGTTACATATTGCAGTTTTTGATCGGCAATAGAGTTCCCATCTACATATTGAGCACCATCAAGACTTCTTCTATAAGAGATTCCTCCCCATAACTTTCCAAAATCTAATGATTTGTAGGCTTTAATGTTTAAATCAATAGTCTTTTCCTGGGTTTGAGTCACTAACTGAAACATAAATGATGGTTCCCAAAGAATGGTTTCATCATCACCAAAAGTATAACCTGCGTTTAAAATAAATCGTTTCAAGTTTACTGGCTCCTTATCAGTATATAATTTTCTATCACTAGCCAATGCATTTTTTACAGTAGCATGCACATAAAAGTCCAAAAAATTATACGATGCTCCTATATCAACATTAAAATAAGACGCCTTTTGTATAACCGTCCCGTATATACTTGGGTCATACCCTGGATTATTATCATAAAAAGAAGTTTCATCCAAATTACTTTGTACAAAACCAGCACTCATCCCGAACGACAACTGATTCAAATCCACATCATCTCTGGAAAACATAATATGGTGAGCATACGTCAATTTCATTCCTGTTTGAGAATGGTAACCATTTTTATCATTAAATACAATAATACCACCACCTGATCTCTCTCCTAATGAGCCATTAAAACTCACCGTTTGCAAGGCTGGTGCATCTGCTTGACCAAACCATTGTTGCCTGGCGGTTAGTCTTAATTTTGCACAATTAGCTGCTCCCGCCATCGAAGGGTGTAATAAATAATAGTTATCCGATAAATAATCTGAATAAACGGGTAATCCTTCTTGGGAGTTTGAAAATTGTGCTGCAAATAGTAATGCTAATAAATAAAACTTTCTAAAATTCATTGTATCTATCTTTTTAATGAGAAATGGGCTTTAAATTGTTTGCTTGTGGCTTGTTCTAAATAATCTACCGTAA
>NZ_DAINRG010000002.1:0-179543 GCF_036741995.1 Flavobacterium sp. | reverse complement strand
TTCCTGCATGACACTTCCCAAATCACGATTGTCTAATCTTCCAGTGACCACACTCATCATTTGCAGGTTTTCGCGCTCAATTTCGGCAATACCTTTTTGAGGTGTAATAGTTACTAAGCTTGAAATGGGAACAGATTGTCCGTTGGGTAAAAACAGTTTTAGCTTTTTGATATCGTCCAGACTTCTTTTTTGTCCGTTAGCATAAATCAACCGTATAGGTGTTGCCCGTTCATTTTCTAATAAACTACCCACCACATTCCCTTCGAGGGCAGTTTGTAACTGAAACTGCAAGTCGCTTGGTGAAATGCCATACTGTGCCAGTTGGGTATAATTAGGGACAATGTTAATAGCAGGTCCTGCTAAAACAATACCATCAAAAACATCAGCAGTGCCCTTTACTTTTTCGACTATAGCCGCAATGGCTTTGGCTGTTTTTTGTAATTCTGCTTGATTATTTCCATACACTTTTACTTCTATTGGTGACACTGAACTCATTAAATCGCCCAACATATCGCCAATCACTTGGCCAAAATCAATACGTAAAGCAGGTTGTGTTGCTTCCACTTTTGCTCTTATTTCATCAATGACATCGTTACTGGTTTTATCTCTGTTCTTTTTCAATTGAATGAGATAATCTCCTCTATTAGGTTCTGTGATAAAGAAGCCCATTTGTGTTCCGGTTCTTCTGCTGTAAGCCGCTACTTCGGGAATTTTAACGATTATTTTTTCGACTTCTTTCAGCATTCGGTCGGTTTCTTCCAAGGAAGTTCCCGGCGGGCTTTCATAATCTAAAACAATGCTACCTTCATCCATTTCAGGTAAAAATCCGGTTTCCAAACGGGGTAAAATAATAAAAACCGAAAGCGCCAAAACAATACAAAATAGGATACTCATTATAGGCCTATGGATAAAATAAGCTACCCAGTTCTGTGTTTTTACTTCATGGGATTCAGTACTATTTTTAGTTATAGAGTTAGTATTTTCATTTCGCGTAAGCCACAAATATATTACCGGAAGCAATAACCAGGTTACAAAAAATGAACAGACCAAAGTAATGATCATGGTATCGGTCAGTACTTTAAAATAGGCTCCCGCTACACCACTCATCAACACAAACGGAATAAAAATCACTATTGTACTTATAGATGACCCCACCATAGCCGGAAATAAATACCCGATGGCTTTTTGCAACAGGGAAACCGTAGGCTCTTCAGGATGTTCTTCATGGGTTCTGTGAATTTGTTCCACCACTACAATGGCATCGTCAATGATTAATCCTAAAGCTGCAGCAATAGCTCCCAAGGTCATGATGTTGAACGTCTCCCCGGTGAGATACAAAACAATGAGGGTTAGCCCTAAGGTGACCGGAATAGTAATTAAAATGGTAGCACTGGCTTTGGCTGATTTTAAAAATATAACGGCTACAATTATCGCCAATAGTAATCCTATCAATAAACTATCAGTAACGCTTTTCACCGCATCATTAACAAAAGTAGCCTGCTGGTAATAAGGGGTAATTTTGATGCCTTTCGGGAGTATTTTTTTTAAGCCATCAAGTTGCGTGCTCATAGCCTCGTTAAGTGAAATCAGGTTGGCGTTAGGTTGCTTGATGACTGCTACCAGAATACTTTCGTTGCCGTTGGCATTAACTTTTATATATTCTTTAGCTTCTTTAATGTCAACCGTTGCAATATCTTTCAAAGTCACTATACCTTTGCCGTTATTGCGAATAACTAAATTTTCAAGTTCTTCTTTTTGATCCACCTGAGCATCTGTTATCGTTAAGTATAAATAACGGTAATCGGCTAAATACCCATTCGATTTGATGAAATTGGTTTCATTCATTACCTGTGTAATGGCTGCGGGTGTAATACCTAATGCTGCCATTTTATCAAAATCAAGTGATAACCAATATTCCTTTTCTTTACCTCCAATAATTCTCACTTCGGAAACTCCGTCAATTTGAGAGAGGAAAGGCTTTATGGTAAAATTGGCTATTTTCTTGAGTTCGATAGCCGATTTTCCTTTTCCTTCAATGGCATACCCAATTACTGGTAATATGGAAGGATTCATTTTTTCAATAGTAATTTGCGTATCCGGAGGAAGGTTATTTTTGATTTGATTAACCTGTTCCTCAATGCGGGTTTTACTCAAATCAATATCGGCTTTCCAGTCCATAAAGGCGGAGATTTCGCAACTTCCGCGGCTGGTGGTACTGCGCACCGTTTTGAGGTCCTGAACTTTTTTTATGGCATTCTCTAATGGCTTAGTCACCGTAATCATCATCTTGTCTATGGGCTGTTGGCCGGCATCGGCAATGATTTTTATTTTTGGAAAGGTTATTTCGGGGAATAAACTCGTCTGCATTTTAGAATAGGTAAAAATCCCTCCCAAAATGATTAGAAAAATAAGGGTACTTAATCCGTTTTTATGTTTTACAAAAAAGTTGTTCATACTTATTCGTTTTTAACCATTCTTACTGTAATGGTATCTGCCACACCATAATTTCCAGTGAGTAGGATTCTATCTTTTGGGGATAAAACCGGCGATAGAATTTCTACCTTATCATCGGTTGTTATACCTTTTTTAATCGGGATTTTGACTGCTGTAGTATCGTTCTCCAGTTTCATAATCCAAAAATCGGTTTCGGTTTCATCACTCAAAACAGCTGCTTTGGGCAGGGATATTGTTTTGACATTTGCTGATTTTGTAATTCTGACTTTTACAATTAAATTCTCTGGTAGGTCTTGCTGCCCGCTAATTTTCAACACTACATTTTGCGTTTGCGAAGCCGCATCAACAGTTGGCATAAATTTTTGAACAGTAGCTTGTCTTGTAGTAGCATCAGGTAATAAAACAGTAAACACTTTTCCAACAGTAACATATTTTTTTAAATCATAGGGCAGGCTCAACACCAAGGCGAAGCTTTTAGTATCATTAATGGTAACCAAAGCATCGCCATCCTGAACGTAATCGCCCTGTTGCACAGTAACCGACGTTATGATTCCGTTGGTATTGGAGCGTACTTTTATAGCACTGCCGAAATTTAAAGTAGGATCTATTTTATTGATGGTATTGCCTAAAACTTTGGCTTCTCTTGTTTTGATGGAAAACAATTCCTCTCCTTTACTCACTGCATCATTCACCGCTATATTTACCGAATTCAAATACCCGGTAGCATTGGCTTTAATCACGTTTTTTACCAGATAAGTTGCTGTGGCATTCAAATCAATATAACTTTCCAATCCGGTGGTATCTATAGTGGTTATTGTCACCGGAACACGGGTATCAATATTTTTTTCAGCTTCCGTTTTATCCTTGCAGGAAATCAGCAAAAACGGCAGCAGCATCAAAAAAAGAAAAAAGTTCTTCATGTCGTTATTCGTTAGTACTCCAGTAATTAAGTTCGTTAATTAGTTGCAGTTTATTGATTTTATTTTGTGCTATGGTATTGTTAATCGTAATCACGTTTCCGATGGCAAGTACAAAATCAGTGATTTGTGCATCACCGGTCAACAGTAATTTTTTGTTGGCTTCAATGAGCGCATCGGCAATTTGAAGTTGCGATTGCAGTTGGTTTTCAATAGCAATAGCTTGTCTTAATTTCTGGTTTAACATCAGAACCTGCTGTTGGTATTGTTTGTTAAAATTTGCTTTATAAGCCAAATTTGTTGCCAAAGCTGTTTCATTTTTTTGGTGTTGCAGTGCTCTTTGATTCCCGTCATAAATTGGAATTGATAAGCCCAAACCTACACTAACCCCAAAGTTTTTATGTGCTTCATACGTAAGGCTTGACATGTAGCCGGCATCTCCCAATAATGATACCGAAGGTTTATAAGCATTATCAATGAGTTTGTTTTGATTCAGAATCTTTAGACTATCCACCTCAAATTGCTTTAAGAACACGCTTTTATCTGTTGATGAAATGGATTTTAAACTGATTTCCGGTTTTTTCAAAGTAACGAAAGTAGTGTCTGTTTCTCCGGATAGGTAATTGAGAAGGCTCAAATCATTTTGATATTGTTGCTTGAACTGCAGCACTTGCAATTCCTGTTGCTTTACCGTAGAAAGGAATATTAGGTAATCGGTTTGTTTGTATACCGAGTTTTGGGTTAATTTTTTCAGGATAATGGCTTCGTCTTTTAAAAGCGCTGCCATTTTTTGATTGTATTGTATTTGCTCATCACTTCCCGAAGCAGTGATGTATTGGGCAATGATTACCTTGTTTACATCTTTAGCGGCTATTTTTTTATTAAGTACTAACGATTGCTTAATCAGTTGGAAACTTTCGGATTGTGAATTGATTTGGTTTTTCCCGATAATTCTTTGATTCACTCCTACTAAACCAGAAATCGATTGCCCGTTGCTCAAAGTCGTATCATAGCCATAGCCATTCAAAACCGGAGCATAATTGGCATTCAGATTCCCGGTAAGTTGTGGCTTGTAATTGGCTTTATTTAATAAACTGTCTAAGGTATTAGACTTCATCTGATTGGATAAATCCTTTAGTAAAGGAGAATTTGTTTGCGCTTTTTCTATAAAAAAGCGTAAGTCCTTTTCTTGCGAAAAAGACTTGACATTAAACCAAATAAGAATGAAAAAAAAGATTGATTTCATAGTACAAATTTATGCAAAATCAACATAGAGTTATTTAACGCTTTCTGCAACTAAAACTACAAATGAATTAGGGATAAGACTCGCTCTGGGTTTCGGGTTTTCAGTAGTGGGCTCGGGTTTGGTTCCGAAATCAGCGGTAGATAAATACAACTGATGTGTTGTTTTATTCAATGCTATGGTTCGAGCACCTTTTTGGGTTTTTACCGTTTCCTGAACTACAAAACTATTGGCGCTTTCTTCTTTTACAATGGTAATAGTTCCTATTCCATTAGAGCTGAACGCCAGTTTCTTTTTAGCATCAAAGGCCACTCCGTCACAGCCGTCATCAATGGGAAGGGTTTTAATAATTTTTCCGTTAGCAGCATCAACGACTATCATTAAGTTATTACCACAAACCGAAAACAAGCGGTTCGTTTCTGTATCTATGGCTAACCCCGAAGGTTCATCACCGGGAGCTATACTCCATGTTGCTATAACTTCAAGGGTTTTCGCATCAATGGTTTTGATTTGGTTTTTATCTTCAATATTCACATAAATCAAACCTTTGGTATTGGTTACCGAAAATTCAGGTTTACCGTCAAGCGGAATCGTTTTCACTACCTTATTAGTAACGGCATCAAGAACGGTAGCATCGCTGCTCTTAGCATTATAGGTAAATACTTTATGTGAAAATTGGTCATACAAAACAGCATCGGGTTTTTGGCCTGCAATAGTCACTTTTTCCAGTAACTCAAACGTGGTTAAATTGACAATCGTAACGGCATTATCTTTTCCGTCAGTAATAAAAGCCTTGTTCAAATCATTAGCTATGGCGATGCCGTGAACGCCTTTGGTATCAGGAATGGTAGCAATGGTTTTGTCGGTTTTTAAATCAACAACATTCACCACGCTGCCATGCGAAACAAATAAATGCTGGTTCACATCATCTACTGCCAGATAATCCCAGCCTTCATCACCGGAAATACTTATTTTCTTAGAAATTTTATAGGTTTGACCCAATGCATTAGTGATGCAGAAGCCAAAGAATAGTATTGAGAATAGTCTTTTCATAATGTTATTTTCTATGTAAATATCTGAATTACTTTGGTAACAATCATTTATTTTAGGTTCAAAATCATTCCTAAGCCCATTTGTTTACCGTTGTAGAACGGAGCTACCATTCCGGAACTGATATTCTTTTTCGATTTAAAAACATGTTTATTCACATACGGGAATATCCAGTAAGCAACTTTAGTGCTTAAAATTCCGATACCTGCACCCGTCGCCACATCGGTTAACCAGTGTTTATTATTATAAATCCTGAAAAAACCGGTACCGGTGGCTACAATATATCCTGAAATGCCATACCAAACGGAAACATCTTTATATTCCTGCCACATGAATTCAGCTCCGGCAAAAGCGGTAGCCGTGTGCCCTGATGGAAAAGAATTGAAATCACTACCGTCAGGCCGCTCCACTTTGGTTAATTTCTTCAAGCCGGTCACAGTGCCCGTCATCAGTAAAAGAGAGGTCCCCAGTATTATTGACCTATCTCTTAGATTATTTTTACCTTTAATTCCCGCTAAATTTAAAGCATAAACTGATAATGCCGGTGCATATTGTGAAAAATCATCAACGGTAATTTTTCCGTCAATATCATCAGTCACTTCATTTCGTATTCCTAAATTGAAGTCTTTTAAGTCATCGCTCCCAAGGCCAATAACACCATAGCCGATCAATGCTGTTGGAATGATTAATTGTTTGTAGTTAAATTTTATATTTTCAGTATTCAGCGAGTCTTTTTTTGACAACTCTTGTGCATTTAAATAACCATATGAAAGTGCTGAAATTAATAGTATCAGTAAGTGTTTAGTAGGATTCATTAAAGTAGGTATTACAGAGTTTTGAAAAAAAGATTACTAAAGATTTTTGAAAGAATTAATCTCCATCAACAATTTTTATGAATTTCCCATTGCTGTCGAGTAACACATCAAACTTTTTTCCGTCTTTTTTAATTTCGGCTTCATACGTAATCACATTTTTATCGTCTGTAATTTTGGAAGCTTCTGTAATTTTGCCGGTAGGATATTTTTTTTTCAAATATGCTAAAGCATTTGCAGGAAGTTCGTTTGTTTTAATAGCTGATTCGAGTTCTTTCCTATGCCCTTTTTTATCATAAACTGCTGAAGTTTCAGTCCCATTTATTTTAAATTCGGCTTCATATCCGCCGTCTTCTGCACTCCATTTTGCTTTTCGTTTCGGAAATTCTTGGGCAAAAGCTTCTGTAACCACTGTCGGAATTTTAGATGTCTTCGATTTTGTTTCCGTTTGTGCCGTTACCACAGCACTTAGTGCAATAGTTATGGCCAGGAATATTGTTTTCATTTTTTATCGATTTAAAATTAATTGCTTCTCAGTATAAGTACAAAGATGAAACACAATTCTATTTTAAATCTATGGGAAACCGGTGATATCCTCTTTTATCGTGTAGTTAACTTAAAATGATGCCTATCTGAAACATACTTGTAATCCAAGGTCAATCCGCTCACTTCTGCAATTTCTTTTGCGATAGACAAACCTAACCCTATAGAAAGATGGCATGTTGATTTTTTTTGAAAACGCTCAAAAAGGGTGGTGGTATCGAGTGATTCTTCTTTTCCGGTATTAGAAATAGTTACACTGTGATTTTCGATAAAAAAAACAATACTTCCACCTTCGATATTATGTCTTATAGCGTTCTGCACCAAGTTATTAATCAGAATCAAACATAAATCAGGATTGATATCAATACTAAAATCTTCTTCAATGTTTTTGCTTACCGTTAGTTTACTGGCTTTGATTTGCTCATCAAATAAAAGCAGCGAATGGTCAATTATTCCAACTATGGATACTTTTTCCGCAATTTTAAATTGCCTGTTTTCAATTTTTGTCAACAATAAAAGGGATTGATTTAGGCGCGTTAACTTAAAACAGGCATCATCAATACCGGCTATTAACTTCATTTCATACGCTTTCAAATTATCAGACTGCATCAATAAATCAATCTTTGACTTTATGACCGCTAGTGGAGTCTGAATTTCGTGCGATGCATTCTCTGTAAACCGTTTTTGGCTGTTATAATCCGCTATCATCTTTTCCATCATGGTATTGAGCGAATTATTCAGCGCAGCAAATTCTTTTATGGAAGTTTTTTCAAAACTGGGTAATTTATTAGTGCTGGCACTAAACGTCTCTAATGAAGTTACTGTAGTATTGAAAGGCTTCCACAAGGTTTTGGAAACCCAAAAATTAATCAATATTGAAATGATAAAAAGGAAAAGCAAGATGATAGCAAGTAATGATAAAATGCCTTCTATTAATTCGTCAAATTCTAAAGTGCTTCGCCAAATTTTGATTTGATAATTTTCTTTTCCGATAGGTACAACAGTGGTAATAATCCGGTTGGGAGCCATTTCATTTTCAGCTTTGTCCAGAATAAGCGTGTCTGAGAAAATAGTTTTACCTGCCAGTTGGGAATTAAATTTTGAAACCCGTTTAATCTGTGCTTCCCCGCTATTGACAATAAAGTGTAGGGCAACCGTATCATTGTTTTTAAGATACTGCACTATTTGAATTTTACGATTAAGCAATAGTTCATTATTGCTGTCTTTTACTTCTTGGGTAATAACATAATAACAAACAAATCCAGACAGTAGCAGCATCGGGATACTTAACACTAAATAATACAAACTTGTCTTAGTTAACAGTCTCATTCCTTGGTTTTAAAGTTATATCCTATTCCGTAAATGGTTTGCAGGTAATCTTCACATTTTTTTTCCAATAATTTTTTGCGCAGATTTTTCACATGGTTGTATATGAAATCAAAGTTATCCAGTTGATCCGCATTGTCTCCCCAAAGATGTTCTGCTAAGGCACTTTTACTAACGACCCTATTTTTATTGGTTATGAAATAAAGCAATAAATCATATTCTTTTGAAGTTAAAACTACAGGGTTGTTATGCACATAAACAGATCTTTCAACAGGCGAAATTCTAATTTCATTGATCACGATTTCCAAATTTCCGTCAAATTTTTTTCTCCTAATTAATGCTTTGATTCGGGAGTTGAGTTCTGACAAATGAAAAGGTTTTGGTAAATAATCGTCAGCACCTAAGTCGAGCCCTGTTATTTTATCATCCAGAGAATTTTTAGCCGAAATGATGATAATGCCAGCTTTAGATTTTTTGATTTTTATTGTCTTAATCAAATCAAGTCCTGATCCTCTGGGTAAAGTAATATCAATTAAAATACAGTCATAATCATAAAGGGCAATTTTTTCCTCAGCACTACTGAAATCATCGGCTACTTCAACCACATTACTTTCCATTTCAAAGTATTGTCTGATGCTTACCTGCAATTCCGGTTCATCTTCTATCAGTAATAGTTTCATTAATTATAAGCGATTTTAATAACAGTAAAAAAATTTAATTGTGCACTATAAAAGTAACTAAGTTAATTTACAAACACCTAAAAAATCATATTGGCTCCCACTAAAGTAAAGTTTTGATTTGAACGGAACGAATAGTGGAACTTAGGTTTAAAGCTTTTTACACCACCAATGGCTGTAGTTGTTTTCTCTGTAACCCTTGATTTCACAATGCTTTTACCAATAATGTATCCCATAAATATTGCAATGGGATAATCCGAAGCCCAATGCACTTTACTTTGCAACATCTCAAAACTCATCAGCCCCATCATACCGAAACCAACAGGTTTTATCCATTTGATTTCTTTATAATTTTCAGAGATAATCATCACGGATGTCATTAGCGTCGTAATATGACCCGATGGCATTCCGTCATAAGCAGGCGTGTTTTTTTGATAGGCACTAAATGAAGGGAATAAGTCCCAATCGCCACCATTATTTCCATTATCCTCAGCCACAAAGGGGCTTTCCCGTCCTGAAATTCTTTTAAAGGGTTGTACTAACAGCCCTGAAGCCAATAGTCCCTCCATCAATTCACTCGAGGTATGTAGCGCTCGGTAATTATGATTGATGGCGCCATAGGCCAACAATCCTCCACCAACCAATAGTGCTGTAAAACCATTGCCCAATCTAAAAATGGTAGAATTAATATTCTTAGGAAACATTTTAATAGGCCCTGAATAACTGTGTCCCGATTCAAATCCTATTTGTTGTCCAAAACTTCTGGAGCCATTGGTTATCTTTTGATCATACGGAAGTAAAGCAACTGTAGCTCCAACGGTAGCAGTAAACCCAATAAGATTCTCTTTTTGGATAAACATAGTACCCATGATGCCAAAATCGTTTGGAATTTTGGTAATAAAATCAAAGAATTTTGGTTTTTGATACTGATAGGAAAGCGTTGGTGTAATTCTAAATTCCTGAGTGCTGTCGTTTTTCAAAACTGATAAAGTGTCTAAAGCTTGTGCCTGAAACTTACTAATGGAAAAAACACAAAAAAAAACCAATATCCAATTTTTCATTTATGGCGTATCTTTTTTAAATTAAAGGGTAATGCTACTGATTAAATCTATTTAGATTCTATGGTATGAAAATTTCTATTGTAGTATAAACCGAAGTACTTTAGATTGTTTTCCGTTTGAAATTTTAGCAAAATAAACCCCTGAGTTCAATTCCGCTAAAGCTAGAGAGTTTTCATTATTAGATAATGGAATTGTTTTTATAGATCTTCCTAAAGTGTCATAAATTGCAAGTTGAGTGGGCTCATTATCTATATTTGAATATGAAAATTTCAATTCTTTATTTTGAAGAGGATTAGGAGTTATTGTAAAATCAATATTCGTTAAATTAGAAGTTTCAATACCCAATGCGCTGGGAGTAGCTAACCAAATAATAGCATTCATCAACAATTTCTGATGATTGCCATTAGCATCCGTGATATAACCATTATACAGTGTGTCACCGCTGTCCCCTGTGCCATCATCAGTTATAGAACTATCCCCTATGGCAACCACTTTGCCGCTTTGATAGGTAGCAGCAGCACATAATACATTCGTAGAACCTGTTGAACTTGTTCCTGTTTTATACACTAAACCGGTTACCGAACTGTTTTGAGCTGTATTCAAACTCATTGTCGTGCCGTTTGACCATTTAACCTGAGATACTGTTCCAGCTGTCCCGTGCAGTATAGGATTTGTTGGAAGATTGGCAATATTCGAAGATGTTTGTGAAATATCATTGTAATCAAAGGCAATACCAAAGGCATTATTCTGAACCGTATTGTTACTCAGCAAATCATTCAAAACCTGAGGCGAATCTGCTCCATCATTGTTTCTGTCTGAAATGGTATGGTCTGAAATAATACACAAACCACCGCCATGTTGGACAAAAGTGATAATGGCCGCTTTTTCAGTATCGGTAAATAAAATATTAGGCTCATCAATTACAAAAACTTTATAATTACTCAAATCCTGTAAATTCGAAGTCATGCCATAGGTGATTTGTCCGTTATAAGGCAAACTTTCAACCGTATAGCCTTGATTAACACAATCTATTCCCCAATTCGATAAACCGCCATTCCAGTAGGTCTCCGGTGTTGAGGAAGTAATGTTCGATTGTAAAGGAGATGGTGTTCTTTGCGGGTTGGCTTCATTACCTGTTCCCGTTATGGCAGGACCTGATGAAAATCCTAAATTATGAGTGTCAGCATCAATAACCCAATCTGCATTTCCGGCGGTTTCAGCTTTGGTCGCGTCAAATAAAATTTTGATTTGGGCGTTGGTATTTAATGTTAGTAGAAGAAGCGTAAAGAATCCTAGTTTTTTCATTTAAATTTTACTTTTAAAAAGCAAAATTAAAAGTCAATTCTATCGTAATTCTATGTCAAGTTTCTTTTGAATTTATTTTATAGCAGTATGTGTTAACTGCATTCAATGAATTCTTTTACTTGAATTTCCAACTATTTTTATTTGGAAAGGGGTGTATTAAAATCCAAGAATCAAACGGGCAATGGCAAAGTATAGAATAATACCAAAAACGTCATTGGTGGTAGTAATAAAAGGCCCCGTAGCGATAGCCGGATCGATTTTATTTTTGTGAAGAAATAAGGGTACTAAGGTTCCCAAAGTAGCGGCAAAAAGAATCACCACTATGATAGAAATAGAAATCGCCAATCCCACTTGATATTGCTGATACATCACAGAATGGTATATCAATAAGAATAATGAGATTATTGTTCCCGAAATCATGGCTACGGTGAGTTCCTTGCTGAAATATTTTCTACTGAATTCTTTCAAAGTGCCGTTGGCCAAACCTTGTACCACGATAGCTGATGCCTGAACGCCAATATTTCCTGCAGTTGCCGAAAGTAGCGGTACAAAAATGATTAAGGTTTCATATTTGTGAAAAGCAGACTCGTTGTTTTTTAACACAAACGAAGCTATGATTTCAATAACCATTCCTATTAAAAGCCAAGGCAAACGTGCTTTAGTGAGTTCGTAAACACTATCGCCAGCTTCTACGTCTTGCGTGATACCGGCCGCCATTTGGTAATCTTTATCGGCTTCTTCCTTGATAACGTCTAAGATGTCATCTACCGTTACACGACCTACCAATCGGCCCATTTCATCCACAACGGGAATGGCTTCCAGGTCATACTTCTGCATGATGCGCGCCACTTCGGTATTGGGAGTATCTACTTTTACGTAATCTACTTTTTTGATATAAACTTCGCTAATCGGAGTTTTGGTAGAAGTGGTCAATAAGTCTTTTAAAGACAATCTTCCTTTCAATCGGTTTTCATCATCCACCACGTAGATAGAATGTACGCGGGTAACGTGTTCTGCCTGAATCCGCATCTCTTTGACGCAGGTGAGCACATTCCAGTTTTCATTGACTTTCACCAGCTCTTTCCCCATCAAACCTCCGGCTGTGTCTTCGTTGTAACGCAACAAATCCACAATGTCTTTGGCGTGCTCTACGTCTTCGAGCTCCGAGATTACTTCTTCTTTTTTGCTTTGCGAAAGTTCAGCGATGATATCGGCAGCATCATCCGTATCCAATTCATCTAACTCTTCCGCAATTTCTTTAGCCGAAAGGCCATGAAGGATTTTTTCACGCACATCATCTTCCAGTTCAGGAAGGATTTCAGCGGTGATTTCACTATCTAATATTCTGAAAATATAAGTGGCTTCCTCAATGTTTAACTCATCAAAAATCTCGGCGATATCGGCATGGTGCATGTCATTCAACAATACTTCCAATTCCTGGTCGTTCTTGTCATGAATGAGTTGCTCGATTTGCGCTAAGAGTTCTTTGCTGATTTTAAACTGCATTGGCTTCTATTTTTTGGGTAAGTTCTATGAACTGTTCTACAGATAATTGTTCCGGACGGAGGTCAAAGATACTATCTTCTTTTAAATTATCCGAAAGGTTGAAGGATTTTAAACTATTTCGCAAGGTCTTGCGGCGTTGCTGAAAGCCCGTTTTTACAACACTAAAAAATAGCTTTTCGTTACACGATAAATGAAAATCCGCTTTTCTGCGCAAACGCAAAACACCCGATTTTATTTTTGGTGGCGGATTGAAAACGGTTTCATCAACGGTAAATAAGTACTCCGCCTCATAAAAAGCCTGCACTAAAACGGATAAAATACCATAGACTTTACTGCCTTTTTTAGAACAGATTCTCTCAGCCACTTCCTTCTGAAACATGCCCGAAAACTCCGGAACCTGTTCGCGTAAATCCAAACAGCGGAAAACGATTTGAGTCGAAATGTTATACGGGAAATTGCCAATAATCGCAAACGGTTTGCCTTCAAAAACCTCGTTGATATTGTACTTTAAAAAATCTTTGGAAATGATTTTGCCTTCCAGTTTTGGGTAATGGGTATTCAAATATTCCACTGACTCTGTATCGATTTCGATAACGTAAGTGGTGATTGGTTTTTCCAAAAGATATTTGGTCAACACGCCCATGCCCGGACCTATTTCCAATACATTGTCATAGCCTTCAAAAGCTAAAGTGTCGGCAATGTCTTTGGCGATAGTTTCGTCGGTTAAGAAATGTTGCCCGAGGTGTTTTTTGGCTTTTACTTGACTCATGATAGATTGTTAGGTTGTTAGACGTTTTAGACTCTTTTCTAAGATGTCTGAATTTTGTCTGTTAATGATCGGAGATTAATTCCAATTCCGTGCGGAAGGCCAACATTTTGTCACCGAATAATTGGGCGCTTTCAGCTCTGAGTTTTGGCGCATCTTCGTCGTAGTAGCGTTGCAGGGTTTCTTTACTGTCTGTTGTGAATTGAATGGAATAAGTGGTTCCGCCCATTTCTTCTTCCACCAATACTTTTACCATACGAGCCGAAGAAAACTTTCCAGTAGCCAGCATGTCGTTGATGTGTTTTTCCTGCATCCATTGCATCCATTGGTCGTGAACACTTTCGTGTATGTTGATGGTTACGTTGTAAAGTATCATTGTCTTGAAATTTGTAGATTATAAATTGGTGTCGCCACGCAGTTTTCGGTATTTGTTCCGCGAGTCGACATAGTAAATGCTGTCTTCATGATGAAAAATAATTTCTTCGTAAAGAGGCTTCGCTTTTTCACTGTCGTGGAGTTGGGTATTGTAAATTTCTGCCGAAAAATACAGCGCTTCATCTATGTAAATGCTCTCTTTTTGCTTGGTGACAATCTCATTGTAGTTGGCTAAAGCATTGGTGAAATCGCCCATTTTTTCATATATTTTTCCGATGCGCAACAAGGTTACTGCTTCAATCTGATCGCCTTTGTTTTCTTTTAAAATGGCTTGAAATTGGGATAAGGCTTCTGTTTTTTTATTTTGATACAAAAGAAAATCAGCACGGGCAAATTTCTTCAAAGCTACTTGCGTGGAATCCTCCACAGTGTTATCGCTAATCAACATGTACAAATCCAAAGCGTCATTGGCAATGAGCTCGGAGGTAGCTGATTTTAAGACTTTCAATTGGTGGGAAGCCCAGGCAAAATCGGTTTTGAAATAACTGGTTTTGGCGGTTTTTAAACTGGCTTCCTGACCAATGACATCCCCGTTCATTTCTTCATCAATCTGCGAATAATAAATCAGCGCCTGATTGAATTTTTCTTCGAATAAAAGAATGTCTGCCAACTCCATTTTTACTTCTGCCAATTGGTATTTGTTGATGGGCATTTCCATGGCATTTTTCAAAATCACTTTTGCTTTTTCCGGGTTTTTCAAATGAAAAGCGGTGAAATCGGCTTGTAATTTTAATAAGGAAAGCGTGTAAGGGCTTACGCCAAATTCTTTAATCAAGGCTTCCAATTCTGCTGTGATGGCCGGATAGTCTTTTTCTAAAGCGTGATCAATTTTCATTTGCACCAAATAGGAATGCGACTTGATGAGCAACTCTAAATCATTGGTATTGTCTAATACAAACGTCAGGATTTCTTTGGCCGAATCCTGGTCGTTGTCCTCAATCGCCATTTGACCTAAATTCACAATATTGGCAAACGATTCCGGATATCTTTTGTAGATGGCTTTTTGTTGAATGAACGCTTTGCCATATTCTTTAAGTTGCACGAAATACCAGCTCAGAAAATCATTCCAAAAAACATCCTGTGTTTTTTGAGCTCTGACCAACAGTGCTTTTTTCAAAGCATCATTGAAATTGGCATCTGTTTCTTCAGTCATAAATCGCGATAGCTGATTCTGAATTACAGGAAGATTTTGTGGGTTTTTGATGGATTCGTCTAAGAAAGTTTCAATCATTAAATCGGTGTGACCTTGTTGCCCATAGAGCATAGCCATTTGAAAATTAAAACTCAATTTAGGATCTTTGTCCAAAGCAGTTTTATAGGCTAATAGAGCATAATCAATCAATGATTTTTTTTCAAAAACATAAGCGATTCCGTATACTTCATTCGCATTTTTTTTGATTTTATCAATGGCTTGATCAAAATATTTAACGGCTTTCTCTTGATTTTTTTGCAGTTGGTAATTATAACCTAACTCCACCAGCAATTGGTTTTGTTTGAATCGGTCGTATTGCTCCTGAATGGCTTTTTCGGCTTTGTCGTACTGTTGCAATTGCTGATAACATTCTACCACTCTTTGGAAATAATTAAAATTCCCAACTTGACTTTTCAATAAATCCTGATAGCTGATTAAGGCTTTCTCAAATTCGCCACGGTCAAAATAATTATTGGCCAATTGCTCGTTTTGAGCAAAAGCCGAAAGCGACAAGAATAATAAAGCTACAGACAGGAGTTTTTTCATAATTTCCATTAAAACGAACAATGTACTAAAGTAACACTTTTTGTGTCGATTTAGTACATTGTTTACGAAAGATTAACGTTTTAGTTAATGATGTCAAAACCGGTGTAAGGGCGCAATACTTCTGGGATTACGATACCTTCCGGGGTTTGGTAATTTTCTATAATTCCAGCTAAAACTCTTGGCAGGGCTAAGGAACTTCCGTTCAGGGTGTGTGCCAATTGGGTTTTACCGTCTTTTCCTTTGAAACGCAATTTCAAACGATTGGCTTGGAACGTCTCAAAATTGGAAACCGATGAGATTTCCAACCAACGATCCTGAGCTGTTGAAAACACTTCAAAGTCATAGGTTAAGGCCGAAGCAAAGCTCATGTCTCCACCACAAAGTCTTAAAATACGGAACGGTAATTTCAGTTCGCGCATGATGTTTTTTACGTGTTCTACCATGCCGTCTAAAGCAGCATAAGAATTATCAGGATGTTCGATGCGAACGATTTCTACTTTGTCAAATTGGTGCAAACGATTCAAACCACGAACGTGCGCGCCATACGAACCGGCTTCTCTACGGAAACAGGGCGTGTAGCCTGTACACAAAACCGGCAATTCGGTTTCCTGTAAAATGACGTCGCGGAACAAATTGGTTACCGGTACTTCGGCAGTTGGAATTAAGTATAAATCGTCAACGCCAACGTGGTACATTTGCCCTTCTTTATCAGGTAATTGTCCGGTTCCGAAACCGGAAGCTTCGTTTACTAAATGAGGCACTTGAAATTCCTGGTACCCGGCTTCGGTATTTTTATCTAAAAAGTAGGCAATTAAAGCGCGTTGCAAACGAGCCCCTTTTCCTTTGTAAACCGGGAATCCGGCACCAGTAATTTTTACACCCAGTTCGAAATCAATGATGTCGTATTTTTTGACCAATTCCCAATGCGGTTGCGCTCCTTCGTGTAACACAGGAATGTCACCTTCTTCAAAAACATTTAAGTTTTCTTCCGGCGTTTTTCCTTCTGGCACAATGTCAGCAGGGAGGTTCGGTAATAAGTACATTTTTTGAGTAAGTTCCGTGGCAAACGTTTCCAATTTCTCAGAAAGTTCTTTGCTGGTTTCTTTGAGTTGGACTGTTTTTAGTTTTAATATTTCGGCTTTGGATTTTTCGCCGTTTTTCATCAAATCGCCGATAGCGGATGATAGTTTGTTGGCTTCTGCCAAAGTATTGTCAAGAGCCACCTGTGTGCTTCTTCTGTTTTCGTCTAATTGGATTACGTCTTCAACGATAGCCTTGGCATCCATGTGCTTTTTGGCTAAAGCGGTAATCACTTTTTCCTGATTTTCTCTGATGTAACTTATTTGTAACATGACATTTCTTTATAAGGTCGCAAATTTAAGGAAATGTTTTGTATAAAATTTGAGATATAAAAAAACTTATTTTTAGGGTAAATGATTACGAATCTGTTCATAAGGTATCATTTTACCAAAAATTTAATAACGGCTCATTATCTTTATTATTATATTCGCAAAAATTTCTCAAATACCATGAAAAAAATCTACATTTTCTGCTTGTGCCTTTCGATATCTTTTTCATTTGCCCAAAACAATCGGAAACGTTTAAATTCGATAGCAGAGGCTGAGATGAAAGCAGCAGCAAAAATTGCCAATTTTCAAGCCAATCCTCACACTCAAAATTATGATATAACGTATCATAAGTTAGAATTCACCGTTAATCCGGCGGTTTATTTTATAACCGGAAAAGTGACCACTACTTTCCGAGCATTGAGCAATATGACTACCGTTACGTTTGATTTGAACAATGTTTTAACGGTTAGTTCGGTAAAAAGCGGGACTACTAATTTGACTTTTGTACAAAATTCCAGTAAAGAACTAGTCATTACGTTGCCAAGCACTTTAACCATTGGCAATTCGGCTACCGTTGAGATTAATTATTCGGGAGCTCCGGGAACTTCGGAACAAGCGTTTACTAAAGATGTACACAATGGAACGCCAATCATTTGGACACTTTCCGAACCTTTTGGCGCCAGAGACTGGTGGCCATGCAAACAAGATTTGAATGATAAAGTGGATAGTATTGATGTTTATATTACGGCTCCATCCCAATACAAAGCCGTTGCTAACGGAATTGAAACGACTGCTCCGGTGATTTCCGGAAGTAATAAAACGACTCATTTTCATCACGGTTATCCTATTCCGGCTTATTTGATTGCTATTGCGGTTACCAATTACAGTGTTTACAATCAAACGGCGGGAACTGCTCCAAATACCTACCCAATTATCAATTACATCTATCCGGAAGATTTAGCTTCGGTGCAAACCGATTTGGATCAAACACCATTGATTTTGAATTTATATGAAAGTTTGTTCGAAGTGTATCCGTTTCACAATGAAAAATATGGCCATGCCCAATTTGGTTGGGGAGGCGGAATGGAACACACCACAGTTTCTTTCATGGTTAGTTTTGACCGACAATTGATTGCTCACGAAATGGGACACCAATGGTTTGGCGATAAAATTACTTGTGGTTCCTGGAAAGACATTTGGTTGAATGAAGGGTTTGCTACGTATTTAGCCGATTTGGTTATTGAAAACTTTGATGGTCTTGATGCTTTTGTTGCCGATAAGGCCGATATGATTAATTACATTACTTCCAATCCATCCGGAGCTGTTTATCTTACGGATGCCCAAGCGACAGATGTAAACCGAATTTTCAGCAGCCGATTGAGTTATGATAAAGGCGCTATGGTTTTGGAAATGCTGCGTTTCAAAATGGGAGATGTGATGTTTTTTCAAGCTCTGAAAAATTATTTAGCCGATACTAATTTGGCCTATAAATATGCGGTAACGTCTAATTTGCAAGCGCATTTAGAGGCGGTGTATGGACAAAGTTTAACGGAGTTTTTTAATGACTGGGTGTACAATCAAGGCTATCCGACATACAACATAACGGCTCAGAACTGGGGAGCCGGACAAGCTAAATTTACCGTAAGTCAAACCCAATCGGATGCCTCGGTAACTTATTTTGAAATGCCGGTTCCGGTTAGGGTTTATGGTGCGGGAGGACAACAAGCGGATTTGGTGTTAGACAATACTTATGATGGGGAAGAAATCATTAAGAGTGTACCGTTCCCAATTACCAGTTTGGAGTTTGATCCGGAGCGTCATATTATTTCCAATAACTCTACAGTGACTTTAGGCAATCAGAGTTTTGATTTAGAGAAAGCCATTACGGTATATCCGAATCCTAGTTCTGATGTTTTGCATGTTCAAATGCCGAGCACTATGACTTTGGAAAAAGTTACGATTTATAACAATCTGGGTCAGAAAGTTATGGAAAGTGCCACATCTGATTTCTCTGTGAGTACTTTGTCATCGGGTGTACATTATATGGATATTCAGACGGGTGAAGGTACTTATCATAAAAAATTCATAAAAAAATAATCAAAAACAAATTATCTATGCAGGAGTAAGGTGAAAACCTTACTTTTGTGCGTTTAAAAGAAACCGATACATAAGAAATGGAAATTGCAATCAAATTATCTCAATTTTTACTGAGTTTATCAATATTAATTATACTTCACGAATTAGGACATTTTATTCCTGCCAAATTATTTAAGACAAGAGTTGAAAAATTCTATTTGTTTTTTGACATCAAATATTCTTTACTGAAAAAGAAAATCGGGGAAACCGAATACGGTATTGGATGGTTGCCACTTGGAGGTTACGTTAAGATTGCCGGAATGATAGACGAGAGCATGGATACGGAACAATTGCAAGCCGAGCCACAGCCTTGGGAATTCCGTTCTAAGCCGGCCTGGCAACGTTTAATCATCATGTTGGGTGGTGTGACGGTGAATTTTATTTTGGCTTTTATTATTTACATCGGAATGACTTTTTTCTATGGCGAACAATACATTGCCAATAGTGAAGTAAAAGACGGAATCTGGATTACCAATCCGGTAGTGGAAAAAGCAGGATTAAAAACAGGTGACAAACTAGTTTCGATTGATGGCGAGAAAGTCAATCGTTTTTATGAGTCGAATGAGAAGTTGTTCTTGTCTAAAGAGATTGTGGTGCTTCGCGATGGAAAAGAAGTGAAAGTACATTTTCCGGTAAACTTTATTGATCAACTGATGCAGGGGAAAAAATCCTCGTTGGTTGAATTGCGTGTGCCGTTTGTGGTGATGGAAGTACAGGATGATTCTCAAAACAAAGGATTATTAAAACCGCGTGACATCATCACCAGTTTTAATGGGCAATCAGTTAAATACGCTGACAATGTTATTGCGGCAGTAGATACCCTAAAAGGGAAAACAGTACCGGCACTGGTTAAAAGAGACGGGAAAGAAGTTGCTGTTGCTTTAAAAGTGAATCAAAAAGGGAAGTTGGGAGTGGCTTACGCTTTCAGAACGCCTTATGACGATTTAGAAAAATTAGGCTTATACAAAATCAGCAAAGAAGAATACAGTTTTACTGAGTCTATTCCGGTGGGAATAAATAAAGGTTTTACGCAATTAAGCAATTACGGCAAACAACTGAAAGCTATTTTTAATCCAAAGACCGGAGCTTATAAAGGGGTGGGTGGTTTTGCGGCTATCTTCAATATTTTCCCGAATACTTGGAGCTGGGAAGCTTTCTGGAGCATTACGGCTTTGTTATCCATTATGCTTGGTGTTATGAATTTATTGCCGATTCCGGCATTGGATGGAGGGCATGTGATGTTTTTATTGTATGAAATCATTTCGCGTAAAAAACCTAGTGATAAATTTTTGGAAAGAGCCCAACTGGTTGGATTTGTACTACTTATTACCTTATTGCTTTTTGCTAATGGGAATGATATTTACAAGGCGATTGTAGGCAAATAATATTTTTCGAAATTTTATTCATTTTTATTTGCAAAAAATAAAATTCGTTCTATCTTTGCAACCGCTTAAAAGATATAAAATCTTCCTCCTTAGCTCAGTTGGTTAGAGCATCTGACTGTTAATCAGAGGGTCCTTGGTTCGAGCCCAAGAGGGGGAGCAAAAACAAAAAGACTATCAGAAATGATGGTCTTTTTTTATTTCCATACCTTACTGTCTTCGGAAAACCTATTTTGATTATTCCCTAAAGTATTTTGCTACCTTTGTAATCTGTTTTTAGATTATGGAGCAGCAGTATTTAGTACTTAGAAAGCATATAGAAGAGATTTGCCCGATATCCGATATGGAGTGGCAATACATTTATCCATTCTTTACCCATAAAAAACTCAAAAAACACCAATTCCTTGTGCAAAAAGGCCAACCGGTTTCTTGCGAATACTTTGTGATTAAGGGTTTGTTAAAAGCGTATGCCATTGATGGCGAAGGGAAGGAGCATATACTTCAGTTTGCTATGGAATACTATTGGACAAGCGACTTTCAGGCTTTTCAAACCCAAACCCCGGCAACCTTGTTTATCGATTGTATCGAAGATTCCGAATTTTTCTGTCTCGGGAAAGAAGGCCGGGAACAGCTGTGTCAGGAGATGCCTAAGATGGCTAATTTCTTTCGGATAAAATCGCATTACGGGTATATTGCCTTGCAACAACGTATCTTGTCAATGCTTACCGAAACGGCCGAAGTGCGTTACAATAATCTACTCAAAAAACTCCCGCATTTAGTGCAACGGGTTCCTAAGAAGTTACTGGCTTCTTATTTAGGGGTTACCCGTGAAACCTTAAGCCGATTTAAGGGATAGCGTATATGTGATCTACATCACTTCAAAATGGTGATGTTTGTCCTCGCACAGCCATTCTAGGTGGCCGAATTTTGTACTGTTAATTTTAATAGTACAACGGATGAAATCAATAACGTATGAGAATGCCCCCAAAACAACTACTGCCACCAGTATCCCGGCTGCGCTATGGGCTCTGACCATCAGTGCTTTTGGTATTGGGACGACCGAATTTGTCATTGTAGGTTTATTGCCTACCGTGGCCAATGATTTAAAAATCACCATCCCTTCCGCCGGATTGTTAGTGAGCCTTTATGCCATTGGTGTCGCCATTGGGGCACCGGTTCTGACAGCTTTAACGAGTCGCCTTCCCCGCAAAAAATTACTCATCGGTTTAATGGCCTTGTTTATTGTAGGCAATGGTTTAGCCGCTATAGCCCCAAGCTTCCTTACCCTAGTCATGGCCCGAATCATTACCGGTTTTGCCCATGGTGTTTTCTTTTCTATTGGGTCAACCATTGCTGCGGGTTTGGTGCCTGCTCATAAGAGAGCCATGGCCATATCCATCATGTTTAGCGGTTTGACCATTGCTATTGTTACCGGGGTTCCTTTAGGGACTTTTATCGGACAGCAGTTTGGCTGGCGGGCAACGTTTATAGGAGTGGCTTTGCTGGGTATTATCGGTTTGGTTTCGAGTTGGATATTGGTCCCCAATACTATTAAGAATGAAGCACAGGTATCGTTTAAGGAGCAGTTTAAAGTCATTACCAACAAACGCTTGTTATTGGCTTTCCTGATGACCGCTTTAGGATATGGAGGAACGTTTGTGACCTTTACCTATTTATCTCCCATATTGCAAAAAATCACAGGGCTTTCAGAATCTATGGTTACTCTGGTTTTGATTTTGTATGGTATTGCCATTGCTTTTGGGAACCTGATAGGAGGAAAAGTGTCTAATAAAAACCCATTAAAGGCTTTGTTGTGGATGTTTGTTTTACAGGCAATCGCACTGTTACTATTCACCTTTACAGCTAGTGATTCTGTTTGGAGTATCGTAACTTTGTTTGTTTTGGGAGCGCTTTCTTTTTCCAATGTACCCGGACTTCAATTGTACGTAGTGCAACTTGCCGAAAAACATTTACCGGGTACCGAAGATGTCGCCTCTGCTTTTAACATTGCCGCCTTCAATGTGGGTATCGCCATTGGGGCATTCGCCGGAGGATTGGTGGTAGAATCTTCCCTAGGCCTTGGAGCCACGCCATGGGTAGGAGCACTATTTGTATTGCTTGCCATAGTGGTCACTTTATTCAGTTCAAAAATTTCAAGAAAATAACAAATCAAATGAAAACAATACTACCGTATTTAAAAAGAGTCATGATGGTTATCGCAGTTGGCACCATAATGATAATCAGTTCACAAGCTACTGCCCAAACGCAAAACAATACGAAAATGAAAAAGAAAATTTTATTTGTGGTGACCAGTCATGATAAAAAAGGTTCCACCAATCAGCCTACTGGGTATTACCTGAGCGAAGTGTCCCATCCATGGGAAATACTGCATGAAGCAGGTTATGAGATTGATTTTGTAAGCCCTCAAGGGGGGAAAGCGCCGGTTGACGGATTTGATTTGAGCGACCCGGTCAACAAAAAGTTTTGGGAGGATAAAGTGTATCGCCATAAGGTTGAAAACACGCTGAAACCATCACAAGTCAATCCGGCAGACTATGTGGCCATTCACTTTGCCGGTGGACATGGTGCCGTTTGGGATTTTCCCGATAATGAAGCAATCGCCACTATTGCGGCCAAAATTTATGAAAACAATGGGATAGTAAGCGCTGTTTGTCACGGTCCGGCTGGGCTTGTCAATATCAAACTCAGCAACGGAAAGTATTTGGTGGATGGCAAAAAAGTAAATGCTTTTACCAACGAAGAGGAAATTGCTGTCGGATTGGAAAAAGTAGTTCCATTCCTCTTAGAAGACAAACTCATAGAAAGAGGAGCGAAATTTGAGAAGTCGGGGCTATGGCAATCCCATGTCGTAAGCGATCACCGACTCATTACCGGACAAAATCCACAGTCGGCCGTTGCTGTGGGAAAAGCGATTGCAGCGGAATTAGAGCAATTAAATAAGATATAAATATATTTCCATAAAAAAAGGAGCTCCATTGGAACTCCTTTTTACTTTTTATGCTGCTGTGTTTATTTGTTTAAAACTACTTTTTTGGTGGTTTTGTTTTTGCCGTTTTCAATGGAAAGCAGGTAAACGCCTTCCTGCAGGTTTTCTATGTTGATGACTTCATTGGCGGCATTGGTTTCTTTGGAAAGAATTTCTCTGCCTTGTATGTCATGCAATTTCAATAGTGTTTTATCTAACGCTGAAGGCAGGCTGATGTTGATGATTCCTTTGGTTGGATTTGGATAGACTTTTACATTGGCTAACTCATTTTCGGGAGTTGCTAAAGCCGGAGTCACATAACAAAGGTCGATGCTGAATGAGTTGACGCTTCCACCGTCGCCATTGTATGGGTCGTTTACGTGTAAGGTCCACTCGCCATCGGCTGGCAAGGTATTTAAGGAGCTTAAAGAATCATAAGGAGCAATGGTTCCTGATATAGAAGGATTGCCGGAACAAGCCGGTGCGCCTCCTGCATCATCCATAGTACAGGCAATATTGTCATTGTCACCACAAGGTTCTTTTAACAAAATAATGGTTGGGCTTCCAATAGCTGCCGGACCCACTAAGGAGATGGTCATGTCCTGAACATAGGTATGTGTAATGTTAAGACGTACTTTTAGATTTCCAATAGTGTAGCCACCGCTAACGGTTACCGGAACACTGGCTGTGGAATTGGAAACAGAGTCGATAAAGGCATTCGAGAAATCGGTAGCGGTAAATGAAGTGGAGCCACATACTACAATTCCGGTGTCAAAACTATAAACGGTAGCGTTGGCCGGAATTCCGTTGCCGCAGTGATTGCTTGGAATCACTCTCCAGTAGTATCTTGTTTGTTGGTTTAAACCGGTAGCTACGTATTCGTTTGTAGTAACGACATCATTGACGATGGTTGTGTCAAATGTGGATGAGGTAGAAGCCTGAACGGTATAACTCTCTGCATTGGCATTGGTATTCCATTTTAAATTTACCGAAGTGGAAAGTCCGGTTTGTCCATTGGTTGGCGAGCTTAAACTGATATTTTGAAAGGTGGAATTGTAAACTCTTAAGGTTTTGTATCGGGTTTCCGATTCTGTTCCGCTGGTACCTTTTATACCGATAATATACTCTCCGGGCACTATGTTGGATAAGCCCGAAAGAGTCATGGTAACTACACCATTAGCACTTAAGGAATTATTGTTGAAACTGGCCGTAGCTCCCGTTGGTAACCCAACAGCACTGAAAGTGGTGGTTCCGGTTCCGGTTTGTTTGTAATTAAAACTGAAAGCCGCTGTTTGATTAGCACAAACTACTAAATCGGAAG
This sequence comes from Flavobacterium sp., assembly GCF_036741995.1. GTDB lineage: Bacteria > Bacteroidota > Bacteroidia > Flavobacteriales > Flavobacteriaceae > Flavobacterium. The sequence goes on along the minus strand of NZ_DAINRG010000002.1, from coordinate 154,536 downwards.
TGGTTGAGTTTAGCGAAAAAGAAGAAGTGATTCCGGTAACTACCAAAGAGTAATTTTGACTGCCTCCCTGTAAGTTTCCTTTGTGTGAAATGGTTATTGTATAATCACCCGCAGCGGTTGGTGCATCGATTTTGACTTGCTCTACATTGTCAACATTGTTGTCTCCGGTTCTGATAGCCGGATTGTTAGGATCAGGATCTAATCGCCAAGGGTAATAGGTGGAGTTGTTTTTGGTTATTCTGATGTCTAAATCATTTACTAATGCTGGTGTTGGATCGTTGTCTCCTAAGTCACCCAAATTGGCATTACCCGGTAAGTCGGTCCAAGTGATGGAAGCTATCAGCGGGGAAACCCCATCCGATTTTACCGTCATGCTGTAGGTTTGGTGTTGCGCTAAATTTTCTTCCGAAACCCAGGAGGTGAGTCCGTTTCCGGTAATGGTTTCTGCTGCTTTTTTGGCATTCAATAATCCCCATCCAAAAACTGCATCCGGGCCTACTTCGCCTGCATCATCGGCGGTGTGACAAGCCAGGCCTTTTAAGGTTGCCGCCTTCATGAAGCTATTGGTTATGTTTTTATAGTGTTGTTGCAGCAGTAATAAAGTTCCGGCTACGTTTGGAGAAGCCATAGAAGTTCCGGTTAGTGTAGCCGTTGCGGTATTGCTGGTACTACTGGTAGACGTAACGGCGGTACCGTTACCGGTAATGTCCGGTTTTATTCTTAAATCATCCGTTGGACCTTGGCTGCTGGAACCATTAATGGCTACACTGGTTAAGGTTCCGTTGGTGGCTACCACGGCATCCTGAGCATTGGCCACTACTAGATTGTTTTTGGCGGTTTTGTTGGTCGTTAATTTATCAAAACCATAAGCAATAGGATTAGCATTATTGTTGTCATACCCATCGTTTCCTGCCGAAGCTACCATTAAATAGTAAGGCGAAAGATAAGCAGCTTCGTCCCAATCTCTGGCTTCGGAAGAATAGGCGCCAATAAACCAGGCTGGTAAAGCATCGGTTGTCCCTGTTATAGGAGTTCCGTAGGAGTGATTGGAAATTAACATTCCTTGTTGTACTTCGTCTAATGCTTCTGAAAGATCATTGGTCCATTCAAAAGTTCGGGCGCTTGCCTGGTAGGCCATTCCTTTGGTCGCTGCCTGTGCATTGGAAGCCATGATGGTTCCGGTTACGTGGGTAGAATGTACTACATATGTATTGCTGCTTGGTTCGTCAACAACAGTGACTCTGCCTGAAAATAAAGTATGTGAAGCTCTTACGGTTCCTCCATCCCAAACCCGGGCAATCATGCCTTGTCCGTTAAGGTCTAAACCAAGGGAGCCGCCAGTATTTAAATGGTTGGCTCTGGTAGATTTTGCGGCATTGGCATTGTCGGTGGTGTAATAAATGGGATGGCCATCCGGAGTCAATCGCATCAATTCACTCATGGAGCTGTCTTTTACGATTTTGATAGGCCAATGATTGATTTTGGCTGCTGCTTCGGCTTTTGCTTTTTCTGTTGTTTCTTTCTTTTTGAAAAATTCCTGACGCTCTTTTATTTTGGCTAAGTCATAATTTTCAACAATCTTCGAAGCTTCTTTTTTGTCTTGGGCGACGCTTGTTGTGGTCACTATAAAAAAAGAAAGCAGGAAAAAATAAATAGTTTTCATGTGGTATTAGATGTGGTTTAGTTTAGTTGCGGCAAATATATAAATCATTCATTCTCTGACTGTATTATTTAACAATTATTCTAAAGACATTTAGGTCTTTGAGCGTAAATGCTGTGAAATTTTCAGAAAAGTGTTCGGTTACATCGCTTTAATCACATAAGTCACAATGCCCCAAATAATCAAATCGTTTTCTTCGGTGACTTTTATGGGTTGATAGTCCTTGTTTTCGGGAAGTAAAAACAGACCGTCTTTTTCTATTTTGATGCGCTTCACTGTGAATTCTCCATCAATGCAGCATACGGCAATTTTTCCGTTTTGTGGTTCCAAACTTCGGTCGATGACCATAATGTCGCCATCGTCTATACCGGCACCAATCATTGAGGTTCCTGAGGCTTTGGCATAAAAAGTGGCTTCGTGGTTTTTGACTAGTACTTTGTCTAAACTGATTTTGGTTTCGTCGAAATCGGCTGCCGGTGATGGAAAACCGGCTTTGATACCACCACTGAAATAAGGGAGTTCCAGATTATTGTTTGTATCTGACACAAAAAAAGAAAGCTTATTTTTTATCGGCATTGTACTTCCAGTATTTCGTTAAAATCAGTAGTGTATTTTTTAGACAGATGATTTTGTTTCATAATCCAGGTGTTTTGTAAATCCTGATTACCCAAACGGATTTTGCGTTCGCCCGTTTTTTTATGATAGGCATCCATCACCTGCATCAGTTTCCAATGTTTTGGATTTTCTTCTTCAAACAGATGGAGTTGCTTTTGGTTTTCCGCTACAAGTCCGGTTACAATGACTCCGGCTCTCAGATAGGTTTCACCAGGTTGGTGGAGTTTTTTCAAAAGACCAACAGCGACATTGCTAATCGTTAAACTGGAATTACTGGCAAAAGACAGGGTTTCCATCTGACTGAGGTAATAGCGTTTGTCGTAGGTCAGTTGTTTGTCTTTGACCAAAATAACAATCACGCTGTGGCAACAGGAATGCTGTTTGCGGAGCTTTTCGGCACAGACTGTGGCAAATGTTGAAATCCGTTCTTTAATGCCGTCAAAGTCTGAAAGTTTCTTTTTAAACATTCGGGTAATGGCAATGCTTTTTTTGTCCTCCAACGGATTGTCTAAAGTCAAAACAGATTTGCCTTCGAGTTCGCTTTTTAGGCGGAGACCGGTAACTCCCATAGTAGTTCTGATGAAGTTTTCATGCTGTGGCAATGTGAAATCGTAAGCGGTGTTGATGTTTTTGTCTTTCATCTTTTTCTTCAACCGAAAACCAATGCCCCATACGTCTTCAATTTTAGTCCATTTCAAGGCTTTGATGCGTTTCTCTTCAGAATCGATGCAATAGACCCCTTGGGTTCTTTCCGGATACTTTCGGGCAATTTTGTTGGCTACTTTTGAGAGGGCTTTCGTTTCGGCAAAACCAATCGAAACCGGAATGCTGAGCCATTTCATAATACGCCGTTTCATCTGTACGCCATAGTCATAAAAATCAGGAACCGGTACGCCATCAAAATTCAAAAAAGCTTCGTCTATACTATACGGTTCTGTATGCGGTGTGAAGCCTTCCAATATACTCATCACGCGACTGCTCAAATCACCATACAAAGGATAATTGGAAGAAAAGACATGAATGTTTTTATCCTTGAGTTCCTGCCGCACTTTAAATTCGGGAGCACCCATGGGAATGCCGAGTGCTTTGGCTTCATCACTTCGGGAAATAATGCAGCCGTCGTTATTGGATAAAATCACAATGGGTTTGCCTACCAGGTGTGGCTGGAAAACACGTTCGCAGGAAGCATAGAAATTATTGCAATCGACTAAAGCATACATGGTATAAAATTACACAATAGTCGATTATTGACAGCGGAACAAAAGTTAATTTCGAGGATTTTTTACTAACAAAAAAACCATCAAAATGGTACTTGATGGTTTAGATAGGTTTTAAGATTTTGCGTCAGGATTAAGGTTGTTTTCTTTTTTGTTTTGGAAGTAATGCCACAGTAATGAACCTGCCAGGAGTAACGTCCAGAACAGAGGTACGCCTATAGTGTAAACAGGGGTCAAGGTGTCGTAGCGCAAATACGGATTCGGATTGGTGTAATCTTCGGGGGTAACCGAGAGCCAATCCTGAACGCCTTCGTAGACATTTATTAGCATAAAAATGATAATATAAACACGTAGGTTTCTAAGGGTTTTGGTTACCGAAACTCTGTATGTGAACAGACTGCTCGAAATAGCGAAAATCAAAAACAAATAGCCTAGTCCAAACCCCCAGCCGGTATAGGGAACCAGGGTAGCTTTTAGGTTTTTATTGCTATCCAAATTCAAATAAAAACTGAATACCGAAATGGCAATAGCAAAGAGATAAAAGGCAATAATATCTAAAGGAGCTTTTTTGTAAGCAGCCGATACTTTAGTAGCGTTTTCCATGCGCAATATATTTTGTTACCCAAATATAAGATTTTATTTAAAAGAAAAAACCATCAAAATGACTCTTGATGGTTTTCGGTATAGTTATGGAGAACTCTTTTTAGTTCAATAAATTGGTCACGAATGACGGATAAATTCCCATTAGGATGTTTAGTAAAATAGCTAGTACTGCCACAGCATAATATACCAACGGAACCGGTTGTTTTGCTTCGGGAGCTTCTTTGGTATACATCGCCAAAATCAGTTTGAAATAGTAGCCCACACTGATAATTGAGTTGATAACCCCGGCAATAACTACAACTAAAAATCCGGCTTTGATGGTTTGACTGAACAACATAAACTTAGCAAAGAATCCGGCAAAAATCGGAATTCCGGCCATGGATAAAAGCGAAGCCGTTAAGATAGCGGCTAGTAATGGATTGGTTTTTCCTAAGCCGTTGAAATTGGCAATATCCTCGTTGTCTTTGTTTCGGGTAACATAAATGATTACGGCAAAAGAAGCGATACCGGCCAAGGCATAAGCAGCAGTGTAATATAAAAGCGTGCTGGCTGCTGTAGCTAAACTTAAAATAGCCATCAACATAAATCCGGCATGCGATATACCTGAGAATGCCAACATACGTTTTACATTTTCCTGACGCAAAGCCATGATATTCCCGACAGTCATGGATAGTATGGAAACGACCACAATTACCATTTCAAAAGTTGGTGTTAATGCGGTGGTCATGCCGTTTAGTAATTTGTATAAAGCGGCCATCGCTACTACTTTGGCCAACGTACTCATAGTAGCAGTTGTCATAGATGGGGAGCCTTCGTAAACATCGGGAGCCCAAAAGTGGAAAGGGGCTGCTGCAATTTTGAACAGCATACCAATAACCATCAAAGTAATCCCGATGGGGAACCAAATAGGCATTCCTAATCCTGACGATAAATCTTTGATTTCCGCAATGTCAAAATAACCGGTGGCACCATAAATCAAACAAATTCCGAATAACAGTATTCCCGAAGCGAAAGAACCCAATAAGAAATATTTCATTCCGGCTTCGTTGCTTTTCACGTCTAATCTTCGGCTGGCAGCCAAGATGTATAGGGAGATGGACAGTACTTCAATTCCTAAGAAGAACATCGATAAATTTCCGAAAGAAACCATAGCCACAGCTCCGGCCAAAAGGAATATTTTGATGGCGATAAAATCCGAGATTTTAGTGGGATGCTCTTTATAGAAATCGCCACTCAACGCCACTAAGAAAATGGTAAGGACAATAAACAAACTCGAAAACGCTACCGAAAATTTATCGACTACAATCATGTTGTTGTAATACGCATTCGGAGTGTTGAATTCAGAAACGGTAAGTCCAAGAATAGCCAATAGTCCTAGTACGGCAACCGGAACTAACAGCTTTCTTAAATTAAAGATTTCAGCGATGAGGCAAAAAACACCTAAACCTGATATGGCAATTAATGTATTCATTTCTGGACTTTTATCTATTTATAGTTTGTAAAATGACTTTTAAACTTGGCGTTACCAAATCGACAATCGGTTTTGGATACAAGCCGAAGAATAACAAAAAGGCGATGATAATGATTAGCGTTATGGCTTCATTGGTGGTTACGTCTGCAAACACTTTGGTGTTGGTTTCTCCCAACATGGTGTTTTGGAACATTTTCAACATATAGTAAGCACCCAAAATAATGGTAGTTCCACCTAAAACGGCGAACCAAATATTAGCCTGACTTAAGCTGAACAGCACTGTGAACTCTCCCACGAAGTTGAAGGTTCCCGGCAAGGCAACGGATGCCAAAACCAAAATCATAAACATCGAAGAGAACTTAGGCGTTTGTGTTCTGATGCCACCCATATCGGCAATGGTTCGGGTTTCGTATCTTCTGAAAATAATTTCTGCGGCGAAGAACAAGCCTACGATTACAAATCCGTGGGCAATCATTTGGGAAACCGCTCCACTCAATCCGTCAAGTGTCAAAGTATAGCAACCAGCTGCGATTAAACCAACGTGGGCCAAAGAAGAATAAGCCAATAATTTTTTCAAATCTTTTTGGCGCAAAGCCACGATTGAACCATAGATAACTCCGGCAATACTCAACCCAATCAGAATCGGCATGTATTGTCTGGCAGCACTGGGTGCGATTGGTAGTTGCCAACGAATAACGCTGTACAATCCCATTTTTAGCATGATACCGGATAACAGCATCGTTCCAACGGTTGGTGCTTTTTGGTATACTTTAGCTTGCCAGGTATGGAAAGGAATAATCGGAATTTTGATAGCATAAGCTAAGAAAAACGCGAAGAAAATCCAGCATTGTTCCTGGAAGGATAAATCAAGTTTGTATAAGTCTTCCAGTAAAAAGCTTCCGGCTTTTGAGTATAAATAAGCAAAAGCGATTAGCATGAAAAGGGAACCTCCTAAAGTATAGATGAAGAATTTTAAGACTGCTTTTTTGCGCTCTTCGGCATCGCCATTCCCCCAAATTAAAGCAATGAAGTAAATCGGAATCAAAGCCAATTCCCAGAAAATATAGTATAATAATCCGTCAGCAGCTAAGAACGTTCCTGTCATGGCAAAGGCCATAAACAATACTAAAGCATAGAAATTTTTGCTATTGGAGAATTGATTCCCAAAAGAAGAGAAAATAATTAGCGGTGTCAAAGCAGTAGTCAATAAAACCATGGCCATCGATAAGCCATCAGCTTTGAAAGCTAAAGCTACTTTCGGGTTGTCAATCCAGCCTGCCATGAAGCCGATGTTGGCGCCTTGATTCAATAAGTTCAATAAATACAAAGACACTCCCAACGCTCCTAAACTGAATAGCAGCGCCACTTTGGAAGCTAATTTATCTCCTGCTAAAAAGGTGGCAATCGAACCCACCAGAAGTACTAATAATATAGTAGTTACATCCATTATGTAAAATTATTGAGCGATATGAGTTATAAATAAATACGTTATGATGGCACAAACTCCAATCACAAAAGCGAAAAGGTATAAACCGATGTTTCCGTTTTGCAATTTCTTTCCTTGTGTTCCCAAGCCATTCGCGGCGGTTCCCAAACTGTAAACCACTTTGCCTAAAGCCGGTTCTAAAGTAGTTCGGAAGAAATTCGCCAAGCCGTTGATTGGTTTTACAAGTAAGAAAGTATAGAATTCATCTACATAATATTTGTTGTACACCGTTTTGTTGAAACCAACAATTTCGGCATCTTCTTTAGGAACAAAAGCTTGTTTGATGTATTTGGAATACGCCCAGGCAATCCCAACAAGAGCACCGGCTAAAGCAATCCCCATCAACATGTATTCGTTGCTGCCCAAAGCGTGTTCTTCGTGTTTGGTTGCTAAAATTGGTTCTAAGAAATGGTTTAACCAATTGCTGCCCGGTAAGTTGATGGCACCACCAATCAAAGCCAAAATCGCTAAGATTACTAAGGGAATAGTTATCAGACTTGGACTTTCATGCAAATGTTGTTTTTGTTCTTCGGTGCCTCTGAATTCTTTGAAGAAAGTCAGATACATCAATCGGAACATATAGAAAGCGGTCATGATAGAAGCGATTGAAGCTACTACCCATAAGACTTTATTGTGTTCAAAAGCTACCATTAAGATTTCGTCTTTGGACCAAAACCCTGCGAATGGGAAAATACCGGCAATCGCTAAAGTAGAAATCAACATGGTGATGTAAGTGATTGGCATGGCTTTGCGCAAACCACCCATTTTTCGCATGTCCTGTTCTCCGTGCAAACCGTGAATTACGGAACCGGAACCTAAGAACAAACAAGCTTTGAAGAAAGCATGCGTAATTACGTGGAATACTGCTACGTTGTAAGCGCCAAGCCCTAAAGCCAGGAACATTAATCCCAATTGGGAAACGGTTGAGTAAGCCAATACTTTTTTAATATCGTTTTGTAATAAACCAATCGAAGCCGCTACTAAAGCTGTAGCTGCACCAACAATGGCGATTATCGTTTGTACTTGTGGCGTTAAGTCGAATAAGAAATTCATTCGGGTTACCATAAAGATACCGGCTGTTACCATCGTTGCCGCATGGATTAAAGCCGAAACCGGTGTTGGACCAGCCATGGCATCCGGTAACCAAGTGTATAATGGCAATTGTGCTGATTTTCCGCAGGCTCCGATGAATAAACACAAAGCAGCGATTACAACTTGTGTACTTACTCCGGATACAGAACCTGAGATGAGCATTGGTTTCATGTGTACAAATTCTAAAGTCCCACAGTAATTGGCCAACAGGAATATTCCGATTAAGAAACCTAAATCCCCAATACGGTTCATGATAAAAGCTTTCTTGGCCGCATCGTTATAATCTTGGTTTTTATACCAAAATCCGATAAGCAAATAGGAGCAAAGACCAACGCCTTCCCAACCAATGAACATCACCAACAAGTTACTTCCGATAACAAGCGTTATCATGAAAAACACGAACAAATTCAAATAGGCAAAAAACTTGTGCATATTCTCGTCATCGTGCATGTAGCTGATGGAATATAAGTGAATTAACGAACCAATTCCGGTTACGAATAATAACCAAAGTAAAGACAATTGGTCTAATTGCAATCCGAAGAATAATTTGAAATTATGTACCGAAAGCCATTCAAATAATAAGATGTGAACCGGTTTTCCGTTTTGATTCAGTTGTGTAAAAAAGCAAATGCTCAGCAAAAAGGAAACCACCACCGTCAGCGTTCCAACGGCGCCGGCAAAACCTTTGCTTACTTTTTTTCCAAAGAAAATATTGAAAAGAAATCCAGCAAATGGAGCTAAGAGTAATAGTAAAGCTAATTTTGTTTCCATCCCGGGTTATCCTTTTAAATTCTTTAAATTATCAATATCAATCGAGCCTAAGTTTCGGTAAACCGAAACCAGAATCGCTAAGCCTACAGCCACTTCGGCAGCAGCCACAGCCATCGAGAAGAATACAAATACTTGTCCTTCGGCATCTTGGTGATACGTAGAAAAGGCTACGAACAATAAGTTTACCGCATTCAGCATAATCTCAATCGACATGAAAACGATGATGGCATTTCGACGGTACAACACTCCGAAAACGCCGATGCAAAAAAGCAACACCGAAAGGAAAATGTAGTTTTCTATTCCTATTTGATTTAAAATATTGTTCATTTTATTTCTCTGTTTTTTCTTTTTTAGACAATAAAACCACACCAATCATCGCTACCAATAATAAGATGGAAGCAAATTCGAAAGGCACCATGTATTCGTTCAGCAACACATTCCCAAGCTTTCTGATGGATTGGAAATCTTCGCCCAGCGGATCATAAGGACCCATGATGGTTTTGGAATGAATGAAAATTGTAATTAAAACAATGCTCAGTACTATGAAAACAACGATAGCACCCAGTCTTGTAATTCGGGGTTTATGGACTTCGTCTTCTTTATTCAAATTCATCAACATGATGGTAAAGAGGAAGAGCACCATAATGGCTCCGGAATATACGATGATGTGAACAATGGCCAGGAATTGCGCATTGAAAAGTAAATAATGACCGGCGATTGAGAAAAAGCAAATCACTAAATAAATAGCACTGTGGATTGGGTTTTTGCTGTAAATCGTTAAGAATGCCGTTGACAAAGTGATGGCAGCTAAAACGTAGAATATGATTTGAACTGGTGACATAATTAATTCAGTTTATTAGTGTTTGCCATAGCCATTTCTAATGGCATAACTAATTTATCTTTTCCGAAAATGAAATCCTCTCTGTCGTAACTCGCCGGAACTAATTCTTTGGAAAGGGTCAAGTAAATAGCGTCTTTCGGACAAGCTTCTTCACACAATCCACAGAAAATACAACGCAACATGTTGATTTCATAGATTTCGGCATATTTCTCTTCGCGGTATAAATGTTCTTCTCCCGGTTTTCTTTCGGCAGCTTTCATTGTGATAGCTTCCGCAGGGCAGGACAAGGCGCACAACCCACAAGCCGTACAGTTTTCACGGCCTTGTTCGTCGCGTTTCAACATGTGTTGTCCACGGTAAACCGGACTGAATTCCCTAACTTGTTCCGGATAATGAATGGTGGCTTTTTTTCTGAAAAAGTGTTTGATGGTAATCCATAACCCTTTAAAAATAGCCATCAGGTACATACGTTCCAAAAAGGTCATTTCCTTATTGGAAACCTGCTTTTTATGGCCTGATAATGATATATTTTGTATAGCTGTTGACATAATTTCTTTTCCTATTTAAATCCAAAAAAGGCAAAAATTTCACTTCTTAATAGAACCATTCCTACTAACATAATATTGACGATAGAAAGCGGAATTAAAATCTTCCACCCTAAATTCATCAATTGATCGTATCTAAAACGCGGTATCGTCCATCTGATCCACATAAAGAAGAAGATGAAGAAACACAATTTCATAAATAAAGCTCCGATTCCAATAACGTTGGCGATGTTAACCCCCCAATGTTCTAAGGCCCAGCCCATGCCAGGATAGTTGTAACCTCCGAAGAATAAAACCGCAATAATGGTGGAGGAGATGAACATGTTGGCGTACTCGGCAAACAAATAGAATCCCATTTTCATCGAAGAATATTCCGTGTGATAACCCCCAATTAATTCCGATTCACATTCCGCTAAATCGAATGGTGTTCTGTTGGTTTCGGCAAAAGCGCAAATTAAAAAGATTAGAAAGGATAACGGTTGGTAGAACACATTCCAATGCAAACCGTGTTGTTGTGCAGAGATTTCTTTTAAGCTCAAGGTTCCGGTCATCATTAGCAAAGCTATCATCGATAATCCCATAGCTACTTCATACGAAACCATTTGCGAAGCGGCACGAACGGCTCCCATCAAAGAGAACTTGTTGTTCGAGGCCCAACCTCCAATCATGATGCCGTAAACTCCGATAGAAACTACGGCAAAAATGTACAATAAAGCACTGTCGGTATCGGTCGCCTGTAGTTGAACGGTTCTTCCGAAGACTTCTAATTTATCACCCCACGGAATTACAGCACTCGTCATTAAGGCGGCACTCATTGCAATGGCTGGTCCTAAAAAGAATAGGAATTTATTTTTGGTATCCGGTTCAAATTCTTCTTTGGCAAATAATTTCATACCATCGGCAAGCGGTTGTAATAAGCCACCCCAACCGGCGCGGTTTGGTCCAACTCTGTCTTGCAAATAAGCTGCTACTTTACGTTCAGCCCAAGTGGAATACATCGCCATTACCATCGTCACAGCAAAAACTATGACAATCAAAACACTTTTTTCTATAATAAAGGCACTATCCATTTTTCTTTGAATTTACTGGGTTACCGTCTATTTTTTCATTGTATTCAATCTCGGCCATACTGATTTTTTTACGGTCGATGTCTCTACCTTGAAGGATGCCTTTTTCGGTATCGATTACTACTTTGTCTAATTTTCCGTAATGTTTATTTTGGTTGATAACCGAGTCTTTCTCGAATTTACGAGGCCCTTCGATTACCCAATCCGCAACGTCTTTTTTGTCGAAACGACAAGTGTTACAGATGAATTCTTCTACTTCATGGTACTCGTCTTTGCGGGCGGTTACCCTTTGAATTTCGTCACCAAACATCCAAACAGTCGTTTTCCCGCAACATTTATCACAATCTCTGTGCGCGTTGAACGGTTTGTTAAACCACACTCTCGATTTGAATCGGAACGTTTTATCAGTCAAAGCACCCACCGGACACACATCAATCATGTTTCCTGAGAATTCATTGTCGATGGCTGTAGAAATGCAAGTTGAAATTTGCGAATGATCCCCACGATTCAATACCCCGTGAACTCTTTTGTCGGTCAATTGATCCGCCACTTCCACACAACGTTGGCAAACAATGCAACGGTTCATGTGCAATTGAATTTTGTCTCCGATATCTTCCGGTTCGAAAGTTCTTTTTTCTTCTATGAAACGCTGTTGTAATTTTCCGTGTTCGAAACTTAAATTCTGCAAATCACATTCGCCTGCCTGGTCACAAACCGGACAATCCAAAGGGTGATTGATCAAAAGAAATTCGGTTACGGCTTTACGGGCTTCAAAAACTCTGTCCGAACCTTTGCTCGCTACTTCCATTCCGTCCTGACAACCGGTTACACAAGAGGCAACCAATTTTGGCATCGGTCTTGGATCGGCTTCGCTACCTTTGGTAACATCCACCAAACAACAACGGCATTTTCCTCCGGTTCCTTCTAGTTTCGAATAATAACACATGGCTGGCGGAACAGATTCTCCACCAATCATACGAGCAGCCTGCAGGATCGTTGTTCCCGGTGCTACTTCAATTTCTTGACCGTCTATGGTTACTTTCATGTTTATATTTTTAGAAAGGTCTCTTTTTAATTTTTAAAATGTTCGTTATATAGTTTTATAACTTCTTCTAATTTTTTTACTTTATAACTTTTTGGATTCATCCATTTATCATGTAATTCTGGATAATCAACAATAAATTCCCCCAATTTTTCTCTTACATCAGGGCCTTGTAATTCTACAAATTTTCCGTCCTTTAATCCAAAACCAATTCCAAATACTGGCGCTCCTGCAGCACTTAAATAATATCTGTAATACATAAGTTTCCCAACTATTACTTCGTGGTAAAAACGATTGTAATCATCATATTTAAGACTCACAAATTTTAAATCTCCAAACTTAGTTCCTTTAATTAAAAAAGATTTTAACTCTTTAGAAGTGTATTTTGCTTTTTCACCTTTACTGTATATACTAATTTCATCACGAATGGATGCGACCTCTAAAAGTGTTTTGTCAAACATATTTGTTGGAACAAAATATTTACAATTTATAGTGTCATTTGTATTGGTAACCACATATCCGTCAAATTTTTGAGAATGGACAAATAGTGGCAATAATAATATGAACAAATACAACCTCATTTTATACATTTTCCTTTGCTACTAAATGCTTTACTTTTTCAAAAGGCTCATTCACAAAGTGATCTCTATTCTTAATTTTTTCCGGGAAACGGATGTGGTATTCAAATTCATCTCTAAAGTGTCGAATAGCCGCAGCTACTGGCCATGAAGCCGCGTCACCTAAAGGACAAATCGTATTTCCTTCTATTTTGGATTGGATGCTCCATAGCAATTCGATGTCTTCTTCGCGTCCTTGTCCGTTTTCGATTCTCCACAATACTTTTTCCAACCAGCCCGTTCCCTCACGGCATGGCGTACATTGACCACAGCTTTCATGGTGATAGAATCTTGAGAAATTCCAAGTGTTGCGAACGATACAAGCGCGGTCATCGTATACGATAAATCCGCCTGAACCTAACATCGAACCCGTGGCAAAGCCACCATCAGCCAAACTTTCGTAAGTCATCAAACGGTCTTCGCCTGCAGCGGTTTTGTAGATTAAATTTGCCGGTAAAATTGGCACCGAACTTCCTCCAGGAACTAAAGCCTTTAAAGGGCGATCAGTTTGCATTCCGCCACAATATTCATCGGAATTCATAAACTCGTATACAGAAACCCCTAATTCAATTTCGAAAACGCCTTGGTTTTTGATGTTTCCGGAAGCCGAAATTAATTTGGTTCCAGTCGAGCGACCGATTCCGATTCCGGCATAATCAGCACCCGAATTGTTGACAATCCAAGGCACAGCCGCAATCGTTTCTACGTTGTTTACTACAGTAGGATTTTGCCAAAGTCCTTTCACGGCAGGGAATGGTGGTTTCAATCTAGGATTGCCACGTTTTCCTTCCAGACTTTCAATTAAGGCTGTTTCTTCTCCGCAGATGTAAGCTCCGCCACCAATTTGAACGTATAATTCCAAATCGTAACCAGAGCCTAATATATTTTTGCCTAACCAACCGGCTGCTTTCGCTTCGGCGATGGCTTTTTCTAAAATTTTATACACCCACATGTATTCCCCACGAATGTAGATGTAGGATAGGTTGGCGCCCAAAGCATAACTCGAAGTAATCATTCCTTCAATCAAAAGATGCGGAATGTATTCCATTAAGTAACGGTCTTTGAATGTTCCCGGTTCCGACTCATCGGCGTTGCACACCAAGTGTCTTGGGTTGCCCGATTTTTTGTCGATAAAACTCCATTTCATTCCGGCAGGGAAACCCGCACCACCACGACCACGTAATCCGGAAGTTTTTACTTCTTCGACTACTTCATCCGGAGTCATTTTTTTCAGGGCTTTTTCCACCGAAGCATAACCGCCTTCACGACGGTATACTTCATAGGTTTTAATACCCGGAACGTTTATTTTGTCTAATAATATTTTTCTTCCCATGATATTATTTATCGTGTAAAGTGATTTTTCCGTCTTTGCAATCAGCAATCAGCTGGTCTACTTTCTCTTTCGTCAAATGTTCTTGATAGAAATCACCCAACTGCATCATTGGAGCATATCCGCAAGCGCCTAAACATTCTACGCCACGTACTTCAAACATGCCGTCAGCAGTGGGTTCGCCAATGCCTACGCCCAATTTAGAACAAGTATAATCCATCAAATCTTCCACACCGTTTTGACAACAGGCAGCGGTTTGACAGAATTCGAACATGTATTTCCCAATTGGTCTTTGGTTGAACATGGTATAAAAAGTAACAACTTCGTATACTTCGATTGGCAATATTTCTAAGATTTCAGCAACCTTGTTTTGCAATTCAATACTCAACCAATTGTCGTGAGCATCCTGAACTTCGTGCAAAACCGGCAATAATGCTGATTTCTTTTTATCGGCAGGATAATGACTGATCAACTCATTGATGCGAGCCATCAACGTGTCAGTAATATTTATCTCTTGTTTGATATGTGATCTTTCCATACTACTTAAGCGTCTAATTCGCCAGCAATTACATTTAAACTTGATAAAATAACGATAGCATCAGACAACATGGCACCTTTTATCATCTCCGGATAGGCTTGGTAATAGATATAGCATGGTCTTCTGAATTTCAATCGGTATGGGGTGCGACTTCCGTCGGTAATTAAATAGAATCCTAATTCTCCGTTGCCACCTTCTACGGCATGATAAATTTCATCCACAGGTACCGGAACTTCGCCCATCACAATTTTGAAATGATAGATTAAGCTTTCCATGTTGGTGTACACGTCTTCTTTTGGCGGTAAATAATAATCGGGAACGTCAGCGTGGATTGGGCCTTCCGGCAATTTCGCCAAAGCTTGTCTGATGATGCTCAAACTTTCCCAAACTTCGCCATTACGAACGCAAAAACGGTCATACGTATCGCCTGATTTTCCAACAGGAACATCAAATTCGAAATCTTCGTAAGAAGAATACGGAGCGGCTTTACGCACGTCATAATCGATTCCGGCAGCGCGTAAATTGGGTCCTGTAAATCCGTAAGCCATAGCTTTTTCGGCGGTGATGCCACCAACATTTACAGTTCTGTCTATAAAAATTCTGTTTCTTTCAAATAGGTTTTCGAATTCTTTCCAGGCTACCGGAAATTCTTCGAGGAAAGTGTTTAGCAATTCAAATGCTTTTGGCGACCAGTCTCTTTCGAAACCGCCAATTCTTCCCATATTAGTGGTTAAACGGGCGCCGCAAATTTCTTCGTAAATCTCGTATACTTTTTCTCTGAATTGGAACACATACAAGAAACCAGTATAGGCTCCAGTATCCACTCCTAAAATCGAATTACAAATCAAGTGGTCTGTAATACGCGCCAATTCCATCACGATAACTCTTAAATATTGCGCACGTTTTGGTACTTCAATATTTAATAATTTCTCTACTGTCATCCACCACGCCATATTGTTGATAGGTGATGAACAATAGTTCATACGGTCGGTCAATACGTTGATTTGGTAAAACGGACGGTTTTCGGCAATTTTTTCGAAGGCACGGTGAATGTATCCTACAGTTGGCTCCGCTTCAATGATTCTTTCGCCATCCATCAATAAGATGTTTTGGAAAATTCCGTGAGTGGCCGGATGCGTTGGTCCTAAATTCAAGATAGAAAATTCACTTCCGTCTTGATTTCGGCTTTGCTCTATGATTTTAGCATAGCGATGCTCTGGTGGTAATAATAAATCTGACATTTATAATGTTGAATTATTTAATTATTAACTGGTGTTCTTCCAAAGAAACGGTCGTCTTTATCGGTTCTTCCGCTGTCTTCCATCGGGAATTCTTTGCGCATTGGGAACGACACCATTTCATCCATGTTCAAAATTCGTTTCAACTGTGGATGACCTTTGAAATTGATTCCGAAGAAATCCCACGCTTCTCTTTCCATCCAATTGGCGCAAAGGAACAAATCAGTTATGGTATCTACTTCTGCCGGATCTGACAAATAAGTTTTTACACGGATTCTCACGTTTTCAATCCAGTTGTGCAATTGATACACTACTGAAAATTGGTGTTCCTCATCATTATCCGGGAAATGAATTCCGGCCAAATCAGTAAGAAAGTGAAAATTTAGATCCTCTTGTTCTTTCAAAAAGCGAATCACCTCGTGAATGGTACTTGGCGTAGCTTCGAAAGTGAAAATATCGCGTTTCATCTCAAAATTCAGCACATTGTTGCCGAACGCCTGAGTCAATTTATCTTGTATATAAGCTGTTTCTAAAGCCATGTTATAGGTTATAAGAAGCTAATAATTCTTTATATTCTGGTGAATTTCTTCGGCGAACCGATTCGTTTTTCACCAATTCCTGCAATTGCATTACGCCCTGAACGATTTGTTCCGGTCTTGGCGGGCAACCTGGTACGTATACGTCTACCGGAATTACTTTGTCAATTCCCTGTAAAACGGAGTAGGTATCAAACACACCACCTGATGAAGCACAAGCACCAACGGCGATAACCCAACGAGGTTCTGACATTTGCTCGTACACCTGGCGTAAAATCGGCGCCATTTTTTTGGAAATCGTTCCCATGACCATCAACATATCGGCCTGACGCGGAGAGAAACTTACTCTTTCCGAACCAAAACGCGCTAAATCATAGTGAGAAGCCATAGTAGCCATAAACTCGATTCCGCAACAAGAAGTCGCGAAAGGCAACGGCCAAAGGGAATTAGCACGAGCCAATCCGACAACGTCGTTCAATTTTGTAGCGAAGAATCCTTCACCAACTACTCCTTCCGGCGGAGCGACCATATTTGGTTTTGTAGTACTCATAGCAATTGTTTTTTTATTCCCACTCTAACGCTTTCTTCTTGATAATGTAGAAGAAGCCCACTAAAAGCAACAACATAAAAATAACCATTTTAATCATGCCTGTCATTCCTAACGCTTTGAAATTGATAGCCCAAGGATAAAGGAAAATTACTTCGACATCAAAAAGCACAAAAAGGATGGCTACCAGGAAATATTTTACTGAAAATGGAATCCGGGCATTTCCGACAGATTCTATTCCGCATTCGAAATTTTTATCCTTGTTTTTAGAGTGTCTCTTTGGGCCTAAAAAGCTAGAGCCAATAATAGTTAAGACAACAAATCCGACCGCTAAACCTGCCTGCATGAGGATGGGAATATAATCTAATTGATTGGACTGCATAATGCTAAAATTTAGAAGTAATTAAAATAGCCACAAATATACATCGCATTATTTAATTCACAAAAATCAAGGGATAAACGTTTGGTAATTCTTCTGGGAAACCATTTATTTAAACTGATTTTAAATAACGAGGTTGCGGTATAAAAAAACGTCCCGAAAATTTTCGGGACGTTGAGTCATTCTAGGTAATCAAAAAATAATATATATTAGTCTTCGATAGCTACTACTTGAGCTGCTACTTTACCTTTTCTACCTTCTTCTTCTTCGTAAGATACTTTATCCCCTTCAGCTAGATTTTCAGATCTAACTCCGGTAGCATGTACGAAAATGTCTTTTCCTGTCTCGTCGTCAGTAATAAAACCGTAACCTTTTGATTCATTGAAGAATTTAACTTTACCTGTGCGCATTTTGTAATATAAAAATAATTAATAATGCCCAAAGATATACTTATTTGTGACATAGCAAACAAAAATCAAATAAAAAGTTAAAATATTTTTAAGAAATTTTAATTATAATTGAATGATTTTCAATGCGGTATTTGAATTATTCTAAAAATTAAAATAAAAAAAGCAACTATTTCTGAAAATTTAAATAGTTGCTTTCTAATAAGTTGCGAATTTGATATTTATTGCGTCAAGTCTAGTTTGATATGTAATTCCTGTAACTGACTACTGTCAATTACTGATGGTGCATCAATCATTACATCGCGTCCGGAATTGTTTTTTGGGAAAGCAATAAAGTCACGGATGGTTTCCTGTCCGCCAAGGATGGCTACTAATCGGTCCAAACCAAAAGCTAAACCTCCGTGTGGCGGAGCACCAAACTGGAACGCATTCATCAAGAAACCAAATTGATCTTGCGCTTGTTCGGGCGTAAATCCTAAAAGAGAAAACATTCGGCTTTGCAAGTCTTTATCGTGAATACGAATAGAACCCCCACCGATTTCATTTCCGTTCAATACCATATCGTAAGCATTGGCACGTACTTTCCCTGGTTCGGTTTCAATGAGTTTCATGTCTTCCGGTTTTGGTGACGTAAACGGATGGTGCATTGCGTGGTAACGACCGCTTTCTTCATCCCATTCTAATAATGGAAAATCAACCACCCATAACGGTGCAAATTCTTCCGGTTTTCTTAAACCTAATCTTGTGGCCACTTCCATACGCAAGGCAGAAAGTTGTGTTCTGGTTTTGTTGGCATTCCCGGATAATACTAAAATCAAATCGCCCGGTTTGGCATTGGTAGCTTCAGCCCATTTTTTCAAATCGTCCTGGTCGTAGAATTTATCTACCGAAGATTTGAAAGTGCCGTCTTCTTCACATTTCACATACACCATTCCTGAAGCTCCTACTTGAGGACGTTTTACCCAGTCAATTAAAGCATCAATTTCTTTACGCGTATAAGCTGCACAACCCGGAGCCGCAATTCCAACTACTAATTCAGCCGAATTGAAGACACCAAAATCCTTGTGTTGTGCCACGGCATTCAACTCACCAAATTTCATTTCAAAACGAATGTCCGGTTTGTCATTTCCGTAGGTTTTCATAGCGTAATCGTAGGTCATTCTTGGGAATTCTGCTACGTCTATGCCTTTGATTTCTTTTAGTAAATGCCTTGTCAATCCTTCAAAAACATTTAAAATATCTTCTTGCTCCACAAAAGCCATTTCGCAATCGATTTGTGTGAATTCCGGTTGTCTGTCGGCGCGCAAATCTTCGTCACGGAAACATTTCACAATTTGGAAATATTTGTCCATGCCACCCACCATCAACAATTGTTTGAACGTTTGAGGCGATTGTGGCAAAGCATAAAACTGTCCTTCGTTCATACGGCTTGGTACGACGAAATCACGAGCGCCTTCCGGAGTTGATTTGATTAAATACGGTGTTTCCACTTCGCAAAAATCTAAATCAGATAAATATTTGCGCACTTCCATAGCCACTTTGTGACGGAAAAGCAACGAGTTTTTTACCGGATTTCTACGAATATCCAGGTAACGGTATTTCATTCTAATGTCTTCACCACCGTCAGTTTCGTCTTCAATGGTGAACGGAGGAAGGATGGAAGCATTCAATAAAATCAGCTCGGAAACCAAAATTTCCACATCACCGGTTGCCATAGTAGCATTCTTGGATTCACGCTCAATGACAGTTCCTTTTACCTGAATTACGAATTCTCTTCCCAAAGATTTTGCTTTGTCAAAAACCGCTTTGTCTGTTCGTTGTTCGTCAAAAATTAACTGCGTAATTCCGTAACGGTCGCGCAAATCTACCCAAACCATGAATCCTTTATCACGTGATTTTTGAACCCATCCGGCTAAGGTTACTTCTTTGTTGATGTGTGTAGCGTTTAATTCTCCACAATTATGACTTCTGTACATTCTTCCCTAAAATTTAGGGTGCAAAAATACTATTTTGTTTCAAGTAATTAAAGCTCAAAAGAGTGTATTTTGATTTAATTTTTGACTTAAAAAAGAAATCCCAATGTTAAGTTTTCACTCAATGTTACCAAATTGTTAAGTAAAAGTTTTTTTAATGTAAAATAACTAGTAACTTTGTTATCTAATTATTAAGCAATTAAAACCTACGGCTATGAAAAAGATATTGATTTTAGGAGCATTGTTAATCTCAGGATTTAGTTTTGCTCAAACGGTAAAACCAGTTTTAGAACAAGAAGGAAACTTAGTGAAAGCTACTTATTATTACGATAACGGAAAAATCCAACAACAGGGTTATTTTAAAGACGGAAAGTTGGAAGGCAAATGGGTAGCGTTTGACGAACAAGGAAATAAAAAATCTACTGGGGAATATGCCAACGGAGAAAAAACCGGCAAATGGTTTTTCTGGAATGACAAATCACTAAGCGAAGTAGATTATTCCAATAGCAGAATTGCCGCTGTAAAAACAGTTAAACAAGAGGTGCTAGTGAATAGAAATTAAAGTTAATTATTCATCATAAATGAAAAAGGAACTCCATTGGAGTTCCTTTTTTTGTATCGCATTCGAAATTATGTTATGCTTCAACGGCATTTCTGTGATTTCTTCGGTCGCGCAACCAGTATTTAGTTCGTTTTACCAGGAAGAACATGACCGGTACCATTACTAAAGTCAATACAGTAGCATAAGTCAATCCAAAAATAATGGTCCAGGCTAACGGTGACCAGAAAATCACGTTATCACCACCCATGTATAAGTGAGGATTCAAATCGGTTACCAATCCGAAGAAGTCGAAATTCAATCCGATTGCCAATGGAATTAATCCCAATACAGCTGTCAACGCGGTTAACAATACCGGACGCAAACGCGATTTACCGCTTTCGATAATGACTTCTTTGATTTCGTCTAAAGTTAAATCGTCATGGCTTTCAACAGCTTTATCCGCTACTTTTTTGTCCAATAGTAAGACGAAGAAGTCCATCAATACGATTCCGTTCTTCACTACAATTCCCGCCAGCGAAATGATTCCCATCATCGTCATCAGAATGACAAAATCCATGTTGGCAATCACATAACCGTAGAAAACACCACTAAAACTCAGCAATACCGTAAATAAAATCACGATGGTTTTGGATACCGAATTAAACTGTAACACGATAATAATAGTAATACCAGCCATGGCTAGGAACAAAGCAAACATCAGGAAATTTTGATTTTTCCCTTGCTCTTCCTGCACACCCGAGAACGAATAGGTAATGCCTTTTGGTAACTGATAATTCTTTAATTCCGTACCAATTTGCTTAGTGATTTCGTCTCCGTTAAAACCAGTCAATACATTCGAATAAACGGTCAAAATACGTTTGTAGTTTTTTCGTTTGATTTGGTTATACGTATAAGTTTTCTCGGTTTGAGACACCGCAGAAATAGGGATTTGTACTATTTGGCCATTCCCTTGGTTTCTGAATGTCATCGATTGGTTGAACAACACGTTTTCGTTTTTGCGTTGGTCTTCCTGCATTCTGACTACAATGTTGTAATCGTCATCGCCTTCTTTAAAAGTTGAGATTTCCTGACCATAAACCGAACGACGCAAATTGAATCCTAACTGACCCGTGGTAACTCCGGCACTACCAGCATTTACCCGGTCAACCGTTACTTCCAATTCCGGACTTTCTTTATTGACATCAACGTTCAAACGTTCGATTCCCGGAATGTTTTTACTGTCAATATAGGCAATCATTTTATCGGCTTCTTTCAGCATCACATCATAATCAGCGCCCGCAGAACCGGTTAATTGAATACTGATAGGATATCCGGCTGGTGGCCCGTTGGCATCTTTTTCAACGGTAACTTTAGCTCCGGCAATTCCTTTTACCCGCGCCCGAATTTCATCTAAAACGTCCGAAGTATTGATGCCTCTTCTGAATTTGAATTCCGAAAAGTTCACAGTTACTTTTCCTTTAAAAGGGGTTTCCGAAGCAGAACCCGCATCCACATTTGGATTTCCGGCGCCAACTCCCACTTGGGAAACGATGCTTTCGGCCAAATAATTTTCACTGGTTTTTGGATCGATATATTTTTTCATGATATCGATGATTTGTTTTTCAACAAATAGAGTAGCCGTATTGGTTTTTTCAATGGAAGTTCCTTGCGGATATTCAATATAAGTGATTACCTGTCTCGGGATATTATCCGGGAAGAACAATACTTTTCTTGGGAAAGCCCCCAATAAAATTATCGATAAAAATAACATCGCAATAATTCCTCCTAAAGCCATCCAGGCATTTCTTCCTTTTAAGATTTTAGCCAAAAAGCGTTTGTATCGGTCTTCTAATCTTGGGAAGAAACTGTGTTGGAAATCCTGAGTCCATTGGTACATTTTCCATTTGTACAACCACATTAATCCTAATGAAATTAAGGATAAATGCCCAATAGCTCTGGCAAATGACGAATCGTTTACATTTCCGATGATGACAAAAATCAATCCGGTAATTCCGAAAATGATGCTGTAGGTTTTGGCCGATTTAGCGGTTACATTTCGATCTTCGATATCCATAGAACCACCGGTCATAGCGGCATTGATAACCATCGCCACAAATAAGGAAGCTCCTAAGGTTACCGAAAGCGTCATTGGGAAATAAATCATGAATTTACCCATGGTGCCCGGCCAAAGCGCGAACGGTAAGAACGCCATTAAGGTAGTAGCAGTTGAAGAAATTACCGGCCAGGCAATTTCCCCAATACCAATTTTGGAAGCCTGAACCCTTGGCATGCCCTTCTTCATGTTGGCAAATACGTTATCGACCACCACAATTCCGTCGTCAACCAGTAATCCTAGTCCCATTACCAATCCGAACAACACCATCGTGTTTAGTGTTAATCCGAAAGCGGAAAGTATCGTAAACGCCATCAGCATGGATAACGGTATCGCGGCTCCCACGAATAAGGAGTTTCGCAATCCCATCGTAAACATCAATACAATCATTACCAGCACAATTCCGAAAATGATGTGGTTGGACAATTCGTTTACTTGGTGTTCAACGCGGGAGGATTGGTCTCCGGTTAAGGCTAATTTCAAATCTTTTGGCAAATAATTTTCCTGAGCCAATTTGATTTTTTCTTTCACCTGTTCGATGGCGGAAATCATGTTTTGTCCCGAACGTTTTTTCACATTCAGCATCACTACTTCTTTGCCTTTTTCACGGGCGTAGGTCGTTTTTTCTTTTTCCTTAAACGAAACTTTGGCAATATCTTTCAGATAAACCGTTCCGCCATTGTGTTTTACAATAACGTTTTCCAGTTCAATCGGGTCTTTGATTTCACCGACAATACGGATGTTGTTGCGCGAACCTTGTGAAATTAAATTTCCACCGGAAATGGTCATGTTTTCATATTTCACGGCATTTTGAATATCGTCAAACGAAACCTGAGCCGCCGTCATTTTGAAAATATCTACGGCAATTTCTACTTCTTTGTCATCAACACCCAGGATGTCTACTTTTTTAACTTCCGGGATTTCTTCGATGTCATCCTGTAGTTTTTCGCCATAGCTTTTCAACTGTTGCGTGGTGTAGTTTCCTTTTAAATTGATGTTCAAAATCGGCACTTCTTCCGAAATGTTTAATTCGAAAACACTAGGTTCTACCTTACTGCCGTTGTCCAAATTAGGCCAATCGGTATCCGCTTTTACAATGTCAACTTTGTCTTTGATTTTGGTTTTGGCTTCTTCAATACCCACTTTGTCATCAAATTCAACGACTATCATCCCGTAATCCTGGAACGAACTAGCCGTTATTTTATCGACATGGCTGATGTTTTTGATTTCTTTTTCGAGCGGTTTGATGATTAACTTCTCGACATCTTCGGCTGAGTTTCCTGGGAAAACAGACGAAATGTATACTTTGTTTTCAATGATTTCCGGGAAATCTTCTCTAGGCATTGTGATGTAGGCCGTAAGCCCCATAACGACGATAAGCAGCGTTATGATGTATACGGTAACCCTATTGTCAACAGCCCAGCTTGATATACTGAATTCTTTACTTTGGTGACTCATTTTTTACTTTGGTTGGGTTGATTAGAAATTTAATTTCATTCCTTCCGAGATGCTATTCACACCTTCGGTTACGATAATGTCATTGGCCGCTACACCGCTTAAAATTTCGGTAACATTATCAGATGATTTTCCAACGGTTACTATTACTTTTTTAGCTTTTCCGGTTTTGCCGTTGCTACCTTCAACTGTGTACACATAGTGATTGCCATCGCCATCTTCCTGAACTACGTTCGTTGGAACAACTACCGCATTTTTATTGGTATAATCCACGATTTTTAATTTGGCCACTTGATTAGGTCTAAGTAAATTTTCCGGATTGGGAACACTTACTTCAATGCCAAAACTTCTGTTGTTCGGATTGATGAAATTACCCACCTGACGAACTTTTCCTTTATAGGTTTTGCCCAATGATGCTAAGAAAACATCTACTGTTGTACCCACTTTTAGTTTGCCGATGTACGTTTCAGGAACAGAAGTAGAGACATACATGTTGCTCAAATTCACAATTCGCATTAAACCTTGTGCACTTGGCGCCACTACTTGCCCTTTTTCTACAAAAACTTCATCGATGCTTCCGGTAAATGGAGCGCGGATAACGGTTTTAGCCAATTGGGCCTGAATTTGTGCTACGCCTTTTTGAGCCGAAACCATTTGGGTTTGCGCTTGTAAATATTGAATTTCAGAACCGATTTTTTTGTCCCAAAGATTTTTTTGTCTTTCGAAAGTCGTTTTTGCTAATGCATATTGATTTTGCGCGTTGGCCAATTGTTGGCTCATACCACCGTCATCAACGCGGCCTAAGATTTGTCCTTTAGCCACATGATCTCCGGCTTTAACGGTTAGCGAAGTTAATGTTCCGCTGAATTCCGGTTGTACCAAAATATTTTCTTTGGTATCAACACTTCCCTGAATGTCAAGATAGTGATTGAACAAAGTGTCTTTTACAGTAGCCACCGAAACCAAAGCCTCATCGGTTTTCACATCTAAAGTGGCTAAAGCTTCATCAATTTTGGTTACATCGGCCTGCAATGCAGCTTTCTTTTCCTGTAGTGCTTTTACGTTTTTGGCACTGATTAAGTCATCAATGTTTTCAGGCTTCTTCGCGTTCGAGCAAGACAGTAAAAACAGTGAAAATGCGGATAGGTATAGTATTTTTTTCATTGTTATATTGGATTAGTTTTTGTTTGTAATTTTTTCTAGAGCGGCTTTTTTGTTGATGATATTGACCATCGATTGTAAATAGTTTTGCTGAGCGGTGTACAATTGTCGTTGTGCTTCGCTGAAATCAAAACTGGAAGACAATCCTTCGGTAAATTTGATTTGTTGTTTTTTCTCAATACGCTCGGCCAAGTTCAGGTTGCTTTTGGAAGTCGCATATTCTTCGATACTGAATTCGTATTCGCTTTTGGCTTTTTCGTATTGCAATTTTAACTGTTGCTCGGTTTGCGTTAGTTGGGTTTTAGCTTGTTCGAAAGCAATTTTGGCTTGTTGTGTTTTGGCACTTCTTCCGAAACTACTAAAGATAGGCACACTCAGACTCACACCCAAGTTGGAAAATTTATTCCATTTTTGTTTGCTGTCGGCAAACGAAAAATCATTGGCAAACGAGTTGTAACCAAGGTTAACCGCCGCGGCAAGTGTTGGCAACGCTTTACTTCTTTGCAATTTTAATTCTAATGATTTTTGATCCTGAAAATTCGAAGCCATTTGATAACTGATGTTATTGGTTACTTCAAATCCGTTTTGGCCCAAAGCCATATCTAAGTTCGAAACCGTCAGATTATCCAATTTGTCAGTCAAGGTTAACTCGGAAGAAACATCAATTCCCAACGTGAATTTCAGCATCTTATTAGCCACATCTAACAATCTTTTGGTGTTGTTCAGATTACTTTCGATAGAAGCCAATGTAATTTGAAGCTGCTCCACATTTTCCTCTTCGATCAAACCGTTTTTATAGGTTTCCTGAGTGTCTGATAATGTTTTGGATAACGTGGCTTTGTTTTTTTCCAAAATGGCGATGCTTTCTTCTGCCAATAGCACATTTCCGTAGGCATTGATGACCATTTCTTTGATGTCTACATTGGTTTTTTGCTTCGCATTTTCATAGTACTTCAAATAGGTTTTAGAAGCCTGAAGAGCAACGATATAAGAACCGTCGAAAATCAGCTGGCTCAACGTCAGACTGGAAGTCATCGATTGTTTTGTGCCAAATGCTACCAAACTAATAGTATTAGGATCCGCGCTTGGATTAAATGCATTTCCGGAAATACCCTGCAAGGTAAAATCGAAATTGTTCAAATAACTGGCGCTGCCGCTAATTTGTGGTAATCCCGCTGCGGTGGTTTCCCATTTTTTCTGCTTGGCGGCATCAATATCCCGATTGGCATTGATGGCCGAGTAGTTGTTTTGCAGCGCATGATCAATGGCCTGTTGCAAACTAAACGAGTACGTTTGCTTTTGTTCCTGGGCCTGCAACATGCTTGCCATCAGGAGGAAGGTTAGTAAAATTTTGTTTTTCATAGAGTGATGATTGTTATTGATTATTGTTTTTGAGTAATTGTTCTAATACGGCAACACCTTTGGCGGTGCAAATGCCTCGCAAATGGTATTCTAGGTAGGTTTCCTGTACAACTTTGGTGCTGAATTGTATTGGGTTAAAAAGCTCGGCGTCTTTCAGGCTGGTCATTCCGGCAAAATAAAAGCGGCCGATTAATTCCAAATTCAAATCGTCTCGGAATAAACCTTGGTCAATTCCTTTTCTCAGATTGGCTATAACACAGTCGTCCATTTTGGCAAATTGCCGCGACATCAGAGTTTTGTGAATTTGAGGATAGTATTTTTGCAATTGGTAAATAGGCGAAGCGCTTTCGTTTTTTAAATTTCGCAACACAAAATCTTTGATGGTGAAAAGCTCTTCAATAGGATTTTGGTCCAAGGTCAATATTTCATCGATGCCACACGAAATGGTTTCGAATAAATTCATGGTCACGGCTTCGACCAAGTCATTTTTATTTTCAAAATGCTGGTAAATGGTTTTTTTGGAAATTCCCATTTTAGAAGCAATATCATCCATCGTAACACTCTTAAACCCGAATGTCAGATACATTTCTGTTGCTTTCGTTATAATCTTAGTATTCATTATCTGTTACATATTGCTGAATCTCAATAACTCAAGATTCTAAATTCTGGTGCAAATGTATGACGGAAACTTTTAACACAAAAATAGTTTCCAAAGTTTTTACATAAATTTAACATTTCGTTAAGACAAGACGTTTGTAATCCAAGGGGAATACCCTAAATTAGCCAAAAAATATTTTTCATGCACGCTATTGCACAGTATCAGGACCTAGTCTCGGCACATTTTAACTCCTTAACTTTTCAAAAAGAGCCAAACAATCTTTACGAGCCGATTCGGTATATTTTATCGCTTGGCGGCAAACGATTGCGACCTGTTTTGACGTTAATGGCCACGGAAGTTTTTGATGCTGATTGTCAAAAAGCATTAGCAGCAGCAACTGCTGTGGAGGTTTTTCACAATTTTTCGCTGATTCACGACGACATTATGGACGATGCGCCCTTGCGAAGAGGCAACGAAACAGTACATGAAAAATGGAACATCAATACCGGAATTCTTTCGGGCGATGCGATGCTGATTTTGGCATATCAGTTTTTTGAAAGTTATGAACCCGCAGTTTTTCAGGAATTGGCTAAATTGTTTAGCAAAACCGCTTTAGAAGTTTGCGAAGGCCAGCAATACGATGTCGATTTTGAAACGCGCGACGATGTAACCATTGCAGAATATCTGAAAATGATTGAATACAAAACGGCGGTATTAGTGGGAGCTGCCATGAAAATGGGAGCCATTGTGGCACAAACTTCCGAAGAAAATGCCAATGCTATTTATGATTTTGGTTTGAATTTAGGAATTGCGTTTCAGTTACAAGACGATTATTTAGACGCTTTTGGTGATCCGGAAACGTTTGGAAAACAAGTGGGTGGGGATATTATCGAAAACAAAAAAACCTATTTGTATCTCAAGGCGATGGAGTTTGCCAAGCCCGATGAGAAAGAACAATTACTGCATTTGTTCTCCATCCAACCCAATGACAATACAGATAAAATCGATTCGGTAAAAGAAATTTTTAACCAAACCGGAGCTAGTGAAACGACGCAAACAGCCATTCAGGACTATACTTTCAAAGCGTTTGAAACCTTAGAAAAAATGCAAATTGAGGAGGATAAAAAAACGATTTTGAAAGCTTTTGGTGAGAATTTAATGAAACGAAACGTCTAATGTTTGTTGCACCAATCAATACAGATTTGTTACTTTCGGAAGCCGAAAAGGAAAACCTGTACTCAAAACTCATTGAGCAAATCAACAAGGATTTCAACTTTGCCAACGAACCGATTGACTTTCCGCAAAGTACTTCTCCACACGAATTGAAAGTACAATTGCACGAAAAAATATACCGCTTAATTCA
This sequence comes from Flavobacterium sp., assembly GCF_036741995.1. Taxonomy (GTDB): domain Bacteria; phylum Bacteroidota; class Bacteroidia; order Flavobacteriales; family Flavobacteriaceae; genus Flavobacterium. Next base: position 125,968 of record NZ_DAINRG010000002.1, on the reverse strand, counting down.
ATACAGGTTTGCTGAATATTTAAACCTGTTATACATCATTGACGTGCCCGAAGAAACCGTGAAACAGCTTGACGGCTCTGACTTGGTAGAGCTTTCCGAACAAGTGTCTTTTTTGATTTTAAAAAGAGAATGGATGAAAGTATGGTTTAGAAATAAACTCTGATAAAAGGCATAAACGCATCGCCATAAACATCTTTATTTTTATCGAATAACAAGTTGAATCGCGCGCCAATCGTGACATTGTCAGCCCGATAACCGGCACCCACATACAAGCCAGTATTCCAAAAACTTTTCTTGAAATTGCCATCCGTAAACACATAAGTGTTGTTGACATGCATTTCTTCCAATTCCAGCGAAAGCTGAATTTCTTCAATAGGATTGAATAAACCGATAAGGCTGCCACCAATCATATTTGAATTATAGTAATTTTTTTGTTTTAAATGGCTGTATTGAAATCCGGTACCTAACGCAAATTGGTCGTTAAAATTATAAATGGCACTTGGCGCAATAGTAATATCGGTATAATCATTACCGGCGCTTACCCCAAAAACACCACCAAACTGAACATTGTCCCAAAAGGCTCCGGTTTTGGCTTTTGGTAACGGTTTTTCTTGGGATAAAACGGTTTGTGAAATCCCCAAAAGGAGCAGCAATAGTAAAAAGGGTGTAAAATCTTGAATCGTATTCTTTTTCATCTAAAGTAGAGAGTTAAATTAGCGTTATAAATGTACTAAAAACATTGAAAGATTATTACAAATATCATACTTTTGCATTTGATTTTTTAATACAAAGATTATTTACTCGTAAGATATGGATAGGTTTTCCTTTTTAAACGCAGCACACACCGAATTTTTTGCCGATTTATACGAACAGTACCTTCAAAATCCCGATAGCGTAGAGCCAAGCTGGAGAGCCTTTTTTCAAGGGTTTGACTTTGGAATGACGACCTATACTGAAGAAAATGCCGCACAACAAATGGTTGATGCTATTAACGGCAATCAGGATTGTAGTATCGTGTCGGATAAATTACAAAAAGAGTTCAACGTATTGAAACTGATTGATGGTTACAGAACCCGCGGACATCTTTTTACCGAGACCAATCCCGTTCGTACCAGAAGATCTTCAACACCAACTTTAGATTTAGAAAACTTCGGACTTTCTGCTGCCGATTTGAATACGACTTTTGATGCCGCTAAAATATTAGGACACAAACCGGAAACACTTCAGCAAATATTAAACCATCTCAAAAACGTGTATTGCCAGCACATTGGTATCGAATACATGTACATGCGAAATCCGGAAGTGATTCAATGGATTCAGGATAAATTGAATGTAAACGATAATCTTCCTAACTTCAATAACGACCAAAAGAAACATATTTTAGGAAAACTAAACGAAGCAGTTTCGTTTGAGAATTTCCTGCATACCAAATACGTGGGACAAAAGCGTTTCTCACTCGAAGGTGGCGAAAGTATCATCCCGGCGTTAGACGCTTTGATTGAAACGGCAGCCGAAAAAGGCGTAGAGCATTTCGTAATGGGAATGGCTCACCGCGGAAGATTGAACGTGTTAGCCAATATTTTTGGCAAAGCTACCCAAGATATTTTCTCCGAATTTGACGGAAAAGATTACGATAAAGAATATTTCGACGGTGACGTGAAATACCATTTGGGATTAACCGCCGAAAGAAAAACCAAATCGGGCAAAAAAATCAACATCAATTTGGCACCGAATCCCTCTCACTTAGAGACTGTAGGAGCCGTGATTGAAGGCATTACCCGTGCCAAACAAGACAAGCATTTCCCCGAAGATTTCTCGAAAGTATTGCCTATCGCCGTTCACGGGGATGCCGCAGTAGCTGGGCAAGGAATCGTATATGAAATTGTGCAAATGGCGCAATTAGACGGGTACAAAACCGGAGGAACGATTCATATCGTTATCAATAACCAAGTTGGATTTACGACCAATTATTTAGATGCCCGTTCGTCAACGTATTGTACGGATGTGGCCAAAGTGACTTTGTCGCCGGTACTTCACGTGAATTCGGATGATGCCGAAGCGGTGGTTCACGCGATGCTTTTTGCATTGGATTTCCGCATGCAATTCGGTCGCGATGTATTCATCGATTTATTGGGCTACAGAAAATACGGCCACAACGAAGGCGATGAACCGCGTTTTACACAACCGCTTTTATACAAATTGATTGCGCGTCACAAAAATCCGAGAGATATTTACTCAGAGAAATTAATCACTGCCGGAATTGTTGATGCGGCTTATCTGACCAAAATAGAAAACGATTATAAAGAAAACCTGGATGAAAACCTCCAGGCTTCCCGCAAAAAAGATTTGACCATTATCAAGCCTTTCATGCAGGACGAATGGCAAGGATTTGTACAGGTGTCGGATGATGAAATGCTGAAAAAAGTAGACACGACTTTCGATAAAAAGAAATTAGACGAAATCATCGTTTCGGTTTCGACTTTGCCATCGGATAAAAAATTCATCAGCAAGATTTCCAAAATTGTTACCGATAGAAAAACAATGTACGATAATGACGTCATCGATTGGGGAACGGCAGAAACCTTGGCGTATGGCTCATTGTTGACCGAAGGTTATGATATTCGTGTTTCCGGACAAGATGTGGAAAGAGGAACATTCTCGCACCGTCATGCCGTAGTAAAAGTAGAAGACAGCGAAGAAGAAGTAATCCTGTTAAACACCGTAAAAGGCAAAAAAGGAAAATTCAACATCTTCAATTCGTTGCTTTCTGAATATGGCGTTTTAGGATTTGATTATGGCTATGCCTTAGCCAATCCGAATGCGTTAACGATTTGGGAAGCCCAGTTTGGGGATTTCTCTAACGGTGCCCAAATCATGATTGACCAATACATTTCGTGTGGCGAAGACAAATGGAATAACCAAAACGGAATCGTTCTTTTGTTGCCTCACGGTTATGAAGGACAAGGAGCTGAGCACTCTTCGGCACGTATGGAGCGTTACTTACAACTGTGTGCCAAACACAATATGTTCGTGGCCGATTGTACAACGCCGGCGAATTTCTTCCACTTGTTGAGAAGACAAATGAAAACCAAATTCCGCAAACCATTGGTAGTATTCTCACCAAAAAGTTTGTTGCGTCACCCGTTATGCGTTTCCACTCGAGAGGACTTGTACAAAGGGCAGTTCCAGGAAGTGATTGACGATCAATCCATCGACAAGAAAAAAGTAAAAACAGTCGTTTTCTGTACCGGAAAATTCTATTACGATATCTTAGCTGAAAGAGAAATTCAAAAGAGAAATGACGTAGCTTTGGTACGCATCGAGCAGTTATTCCCGTTGCCGGTAGAGCAATTGAAAACCGTGATTGCCAGTTATCCGAATGCTGACGATTTCGTTTGGGCACAGGAAGAACCAAAAAACATGGGCGCTTACAGCTATATGTTGATGAATTTCGATTTGGTAAAATGGAGATTGGCTTCGTTAAAAGCCTACGCAGCACCAGCCGCAGGAAGTCATACACGTGACAGAAGAAGACATGCCGATGCCATCAGAATGGTATTTGACAAGAATTTGTTCCGATAATTAGGAGCTGTTTCCCGCTTTCCGCGCTACATGGTAGCCAGCTGCAATCGGGGCTAGAAAAAAAGAAGAAACAAGAACAACACTATAAAATTATAAACGATGATTTTAGAAATGAAAGTCCCTTCACCGGGCGAATCGATAAAAGAAGTAGAAATTGCAACTTGGCTGGTAAAAGACGGCGATTATGTAGAAAAAGACCAAGCCATTGCTGAGGTGGATTCTGATAAAGCTACGCTAGAGTTACCAGCAGAAGCCAGTGGTATCATTACGCTAAAAGCCGAAGAAGGCGATGCAGTAGCCGTTGGTGCTGTAGTTTGTTTAATCGATACTGATGCTGCCAAACCAAGTGGTGCTGCTCCTGCAGTTGCCGAAGTAAAAGCGGAAGCTCCAAAGGCGGAAGAGAAAAAAGTGGAAGCACCGAAAGCAGCTCCGGTTGCCGCGACTACTTATGCTGCTCAAACACCATCACCGGCAGCTAAGAAAATATTAGACGAAAAAAACATCCAACCTGTTGACGTTGTCGGAACAGGAAGAGAAGGCAGAATCACCAAAGATGATGCGGTAAATGCGGTGCCATCTATGGGAACTCCAACCGGAGGTAACCGTGGTTCGGAAAGAACCAAATTATCGATGTTGCGTCGTAAAGTAGCGGAACGTCTAGTAGCTGCGAAAAACGAAACCGCCATGTTGACTACGTTCAATGAAGTGGATATGACCAATATTTACGCGTTGCGTGACCAATACAAAGAAGAATTTAAAGCGAAACACGGTTTAGGATTAGGCTTTATGTCGTTCTTTACCAAAGCGGTAACTCGTGCGTTACAATTATATCCTGATGTAAACTCTATGATTGACGGTCAGGAGAAAATCTCTTATAATTTCTGTGATATTTCAGTAGCGGTTTCAGGACCAAAAGGGTTGATGGTACCGGTAATGCGAAGTGCAGAAACCTTGTCTTTCCGTGGTGTGGAAGCCGAAATCAAACGTTTAGCTTTGCGTGCCCGTGACGGACAAATTACCGTTGATGAAATGACTGGCGGAACGTTCACCATTTCTAACGGAGGTGTTTTCGGAAGTATGTTGAGTACGCCAATTATCAATCCACCACAATCAGGAATTTTAGGAATGCACAATGTGGTGGAAAGACCTATCGTAAGAAACGGTCAAATCGTTATCGCTCCGGTAATGTTTGTGGCTTTGTCTTATGATCACAGAATTATCGACGGTCGTGAATCCGTTGGATTCTTAGTGGCTGTGAAAGAAGCGTTGGAAAACCCAGTTGCAATTTTGATGGATAACAATCCTAAGAAAGCTTTAGAGCTCTAGGATTTCTACCTGCCTCGGATGAGGCGCCTATATATGTAATCCCGTCTTGTTGTTAACGAGACGGGATTTTTTTAAGCAAAAAGGTTTCGTTTAAATTTAAAAAGTGAAGTGCAAATAATAAAAAACTATTCTTATTAGGGATTTATTAAAATAACTATAGGTTATTATTTATTTTAGCGCCTTAAATTTTTTTAGCAGCGTTTTTCAGTTTTTTCAACATGTATAAAATCATCTATTATTTTATAATTTTATTATCCTTTTCTTCAGCTTTTGCTCAGGAATTAAACGAGGCTGAAATTAAAAGAACCCGAAGCATACAAGAAAATCTCATTTCAAATCCTGATCAAGCTTATGCTGAAGCTTTGGAAATGAGTAATGCTAAAAACGAATTGGTTCGTTTTTTCGGCAACTATTATGTCGCCAATTACTTCTATAATAAATCCGAGTTTGCTCATTCCAAGCAACTTCTTCTGGCACTTTTAAAAAATATAGAAAAAAGTGATGTTCCCAAATCAAGCCAAGTTTACCATGACTTGATGGGCATGTGTGTCAACAAACTTTTTTATATCCATAAGAATTTGGGAGAGTATGACATGGCCTTGTTTTATCTTGATAAATATAAAAACCGTTTACCAAACAATCGTTTTAACGAACAATATGGCTTAGTAAAAGTGGCTATGGGTGATTTTGTCAACGGCATTGCTTTGTTGAAGCGTGAATTAAAGACATCACCACACCGAAAATTAGGTGTAGGTGAAAAAAAAGTAATGAATAAAAAATTATTTGCAGATAAATACAACTTCATTGGCGAAGCCTACCAACAGTACTATATTCAGTCCAAAAAAGTGGTGTTTTTGGATTCTGCCAATTATTACTTTAAGGCAGCCGCAACGATGCTGTTACAAGATAATTTTTTTCCAGACTACACCCAAGCATTATTGTACATGCGTGAAGCAAAAAGTGCTGCTTTAGCAGAGGATTACAACAAATCATTGTCTTTGTACAGAAAGGGGAAAAAGTATACGGTTATTCAGGATAACATAAGAACAGTACAGTTATTTGATTTGGGGATGGCCGATTGTTTCTATCATGTAAGGCAAATTGATTCTGCCTTTTTCTATTGTAAAAAATATATAAAGAGTTATCGGATAACTAAAGTTTCCAAAGAAAATCTATTGATGGCCTATAACATAATGACCCAATGTTACAGTGCCAAAAATGACAATAAGAATGCTTATCTGTACGCCCAAAAAAGTCTAGTCTTAATTCGATCCATAGAAGGCATAAAAAATAAATCTATAAATTTTCTGCACAACTATGACTTAAATATTATAAAAGAAGAATCTAATAAAATTATAGCTTCTAAGAATTATTTTAAAATTTCCCTTTTTAGTATCTTGATTGTTTTAGGGATAGTTGTTTTTAGTTTTTATTATTATTACAAGCATCAGAAAGAAAAGCATTATCGGTTTTTAAAAATTATTCAAAACCTGAAAGAATCTAAAGCCTCAGGGATTAATAAAACACAAATCAATACCACTGAAGCACCAACAAAACAAATAATTGACGAGGAGCTTATTCAGAAATTGACCTTAGGGTTAAAAAAATTAGAGCAGAAAGAAGTTTTCTTAGATCCGAATTTCAAGTTGGCTTTTGTGGCCAAAAAATTAAATACCAATACCGCTTATTTATCGCAATACTTCAATCAGGTTATGCAAAAATCTTTTTCGGAATACACCCAAGAACTGCGCATTCATTATGTACTTCAAAAGTTAGTTGACGCACCCTATTTCCGAAAATATACGTTGCAAGCTATAGCCGAAGAAGTGGGATATAAAGATGCCAATACGCTGGTTCGCGTTTTTAAAAAGCAAACCGGCCTTTCTCCCAATTATTACATTGAAAAGTTGAAAAACACAGAGTAAGTATTTAAAAATCAAAAAAATACACCTTATTTAAGCTGCCGATTATTTATAAATAGTCCAATAGATAAATTGTTCCGGTAGCACATTCCTCCTAGTTTTGGCCAGAAATCAAATCAAAATTTAAATTTTTGGAAAACTAAAGTAAGATGAAAAAAAAAGGTATTCTTCTGGGATTAGTATTGTTCTCTTTTTTGACTACTAATGCTCAATTATTAAACAAAATTATCAAAGCCAAAAACACAGCCAATCAAGCATCTGAGGTGGTAGAGACTGTGGAGAAAGGAAAAGAAGCAGTAAAAGGAGGCAAAAAGAAAAAAGGGAGCAGTGGTTCAGCCGGTTTGAAACTTGACTGGACTATGTTCAAACAAACGCCGGCTGTAACGTTTAACTCGCTTCTTTACGGAACAGGTTCTAGTCCTGGATTAATAAATAGTTACACGGCCACTTTTATTCCCAATAAAACGGTTGACGGAAGAACAGTAAATGCCTTTGCCGATCAGTCGGAGTATTTAAGAATCAAGGTATACAAGGACGGTCAATACATGAACTATTTTGAATATTCCGGAGACCAAGTTTTTGATGACGGCAAGAAGACCAAGTTCAATGAGCCAAGTAGTCGTTACCAACGTGATGGGGAATGGGTAGGACATTCGGAATCATTTATAACCGACTGGGGTCCCGGAAATTACCGATTGGATTTTTATGCCGGCGATAAAATGTTTTATGCATTCGATTTTGAATTGGTTAAATTGACCAATAATGATCCTTATGCAACGATGAATGAAATGTATGTGGTTCGTGGCCCATGGAATAATTTTGCCTACATGCAATATGCCGATACCGGTAATTTGGTGTTTGGCTATTACATCACACACGAAGAGTTTAAGCCAAATCCGGCTAACAGCGCCAAGACCAACAAGAGCGTAAAGTGGAGTGTGAAAATGTTCAAAGACAACAAATTGTTTGCTCAAAATTATGGAAACGGACCGAGTACAGCTCAGGTAGAACAAGCCAAATGGAACGAGGTTTCGTGTGCGTTTAAAAGAGTGGACAAACCGGGCGAAATTAAATTTGCAGATCTTGCAGATGGAGCTTATAAAGTGGAACTTACTATTGAAGGGGAAGCCAAACCGAGAATCTACAAGTTTGATGTAAAGGATAAAAGAATCGTTCAAATTCCGGAACAGGACAGAACTAAAAATACCGATCCAACAAGACTCATTGAAGGATGGAATGACTTTTTTTGGATGAAATTGGAGAAGTAGTCAGTAGCATTAAACAAACCATTAGTGTTACTATGGCTAATGATTATTTCAGTTGAAAAATCATAAAGCTTGTTTACTATTCATAATAATTGTGGTTAGCGACCCGACTGAAAATGTCGGGTTTTGCTTTTTTAATAGGTTGATATGGCTTTTGAAGTTTCTACCCGTTACCTGTATATTTAAAATTCCGTTTGGTCTTCTAATCGGGATTTTTCGTTTATTTGCATACTGCGTGAGTGATGGGAGCAAGTACCGTGTACTGCGGACAGCACGACCCCGAAGGGGGCACGCCCAAAAACTACTCTATGAAAAAAAACCAAAAACAGGCGGCGATAGGATTTATTTTTATCACGATGCTTATCGATATTACGGGTTGGGGAATTATCATTCCGGTGATTCCCAAATTAATCAAAGAACTCATACATGCTGATATCAGTGAAGCGGCAAAATATGGCGGCTGGCTTACGTTTGCTTATGCCATCACGCAGTTTCTTTGTGCACCGTTGATAGGGAATTTGAGTGATAAGTACGGAAGACGTCCTATTATTTTAATTTCGCTTTTTGCTTTTGCATTGGATTATTTGTTACTGGCTTTCTCACCAACGATTGCCTGGTTGTTTTTAGGAAGAATCATAGCCGGAGTGACTGGTGCCAGTATTACAACGGCTTCAGCGTATATAGCCGATGTGAGTACACCAGAAAACAGAGCTAAAAACTTCGGAATGATTGGGGCTGCGTTTGGTTTAGGATTTATAATTGGTCCGGTTATAGGAGGATTACTGGGGCAATTTGGTTCGCGTGTGCCGTTTTATGCAGCGGCGGTTTTGTGTATGTTGAACTTTTTATATGGCTATTTCATTTTGCCCGAATCGTTGCCCAAAAAGAACCGCAGGGAATTTGAATGGAAACGCGCTAACCCCATTGGAGCCTTACTTAATTTAAAAAAATATCCATCACTGATTGGATTGATTTTAGCGGTTTTTCTTTTGTATGTAGGAGGGCACGCGGTGCAGAGTAACTGGAGTTTCTTTACCATGTACCGTTTCCATTGGGATGAAAAAATGGTGGGCATTTCATTAGGTGCTGTGGGGCTTTTGGTCGGAATTGTGCAGGGTGGCTTGATTCGTTGGACAAGTCCAAGACTGGGGAATGAAAAAAGTATTTACATCGGTTTGGCGCTATACACTATCGGAATGTTGCTCTTTGCCTTTGCTACAGAAAGTTGGATGATGTTTGTTTTTTTAATTCCGTATTGCCTGGGAGGTATTGCCGGCCCTGCATTGCAATCGGTGATTTCAGAGAAAGTACCACCCAATGAACAAGGCGAAATTCAAGGAACTTTGGCTAGTTTAATGAGTGCTTCCGCTATTGTCGGACCGCCGATGATGACTAATGTTTTTTACTTTTTTACCCATAAAGACGCTCCGTTTCAACTACCAGGTGCTCCATTTATACTGGGAAGTTTCCTGATGTTAATCAGTACACTCATTGCTTATTTTTCTTTCCACAACAGAAAAAAAAATCCTGCTATCGGTGATTAGCAGGATTTTAATTATCTCACGATTTTCATTAATTTTACCGTTACCGGGAGATACATGTTGCTCTCGATATTGTTAATGGTTTGTGTGGCAAAATAAATTTTTCTGTCTTGTAAATAAGTTTGAGGGGATAATAAAATTCTACTATCAGTTATATCGGGACTAAATAAAACACCATTGTCAATTTCGGGTGTTTCGGATAATGAATAATCAAATCTATACCACTTAATGTTTTCACCATAAACATGAAGATCACTTACTGTAGAACCCAAAGGGAGTACTTGCATTCTGTCGCCCGATGGGGCTTTTGGAGTCAAAGATGCCAAATTCGAGTTGGAATTTGCATCATCATTGCTGCATCCTAATAGTAAAAAAGCTATTAACAATGCAATGCTGAAAAATGTAATTTTTGCTTTCATTGTACATTGTGTTAGATTATCAAACAAAATTAAACATTAAAAAAACAAGTGGTTTTTATTCTAGGAGTTTAACAACAATTTAAGTTATTAACACGTTGATACTTATAAACTAAGAGGAATGTAGCTCCAAAAATGAAGTAACAGGAAGAATAATCAACTGAAGCTATTTGAGGTACAAACAGTGATTGTAATAATCAATAATCGCTTTGCCTTCCAATAATATATCAGCGCCTATAATGCCGTGAACGGGTTTGGCTTTGTATTGTTGCAAGGCTTCGTTCACGTGGGTCATGTCAAAAATCACCAAGTGAAATTCATCGGTTTGCCAACGACCAATTTTGAGCAAATTGTTTTTGGCAATTTGAGTCAGCATTCCGGTCGCTCCGGCACCGGCTGCTTTGGTTTTTGATTTTCCGGCTTTCAGATTAAAAAGAACAATGCTTTCAAAACCTACGCAGCTGTTTGACGCACCGGTATCTAAAATAAAATTACCCGAAATACCGTTAATAGTAGCTTTGATTAGCAAATGCTGCGTCTTCGAAACTTTGAAATTGATTTTCTTGTACTTTTCTTTTTTGAGTACCTCGTGCAAATTTTTCATAAGATGAAATGAAGTTCAAATGTAATCTAAAAACCAACAACCAAAAAATCTTTAGAAAGGTAGTACCTTAGCGCCTTAGTAACTTAGTTTCTTTTATCCGAATGGTTTTAACAGACACCCATACCCATTTATATTCCGAAGAATTTGATCAGGATCGCACCGAGATGATTCAGCGCGCTATTAGCGTGGGCGTTTCGCGCTTTTTTATTCCTTCTATTGATTCGAATTATACACAGAAAATGTACGACTTGGAAACCCAATTTCCGGAGAATATTTTCCTGATGATGGGCCTGCATCCTACGTATGTCAAAGAAAATTATCTGGAAGAATTAGCGCATGTGGAAACCGAATTGGCGCAAAAGAAGTTCTATGCAGTGGGCGAAATCGGGATCGATTTATTTTGGGACAAAACCTTTTTGAAACAACAGCAGCATGCTTTTCAGTACCAAATTCAACTGGCCAAGAAATATAAATTGGCTATCAACATTCATTGTCGTGATGCTTTTGATGAGGTTTTCGAAGTGTTGGAGAGCGAAAGAGCCACCGATTTGTTTGGCATTTTTCATTGCTTTACTGGCGATTTCGGTCAGGCCAAAAGAGCTATCGATTTAAACATGAAGCTTGGCATTGGCGGCGTGGCCACTTTCAAAAACGGAAAAATTGACCAGTTTCTGAATGAAATCGATTTGCAGCACATCGTTTTGGAAACGGATTCTCCCTATTTAGCACCGGTTCCTTTTCGCGGTAAGCGCAACGAAAGCAGTTATGCCAAACTCGTAGCCGAAAAGCTAGCGGATATTTACCAACTTCCTATTGAAGAAATCGCCCGAATTACAACAGAAAATTCCAAAGCTATTTTTGGGATTTAATACGGAAAGCGTCATACATTGAGTTTTTTTTTGTTCTTTTGTTCATCTTAAATTGTGAAGTAAAATGCAGAAATTTGATTCTATTCGTCCGTTTTATGATACTGAAGTAAATGAAGCTATTCATTCCGCAGTCAATCATCCGATGATGAAAGCTTTAATGGGTTTTACATTCCCCGAGGTGGATGAAGAAGTTTGGAAAAACCAACTCAAAAAAACGCATTCGATTCGCGATTTTCAATGCAATTTTATTTACCAATCGGTACAAAAAGTGTTGGAAAAAAGTTCAGAAGGTTTAACGACTTCGGGCTTTGAGAAACTGGAACCGAACACTTCGTATCTTTTTATTTCCAATCACAGAGATATCATACTGGATACTTCGCTGTTAAACGTGGCTTTGTTTGACCACGGTTTGGTCATGACGGCTTCAGCCATTGGCGATAATTTGGTACAGAAATCATTTCTGAAAACCTTATCCAAACTCAATAGAAACTTTTTAGTACAACGCGGTTTGCCGCCAAGAGAATTGCTGGAAAGCTCTAAACTAATGTCGGAATACATCGGGCAATTGTTGTTGCGCGAAAACCGTTCCGTGTGGATTGCGCAGCGCGAAGGAAGAACTAAAGACGGCAACGATGCCACCCATTCCGGTGTGTTGAAAATGCTGGCTATGGGTTCGGATGAACCAAAAATGCTGGATTATTTCAAGAAAATAAAAATTGTTCCGGTTTCCATTTCGTATGAATATGATCCGACGGATGCTTTGAAAATGCCACAGTTAATCGCCGAAGCCAAAAACGAAATTTACATCAAAGAAAAAAATGAAGATTTTGTTACGTTATTGAGCGGAATCATAGGCCAAAAGAAACGCATTCACATTCATATTGGCGATGTTTTGGATAAAGAATTAGATGCGATTGCGGCAGAGTTTGACAACAACAACAAACAAATCCAAGCTTTGGCACAAGCCATAGACGATTCGATTTTACAGAGTTATAAGCTGTGGCCAACAAATTATATTGCTTATGATTTGTTGCACAAAACGGATAAGTACAAAAACCACTATACCGAAAATGAAAAGTCTTTATTTGAAAGAAGACTCGAAATGAAAATTGATGAGAACAATCCGCAAATGCTGGAAAGTTTCCTTTGTATGTATGCCAATCCTGTAGTGAATAAATCCAAATACGAGAATGCAATCTAAACCGAACATACTGCTGATTTACACCGGTGGTACCATTGGTATGATGAAAGATTTTGAAACCGGTGCCTTGAAAGCTTTCAACTTTAAAAAACTGTTGCAAAAAATTCCGGAACTCAAACAACTGGATTGTAACATCGAAACCATTTCGTTTGAAAAACCCATCGATTCCTCGAATATGAATCCGGAAAAATGGGAAACTATCGCTAGTATCATTGAAGACAATTATGTCAACTTCGATGGTTTTGTGGTGCTTCATGGTTCGGATACGATGTCGTATTCGGCTTCTGCATTGAGTTTTATGTTAGAGAATTTGAACAAACCGGTAGTATTCACGGGCTCCCAATTACCTATCGGAGACTTGCGAACCGATGCTAAAGAAAATCTGATTACGGCTTTACAAATAGCCTCCTTACAACAAAAAGGCAAACCGGTAATTCACGAAGTATGCTTGTATTTTGAATACAAATTATACCGTGGCAACCGAACCACAAAAATAAATGCCGAACATTTCAATGCTTTTGCTTCGCCTAATTATCCGCCATTGGCCGAGTCGGGAGTGCACTTGAATGTCAATTCCACTACCGTTTCACAAAAACAATCCAATAAAAAATTAGCCGTACACAAGAACCTGAACGATAATGTAGTGATTGTAAAAATGTTTCCGGGGATGAATGAATCGGTGCTGTCTGCCATCATCGGAATTCCTAATCTAAAAGGCATTATTTTGGAAACCTATGGTTCTGGCAATGCGCCAACCGAAGAATGGTTAATTGCCATTTTAAAGAAAGCCATCAAAAGCGGTTTGCATATAGTGAATGTCACCCAATGTTCGGGTGGAAGTGTGAATATGGGACAATATGAAACCAGCACTCAATTGAAAAAAATCGGCGTGATTTCGGGGAAAGACATTACTACAGAGGCAGCGATTACAAAACTTATGTACCTGATAGGGCAAAACGTGGCACCGACTGTTTTCAAAACTATTTTCGAAACGTCATTACGAGGCGAAATGCAATAATAAATTGCTAAACTAACTTTTTTTAGTCAAAAATTTTGTTGTTCTTTGCACCCCAATAGAGAGGTGTCCGAGTGGTTGAAGGAGCAAGCCTGGAAAGTTTGTATGTGGGTAACTGCATCGTGGGTTCGAATCCCATCCTCTCTGCAAAGAAAATGCGCTTTCGAAAGAAAGCGCATTTTCATTTCCAAAACTTGGCAAATTCATTTGCTTAAGTTTTGGAAATGAAAAATGGTTAGATGCGCAGCATCACATTTTCTTTGACAGTTTCCCCCTCAGGGATCACCGCAGGTAATCCCATTTGCTTAAGTTTTGGAAATGAAAAATGGTTAGATGCGCAGCATCACATTTTCTTTGACAGTTTCCCCCTCAGGGATCACCGCAGGTAATCCCATTTGCTTAAGATTTTACGGCTTGTAGATAGTTAATTTTCAGTCAAATACTTGCACAGCCCGAATATTCTTGCCATATTTGTGTGTATAATTCAAGAATGAAATCTAATTTTTTCCATAACAGTATTTGTTGTTGTTTCTCCAAAAACGGGGAGTGCTTTGTTATGGACTAATACTATTTTATAGTTTCTAAACAACAAGACTCTTCAATTTTTTGGAGAGTCTTTTGTTTTTATACCAATGCCAATATCGAATCAGAATCAATTTTAGTGCAGTATGAAATCAATAAACAAAACCATATACCAATCCAATTTTTTGGAAAAACGAATTCTATTGAACAAAAAGAAAGCCAAATACTGGATCAATGAACTATCCTATTGGCTGTTTTGTTCCAATAAGGAATACATCGAATATGATTTTTTTGAGCAAAAAGAAGCCGAACTCAAATCCGTTTTAATCACTCTTTTGGAACAAGAAGAATTTACAAAAGAGCAAGCCACTCAATTGACGGAAGATTTCTTTAACGAGATTAATAGTGTGTACCAACAGCTTTTACAAGATTTGAAAGCGATTTTAAATTTTGATCCGGCGGCCAAATCAAGGAATGAAGTTTTGATTGCTTATCCCGGATTTTATGCCATAACGGTGCACCGGATTGCCTATGTTTTGTGGCAAAAAAAAGTCGCCATTTTGTCCCGATTGATTGCCGAATACGCCCACAGCAAAACCGGAATCGACATTCATCCGGCGGCTACCATTGGCGAGAGTTTCTTTATTGATCACGGCACTGGAATCGTAATTGGTGAAACAGCCGTTATTGGCAAAAATGTAAAAATCTATCAAGGGGTAACGCTCGGCGCTTTAACGGTCAGCAAAGACAAAGCTTCAGAGAAACGCCATCCGACGATAGAAGACGATGTGGTGATTTATGCCAATGCTACTATTCTAGGAGGAAACACCACCATTGGCAAAGGCGCCGTGATTGGCGGAAATGTTTGGATTACCAATTCCATTCCGGCACAATCATTAGTTTTTCATAAAAGTGAAATCGTTATAAAAAACATTCAGACTTTCCCGGAAGCCATGAATTTTAGTATTTAATTTAAAAATAAAGGTATGAAAGCAAACAACATTTTAGAAACCATTGGCAATACACCGGTGGTAAAATTAAGCCGGTTATTTGAAAACAGAAACGTTTGGGTGAAACTCGAAAGAAACAATCCAGGCAACAGTATCAAGGATAGAATTGCCTTAGCGATGATTGAAGATGCCGAAAAGAAAGGGCTCTTGAAACCTGACAGCATTATCATTGAGCCAACATCGGGGAATACCGGAATTGGCCTAGCGCTGGTCGCTGCCGTAAAAGGATACAAAGTAGTCTTGGTTATGCCCGAATCGATGAGTGTGGAGCGTAGAAAATTAATGGAAATCTACGGCGCAGAATTCGAATTAACCCCAAGAGAAAAAGGCATGAAAGGTGCCATTGAAAGAGCGGCCGAACTGGTTGCCGAAACACCCAATGCCTGGTCACCAAAACAATTCGACAATCCGGCGAATATTGAAATTCATAAAACCACAACGGCTTTGGAAATCCTGGCCGATTTTCCGGACGGATTGGATTATATCATCACCGGAGTGGGAACTGGCGGTCATATTACCGGCGTTGCCGAAGTGTTAAAAGAGAAATTTCCAAACCTGAAAGTCATTGCGGTTGAACCGGAATTGTCTCCGGTCTTAAGTGGTGGAAGTCCGTCACCCCACCCAATTCAAGGGATTGGCGCCGGGTTTATTCCACAAAATTATCATGCGGCGGCCATTGATGAAATTATTCAGATTAGCAAAGACGAAGCTTATGAATTTGCCAGAGCCATCGCCAGAAAAGAAGGGATTTTGGTAGGCGTTTCTTCAGGTGCTTCTTTGGCAGCTGTTGCCAAAAAACTGCAAGGAATTCCAAACGATGCCAGAGTCTTGACCTTTAATTATGACACAGGCGAAAGATATTTGTCAATCGAGGGATTGTTTTAATTTTCAATCAAAATAGCAATCAATTGAACACCTTTTTACCAAGGTGTTTTTTTATGATTTGTGCAAAATAGTGTTTGTAACTAGTGGCAATCAGTTTTTTTCGTAAGTTTATGCCTTATTAGATCAGTATGCGTTTTTATCTTTCTTTTTTCCTTTTTTTACTGACGTTTTGTGCCACGGCTCAAGATGTAGCTACCGACTTTGATGCTGTCGATTCGCTGTACAGAGAGGACCAATTTTATGTTGGGATTACGTATAACACACTGCTGAAAAAACCATCAGGCCTGCGCCAAAATAAATTTTCTACCGGACTTTCCTTCGGTTTTTTAAGGGATATGCCCATCAACAAAAACAGAACTTTTTCGATTGCGGCCGGTTTGGGATATTCGCTTTCTATTTATAATCAAAATCTCGAAATTCAGCCGGTAAATGGGGATAATACCTATCAGATAATTGCCTCGGGAAATTACTTTTCTAAAGATAAAATTTCGCTGCATTATGTGGATGTTCCGGTTGAATTCCGCTGGCGAAATTCCACTCCCGACAGTCATAAATTTTGGCGTATTTATTTGGGACTAAAGCTGAGTTATCTTTTGTATGACCAATATAAATTGGTTTCTACCGATGTTACTATAAAGCAGTCACACAACAAAGATTTAAACGATTTTCAGTATGGAGTGTATTTGTCAACCGGATGGAACACCTGGAATATCTATGCGTATTACGGACTGAATCCGTTGTTCAAATCATCGGCCAAAATTGACAACCAAACCATCGACATGAATGCGGCCAATTTTGGTATCATGTTTTACATTTTATAACCAAAAATAAAGCAGCGCTAGTTGTGGAATGATACCGCACAAAAATCCAATCAATAATTCTTTAGTAGTATGTGCTTTCATCACCAGGCGGGAGGAAGCCACCAGCCCATTCATGAACATGAAAAATGTTACCAGATTAATCGTGTTGGTTTGATTTTTAAGGCTCAATCCAATGATGAAAGCGGTTAAGGCGCTCATGCCAATCATGTGAATGCTGGCTTTGATTTTGGCATACAGTAATAAAAAAGCAAACAAAGCACTGAATAAACCACCCAGAAAAAAGAAATACAGCGGTGGAAATCTATCCACAGTGATACTTTTTTCTATCAAAATACTAAGCAACATAATGTGAAGCAGCAACGGAATTTTGCGATGAGCTATGTCCGAAAGCATGATGTTCTCTATTTTACCAAAGGTTCTCAAAAGATAGAAAAAGGCAATCGGTAGCAAAAAAGTAACGATGATAATTTGCAAAAACAATCCTAAATACTGTGCCAAAGTAAAATAGCGCGTATCCAGTAAGACATAAAAAATAGTTCCTAAAAGCGGAATGAAAATAGGATGGAAGAGATACGAAAAAAAGGGAAGGATTTTTTTCAAAGAAAATCAGTTTAAATTTTCTTTCTCATTCTCGCAATCGGAATGTCCATCAATTCACGGTATTTGGCAATGGTTCTTCTCGCAATCGGATAGCCTTTTTCTTTTAGAATGTCGGCCAACTGATCATCCGGAAGCGGCTTGTGTTTGTCTTCTTCTTCGATAACGGTTTTCAGGATTTTTTTGATTTCCAAAGTCGAAACATCTTCGCCTTGATCGTTTTTCATCGCTTCCGAGAAGAATTCTTTAATCAGCTTCGTGCCATAAGGCGTATCCACATATTTGCTGTTAGCGACACGGGAAACGGTTGAAATATCCAAACCAACCATATCGGCAATGTCTTTCAGAATCATCGGTTTCAGCTTGGTTTCTTCGCCGTCCAGGAAGTATTCCTGTTGGAAGTGCATAATGGCATTCATGGTCACAAATAAGGTTTCCTGACGTTGTCGGATGGCATCAATAAACCATTTGGCCGAATCCAGTTTTTGTTTGATGAACTGCACGGCATCTTTCTGCGAATGCGATTTGTCGCGCGAGTCTTTATAGGTTTGCAACATTTCCTGATAATCTTTGGAAACGTGTAAGGTTGGAGCATTTCGGCCGTTCAAGGTCAATTCCAATTCACCATCCACAATTCTAATGGCGAAGTCGGGCACAATTTGTTCTACCACACGACTGCTGCTGTCAAATGAGCCGCCTGGTTTTGGATTTAATTTTTCGATTTCTTCAATCGCCTTTTTAAGCTGCTGTTGCGAAATCTCGTATTTCTGAAGTAACTTATCGTAGTGTTTTTTGGTAAAAGCGTCAAATTGATTTTCGAGGATATCAATCGCCAATTCCACGTATTCTGTTGGGGTTTTGTGCTTTAGTTGCAACAATAAACATTCCTGTAAATCGCGGGCACCCACTCCCGAAGGCTCTAATTCATGAATGATATGCAGTATTTTTTCAACGGTTTTGTCATCGGTATAAATACCTTGCGTAAATGCCATATCATCTACCATATCTTGAATGCTTCTTCGCAAATAGCCATCGTCATCAATACTTCCCACTAGAAATTCCGCTATGCTGCGTTGCTCTTCGGTCAGGATAAAAGTATTCAACTGATTAATCAAATCCTGATGAAAACTCACCGATTCGGCAAAAGGCGTTTCGCGGTCATCGTCGTCGTCGCTGTAATTATTGGCCTGAAGCTTGTAATCCGGCGTTTCATCGTTGCTTAAATATTCGTCGATGTTGATTTCAGTATCGATGTTTTCGCTGCCTTCATAATCATCGTATTCATCGTTGTTGTCAAACTCGTCTTTCTCATACAATTCTTCCTCTTCTTTACCGCTTTCCAAAGCCGGATTCTCCACCATTTCCTCTTTCAGACGTTGCTCAAAAGCCTGCGTAGGCAATTGAATTAACTTCATCAGCTGAATTTGCTGTGGCGATAATTTTTGTGATAATTTTAGATTTAGAAACTGCTTTAACATTGTATGGTTATTTGGTTATTCGGTTATTTGGTTATTCGAATGGACAAATTACCAAATCCACAAATTAACTTTTCTTAAAATTCTGCGTTTTGCGGCGTTCTTGGGAACGGAATTACGTCGCGGATATTGGTCATTCCGGTAACAAAAAGCACCAGTCTTTCAAATCCTAATCCGAAACCGGAATGCACGGCTGAACCAAATCGGCGGGTATCTAAGTACCACCATAATTCTTCTTCATCAATGCCAATGGCTTTCATTTTCTCCACCAAAACGTCATAACGCTCTTCTCTTTGCGAACCACCCACGATTTCTCCGATACCAGGGAACAAAATATCCATGGCACGAACGGTTTCTCTGCCTGGCTCAGTGCCATCATTCAAACGCATATAGAACGCTTTGATTTTGGCTGGGTAATCGTATAGAATTACCGGACACTTAAAGTGTTTTTCCACCAGGAAACGTTCGTGTTCTGATTGTAAATCAGCGCCCCACTCTTCAATTAAATATTGGAATTTCTTCTTTTTATTGGGTGTAGATTCTTTTAAAATATCAATCGCTTCCGTATAAGAAACGCGTTTGAAATCATTGTTCAGAATGAAATTTAATTTTTCCAACAAAGCCATTTCGCTGCGTTCGGCTTGTGGTTTTTGTTTTTCTTCGTCTAACAATCTTCCTTCTAAGAATTTTAAATCATCGGTACATTTGTCAACAGTATATTTGATTACATACTTGATGAAATCTTCGGCCAAATCCATGTTGTCGTTCAAATCATTGAATGCCACTTCCGGCTCAATCATCCAAAATTCGGCTAAGTGACGCGATGTATTTGAATTTTCTGCACGGAAAGTTGGTCCGAAAGTATAAATCTGACCCAATGCCATGGCAAACGTTTCACCTTCTAATTGTCCCGAAACGGTAAGGTTGGTTTGTTTTCCGAAGAAATCTTTTTTATAATCGATGTTGCCTTCTTCATTTTTAGGCAAATTGTCTAATGGCAAGGAAGTTACCTGAAACATTTCTCCGGCACCTTCGGCATCAGCGCCTGTGATTACCGGCGTATTTACATAGAAAAATCCTTTTTCCTGAAAATACGAATGTACCGCAAATGACAATACCGAACGCACTCGCATAATCGCTCCGAAGGCATTGGTTCTAACTCTTAAATGCGCATTTTCTCTAAGGAATTCCAAAGAGTGTTTCTTAGGTTGCATTGGGAATTTCTCTGCATCGCAATCGCCAAGAATTTCCAATTTCGAAACTTGGATTTCATATTTTTGTCCGGCACCCTGACTCTCGACAAGATTTCCTGTCAAAGCCACAGCGGTTCCGGTATTGATTCTTTTTAACGTTGCTTCAGCGGTGTTTTCAAAATCAACCACACACTGCAAATTATGAATAGTTGAACCATCGTTCAACGCAATAAATTGATTATTTCTAAAAGTTCTTACCCAACCTTTTACCGTTACTTCATAGTTCGTTTTGTCGCTGCTTAGTAAGTCTTTAACTTTTGAATGTTTCATTTTTATTCTTTTTTTCTGATACAAATATAATTTAAAATAGGCTTATTTTTCGCTCTCTTCCACTTCGTTTTCTTCATTGTTATCGCGATAAATGTTGATGCTCGGTTCGTCTAAAAATTCCTTTTTACCACTCCATTTTTCGGTAGTCAAAACTAAAGCCGGGAGCACCACTAAGTTAGCAAACATAGCAAAGGTCAACGTTACCGATATCAATCCGCCCAGCGCTATCGTTCCTCCAAAACTTGACAACGTAAAGATAGCAAAACCAAAAATCAAAACCACCGAAGTATAGAAGGTACTCACGCCGGTTTCGTGCAACGCACTGATAACGGCTTTTTTAATTTTGCCTCCGTTTTGAATTAAGTCGTGACGGTATTTGGCCATAAACTGAATTGCATTATCTACCGAAATTCCGAAAGCAATGCTAAAGACCAAAATGGTGGATGGTTTTAATGGAATTCCGAAATAACCCATCAATCCTGAGGTGATGCAAAGCGGTAAAATATTGGTCACCACCGAAGCGAAAATCATTTTCCAGGAACGGAACATATAGGCCATCAATCCTGCGATAAGCAAGATAGCGAATATCAGTGATTCGATAAGGTTGTCAACTAAGTAAGCTGTTCCTTTTTGGAAGACTAACGCTTTTCCGGTCAGTGTAACTTCGTATCGGTCACTCGGGAAAATTTTATCTATTTTGGCATGTAATTTCTTTTCAATCTTCGCCATTTCTTCGGTGCCAATGTCTTTCATGAAGGTGGTGATTCGGGCGTATTGTCCCGTTTTGTCCACATAACTTTTCATCAGATTGTCTTTGGAACCTTTGGTGGCATTTTTGGCATAGGAAAGAATGAAAGCCTGCTCCTGAGAATTTGGCAAATCGTAATATTCCGGATTGCCGTTGTAGAACGCCTGCTTCGAATATTTCACCAAATTCACAATCGAAACCGGTTTTGAAAGCTCCGGAATACTGTCAATCGTTTGCTGCAATTCATCCATTTTTCGCAAAGTGGAGGCTTTCATTACGCCTTTTTTGCGTTTGGTGTTAATCATGATTTCCAAAGGCATCACGCCGTTGAATTCTTTTTCGAAGAAAACAATGTCCTTAAAGAACGAAGCGCTTTTTGGCATTTCGCCAATCAAACTTCCGGAAATTTTCATTTGCGAAACTCCAATTACACTGAAAATCAAAAGCAAGCCATAAATGCCGTAAATCAGATTTCGTTTGTTTCGAACCAAATTTTCCACTGAATTCAAAATCGCCGAAAGGTAATTTTTGCTCAAATGGTTTAAGTGCTTTTCTTTGGGCAATGGCATAAAACTATACACAATCGGCACAACCAATAGCGTCAAAAGATAAACAGTAATCACATTAATGGAAGTCACCAATCCGAACTCGTACAGCAAATCATTTCCGGTAATCATGAACGTGGCAAAACCAATGGCTGTCGTCAAATTGGTCATCAAAGTGGATACGCCAATTTTGGAAATCACCCGTTGCAAAGCCTTGGCCTGATTGCGGTGAATCTTGATTTCCTGTTGGTATTTATTAATCAGAAAAATACAATTGGTAATGCCAATGACGATAATTAACGGTGGAATAATCGCCGTCAAAATCGTAATTTTATAATGGAACAAGCCCAGCGTTCCGAAGGACCACATTACACCGACAATCAAGATGCAAATTGAGATAAAAGTAGCTCGGTGTGACCGGAAAAACAGGAAGAAAATTAGTGAGGTGATGAACAGTGCCGCGCCAATGAAAAGCCCAATCTCGCCTTTCATGTTTTCGGTGTTGATGGTTCGGATATAAGGCATGCCCGAAACTTTCAGATCAATATGTGTGGCTTTTTCAAATTTTTCCACTTCGGGAACCAAGACATTCAGAATGAATTTTTTCCTGATAGGGGAATTGACCACTTTTTTATTGATGTAAATCGCCGAGCGAATGCTGCCCGATTTTTTATTGAAAAGCAAGCCTTCATAAAATGGCAAATCGTTAAAAAGCTGTCTTTTGATTTCTTTTAGATAAGCGGGATCAACGGTCTTTTTTTGGTCAATTAACGGGACTAATTCGAACTTCTCTAAGGTGTCGTTTTTTTGTAATTTTTTTAAATCATTTAACGAAACCACCAGTTCCACTTCTTGGTGTGATTTCAAATTAGTCATCATTTCATTCCAGGCTTTATAAGCACTTGGCGTGAATAATTTATTGTCTTTAACGCCAATAACCACTAGGTTTCCTTCTTCTCCAAAGGTGTTTAGGAATTGGGTATAATCTTTATTGGCTTTATGGTTTTTGGGTAATAAGTTGGCTTCGTTGTAGGTCATGCCAACGTTTTTCCATTGCATGGCCAGGAAGAGGGTCAGCAGTACAATTCCAACGCTGATGGTTATTCTGTTTCTCAGAATAATTCCGGCGATAAATTCCCAAAATCCTGCTTTTAATTTCTTTTTCATTCTAAATTTTAAACGGTTGCAAAGGTAAGTAAAACGGACATAATTGGGTAAGAAATTGTGAAAGTTTTACGTATTTTAATGTGTGTCAAAAGGCGAAGATTAAATAAATGTCAACGCCCAAAAAAAATCTGAAAAATTACATTGCTTTTTAGCATCTTTGTAAAGCACAAATTGACAGTATTTGGTATGAGAAATTTAAAAAATACTTTATTTTATTTGATTATAATTGTCGGTTTCACGGCTTTGATGTATTGGATAGTAGAGCAGGGAAGACTTTTAGAGGTGGGTAGAAAAATCATTTCACCATCCGCCAGCGATAATCAATGGACGCAGTTTTTATCTTCACTATTTCACAATTTGCAGCACCCACTGGCCTTATTGCTTTTTCAAATCATTACTATTGTTTTGGTAGCCCGAATTTTTGGTTGGATATTCAGAAAGATTGGTCAGCCAACCGTTATTGGTGAAATTATTGCGGGTATTGCCTTGGGACCATCCCTCTTCGGGTTGTATTTTCCAGATATGGAAGGAGCCTTATTTCCGGCTGATTCTTTGGGCAATCTTCAATTGTTAAGTCAGGTAGGTTTGATTCTTTTCATGTTTATTGTGGGTATGGAATTAGATTTGAAAGTGCTAAAAAATAAAGCCAATGAGGCAGTCGTTATCAGTCATGCCAGTATTGTAATTCCCTTTGCTTTAGGTATTGGGTTGTCGTATTACACCTATCATCAATTTGCACCGCCAGGTATCGAATTTTTGTCCTTCAGTTTGTTCATGGGAATTGCTATGAGTATTACTGCTTTTCCGGTTTTGGCCCGAATTGTTCAGGAACGAGGAATTCACAAAACCCGATTGGGAACCATAGTAATTACATGTGCTGCAGCCGATGATATCACAGCTTGGTGTATATTGGCCGTAGTTATTGCCATTGTAAAAGCCGGAAGTTTTGTGAGCTCCA
This sequence comes from Flavobacterium sp., assembly GCF_036741995.1. Classification (GTDB taxonomy): domain Bacteria; phylum Bacteroidota; class Bacteroidia; order Flavobacteriales; family Flavobacteriaceae; genus Flavobacterium. The sequence continues at coordinate 101,976 of NZ_DAINRG010000002.1, read as the reverse complement.
TCTATGTTATCGGATTAGCGATTGTGTATGTGCTGCTGATGCTTTTTGTAGTGAAACCGTTCTTAAAACGCGTCGGCGATTTATATGCCAAAAAAGACAACATTAAAAAACCGGTAGTGGCTATTTTTCTTCTGACATTAATAATGTCGGCCTATGTAACCGAAATCATTGGAATTCACGCTTTGTTTGGCGCCTTTATGATGGGGTCTATCATGCCGGACATCACTAAATTCAGAAATGTTTTTATCGAAAAAGTAGAAGATGTTGCCGTGATATTATTGCTGCCATTGTTCTTTGTATTCACCGGATTGCGTACTGAAATTGGTTTAATCAATGATCCGTATTTATGGAAAATAACCGGTTGTATTATTGCGGTAGCCGTAGCCGGAAAATTCTTTGGAAGTGCTTTAGCGGCCAAATTTGTCGGTCAAAGTTGGCGCGATAGTTTAACCATCGGAGCCTTGATGAACACTCGCGGTTTGATGGAATTAGTGGTGCTGAACATCGGTTACGAGTTGGGAGTGCTTTCGCCAAAAGTCTTTACTATGATGGTGATTATGGCTTTGGTGACCACTTTTATGACGGGTCCGGCATTGGATATTATCAACTTTATATTCAAAACGAAAGATGTCATCATTCCGTCTGAAATTAAGAAAAATTCTGAATTCAAAATTTTGATCTCTTTTGGGAACAATGAAAAAGGGAAATCTTTATTGCGCTTGGCCAACAGTTTGGTAAAAAAACAAGCCGAAACTGCCAATGTTACCGCCATGCACTTGTCGAACAGTGACGAAATGCATTCGTATAATTTAGAAGAATACGAAGCGTCCACTTTTGAACCCATTCTCAAAGAATCTAAAAAACTCAACCAGGAAATCACCACCATTTTCAAAGCTACGGGTGATATGGAATCGGATATTGCCGATATCGCTCAGGAAGGACATTATGATTTTGTGCTGGTGGGCTTAGGAAAATCTATTTTTGAAGGAACCATATTGGGGAAAGTACTTGGGTTTACCTCGCGAATCATCAACCCGGACCGATTATTAGACAAGTTTAAAGGAAAGGAAGGCTTATTTGAAAATTCACCTTTTGATGACAGAACGCGTTTGATTATTTCCAAAACCAAAACGCCATTAGGAATTTTGATTGATAAAGATTTGCACCAAGTCAATAAAGTTTTTGTTGGAGTTTTTGCCATTGGCGATGTGTTTCTGATTGATTATGCTCAGAAACTGATTTACAACAACGATGCGCATGTGACCATTTTGGAAAACAACAGACAAACCAAAAATAATTTCATCGTTGAAAATGCTTTCGAGGCTTTGGAACAAAAACATCCGGACAATATTGAAGTGTTGAACCCTGAAAAGATTAGCAAACCACTGTTGGCCAATCAGGACTTGGTGATTTTCAGTTTAGAAACCTGGAAAAAATTGGTAGACGACGAGGTAACTTGGCTAACTGATATTCCTTCGGTATTGATTATCAAACCGTAAGTTACAATCCTAAATCCAATACAAAACTCAATTTAATGGCTAAGTTGTCTTCAAATCTTGGTAGTTGGTTTGGGCCGTAACGATAGAATCCGGTCAATCCGAAACCTTTGTAGATTTGATTCAATTCAATGCCCGATTCGAACAGGCCTTGGTCTAAAGTTTTGTAATCAATGCCAATGTGGCGCTCCGGATTCTTCAAATTTCCCCACACCATTCGCGTTACCAGAACCAAGGAGGGTTTTACTTTTGGAAATAATTCTACACGCTTGAGTCCGTGTTTGAATTGCAGCATCACAAATTCACTCGAGAAAAACTCATTGAAATACATGGTTTCAAAACTGTTTTTGCCAGCAATTGTTATCCTTTGCAGGATGTTGTCTTTTGTTAAATTATTCGGAGAGGTATTGTATAAATGCGTCAGCGGAACGGCACCAAAACTATAACCGGCCTGCACCAGAATTTCTGATTTTTGTCCGTTCAGATATTTCTTTTCGTATTCAATTCGGGCATCAACTTTACTGAAATCAAAATCATTATTTAAGAAATGAGGCAATGATTTGGTAAACTGCAAAGCAAATCTCGGGAATCTTTTTTCGTATTCAATTCGGCCATTCGGCGTTTGCATAAAATCACTAAAAGGATTCCATTGAATAGCAAACATAGCGGTAGTCATGGCAAAATCGCGATACAATTTTCCATCATAATCAAAAGTGTAATCAAACAATGGGCTGATTTCGCTGTGTGACAGTTGCCAAATGCTTTCTGTTTTCGGAATGATTTTGGTTTCAATATACCCGCGCCAAGTCTTGTGATTGTAAAAGGTACTGATGTTAATCGGTCGTGGATCGTAGAGTTTGAAAACGCGTTTGTCTGTAGCAAAAGTGGTACTGGCAATCTCCCGGACATCATCTGTATAAGAACCGCCAATCCAGGTGCCGGAAGCATTTCCAATTCTGACGGCAGAACCTAAATTGTATTTGAACGTTTCGTCTTTCAACCCATAAGCGGTGTAGCCTTCGATGCGAAATTTTCGGGAAAATAATTCATTGGTAATCCCGCCGATGCCGAAACGGAATCCCTCGAAATTGTTATAACTCAGCAGATAACGCAAATCAAAATCAAACGGACCAAAAGGCAAATACCCATTAATAATCTTGCGTCCAAATCGGATTTTCTTCTCAATTTTTTGTTTGGTGACCACACTGTCCAAAACAAAGTAAGTTCGTTCGCTTCGCGTGTCCAGACTGTCGGTTCGGTTTTCCTTCCAAAAAGCATCCTCTCGGGTGTTTGCATTTTCCTTCACATCAATAGTGATGGCTGATTTTTTGATTTTCAAATCGGTGTTTACTTTCATATCAAAAACATGCATTTCGGATGCCAGATAGGTAAAGTCGGAAGCTTGTTTTTGGCTGGTTGCTTTTTCATCCTCATCTTCGGCGGCGAATTCAATCCTTCCACCCAAAACAGTTGTAGGTTCTTTGCTTTTTCCTTTGACAATTTTGAAATTTTTACGTACCGGAAACCAAATATTTTCGGCTGGTAAATAGCTAAATTCATGCACTCCGGTAATATCCAAAACACCGCGAATCCGCATTACGGCTTTGGCTATGGCAAAGTTTTCGTTATCCACATACAACAATCCCTCCAGTCCTTTGGCGCTGATTTTGTTTTTGAAATAAATAACCAAAACAGGTCTGTTGCTGATAGTCGTCGTGTCGAGAATTTTATAGCGGTATTCTTTGAGCGCGCCATTGGCAATCGGACTTTTGTACTTGGTTTCAAACAACTCGTATTTCTCATCGTAAATAGAAAACGACTGCAAACTAAAGCCCAACAGTTCATAGATGGGCTCTTTAAATCCAGCCATTTTAGTACCCAATATAGTTTCTTTCAAGATGGGTTTTTCAAATTGAAACTGCGATACTTTTTCCGTCAGAAACAAATGTTGTTTGTCGATTATTTTTTTGAATTTATAATCGGATGAATCAATTTTGGCAATTTTATCTTTGGAAACAACATCTACAAAAAGCGTGTCGATTTTCCCAACGATGGAATCCGGATTGGCCGTTACCAGTAATTTGTTATAGGATTTGAATTGAAAAGTGTGTAGTTTTTTTTGAGGATTGTTGGCTTCTTTTTGCTGAATGACTTTAGTAATAATGGCTTTTGCCGGATTTTCATTGGAGAGGATCACTTCTTTCAAAACGTCTGTTTTTGGCGAAAGTAAAATGGTGAAGAACAATTTGGTCTCAAAAAGCGAAATGGATTTTGGTTCATAACCCACATAAGAAACGGTCAAAGTTTCGGGTTGTGCTGCTAAAAGAAAATGAAATTTTCCATCCACATCCGATATAGTGGCAAAGCCGTTTTCGGTAGTAATGGTAGCAAAAGGAAGCGGTTTTTTGGTTTCGGAATCCTTAATGATGCCATTGATTTGAAATTGTGCCTGAAGCGACAGGGTGAAGAATAAAAATAAAAATAGCAGTGGCTTCATTAGAAAGGGTTTGGCACAAAATCTACTGCAAAAGTAGGAATAAAAAAATCCGCACACGGCGGATTTTAGTATTGAATTAACAAAGTTACACTTTCATGATTTCGGCTTCTTTGTGAAGCAAATGTTCGTCAATTTTTTTGATGAACGAATCGGTTAATTTTTGAACGTCATCTTCGGCCGTTTTACAAATGTCTTCCGATGTACCTTCTTTTTCTAATTTTTTGATTTCGGTATTGGCATCTTTACGCGCATTTCGGATTCCGATTTTGGCATCTTCCGCTTCTGCTTTGGCTTGTTTTACCAAGTCGCGTCTCCTTTCTTCGGTCAGAGCCGGCACGCTGATGATGATGTTATCCCCGTTATTCATGGGATTAAAACCAATATTGGCCACCATGATGGCTTTTTCAATAGGATGCAACATGTTTTTTTCCCAAGGCGTTACCGTGATGGTTCTGGCATCGGGTACATTAATGTTGGCCACTTGCGATAATGGGGTTTGCGAACCATAATAATCTACAAACACGCTTCCGAGCATTTGTGGAGAAGCTTTTCCGGCGCGAATGTTTAAAAATTCTTTTTCTAAATGAGCAATAGAACCAATCATTGATTCTTTGGTGCTGTCTAAAATAAATTCAATTTCTTCCATTGTTTTTAAAAAGTTTTTTAGGTGGTAGGTTGTGCGTTGTAAGTTATAAAATAGAACCGACAACGTAGAACCGACAACTATATTTTAACTACGGTTCCTATAGTTTCGCCTTCGCAAATTTTTAACAGATTTCCTTTTTTGTTCATGTCAAAAACCACAATTGGCAATTCATTTTCCTGACTTAAGGTGAAAGCTGTGGAGTCCATTACATTCAGGCCTTTTTTGATTACATCGTCAAAAGAAATAGTGTCAAATTTCACGGCATTGGCGTTTTTCTCAGGATCGGAATCATAAATTCCATCCACGCGGGTTCCTTTCAAAATCACGTCGGCATTCACTTCCACACCACGCAAAACGGCAGCAGTATCGGTAGTGAAATACGGATTTCCGGTTCCGGCTCCAAAAATAACAATTCTTCCTTTTTCCAAATGACGTACGGCTCTTCTTTTGATATACGGTTCGGCAATGGCTTCAATTTTTAAAGCCGTTTGCAAACGAGTCAGCATGCCTTTGTCTTCTAAAGCGCCTTGCAACGCCATTCCGTTAATCACGGTGGCCAACATTCCCATATAATCTCCCTGCACGCGGTCCATACCATTACTGGCTCCGGCTACCCCTCTAAAAATATTTCCACCACCAATAACGATGGCAATTTCTACGCCTTTGGAGTGAATTTCTTTTATCTCTTCGGCGTATTCAGCTAAACGTTTTGGGTCGATTCCGTATTGTCTGTCGCCCATCAGCGCTTCACCGCTTAGTTTTAGAAGAATTCTTTTGTATTTCATTCCAGATAATTTTTGTTAATTAGGAGTCATGCTTTCGCACACTCAAGTCGTTTGTTGAGTTGTTTAATGGTTGCAAATATAAACATATTCTGTTTTTGTACCCTATTCGATAAAAATAATGTTTGGTAACAATTATCATGTTTTTCGGCTTTTGGGTTTTGTAACTTTGCAGTCGAAAAACACTGTTTATGAAAGCCATTATTGCAAAGAGTTTACTCAAGAGTTACCCCTTTACCGAATATAGAAATTACATTACCACGTTGTTTAAAGAAGGAAAAGCAACCGGAAAGGAACAATCAGAAGCCTTGGTGCATTATACCGAATTAAATGAAGCGCGCATGAACCGGTTAGAGAAAACAATTTTGGTTACCGATGACTATGTTCAAAAATTGCGGGGTTTGCAAAAAGAATACATTTGGCTGGTGATTTCCGAAGGCTGGTGTGGCGACTCGGCACAGATTGTTCCGGTTATTTATAAGATGGCAGAGGTTTCGGAGAACATTGATTTAAAAATGGTATTCCGTGATGAGAACGATGAGTTGATGAATCTTTTTTTAACCAATGGAACGCGATCCATTCCAAAATTAATCGTTTTAGATAAAAACACTTTGACCGTTTTGGGCGAATTCGGGCCAAGACCACAAGCCGCGAAACAATTAATTTTGGATTATAAAGCACAACATGGTGTGGTAGATGACAAAGGGAAAACCGCTTTACACATGTGGTATCTGCATGACAAAGGATTGTCAACCCAAAAAGAAATCATGGAGTTGATGATGGCCGTCGAGTAATCATTAAAGCGTAATGGTCATGCCAAGACTAAAACTGCCTATTTTATAATCGTAATTTTTGGAAAACCCATATTGGCAAAGCTCCAGATAAAGACCAAAATTACCTTTACCGTCTCCTACACCAACACTTATTTTTTTAAAATAACCGGATAATTGATTGCTGCCAATGGTTAAGGCTCTTCCAAAACCGGGCTCTACAAAAATGCGGAGGTCTTCTCCAATTTTCGGATTGATCTTTACAGAACCAAATAAAGGAACAACAACCAAACACTCACTGGCTTTCCAGTCAACGCCCAAATTGGTGCCTATACTAATCCAATCATTGGCTTTGATGCCAAAACCAACTCTTCCACTAACACCATCCGGTAAAAACCAAGGCTCTTTTTCACCGGTGTACGGGTCGATTTCGCCCGCATATTGATTGGCACGAATGGGAACTGAAAAATCAATTTTGGTATAAGTGTACTTGGCTTCTTTGGGTTTACTATCGTCTGAATTATGAGTTTCCTGAGAAAATCCCAATTGACAGAGTAATAGCGCTATGAGTACAAGTTTAGCTTTCATTTTGATTAATGCTTTTTTCAAAAGCTTCCGGAGAAATGGCATTTTCTACTGAATAGTCTCCGATTTTGGTTCTTCGCAATACGGATAAATAGCCACCTGAATGCAATGCTTTTCCAAAGTCATAAGCGAGTGAACGGATATAGGTTCCTTTGCTGCAAACTACTCGGAATTCAATGTCAGGTAAATCAAATTTAGTGATTTCAAATTCATGAATCGTAGTTTTTCTCGAAGAAATTTCAACTTCAGCTCCGGCACGGGCGTGTTCGTATAATCGAATGCCGTCTTTTTTAATGGCTGAAAATACCGGCGGTTTTTGGTCGATTTCGCCAAGAAATTGCTTCACTGTTTGCTGAATTAAATCAGCCGTAATATGTTCCGTCGGGAAAGTGGCATCTACTGGCGTTTCCATATCATAGGATGGCGTCGTAGCGCCAACAGTAATGGTTCCGGTGTATTCCTTGGCCTGACCTTGAATCTCCGTGATTTTTTTGGTAAATTTTCCGGTGCAAACAATCAGTAAACCAGTGGCTAGTGGATCCAAAGTTCCGGCATGACCAATTTTGAATTTTTTTGGAAGATCGTATTTTCGCTTTAGAATGTACTTTAACTTATTCACCGCCTGAAACGAAGACCAAGTGAGCGGTTTGTCAATCAAAAGGACTTGCCCTTCTAAGATAGCTTCGGCCGTCATTAAAGAACAAACAAAGGATGGAAGTAATTAATCACTAAAATCGCAACGCCAACAATGATTCGGTAATACCCAAACATTTTGAAACCGTGTTTGGATAAGTAACCAATAAACGATTTAATCGCTAACATCGCCACTATAAAAGCCACTACATTGCCAATAATCAAAAAGTTGATTTGCTCGTGACTTAAGACAAAACCGTCTTTACAGTAATCGTAACATTTTTTAACCGTAGCACCCAACATGGTTGGTACCGCTAGGAAAAATGAAAATTCAGCTGCTGTTTTTCGCGATAGTTTTTGCGACATTCCGCCAATAATACTCGCGCCACTTCTAGAAACGCCCGGAATCATGGCCAAACATTGGAACAACCCAATTTTCAAAGCGGTCAAATAACTTATGGTTTCGGTTTCCTGAGTCTCTTCTTTATCGGTAAACCAATCATCCACTTTCAATAAAATGATACCACCCAATACTAAAGAAACTGCCACTGTAATTGGGTTCTCCAACAAAGCATCAATTTTTTTGCTAAACAGCAATCCGAAAATCACTGCCGGAAGAAAGGCAACAAACAATTTGAAATAGAAATCCAGCGTCTGAAAAAAGCGTTTGAAATACAAAACCACCACCGAAAGGATAGCACCCAACTGAATCACAACGGTAAACAATTTGGTAAAATCATCATGGGCAATGCCAAAAAAAGAAGAAGCAATAATCATGTGACCGGTAGAAGAAATCGGCAAGAACTCCGTGATGCCTTCAATGATCGCCAGTACAACGGCTTGAATGTAATCCATTAATTAGATTGTTAGATTGTTAGATAATTAGATTTAAGGAAAGTGGTAAGAAGGCTCTAATAATCCAACCATCCAAAAATCTATAAAGCTATTTGCTTTTCTTAAAAATAGAATAAATCGTAATGCCAAAACCAATCAAAACCACGGTTGGCGCCAAACGAATTCTTCTGAAACTGAAAACATCTTCGTTGAACACTTTCGGATCATCACTACCCCCGCCACTCATTAGTATAAAGCCAATAGCAATCACGGCAATACCGATTAATAATATTTTGTAGTTCACTTTCTCGAAAAGAAAATCCGGTTTTTGCTCGTTATTTTTCATAGTATCTTAAATCAAAAATTAATAAAGGTCGTCTGTTCTCAAATTCAAAAAGCGTTGCGTCGCAAAATAGGTGCTGATAAAAGTAATCACAATACCAAGAACCAAAACGCCCAAAAGCACAGCAATTATAGCCACTTGGTTTTCCATAATTCCCAAATTCGGGAAGCTGGTCTGGATGTAAATCAGCACGCCTATCAAAGCCAAAATGGCCAACACCGCGCCCACAAACCCGAGAATAACATTGGTTTTGATAAACGGTTTTCGGATGAACGATTTGGTAGCGCCCACCATTTGCATGGTTTTGATAATAAAGCGATTCGAATAAATCGATAGTCGCAGCGAACTGTTAATCAGCAATACTGAAACCAAAGCAAAAATGCAGCTGATGACCAAAATCCACATACTGATATTTTTGATGTTGTCATTGACCAACGTCACCAATTGTTTGTCATAAACAATGTCTGCAATCATTGGGTTTTGGCGCAAACGGTCCTGAATTTTGGCAATTTCCGCATTGTTTACATAATCTGCTTTCAAATGAATGTCAAACGAATTCTGCAACGGATTCACACCCAAAAATTGCATGAAATCTTCGCCTATCACTTTTTTGTGCTGCGCTGCCGCTTTTTCTTTCGAAACATATTCAAAAGATTTGGCAAACTTCGCCGTTTTCAATTCACTGTTAAAAGCGGTCGTAACCGAGTCCGTTGCTTCATTTTTAAAGAAAACCGTCATCACGATTTCTTCCTTAAAATTGTCTGATAAACGTTTGGAATTGATGACAAAAAGCCCCAAAATTCCCAATAAAAACAACACTAAAAAGATACTCAACACTACCGAAAAATAGGAGGTAATTACTCTGCGCTTCTGAAACTTTTCAAATGAGTCTGACATAAACAGTGATTTAAGCCGTAAAAATAATAAAGAAAATTGTTTTTCTCCTTTATAACGCACAAACTTTTAACTTTATTATAATAAACGTAAATTTGTCGCTTAAATTTTTTAGAAGCGAGTGGTCCGGGCAGTTTCAGCCAGCCATTTTCCCGCTTTCCGGGTTACACGGTAACCTCTCCAATCGGGGCTAAAAAGTAAACGCAATTACATTACAACGAATGAAGTATTTCCACGAAAAAATCGAAGCCAAATGGCAACAGTATTGGGCACAAAACCAAACGTTTGCCGCCAGCAATAATTCCGACAAACCCAAGTATTATGTCCTCGACATGTTTCCGTATCCTTCCGGAGCGGGCTTACACGTGGGGCATCCGCTGGGCTACATCGCTTCCGATATCGTGGCGCGTTTCAAACGGCATAAAGGATTCAACGTATTGCATCCGCAAGGCTACGACTCTTTTGGTTTACCGGCCGAGCAATACGCCATCCAAACTGGGCAACATCCGGAGAAAACCACCCGCGAAAACATCGCCCGTTACCGCGAGCAATTAGACAAAATCGGTTTCTCTTTCGATTGGAGTAGAGAAGTGCGTACGTCCAATGCCGATTACTACAAACACACGCAGTGGATTTTTATTCAACTGTTCAACTCGTGGTACAACTTAGCGACCGACAAAGCCGAAGACATTTCTGAGTTGGTATCCATTTTTGAAAAAGCGGGAAACGCAACAGTTCACGCCGTTTGTGATGACAATGTAGAAATATTCTTCCCTTCCGATTGGAAATTCTATTCCGAAGAAAAGAAACAACAAATCCTATTGCAATACCGTTTAACCTATTTGGCCGAAACCGAAGTGAACTGGTGTCCGGCTTTAGGAACCGTGTTAGCGAATGACGAAATCGTAAACGGCGTTTCCGAACGCGGTGGTCATCCGGTGATTCGTAAAAAAATGACCCAATGGTCGATGCGAATTTCCGCTTATGCCGAAAGATTATTGCAGGGATTAGAAACCATTGACTGGAGCGAATCCATCAAAGAAAGCCAAAGAAACTGGATTGGGAAATCCGTAGGCGCTTCAGTGGATTTTAATGTGAAAAATTCCAGCGAGAGGATTTCGGTATTCACCACACGCCCTGATACAATATTTGGCGTTACGTTTATGACTTTGGCACCGGAACATGAATTGGTTTCGCAAATCACGACTCAGCAACAAAAAGCAGCTGTTGAGGCCTATGTAGAAGCTACTGCCAAGCGTTCCGAACGTGAAAGAATGGCGGATGTTAAAACCATATCGGGCGTTTTCACCGGAGCCTATGCTGTTCATCCGTTTACGCATGAACCCATCCCGGTTTGGATTGGCGATTACGTTTTAGCCGGTTACGGAACCGGAGCGGTGATGGCGGTACCCTGTGGCGATGAAAGAGATTATGCGTTTGCCAATTTCTTCAAAGGTCAAAAAGGCATGCCTGAAATCAAGAACATTTTCAATCAAGATATTTCACAAGAAGCTTTCGCCGGAAAAGAAGGGTTTGAATTAGTCAACTCTGATTTCCTAAACGGGTTGGGCTATAAAGACGGAACCAAAAAAATCATCGAAGCCTTAGAAAAAATCCATCACGGAAAAGGCAAAACCAATTACCGTTTGCGCGATGCGGTTTTCTCAAGACAAAGATATTGGGGGGAACCTTTCCCGGTATATTATGTGAACGACTTACCGCAAATGATTGACGCCAAACACTTGCCCATCGTTTTACCGGAAGTAGAAAAATATTTACCAACCGAAGATGGCCAACCACCATTAGGAAACTCTACCAAATGGGCGTGGTCAACAGTGAAAAATACTATTGTAGACAATGACAAAATTGACAACGAAACGGTATTCCCGTTAGAGTTAAACACCATGCCGGGTTGGGCAGGAAGTTCGTGGTATTGGATGCGTTATATGGATGCGCACAACGATGCCGAGTTCGCCTCAGCCGATGCTTTGAACTATTGGGAAAGCGTAGATTTATACATAGGCGGCAGCGAGCACGCTACCGGCCACTTGTTGTACTCTCGTTTTTGGAACAAATTCCTAAAAGACCGTGGCTACGCCCCAACCGAAGAACCGTTCAAAAAACTGATCAATCAGGGAATGATATTGGGGATGAGTGCTTTTGTATACAGGAGCGAAGATTCTAAAAAGCTTTATTCAAAAGGATTGATCGCAGGTGAAAAGGTTCATCCAATTCATGTTGACTTAGCAGTCATCAACGATATAACAAACGAATTGGATATTGAAGCCTTCAAAAAGCATCCGTTATATTCAGACTATAAAGACGCCGAATTCATTTTAGAAAACGGTAAATATATTGTCGGCCGCGAAGTCGAAAAAATGTCCAAATCGAAATACAACGTGGTGAATCCTGACGACATCTGTAACGATTATGGTGCCGATACCCTTCGTTTATACGAAATGTTCTTAGGGCCATTGGAGCAAGCCAAGCCTTGGAACACGGCAGGAATCACGGGAGTATCAGGTTTCCTGAAAAAACTATGGCGTTTGTATTTTGATGAGAACACGGGGTTAAATGTGAGCAATGACGAACCCACGCCGGAAATGTACAAATCGCTACACAAAACCATCAAAAAAGTGACCGAGGATATCGAGAACTTCTCGTTCAATACGTCGGTGTCGCAGTTTATGATTTGTGTGAATGAATTGGCTACGATGAAATGCAACCACAGAAAAATCCTGGAACCATTGGCCATAGTGATTTCGCCGTATGCACCACATATTGCGGAAGAATTGTGGAGTCAATTAGGACACGAAGGTTCTGTTTCCACTGTGGCTTTCCCAATTTGTGAAGAGAAATATTTGGTAGAATCGGAAAAAGAATATCCGGTTTCGTTTAACGGAAAAATGCGTTTTACCATCAAATTGCCTTTGGATTTAACCGTTGCCCAAATACAGGAAATCGTATTAGCCGACGAAAGAACCATCAAACAATTAGAAGGAAGAACACCAAATAAAATAATTATCGTTCCGGGGAAAGTCATCAATCTGGTAGGATAAAAATCAATTTCAAATAGTAAGAATCCCAAATTCAGTTGAGTTTGGGATTTTTTTGTAACCTATTGGCAACCCTTTCGACTAATACAAAAAACCAATTACCATGAAAAAACACGAAGTACACACCATTGTTGAGAAAGCGGGTTTCAGCAGTATGAAAGAAAAACTAACGGAAAAAGTAGAGCACTTCCTCAACGAAAAAGCCAATGCAGGCTACGAAATCATAAGCGTGAATTTTACCTATTACGAAGCCGCCGAGTTAGTTGCTTTTATCACGATTTGCCGATAAATGACAGGCTGTCATTGTTATTCCTTTGGCGCACAATTTGATGTTGTTTTAGAAAACAAAAAATAAAAATCATGTTAGGATACTATATTTTAATCGGACTCATAGCTTTAGTAAGCTTTGCCGTAAGCTCTAAATTAAAGAGCAAATTTGAGGAATACTCACACATCCAGTTGCGCAATGGGTTGAGCGGTGCCGAAATCGCCACCAAAATGCTACAGGACAACGGCATCTATGATGTCAAAGTCATTTCGGTAGAAGGTCAATTGACCGATCACTACAATCCTGCTGACAAAACCGTAAACCTGAGTGAAGCGGTATACAATCAGCGAAATGCGGCTGCGGCTGCCGTGGCGGCTCACGAATGTGGTCATGCCGTACAACACGCCCAGGCTTATGCTATGTTACAATTGCGGTCACAGTTAGTGCCCATCGTCAACGTGTCGTCCACGCTCTCGCAATGGTTAATCTTTGGTGGATTGATTCTGGGAGCCGGAGCCCATTTAGGTTTTGGATTTTACGTGGCTGTTATCGGGTTGGTGCTTATGGCAGTGGCTACAGCTTTCAGTTTTATCACATTGCCGGTTGAGTATGATGCGAGCAATCGCGCCTTGGCTTGGTTGAAAAACAAAAACATGCTGAGCCAACAGGAATACGCTGGCGCCGAAGATGCCTTGAAATGGGCCGCACGCACTTATGTGGTAGCGGCCATCGGAGCTTTGGCCTCACTCTTATATTGGGCGTTGCAGGTCTTTGGCAACCGAAGATAATGTTGTAGCCGATTTTTTATTTATAAATGGACTTATGGCTGTTTTAATAGTTTGTTTCGTGCAATATGTGAACATACGGCTATTAATGGCGAGTTAATTTTTAAGTGCTAAAAAAAAATTGTAGATTCGGGCATCATAAATACCACAATGATGATAAGACTTTACGGAAATGAAATATTTCGAGAAATCGAAACAGCTATCCCATTAAAATATAGGTATGCTGTTTCCAACAGAGGAAGACTAATCAGTTTTACCAATGAATTTCGGGATGGAAATGTTTTAAAGGGTTCGGTTTCTGACGGATTTAAGGCTTTTCGGTACAGAAGAAAAAACGCAGCCGGCAAAATGATTTACAACACCTTTTTTGTATACAAACTGGTAGCGGAGTTTTTTATTCCTAAGACTTCTGAAGAGCAGTTGTATGTAATTCACTTGGATTATGTGCGCGGGAATGATTCAGTCGAGAATTTAAAATGGGTAACTTATGAAGAGCGACAAGAACATTACAAGAGAAGTCCGCATGTGATTAAATCAATGAAAAAGTTGACGGAACATAATTTAAAAGCGGACGGGCGTAAACTTACTTCGACAAGGGTTATGTATTTGAAAAAATTACTAAACGATCCAAACAATAAGACGCGGATGAAAATGTTAGCGAAACAATTTGGAATTAGTGAAATGCAGGTCAACCGCATCAAGCGTGGCGAAAATTGGGGGCATATAAAAGTTTGATTACAGTTGAATCTGTCTTTCTATCTGTTGTTCCAATGAAATAAAGGTTTCCGTTCTGGAAACCCCATCAATCGGTTGTATTTTTTTATTCAATAGTTGCATCAAATGTTCATTGTCGCGGCAAATGATTTTGATAAGAATACTCCAATTTCCAGTAGTATAATGACATTCCAATACTTCAGGAATTTTTTTCAATTCTTTCACCGCCTCTGAGTTGCTGGCTGCTTTTTCCAAATAAATCCCAATAAAGGCCATGGTTCTATAGCCTAAAACTCTGTTGTTTACGATAAATTTAGAGCCCGAAATCACTCCGGCGTCTTCCAGTTTTTTCAGCCTTTGATGAATGGCTGCACCCGAGATTCCAATTTTATTGGCAATCTGTAAAATGGGTTTTCGGGCATCTTCCATCAGGTCGCGCAGGATTTCCTTGTCTATTCCATCAATTTCTATTTGTAGTTGGTTTATTTTCATAGCTTTCGAATTGGTTTAAGAATGATAAGACAAGCTAAAGCTTGTATACCTCAAGCCTACTGGGCTTGCTCCTTTTAATTTCAAATCATCAATTTCTATTTGTAGTTGATTTATTTTCATAATCAGAGTATTTGAAAGTAAAAATAGCAATTTACTTGGTATCTATAAACAAAAAACCGAAATCGGTTAGAATTTCGGTTTTAGCATATTGTAAGGATGAAGTTTAATTTCCTAATAATTTATCCGGATTGTAGCCCACATAAGGCATTTCGGTTTCATTGAAAACAATACCATGGGCTGCCAGTTCTTTCAAAATGGGTTCGTACACTTCTTTTTTAATAGGCAATTGTACGCCAGGCGTTTTGATGTCGCCGTTCAGGATGTGCAAAGTAGCCATAGCTACCGGTAATCCAACTGTTTTGGCCATGGCTGTGTAGATTTGGTCATCACCAATGCACACCATTTTGGAATCGATTTGCTTGCGCTCGCCATTCAATTCGTAACCAAATTTGTGGTACATCACTATCATGTCTTTGTCATCCGGTTGTAGTGTCCAACTGTCGTTTAAGATGCGTTCTAAAATTTGTGCCGGAGTAGCATTTTTGAGCCCAACGATCTTATTTTTATTAAAGATATCGAGTTCCATTAATTTGTCCCACATGATGTCGTCTTGTTCAATACCAAGTGCCATACGGGTTTTTAATTCAACCGAGTCTGAGGCATGAAATGGTAAAAAGGAATTGATGAAATCACGGTAGCTCATCGTTTCAGAGTTTTCCATTACATAAGAATCATCGGTCATGCCCAATTGCACAAACATATTCCAGGCTTTAGAAAAACCAACTCTACGAATAGTTCCCCGATATAAAGTCAGGATGTCATCTAGGCCATAAATGCTTCTGTATTTTAATGAATCGCGATTGGCATAGCCTTCAAATTTTCCGTACCCTTCCACATGAAAGAATTCGGTTCTGCGGAACAATTTGTGATACGGTATGTATTTGTATTTGCCTTCCTGAATGAATTTGGCAGCGCCACCTTGTCCGGCCAAAACTACGTTTCTCGGGGCCCAGGTGAATTTGTAATTCCAAAGATTATCGTCAGACTCAGGAGCAATCAGCCCACCACAAAACGATTCGAATAAAATCATTTTGCCGCCTTTTTCGTGAATTTCGTCAATCACTTTCATGGCACTCATGTGATCAATACCGGGGTCTAGCCCCACTTCATTCATAAAAATTAAGTTGTTGGCTTTGACTTCGGCATCCAAACTTTGCATGGCATCCGAAATATAGGAAGCAGTAACCATGTTTTTCTTGAAGGTGACACAGTCTTTCGCCACATCTATGTGCATGTGTGCCGGCAACATCGAAATTACGATATCGGCCTTTTGAATTTCGGCCTGACGTTGTTCAACATTGTTGATGTCTAAGGCAATAGGTGTGGCATTAGGGTGATTGTACGTTTTCCTTTTGGCTAATTCTATGGATAAATCGCCAATGGTTACGTTTAAGTTTTCCTGAGTAGATTTTCTTAAAAGATGTTTTATTAGTGAAGAGGCAGAGCGTCCGGCACCAATGATTAAAATATTTCTCATGCGTTTGTTTGTTGTAGGCAGCAAATGTATGAATTTGAAATAAAAAAAGCCCATCGTTTCGGATGAGCTTTTGGTGAATTATTCCAAACCTTCTATTTCTTCGAGTTCTTTTTTGGCTTCTTTCTTATTCTCGATTTTTTCTTTTTCAAACTGAGTGTCTTTCGCGACTTCGTCTTTGATTAAAAATGTTTTGCCCAAAACAAAAACAGAGCAAAGAACACCAATCAGTAACAATGCTTTAGGAATGAGTTTTTGTTTGTCTTCGGATTTTTTAAGCAACAATAAGCCAAAAGCAATGGCAAAACCTATAGGCAGAAAAGCCAAAGTGTCCATGGGCATTACCGAAAAAATGATGGCCAAAATGGTAAAAACAATAGCTAAAATTAGAAACAGTTTTCTCATGATAATGTTGAATTAAATGCCGCTTGCTGAGGTTAAGGCTAATTGTCCGGTTCCTACCGGGATGCTGAATTTCAATAAAGTCGGGATTTTTTTGGCATCGGCGGTTAACCAGATTAAGTTTTTGTCTTTGCCGCGCAATGCATCTGTTTTGGCGCCGATAGAAATTTTATAGCATTCTTTTTTGCCTAAATTTCCAGCGTTAACAGTTTCTTTCCCCATATATTTTAAGGTTACCGGAATTTGCTTTTCGTCAAAAACAATTAGTAACGATTGTGTTTGCCCTTCTTTGAATTTGTTGAAATCTACCGTTCTTACTTTGTAAAACATCGAAACCACATCTTGGGTTGAAGCTCCGATAGTAAAGGTTTTTTGGGTTTCCGGTTTGTTTTTTTTCTTGGCAGTACTATTGACTACATTATTTTTGATGACGTATTTTTCTTTTTTCGTCCAACCGCCTTCGTCTATGCTTCTTTTGTACAAACTAGGTTTCAGCGTTTGCGGATTTACATACGATTCATAAATATCCCTGATTTTAAAAAACGAATCCCATTTGCTATAGGTGGCCAATTCACAACTTAAATGTAAATAAGAATTCTTAGCGGTAGCCACCGTTTCAGTACTCATGGTTACTTGTGCCAATTGAGTCATCAAACCACTCATATTATAAGAACCGGCAAAGACTAATTTCTCACCGGCTTTAATTTGCTGATTTCCATCGGTGGTAAACGAACAGAAAACAAAAAGGGAACAAAGTATAAAAAGTATTTTCTTCATGTCTATTATTTCAAGCTGCAAATATAAAAGATTTAAAACTGTTAAATTTCCAAAAGAAAAGTGAAATTTTCTTTCCGATGAACAGATAACGGATAAATTTGTGTTTTAGTATTCAAAACAAAAACATGGAAAGAAAAATAACAGGCGTTGCTGCTTTGATGGGAATGACAGCGATAATTTTGGGAGCCTTCGGAGCGCATGCTTTAAAAAAATACTTGTCGGTGGCAGAATTGACAACTTTTGAAACCGGTGTCAAATACCAACTGTATCATGCCCTTTTTTTATTGTTTTTGGGATTGAATACAACACTCTCTGAAAAAGTCAAAAAAACCATCTTTCAACTCGTTATTTTTGGAGTACTTTTCTTCTCGGGTTCCATTTATTTGTTGGCCACCAAAACGATAACCGGGCTTAATTTTAAACCCGTAGGAATTGTAACCCCTATAGGCGGAGCCTTATTAATAGGGGCTTGGGCACTGTTGTTTTGGAATGTATTGAAAAAGAAGCAATAATATTTTCAACAAAAAAATACTTTCTAAAATTTAATTTTTACCTTTGTTGCCTGATTATTAAAACAACACAAACTAATTTCTATGGAGAACTACGCTCAAATTACGAAATCGATTTCGTTAGAAAAATACGGAATCAAAAACGTTCACGAAATTATCCACAATCCTTCCTTTGAAAAATTATACAATGATGAGTTAAATCCGAGTTTAGAAGGCTTTGAAAAAGGGCAACTTTCTGAATTAGGAGCGGTGAATGTGATGACAGGAGTTTTCACGGGCAGATCACCAAAAGACAAATACATTGTTAAAGATAGCGTTACGGAAAACACCATTTGGTGGAACTCAGACAAAGCCGTGAACGATAATAAACCGATTAATCAAAACACTTGGGATGCCTTAAAAGAAACTACACTTGCCCAATTAACCGGTAAGAAATTATATGTAGTGGATGCTTTTTGTGGTGCCAATGAGAATACAAGATTAAAGGTGCGTTTTATCATGGAAGTGGCCTGGCAGGCGCATTTTGTGACCAATATGTTCATTCGCCCGACAGAAGCTGAGTTGGAAAACTTTGGCGAGCCTGATTTCATTGTCATGAATGGTTCGAAAACTTCTTTTAAAGATTATGCCGCGCACGGATTGAATTCAGAAGTGTATATCGCTTTCAATTTGACTGAAAAAATGCAGTTAATTGGCGGAACGTGGTACGGTGGTGAAATGAAAAAAGGAATGTTTGCCATGATGAACTACTATTTGCCATTACAGGGAATTGCTTCCATGCATTGCTCTGCCAATAAAGGAAAAGATGGTGATGTAGCTGTGTTTTTTGGATTGTCAGGTACAGGAAAAACAACTTTGTCTACTGATCCAAAACGCGAATTGATTGGTGATGATGAGCATGGTTGGGATGACGAAGGCGTCTTCAATTTTGAAGGCGGTTGTTATGCTAAAACCATTGATTTGAGCAAAGAAAACGAGCCGGATATTTATGCCGCCATCAAAAGAGATGCGTTATTAGAAAACGTAACCGTTGATGCGGATGGAATTATTGATTTTAAAGATGGTTCTGTGACACAAAACACTAGAGTTTCTTATCCGATTTATCACATTCACAATATTGTAAAACCGGTTTCTAAAGCTGGTCACGCGACTAAAGTTATCTTCTTAACGGCAGATGCTTTTGGAGTGATGCCACCGGTTTCAAAACTAACACCGGAACAAACAAAATACTACTTCCTTTCTGGATTTACGGCAAAATTAGCTGGAACTGAAAGGGGAGTAACACAACCGGAACCGACATTCTCCGCTTGTTTTGGAAAAGCTTTTTTAACCTTGCATCCAACTAAATACGGAGAAGAATTGGTTAAGAAAATGGAACAACACAACGCCACAGCTTACATGGTAAACACAGGTTGGAACGGAACCGGGAAACGTATTTCTATCAAAGATACTCGCGCTATTATTGACGCCATTTTAGATGGTTCGATTGAAAAAGCGGAAACTAAAACAGTTCCTGTTTTTAATTTAGTTGTACCGACCGCCTTACACGATGTGAATTCAGCAATTTTAGATCCTAGAGACACTTATGCTGATGCGTCAGAATGGAATACAAAAGCGGAAGATTTAGCTGCAAGATTCATTAAAAACTTTGCGCAATATACCGATAATGAAGAAGGTCAAAGCTTAGTAAAAGCAGGGCCGCAAGTATAACAAACAAACCTAACCAAAGAAAAAAGCCATTCAATTTGAATGGCTTTTTTTATTCTGATAAAACTAAATTTATTTTCCTTTGTTGGCGTCAGCAATATATCTTTCTAATGCCATGGTCATGGATGGGGTTTCCGGTGTTGGTGCTAAGATGTCAATTCGCAAACCGTGTTCCAAAGCTTCTTTTTGTGTAGTGCTTCCAAAAACGGCAATACGGGTATTGTTTTGTTGGAAGTCAGGGAAGTTTTTGAATAACGATTTAATTCCGGTTGGGCTAAAGAAGGCTAAAACATCATAATACACATCGGCCAAATCAGACAAATCACTCATTACGGTTTTGTAAAAAGTTGCTTGTGTCCAATCCACTTTTAGATTATTCAAGGTTTGTGGCACATCATAATTTAATTGATCCGAAGCCGGCAACAAGAATTTTTCTTCTTTGTATTTTTTGATTAGCGGAGATAAATCAACGAAGTCTTTTTGACCCACATAGATTTTACGTTTTCTGTAAACTACATACTTCTGCAAGTAAAAAGCAATCGCTTCTGACTGACAAAAATACTTCAAATCTTCAGGAACCTTATAGCGCATTTCTTCAGCTACTCTGAAAAAATGATCCACAGAGTTTCTGCTAGTCAAAATAATAGCCGTGAAGTTATTCAGGTCGATTTTTTGAGCTCTAATATCTTTTGCACTTACACCTTCAACATGTATAAATGAGCGGAAATCAATTTTTACCTTATGCTTTTGTTGTAACTCAAAATAAGGTGAATTCTCTACTTTTGGCTCTGGCTGTGACACCAAAATTGTTTTCACTTTCAAATTGGACATTCTAATGTGCTAAATTTTTTGTAATCAAATAATATATAAAATAGTAGGGCGCTATTTCAAGTGCGCAAAGATACAAAATAAAATAAAACAACTTACTGATGAGTAAGTTTTGATAAATCTTCAACGAAATCAAATAAGTAAACAAATTAATTGCCAAAATCACAGCAATAACGCAAATAATCAAAACATTTGATGGAGAATTGTTATAAAACAAATAAATATTAACCGGAAGTAATGCCATTCCGATAAACGTTCGGTAACTGACTTTTTGCAAATTAAATTGTTCTGTAAATTCTTCGATATTAAACGTGGCGGCAATAATCTTTTCAATCAAAAATTTTGAAAGCACAAAAATCCCGAAAAAAGTAAAAATCCGAAGAAATAATACCCAATCAGTTTTCGAGACATATCCTAAATGATTGAGGATTAATTGGATAAAAAATGAAAACGAAATCACCTGAACAATAAACAAAAGAATCGTGAAACCACTCATCAAATGAGAAGTGTCTTTATACACTTTAATGTATTTGTCCGAAACCAAAATCCTGAGAAAATCACTAAACCGCGTTTCAAAAGCCGTTTTGGTAATGGCAATTAAAGCAAACGAAAATATAAAAAGATAAGTGGCCCAATCTTTAGGTTCTAAAACTCTCGGCTGTAATACGGTTTCTATCATAATCCCGACAAAATTACTAATTTTTTATTTGTTAAATTATTATAAAATTATTAAGATAGTGCTCTGATAAAAAGTTTATTTTTGCAACGAAGATTGACACCATTTTATGAGCGACGGCATTGTAATTATTCCTACCTATAACGAAATTGAAAACATTGAAAGCATTATTCGCGCTGTGTTTTCATTGCAAAAACCGTTTCATGTTTTAATTGTCGATGATAATTCACCCGATAAAACAGCGGATAAAGTCATGGAGCTGCAAAGTGAATTTCCAAGTCAATTGTTTTTATCGGTAAGAAAGAAGAAAGCAGGTTTGGGAACGGCTTATGTACACGGATTCAAATGGGCATTAAAACACCACTACGAATACATTTTTGAGATGGATGCCGATTTTTCACACAATCCGAATGATTTGGAAAAATTGTACAATGCCTGCCAAGCCAACGGAGCCGATTTAGCTATTGGTTCTCGTTATGTTACCGGAGTAAATGTAGTAAACTGGCCTTTGAGCAGAGTATTACTGTCTTATTTTGCCTCGGTGTATGTGCGAATGATTACCGGTATGAAAATCATGGATGCCACAGCCGGATTCATTTGTTATCAAAGAGAAGTGTTGGAAAAAATAAACCTCGACCGAATCAAATTTATCGGTTATGCGTTTCAAATTGAGATGAAATACAGAGCTTTCGCCAAAAATTTCAACATACAGGAAGTTCCGGTCATCTTTACCGATAGAACCAAAGGGCAATCCAAAATGAGTGGAGCCATTATAAAAGAAGCCATATTTGGCGTTATTTCTTTACGGTTCCGAAAGTTTTTAAACCGATTATAACCACAAAAAATGAATACCGTTTTAATTAAGAATGCCAAAATTGTAAACGAAGGAACTATTTTTGAAGGCGATGTTTTGATTGAAAACGAATTTATAGTTGAAATTGCCGAAAGCATCAGCCCCAAACTTTCCAGTTGTAAAATCATTGACGCCGAAGGAAGTTACTTAATTCCGGGAGCTATTGATGATCAAGTACATTTTCGTGAACCGGGTTTAACGCACAAAGGCGATATTGCTTCCGAAAGCAGAGCTGCCGTGGCCGGAGGGATTACTTCTTTTATTGAGCAACCCAACACGATTCCGAATGCGGTAACTCAGGAGATTTTAGAAGAAAAATATCAAATCGCAGCCAGGACTTCCTATGCCAATTATTCATTTATGATGGGCGGCACCAATGATAATTTGGAAGAAATCCTAAAAACCAATCCCAAAAATGTAGCCGGAATTAAATTGTTTCTTGGCTCTTCAACGGGCAATATGTTGGTGGATAATCAGGAAGCGCTGGAAAAAATTTTCTCCTCAACCAAAATGCTGATTGCCGTGCATTGTGAAGATGAAGGGACTATCAAAGCCAACTTAGAAAGATATAAACTCCAGTTCGGTGAAGACATACCGGTTGAGTTTCATTATTTAATCCGAAGTGAAGAAGCCTGTTATTTATCTTCTTCCAAAGCAATTGAATTGGCCAAAAAAACAGGCGCAAGACTCCATATTTTTCATCTTTCTACGGCTAAAGAAATGGAGTTGTTTACCAATAAAATTCCATTAGAAGACAAACAAATTACCGCCGAAGTTTGTGTACATCATCTTTGGTTTTCCGACGAGGATTATAAAACAAAAGGCAATTTAATCAAATGGAATCCGGCAATCAAAACGGCTACCGACAGAAGCGCGCTATGGGAAGCTTTACTCGATGACCGAATTGACGTTATCGCCACCGATCATGCGCCGCATACTCTGGAAGAAAAAAAACAATCGTATCTGAAAGCACCTTCCGGTGGGCCGTTAGTGCAACATGCTGTTGTGGCTATGTTTGAAGCCAATCATCAGGGAAAAATTTCGATTGAGAAGATAGTGGAGAAAATGTGCCACAATCCGGCAAAAATTTTCAAAATAGAAAAGCGCGGCTTTATCAAAGAAGGATTTTATGCCGATTTGGTAATTGTAAATACCGGTCTGCCATGGAATGTAAAGAAAGAAAATATACTGTATAAATGTGGCTGGTCGCCTTTTGAAGGCTATAATTTTAAATCAAGAATTACCCATACTTTTGTAAACGGAGAATTGGTGTATCAAAATTTTAAAGTAAAAGAGACTCCTGTTGGGAAACGATTGCTTTTCGACAGATAAAAACTAGAGAGATGAAAAGAAGTATTGCTGTAATTTGTTTGCTTTTTTTGTTGGTTGGTTGTAACAACAGCACCATTGAAAAACCAAAAAACCTAATAGAGAAAGATAAAATGATTGACATTTTATACGATTTGTCATTATTGGAAGCGATTAAGTCTCAAAATATTGCCGGGGGTATCAGCGTCAAAAAATCAAACGAATATCTTTATAAAAAATATAAAATCGATAGCACTCAATTGGCCGAAAGCAATAAATACTACGCTTCGGATATAGAAGAATACAAAAAAATGTTCGAAGAAGTAAAGAGCCGATTAGACCAAGAAATCAAAAAAATTGATGGCAATAACAATAGTCAAATTCCTCCACCAAGTCCGGATACGCCCCAAATACAATAATTACTTTTCTTGTAAAATAACAATTCGTTTAATAACAGCATCGATGCTTTGAAACTCAAAATTCAGAGCATTTTTTATTTTGGTATTGGAGATAAAAGTAGCCGTCGTCAATGAAGTAGCAGTGTATTTAGAAAGCTTTCTTTTTGTTCTGAAAAATGTGGCAAAAAACCAATCCAATCGCCAGGCTATGGCCAGCATCCAGGGCTTAGCTTCCAGTTTTGGTTTTTTGGCTTTCAAGTTGTCGGCAATTTCGAAGATCACTTTGTCGAATGGCAGATTCTCGGCAACTATTGTAAACCGTTCCCCAACAATCGGGCTTTGCAGTAATCGTGTCATAATTTTAACTACATCGGTAACGCCGACATAAGCTTTGATGCCTTTGGTGTAAAATGGAAATCCTTTTTGTATGGAAGAAAAGAAAACGCCGCTTCCTTGGCCCCAAAACCCCGGTCCCAGAATAATCCCCGGATTGACCACCACTACATTCAACCCTTCTTGTTGTCCGCGCCAAATTTCCATTTCGGCTCCGTATTTTGAAATGGCGTAATCGCTATGCAGCACTTCCGGATTCCATTCGGTGGCTTCGGTAATTTCTTTTTCATGGGAAGCCAAATCTCCCAAAGCCGCTATAGAACTCACATGGCAGAGTTTTTTGATGTTGTATTCCAAACAAAAATTAACAATATTGGCGGTGCCTTCAATGTTTACTTTCCGGAGTAGGCTTTCATCCTTTGGGTCATAGGATATGACAGCGGCACAATGGTAAACATATTCAACGTTTTGAAAGGCAATCTCCAGTGAAGGGACATCAATAATATCAGCCTGAACCCAATGGATTTTGGAGAATAAATTTTCTTTCTGATAAAGTTCAAAAAGGTCTTTGGTTTTTTTAATGGTTGCGGCTTCGCGATAAATAGCACGAACAGAATCTTCATTATCCACTAAATGAAGAAGCAAATGTGCTCCAACCAATCCTGTTCCGCCTGTGACTAATACCATTTGGCGAATTTACGATTTTTTGTTTTTCAAATAACCGAATAACCAAATGTCCAAATCAACATTTATTTTATCTTTGCCCACACGAAGCCAAAAGGCTGATTGAGGAAGTAAATTGATTACAAGATGAAGAATTTAGTCGAAGAATTACAATGGCGTGGCTTAGTACACGATATCATGCCCGGAACCGAGGAGCAACTTTTGAAAGAAATGACCACGACTTATATTGGGTTTGATCCAACCAGCGATTCGTTGCATATCGGGAGTTTGGTGCCAATTATTTTGTTGGTGCATTTAGAAAAATTCGGACACAAACCTATTGCTTTGGTGGGTGGTGCTACTGGTATGATTGGAGATCCTTCGGGGAAATCAGATGAGAGAAATTTGTTGGATGAAGCGACACTGAATAAAAATGTGGCCGGAATCAAAGCAGTTTTGTCTCGCTTTTTAGATTTTAATTCAACAGCAACCAATGCTCCGATTTTAGTAAATAATTACGATTGGATGAAGGATTTGTCGTTTATCAATTTTGCCCGTGATGTGGGGAAACGTATCACGGTGAACTATATGATGGCAAAAGATTCTGTAAAAAAACGGTTGTCAGGAGAAGGAGACGGAATGAGTTTCACGGAGTTTACTTACCAGCTGATTCAAGGCTACGATTTTCATCATTTGTACAAAACGCATAATTGCTTATTGCAAATGGGAGGTTCTGACCAGTGGGGAAATATCACCACAGGAACGGAATTAGTGCGTAGAATAAATGGAGAAGGTGCCAAAGCGTT
The DNA here is from genome assembly GCF_036741995.1 of Flavobacterium sp. Taxonomy (GTDB): domain Bacteria; phylum Bacteroidota; class Bacteroidia; order Flavobacteriales; family Flavobacteriaceae; genus Flavobacterium. The sequence continues at coordinate 76,327 of NZ_DAINRG010000002.1, read as the reverse complement.
TGCCATGACTTGTCCGTTAATCACAAAGGCAGATGGTTCTAAATTCGGGAAATCCGAAGGCGGTAACGTTTGGTTGACTGCTGATAAAACTTCGGTGTATAAATTCTATCAATTTTGGTTGAATACTACAGATGTTGATGCCGAAAAGTATATCAGGATTTTTACATTTTTAGATAAAAACACCATTGATTCTCTGATTACAGAACATCATGAAGCACCACACTTGAGAGTTTTGCAACGAAAACTAGCGGAAGAAGTGACCACTTTTGTACATGGTGCTGCCGAGTTGGAAAAGGCAATTGAAGCTTCGAATATTTTGTTTGGAAACTCAACCTCACAGGATTTAAAAAAATTGGATGAAGCTACTTTTTTAGAAGTTTTTGATGGCGTTCCGCAAGCGGAGATTTCCAGAACGGCTATAGAAACCGGAATCAACATAGTGGATGTCCTTAATGAAAAATCAGGATTTTTAAAATCGAATGGGGAAGCCCGACGTGCTTTGACAGAGAATTCGATTTCGGTAAATAAAGAAAAAGTTACGGAAGAATTTCAATTGACTGCCAATGATTTGATTAATAATCAATTTGTATTGTTGCAGCGCGGGAAGAAAAATTATTTTGTTATAGTTGTTAAATAAAAAAGGAGCCAATTGGCTCCTTTTTTATTCCCTAAAATCGATTGCTACTTTGTTGGAAGTAAACCATCCTTTTAGGAAGTCGTTGTTTTTCATCATCTTTTCGTATTCATCCGGACTTAGATTTTCTTTGTTTTCTTCTTTCCACAAAACCATTGAGATTTCTATAAAATGAGGTTCTTTTTCATTAATATAATATTGATACTCATTGATTTTAAAGTACCGCGTTTTGTCCCAGTAAAAAGGCTGAGTATATTTTTTCACCTCATTAGGGTGCAAAGTATAAATAGCATCTAGTAAACGCTTATTTTTTCTTTTCCATAAGAGGTTTGGATTGTCAAATTCTTTTTGAATTGCTGAATTGATTGAGTCGGTTGAAAGGGTCCATTTTTTATACGCTTCTTTGTTTCGAATTTCTTTTTTTTCCTGCCAATTTCTGGCGTTTTTGAGTTCATTATTATAATCCATCCATAGTTTGTTAGTTTCTAAAACATTGGCATCAATGGACTGATTATTCTCAAATAATTTATAACTCGGATTGAGGCTCATGGCAGCGTTCATGTTTGACAGTATAGTATTTGGTGAAAAGAAAAACGTAAGCTCTCGATTCGTCAAATTTTCAATGTGATAAGTAACTATAAACTTTCTAAAGACAATGCTGTCAGATGAAGTTATGGAATCAATTTCAATTTTAATTGCCGGATTTTGGGATAGCATTGTGGCGGAAAGAAACAAAAATAAAAAGTATTTCATGGCTTCGATTTAGTGTGAAACGAAAAAGCATTACAGGACCATTAGGTTACAGCCCCGAATATCCGAATTATCAAAACGTCCCAATATTTCGAAAGAGTTATTGGGATGTTTTTTGCCTAAATCCTGCGTAGCAATAAACGAACACGAATTGATATTGGCCAAATCAATCACATTGACGCCGCCGGTTTTTCCATAATCAACAAAGGTCATAGCGTCTTCGGGATCACGAATTAAGATTTGCATCCAATTTGGGCATTCAAAAATGCCATGGCCTAGCGAATAAGCTTGGGATAATAATTCGGTCATACCATATTCGGAATGAATGCCTGAAACGCCAAATCCTTTACTTAAAGTAGCGTGCAATTCTTCGCGAATGATTTCTTTGCGTTTGCCTTTCATGCCACCGGTTTCCATGATGATGGTGTTTTTTAACTGAAAGTTTTGTTTTTCAATTAAATCTAACAAAGCATATGTAACGCCAATCAGAATCACATTTTGACCGGAAGCATCCAGTTCCGTCAGTTTGGCAATTAATTCTTCATAATTGTGCAGATAAAAGCCGCTGTTTTCATTATTGGAAAGTTCAATCAAATCCTTTACCATATAAATCAAAGACGAACCACTGCGTTCCAAATAAGACGGAAGCAGCGCCAAAACAGCATAGTTTTCAATGTTACCATAGAACTCTGAAAAGGCTAGGCGATAACTTTGTTCGTATAAAGAAACGTCTGTGACCAAATGTTTGCTGGTAATCATTCCGGTAGTGCCGCTGCTGGTGAATGTTTCTTGTATGCTATTAGTATTAGAAACTACAGTATGGCTTTTGAAAAACTGAATCGGTAAAAATGGAATCTGTTGCAACGTTTTTACCGTGTGTTTTTCTACTTTCAAAAAATCACAAAACTCCTGATATACTAAGTTGTTTTCGTATTGGAAACGAAAAACTTTCAAAGCCATTTTTTCAAATTGCTTTTGGGATGAGATGGAGAATATGTCTTGTGGATTGATCAAGTTGTATAGGTTCTGAAGCTGGCTCAGAATGATGCAAAAGTAATGAAAATAAAAAAGCCCTAACTTTCGTTAGAGCTTTTTTGGTATGGTAAATAATGATTATTTGATAACCAATTTTCTAGTAGCAGTTTTACCTTCTTCGGTAATTTTAACTACATAAACACCAGTTCTTAATGTACTTACGTTGATAGCGCTATCAGCAGTAGTAGTATTTAAAACTTGTTTACCTAATACGTCATAAATAGTAACTGTTTTAGCAGCATTAGCAGCTGTTTCAACGAATAAAGTTCCGTTAGATACTGGGTTTGGATACACTCTTAAGCCAGCAATGTTATTATTGCTTGTTGCTAAAGTTCCATTAGTAACTTGACTCCAAGTTGTTCCGATTCTTAACTCATCAATTGAAAGAGAAGGTGTTTCAGTTGTACTGTCTTGTCTTAATAAGAAGTTTGAAATTGTAGATAAATCTGTTCCGGTATGAGTATCCGTAATTGTAGCAGCAGGTTGAGCACCATTTATGGTTGGGTTTACCCAAAGGCTTACAGTATCATCTGAAGCCGCAGCGTTAAATGTATATCCAACAACAACAAAATAAGTTGTACCCGTTGTATAGGCAGTAGTATCAAAAGTAGTGTTTGCACCAAGTGCAGTTCTAACTTCTAGACCAAGATTGAAAACACCGTCATCAACTCTTTTTGACCATAATGTTGCGCCAAGATTTGAAGAACTTGAACCAAATGTAGCAAAGTAACCACCATCAGCACTAGTTACACCAGCCATTGAATTAATATTCAATAAGAATGAATAATAGATAGTTCCGCTATTTGTTGGTGTAAATGGAGTAGTACAGTCGATTCCGTCTGCACCAAAAGTTACATAACCAGTAGTACTAGGAGATAAACCCGGGTAAGCTGGCGTTAAAAGGCCACCCGCAACAATAATATTGTCACCGGTGTTAACATTAGACCATTGTTGGCTTTGACCTAAAGAGCTAGCTTCAGCATATGCAAAAGGCTCATAATATGGTAATCCATTGATTGGTTTACATTCAGGAGCTGTTACTGTTGCTTGATAAGAACATGATCCGCTTACAATATTAACAGTAAGATTTGTGCCTTCTGTAACACCACTAATAGTTATTGTTCCGGCAGCTAATGTGCCAGGATTGTCACCACCAACTGTTCCTGAAGAAGGGGTAATTGTATAACTTCCAGATCCGCCACCGGTATAGTTGATAGAGGCTGTATATGTATCAAGGGCTGTAGTAACAGCATTACATGCTGCAGTTGGAGTTGCAAGAACTAAAGTACATGAAGCGTTAAAATTGAAAACTCTAACGTCATCAACTCTGAATTGTAATGCTGAAGTCGATGTAAATCGAATTGAAAGTGTTGTTGAAGATGGAATTCCTGATGTAATTGTAGCCAAAGTCCAACCAGTTGCACTTGGAGTATAGGTCAAAGGAGTCCAGTTAGTAGCATCAGTACTAACTTCTACTGTTAATACGTTTGTTACTGCAGTAGGTGTATTGATTCCGAAAGAAAGCTGTAAGCCTGCTGTTGTATAAGCTGATGTGTTAATTCCGTCTATTTGAAAATATTTAGCAGCAGCATTAAAAAACACATTACCACCTGCAGAAGCGCCAGTATAACCAGATGAAACCAAAGTACTTCTTACGTCAGCAGTACCTGTGTAAACAATAGGAGAAACATTTTGAAAAACGTTTGTTGCAATTGGGGTTGTCGCACTAGGAGTCCCCATGTTTTCTGTGTAGATAGTTTGTCCGAAAGACACATAGCCCACTACCAGTAATAATAAAGAGTAGATTTTTTTCATTTTTTTAAATTTAATTAGCCTACAAATATAATGACAAATTTTCTTTGTAGAAAAAAAGAATGTAAAAAAATTATTAAATAAAGATTAAAAAACTAAAATTTTAACTATCTGACAATTAGTTTTCTAGTGGCTGTAGTATCACCTTCAGTAATTTTAATAATGTAAACTCCGGGAGGAATGGAAGACACATTAAGTTCTTTGGAAGAAATGGTAGTTTGTAAAACTTTTTTGCCCAACACATCGAAAATCATAATGTCTTTATCAAGACTAGTTTTAGAGGTGATGTAAATTTTACCATTACTAACCGGATTAGGGTAAAATCCTAACACATCATTTCCTTGCTGTTTCCCATCTTGCGCAAAGCTAAGAAGCGAAAACAAAGAAAAAAGTAAAGTAATATAAAAGTATTTTTTAGCCATCATTTCAATTTGGTTATTACAAAGATATAAAAATTATTTCAAATACTGTACCAAAAAAAACATCCCGAAATTTTCGGGATGTTTATACGTGAGAAATAGTGTAAAATGCTTATTGAATTAGACTTACACCACCAACAGTTGACCAGGCACCATTAGTCAATGAAGCTCCGGTAGCCGTTGTACTTGTTGTAAATTGTCCGTCTGGAAAAACTACAGTTAACGGTTCTGCAGGAGTACCTACACTGGCACCAAGAATGTTAACAGCAGTATTGGTAATTTTAACATTTGTTAGTTTAATTTTGGAACCGTTTACCTGATTGGTATTGGTGGTTGCATCTTGAATTTTGATAGCCGCTCCCTGATAAGTAGTTGCGCCCTCAGTATAAGTAGTATACCCATCAATAACAATGTTACTATAATCACCATTGGCTTCTTTTTTGAATTGAATAGCGTCAATTTGAACATCACCGGCAACTTCTGGGGTACATCCTACAGCTCTTTTTAAAGTGATGTTTGTCACTTTTGGCCAAAAACTGTTATTGTTGTTAGAACATTCTATCTCCATACCATAGTTTCCTTTAGTAACTTGTAAGGCATACCAATTAGAATTATTTTGCCCCTGCCATCCGTCTTGCCAATCAAATGCATCATCATAATTTCCATAAGAAATAGCATTGGTCATGCTCACAGTTCCACCGAAAAACTCATATCCGTCATCGGCACCTTTATACGAAACTAAATGGTCTAAGGTAGTTCCGGTTCCACAAGAATAAAAGGTAAATCCATTGTTTTCTTTGGTTCCGTCAGCCAATTTGGCTCCGGCATATTCTACACGAACATAATTCAAGGAACCCCCGTTATGAGCTGGATTGGTTCCACCATAAGGCAAAGCATTTCCGTCTTCTGAAGTAGAAGTGGTTACACCGCCAATAGCTTTAATAGGAGCGTCGCCATACATGATGATTCCTCCCCAAGAACCCGGAATCCCTGATTTTTCAGTAAATACTACCGGTTGTGAAGCAGTACCATTAATGATTAATTTTCCTCCGTTTAGAACTACTAAAGCATTATCGCCTGTTGTTTTGTCACAAGTAATGGTTGAACCAGCATCAAAAGTAACGGTTACGCCAGAGTTTATTTTTACAATTCCTTTTAGAGTATAAGTTCCTAAAGGAAACACTTTGTCTGCCGCTATCGGACCTGTAATTTCACCGGTAACCACTGCTGCTGTTGAATTGTCATCGCTGCTGGTGCAGGAAGTAAAAGTTGAAGCTAAAATAACTAAGCTTAAAAGAATTTTTTTCATGAGTTTTGTTGTTTAAATTTTCTGTTACAAAAGTAAATTCGGGCGAAAAAATAGAGGTTAGCTGAATATTATAAAAGGGTTATCAGTAGTCTATTAAAAAGTAAATTTATCGTTAAGAAGGACACTTTTTAATAACACAAAAGCTGCCTAAATGAGACAGCTTTTGTATTTGGTTTTTTTTAGAAAGTATAGCTCAGGTTTAAAGAAAAACCAACGCCTTTTTTGTAATTGCTTATAGTGTTGTCAGGAGCGGTGATTGGAGATGTTCCATCGGTTCCTTGTTCAAATTTTCTATCCGGATTTAACAAGTTGTCTGCCGAAAATTTCAAATCAAAATGGTCTGATAGTTTACTGCTCCAAACCAAATCCAATTGGTTAACCGGCAGTTCATAAATATGATCCAAACCACCAGTTCCTACGGCATAAATTCGTTTGCCAAAAACAGAATACACTAAGGAAACTGTGTTGCTCCATTTTTTATTGAAATCAAATTGGTATTTCAAATCTGAATTGATTAACCATTTCGAAGCTCCCTGCAAATCTCTTGATTTATGAGTTTCAATCGAGTTCACGATGCTTCCGTCAGGATTCACCGTAACCGGTTTCACATCAACTTGCGTTTGCATCAACGATGTATTAAAGCCAAAAGAGAAATCGGATAAGCTTTTATTGATTCGCGCAAAATCCAACAGGAATTCTAATTCCACTCCATACAGATTCGCTTTATCGGAATTCAAATACGTGGTGATAGTGGAGTTCGCGGCATTAGCAATAAAAGTTCTTTCAATCGGATTCTTAATCGATTTGCCAAAAACACCTACCGCTAACATTTCTTTTGCCGTTGGGAATAATTCGTATTTCAAATCCACATTAAAGTTATCACTGTTTACCAAAAACGGATTTCCTCTGGTTGAAGTCCCGTCAGCATTGATGTACTCAATTGGATAAGCTTCCATGATTACAGGTCTGGTGTAGGTTTGACTTGCCGCAAAACGCAAATTGGCTTTCTCGTTAACTTCATATTTCAAATTCACCGATGGCAACACATACAACTTGTCTTTCTTGATTTTTAAATACGGTTGGTCAAAAGAACCTTGCTCTCTGTATTTGGTTTCTCTCTCCGTGTTTTCAGCTCTCACACCACCGTTAATTTCCCATTTATCGGCAAATTTGAACAACACATTAGCATAACTGGAATTGGCCAATTCCATCAATTTGGCTTTGTAAGTAGCATTGGAACTTTCTCTGAAACTGAAAGCATTTTGGCTTAAATAATCATTCAGTTGCGCATCCAAACCATTGGTTGGAACCGTAAAACTGTTCGGCGCAAAATTGTTTACGGGTGTTATAAAACGATACGAAGACTGCATCAGCGAAGCGCTTCCGTTGTACCCAACGCTCAATTTGTTTTTCTTGTCTTCACCACCAAATTTCAAACTGTACTCCAATAATCCCGATAAATAAATATCACTGTTAATGTCTAAATATTGTTTGATGAAGTTGTTTCCGGCAATGGAAGTGATGATGTTATCACCGTCCAAAGTACCTGAAAAGAATTTTCGGTCCGGCTGTTGGTAAGACGTTTTGGCAAAAGAACCGCCCGCTTTTATGATTTGATTTTTATCTTTAGTCAATGCATATTCGCCCAACAATTGCGAATTGAAATAATCCGATTGATCCAATTGATTGGTTCGGATTAAGGTTTTGTTTTCGTTAGCCGTTAAATCAGCGTAACCGTATTGGTCTTTGATTAAGTTTTCGGTTGTTCTCAAATAAAAATTGTTCCAGGTCAATTTTAATCGGCTGGTCGAATAATTCAAGCCCAACAAAGTTGAAGTGGAGGTTTTATAACGGTATTCCGAATTAATGAAATCGTTTCGGTACACAAATCCTGATTGATTGTTACTGAAGTTGCGCTCTACTCCGGTTCTGAAACTATAATTGTTGTCAAAATTCAACGAAAGCAAATAAGAAAAAGTAGCCTCGTTTTTCAAACTGAATTTCTCCGAATGCAAAAAGCCAAAGCTCATGTTCAGCGGACTTTTAGTTTCCGAAACATCAAAACCACTTTTGAAAGAAGCCAAAGCCTGGTCAGGCGTAAAGGTATAACTCGAAGGTTTTCCACCCAATAATCCTGGTAACTGTCTATCGCCACCGGTCAAACCAAAGAAGCCTTTAGTCCCGTCAGCATCTTTAGAAATTAAAAAGTCTTTCAGATTATTATTGGTAGTAAAACTGGTTCCGATGCTGATTTTAGTAATGCTTTTGTTTCCTTTGGAAGTAGCAATATTAAAAGTTCCTCCGGCAAAATCACCATAAATATTAGGATTGAAAGTTTTGTAAACATCAATCACACCAATGATATCCGTCGGAAACAAATCCAAAGGAATGATTTTTTTGAAAGGATTATTGGTCGGTGCCGCCAAATCGTTAATCAATAAATTATTGTAACGGTCTTCTAAACCCCGAACGAATAATCCGCGCGAACCTACTTTGGTAATTCCGGTGATTTTGGTCAAGCCTTCTTCCACATCGCTAACGCCTTTTCTCGACATTTCCTGCGCACCGATACTTTGTTTGATTTCCACCGCTTTTTTCTGTTCCAATAACAAAGCCGTTTCTTTTTCGCGGCTGGTGGTGTTTTGAATCACCACATCTTTCAATTGGTAACTTCCCGAACCCAATGCTTTATTCAGCGTAATGGTTTCGCCGGCTTTCACTTCAATTTTTTCTTCTATATTTTCATAACCCAAAAAGCTGAATTGGATTGTATATGTTCCGGCTTCTACGGTAATCGTATATTTTCCGGTTTCATTGGTAGTAACAGCAATTGCAGTTCCTTTTAGTACCACATTGGCAAAAGGCAACGGCTCATTATTCAATTCTTTATCGGTTAATGTTCCTGTAATAGTTCCTTTGTTTTGGGCAAAACCAATAACATTCAGCAATAAAAAAGTAACAATTAATTTAAGTTTCATTTCAGTCTTGTTTAATTTTGGTGCAAAGAAACCACCGCAGTGTAAAGGTCACGTTACTCCATTATTACCATTTCGTTGGTTAACTATTACCAAATTGTTAACATATTAAATTACCGTTAACTCCCGTTTGGTTTTGTACAAGCATTTTGTATTATCTTTACATTTACATCCACAAAAACAATTGTGTCCGTTATGAAAAAAAAAGACATCAAGATTTTATTAGTAGATGATGAGCAGGATATCCTCGAAATCGTAGGATACAACCTTTCGCAGGAAGGCTATCAAATTGTAACCGCTACCAATGGTAAAGAAGCGATTGCCAAAGCCAAAAAAGAACTGCCGCAACTCATCATTATGGATGTGATGATGCCCGAAATGGACGGCATGGAAGCCTGCGAAAACATTAGAAAATTACCCGAATTGAGCAATGTTATCATAACGTTCCTGACGGCAAGAAGCGAAGATTATTCCCAAGTGGCCGGGTTTGACGCCGGTGCCGATGATTATATCACCAAACCCATCAAACCGAAATTATTAGTAAGCAAAGTGAAAGCTTTGTTGCGCCGATTAAAAAGCGACGAACATGCCTCGGAAACACTCAACGTGGGCGGCATTGAAATCAATCGCGAAGAATATAAAATCATCAAAAATAACTTAGAGATTATCCTTCCAAGAAAAGAATTTGAACTGTTTTATCTTTTGGCTTCCAAGCCGGGGAAAGTATTCAAACGCGAAGAAATTCTGGATAAAGTTTGGGGCAATGAAGTCATCGTTGGCGGAAGAACCATTGATGTTCACATCAGAAAACTGCGCGAAAAAATCGGTGAAGAATTGTTCAAAACCATCAAAGGCGTGGGCTATAAATTAGAAGTGTAAATGAAAATAAAATTCAAGAAAACATATACGTTTGCGGTAGTTTCCTCTTCCTATATTACCCTTTTTGCAACCGGTTTTCTCGGATTATTATTGTGGTTTTTTCACGAATTTTCATGGCAAATCTGCTTGGTCTTTGCCGTTTGTATGTTTACGTTTTCCTTTTTTGTCTTGCAATACCGAGTGGAACGATTCATCTATCGAAGGGTGAAAAAAATCTATGACGACGTTTCGCTTTTAGAATCGACTTCGTTCCGAAACCAACCGATTACTACTGACATGGCGACTTTAACCAAACAGGTAAAAAAGTTCGCTACCGATAAAAAAATGGAAATCGAAACGCTGAAAGTGCGTGAAGAATACCGCCGCGAATTTTTGGGCAATGTGTCACACGAATTGAAAACACCGTTGTTTACCGTGCAAGGCTATCTTTCCACGCTGCTTGATGGTGCAATGAACGATAAAAATGTTCGCAAAAAATACCTGGAACGTGCCGAAAAAGGAGTAGAGCGTTTAATTTACATCGTCGAAGATTTAGACATGATTTCCAAACTCGAAATGGGCGATGTGAATTTGGAATTATCCAAATTTAACATAGTCGAATTGATTCAGAATGTTTTCGATTTATTGGAAATGAAAGCCGATAAAAAGAACATCATTCTCATGTTTGATCGAAAATACAACAAACCCATCACGGTGTTTGCCGATCAGGAAAAAATACAGCAAGTGCTGACCAACTTGGTGATGAATTCCATAAAATATGGCAAAGAAAACGGCACCACCGAAGTCACCATTGAAGATTTAGTCAACGACAAAATTATTGTGCGTTTCAGAGATAACGGGGAAGGCATAGAAAAACAATACATTCCGCGTTTGTTTGAGCGGTTTTTCAGAGTGGATAAAAGCGGTGCGCGAAGTGAAGGCGGTTCCGGTCTCGGCCTCTCCATCGTAAAGCACATCATTGAAGCCCACGGCGAAAAAATTTATGTGGAAAGCGAATTCGGCAAAGGATCTGAGTTCTCCTTTACCTTAGAAAAGTACAAATAATTCTTTCCAATCCAACTCTTTTTTCAATTGTGGTAAGCCATTGTACATCGAAACTTCCAGCAAATTTTCTCTTTTAAAATCGTCTTGGTGGGCAAAAGGCGCAAAGCCGTCCCGCTTTAATTTTTTGGCCAAATATTCCTGTTCAAACTGTCCCGGTGTTGGAATAAAAAAAGCTTTTTTCCTGAGTTTCGCCAAATCCATAACGGTGGTATAGCCCGAACGGCAAAGCACTATTTCACTTTCGTTAAACGTTTTTTCCAACTCAGCGGAAGTCATGAAATTGTAGTAAGTAATGTTTTCAACCACTTCCTTTTTTTGTTTGGCCTCAATAATACCTCTAACAAAAACGACTTTCCCGGCAAAGGAATGAATTTCGGCTTTCAGTTTTTCTTCCAAAAAAGTGCGTTGTGGCTCAGGCCCAGATAAAACAACCATCAGGTCATATTGAATCGACAACTCTTTTCTTTCCAGGCGACTCAGCGGACCAATGTATTTTAACTGTAAATGAGTTGTTTTCAAATGACCCAATTTCCCGGTCAGATTAGGTTTTTCCTTAATATCCGGTACCCAACATTCGGTAAATTTTTGAATGAAATATTGATGGAGTTTACTCGAAATCCAAGTGGTTTTTCCCGACAGAACATTGAGTTGGTGTGTGATAAAAACACTCGGAATCTTTTTGCTGTATACGCCCAAACGATTGTCGGAAATAATCCCTTGAAGATTGTATTCAGGAATCCATTTTTTGACAATTTTCTTTTCGCTCAACACAGCTTCAATCATTTTCGGACTGTTTTTCAGCAATTTCCATTTGAAATCATCGGCGCTTTTGGCATATTCAATGTTATAGGAAGGCAAAGCCAAAGCCTGTAAATGCGGAAACTCTTTTCGAAGTAATTCAAGGGCAGGACCATCAGAAGCCAAGATAGGAGTAAACCCGTTTTTTTGCAATTCCCGAATGATGGGAATGCAGCGCGTGGCATGTCCTAACCCCCAATTTAATGGAGCTACCAGTATATTTTTTGTTGCCGTTTCCAAGTCGTGAAGTTACACTTTTACCCTGGCAAAATAAAAAAGATTTCCAATAGTTTATATTTCCTTAATTTTGCGAAAAATTTAAGTTTGTGGGAAGTAAGAATAAATTAAAACGATTTAAGGAAAACGAAACTTTTGAAAATGTTTTTCAACCAACCCGAGAAGAAGTCGTAGGGGGTGAATTTCCGTTGAAAGGAAAATGGAGCAAAGACTTTTTTAAAAACGACAATCCAATCATTATTGAATTGGGCTGTGGCAAGGGGGAATATTCTGTTGGCTTAGCCGAGCGTTATCCGGAGAAAAATTTTGTTGGGATTGATATCAAAGGTGCCCGTTTTTGGCGTGGTGCCAAAACAGCCGTTGATGGCGGAATGCACAATGTGGCTTTTGTCCGCACCCAAATTGAATTAATCAATTTCATTTTTGCCGAACAGGAAGTAGACGAAATCTGGATTACTTTCCCCGATCCGCAAATCAAATACAAACGCACCAAACACCGAATGACCAATTCGGAATTTTTGCAGCTATACAAGAAAATTCTAAAACCAAATGGTGTGGTTAATCTTAAAACCGACAGCGAATTCATGCACGGTTATACCCTTGGTTTGCTACACGGAGAAGGACACGAAGTGTTATATGCCAACCATAATGTGTATAAAAATGAAGGCGCTCCGGATGAAGTGACAGCGATTCAAACCTTTTACGAAAAACAATATTTGGAAATCAACAAAGCAATTACGTATATTCGTTTCAAAATCAAATAGATGACTTACTTTTTGCCGCTTGTTCTGGGTTTTTGCATAGCTTTTTTGGCGGTTATCCTTCCGGGATTAATCAACATGACGGCTGCTAAAATTAGTTTGCAGGAAGGTAAAAATGAAGCTTTAAGTTTTGCGGTTGGCGCTTCAACAGTGGTGTTTTTTCAAACGTTTATCGCAGTGCTTTTCGCCCGATTCATCAGCAACCATCAGGAAATTGTAGCCACTCTGCAGGAAATCGGCATCTTTGTTTTTTCGCTGTTGAGTATTTATTTTTTTTGGGTCGCCAAAAAACCTAAAAAGCCCAAAACCAATTTAAAAGTCAAAGGAAAATCGAATCGTTTTTTCTTTGGAATGTTATTGTCAACAATCAATTTATTGCCCATTCCGTTCTATGTTTTTGCCAGTATGGGTTTATCAGCGGCGGGCTATTTCAGCTTTGATAAAATTCCGGTTTCTTCCTTCGTTATGGGTGTGGTTTTAGGATCGTTTACTGTTTTTTATATCTACATCGTCGCTTTCAAAAAGATTGAAAAGAAAACCGAATTCATGATGCAGAACATCAATACGATTATTGGTTCGGTAACGACTTTTATGGCAGTGGTAACGCTTGTCAAATTACTTTACAAATAAACCATGGAAGAAAATTTCTTCGAAAGAGTCTATGCGATTGCGCGCCAAATTCCGGAAGGCAAAGTTACTTCCTATGGTGCCATTGCCAAAGCTTTAGGTACAGCGCGTTCTGCTCGCATGGTCGGTTGGGCGATGAATGCCTGTCATGGCAGAGATGACGTTCCGGCACACCGTGTGGTTAATCGAATCGGAGTGCTTTCCGGTAAACATCATTTTGACGGGACTAATTTGATGCAGCAATTGTTAGAAAACGAAGGCATTGAAGTGGTCGATAATCAGATTGTAGATTTCGAAAAACACTTTTGGCAACCTAAAATTGAGCTGTAATTAGCTTTAACACCAACTATATTTCCATAAACATTTTCAATTCATTAACGATTGTTTCAACACAATTCGTATTATCTTTGCAATCTAAAATCAGTTTAAATAAATATAACAAAAAATACGGTAACCTTTTAGCGGTTAGCGGTAAACAATAAAGATGAAATTAGATAGAAAAGAAATCCTGTTAGCATTGGAAACGATTACCATTGCCGGTGAAGGAAAAAATATGGTTGAAAGCGGTGCCGTGAAAAATGTAATCACTTTTGGCGATGAAGTTGTTGTGGATTTAGTAATAGCCACTCCGGCCATGCACATAAAGAAACGCGCTGAAGACGATATCAAAAAATTAATCCACGAGAAATTCTCGCCCGATGCTGTGGTGAAAGTCAACATCAAAGTTGAAGCACCAGCAAATCCAAACGAAATCAAAGGCAAATCCATTCCGGGCATCAGCAATATTATTGCGGTAGCTTCCGGAAAAGGAGGTGTTGGAAAATCAACGGTTACAGCCAACTTGGCCGTGACTTTAGCCAAAATGGGTTTCAAAGTCGGAGTGTTGGATGCTGATATTTACGGGCCATCGATGCCGATTATGTTTGACGTGGAAAACGAAAAACCAATCTCTATCGAAGTGGACGGAAAGTCAAAAATGAAACCGGTAGAAAGCTACGAAATCAAAATTCTTTCCATCGGATTTTTCACGGCACCAAGTCAGGCTGTAATTTGGCGTGGACCCATGGCTTCGAAAGCGTTAAACCAAATGATTTTTGATGCTGCCTGGGGCGAATTAGATTTCATGTTAATTGATCTACCACCGGGAACTGGCGATATTCATTTATCCATCATGCAATCGTTACCAATTACTGGGGCTGTTGTCGTGAGTACACCACAAGCCGTAGCTTTGGCGGATGCTAAAAAAGGAGTGTCAATGTTTTTATCCGACAGCATCAACGTTCCGGTATTGGGAATCATAGAAAACATGGCGTATTTCACGCCGGAAGAATTGCCAAATAACAAATATTACATCTTCGGGAAAGAAGGCGCTAAAAACCTTGCGGCCGATTTACAAGTGCCATTCCTTGGCGAAGTACCCTTGGTACAAAGTATCCGTGAAGCAGGAGATTATGGTCGTCCGGCAGCTTTGCAAACCGCTTCAGTAATCGAAAGCGTTTTTGAAGAAATTACAAGAAACGTAGTGCAGGAAACGGTAAACCGCAACGAAAGTTTACCACCAACGGAAGCTATCAAAATAACAACCATGGCCGGATGCTCGGCTGTTAAAGGTAAATAATCATGACAAACGAAGAATTGACTTTAAACATTGAAAAAGCCTTAGACGAAATCAGACCCTTTCTGAATTCGGATGGGGGCGATATCAGTTTGGTTTCCATTGAAGACGAAAAGCATGTCAAAGTACGTCTTCAAGGCGCGTGTACGTCCTGTAGTTTGAGCATTAGCACTATGAAAGCCGGTGTAGAAACTACCATTAAAAAGTACGCGCCACAAATTGAAACGGTAGAGAATATCGCTTAGTTTTTAATGATAAAAATCATATAATTTGAATTGAAGTTTCCCAAACTTTGCGGCTTAGAACTTCGATATTATGCCACGAAAAAAAATGATTGAAACAGATATATTGATAATCGGCGCCGGACCTACAGGACTTTTTGCTGTTTTTGAAGCTGGATTATTAAAATTAAAATGCCATCTTATAGATGCTTTACCGCAAATTGGCGGACAATTAGCAGAACTATATCCCAAGAAACCCATATATGATATTCCCGGGTATCCTGAAGTGTTAGCCGGAGATTTGGTTACCAACTTAATGGAGCAAATCAAACAATTTCAACCCGGATTTACTTTAGGAGAAACTGCCGAAACCATTGATAAATTAGAAGACGGAACTTTTATAGTAACCACTAATGAAGGCACAAAACACCACGCCAAAGCCGTTGCTATAGCCGGTGGCTTAGGTACTTTTGAACCCAGAAAACCAATACTGAAAGATTTGGAGTTTTACGAAAAAGAAGATCGTGGTGTTGATTATTTTGTCAAAGATCCGGAAAAGTACCGAGGTAAAAATGTAGTGATTTCCGGTGGTGGCGATTCTGCTTTAGATTGGAGTGTTTTCTTAACTGATGTAGCTGCTTCCGTAACTTTGGTACACAGAAGAAATGAATTTCGTGGGGCTTTAGATTCTGTTGAAAAAGTACAGGAATTAAAATCGGCCGGAAAAATAAAACTGATAACACCGGGAGAAGTCATAGGATTTAAAGGTTCAGAAAGAATAGAATCCGTAGATATTGAAGTCAACGGAGCCCGTATGAATGTAGTGACCGATTATTTTATTCCGTTATTTGGGCTTACGCCAAAATTGGGAGCTATTGCCAATTGGGGATTGGAAATCGAGAAAAATGCAATTAAAGTCAATAATGCCTTAGATTACCAAACCAACATTGATGGTATATACGCCATTGGCGATGTGAATAGTTATCCGGGGAAACTGAAACTGATTCTTTGCGGTTTCCATGAAGCAACGTTGATGTGTCAAAGCGTTTATAACCGAATCAATCCGGGAAAAAAATACGTTTTGAAATACACCACAGTTTCCGGGATTGACGGTTTTGATGGTACTCGTAAAGAAGCCGAAAAAGCCGTAGTAAAATCAATTGACTAAATGCAACTCAACCATCCTGAATTAGTAAATCTTTTGAAGAAAGCTTATTCTGCTGAGAAAGCAGGAAAACAAGAATGACTATTTGAAAAAATATTTAATAGATTATATGAAAAGTTAGTATGCCACAAGATATTACCATAAAGATAACAGACCGCGAAGGCATTGCTCACGAAGTGCAAGCACCAACAGACATGAACATGAGCATCATGGAATTGGTTAGGGCCTATGAACTGGCACCCGAAGGAACTATTGGGATTTGCGGCGGTATGGCCATGTGCGCTTCCTGCCAATGTTATGTGTTAAACAATGTGGAGTTACCCGAAAAAGGCCCCGATGAAGAAGCCATGCTTTGGGAAGCTTTCAATGTAAAAGACAACAGTCGTTTAGGCTGTCAAATTCACATCACTGAAGCTATTGACGGACTGGAGATAGAACTGGCTCCGGAAGCTTAAAAAATAAAAAAGGCGAGAAATTTTTCTCGCCTTTTTTGACTAATAAAACAGCTAACTTGATGAAAAACACTGATTATCGATATTCGATGACCATAACTTATGCTAAGGTACTATAAGTATAATGGGAAAATAATAAATGAGAGGAACTACTAAAAAACTGCGGTAAATAATTCAGTTTGTGCTACTTTTCATAATAGCAAATAGCCAAATTAGGCTGCATGGCAAATTCCAAAGTTTGAAATCCTGTTTCTTTTTCTGTTTCGGTTGAAACTAAATAATGGTTGTTGATGATGTCTACTAAAACCAACATCGGGGAATAAAAAGTAATCCCGATTTTGTGTTTGGAGCTATCGGTAATGTCAGTATTTATGATGTCCAATTGAAAATTGGTAAACGGAAAAAAATGATTCCCCAAAACATCAGTTACCCGATGAAAATTACCTTTCAATTGTTCTACATAGCCATTGGCAGCCATGCTCACCAAAAAATGCAATTGGTTTGCCTTTTCATTTTCATTCAATAATTCCCGGAAAGTCGTTTTCGGATTTTCTTTGGAAGCAAACAATTGTTGCTGCATCAAATACTCTTTATAGGTATCCTCAAAAACATATTTGTCCCAGGCAAAAGTGGAAGCAGTGTCGATAACAATTCGGTAGGCCAATCTGATTTTTGTCATTGCAATAGCACTAATTAAAAACAAAAATAGAGAGAATCATACAATATCTCTCTATTTTCAAAATACAAAAAAAACAGGTACTAATTTATTCAACCAACATTTTTCGACTTTGTTCAAAAGTGCCATTGGCATTAACCACTTTCACTTTATAAATATAATAACCACTGCTCAATCCATTTCGGTCAAGGACTAACGAATTAGCGCCATAGGATAGATTTTTATCTATTGGGGTTGCAATCAATCTTCCCATTAAATCGAATAATTGAACAGTAACTTTAGAATCGGTGTTTAAAGTCAAAGGAATGGTGGTGCTATTTTTCATTGGGTTCGGATAGTTTTGTCCTAATCCAAAAGCTTGTTCGCTGGCTTCGTTGATACCCAAATTTGGTCCGGCAACATAAATCGTATGATTCAGAACAAATCCGGCCGCTACACTTCCGGTTACGGTCGATAGTTCATTGGTAACTCCATCCGAAAACACATTGTCTGAAGTATAATAAGTATAACCCGTCATGCCTTTGGTATACCCATTGGCTGTCGAAGCATTGACCAATACTACCGCACTGTTAGCTCCTTCCGGAAAAGCAATTTGGGTAACCAATAAAGAAGTTCCGGCAGAATTGTAGATATGCACGTGAATATGCGTCGAGCGTCCAGTGTACCAACCAGGGAAAATAGACGTAAACGTCACCAATCCGTTAGCATCGGTAGTTTGCCTTCCTCTTAGGAAATTATAGCTGGTAAAATCGGCTGTTTGCATGCCGGTTCCCCCGTATTGCGAGTAATAACCGTCTTTGTCACAATGCCAAATATCTACAATAGCTCCCTGAAGCGCGGCACAATTAGCATTAATATTATTGATGTTGATATTGATGGTAAAAGCCACTCCGGTTCGGTCGCCAACCATATTGGTTCTCACATAGGAAGCTGGCGTAATAGTAGGAAAGGGGCCGGCAGTTTCGCTATTTGTTACCGAACATGCCAAAGCTGCTGCTGTACTTGTTTCTTTAGCTTTTAACATACTCGGAGCCGCTACTGCTAATCCAAGAAAGCCAATACTGTTCTTTAAAAAGTCTTTTCTTTCCATAATGATATGATTTTAACAAGTCAAAGTTGGTTGCAATTCCTTGAAAATCAAAATAAATGAGGTAAACAGATTTTTTATTACGGTGAAAATCTATTCTTGTAAGGTTGTTTCCAATAGTATTAAAATGGAATTTTCGGCTAAGGCTTCAAATTCTGCTTCGGCAGTTTCCCAAATGGCTAAGCCGTCACGAGATTCTACTAATCGGTTTTGAAATTCAAAAGCGCCATTGATGACAAAGGCAAAAACGCCATTGTTGTTTGCTGCCAAATGATACAAACCGTCGTTTCTGGAATCAAAAATTCCAATGGAAACTTTGGTGTTTTCATTTTCATAAATAGAAAACAATTCATTCCGGGTTGAAAAATGAAAAGCCCTTTTCTCCAAGTGATTCCCGATAATTTCCGGAGAATGTAATCGAATCTGCAGGTAATTAATCAACTCGTTTTCATACGGATTTTGGATTTGAAAAGAGGTTCCTTTTTGGGCTTTAAAAATCTGAATTTCTTCGGTGTTGCAATAGTTTTTGTTGCCAAACTCAATCGTTCCTACCAACGGTAGCAAAAGAATTTCGGTGTCTTCTTCCAGCAAAAATGATTTTGTTTTTTGAGCGTACAACGTTTCATCATTTAGCACCGTTATTCCGCCGAATGGTTTTCGGTTGCTGTCGAAATAATCGCCAAAGTTGAAAGTAGACAAACAGCGATAGTTTTCATCTTCCTGATGTCCCCGGAATTGCGCTTTGTATATTTGTGACGGACCTTGAGGAAGCATTTTATTGGAAGATTTTCAGAATTTCTTCTTTGTACGTTTCACCAATCGGCACCGAAAATTCAGCTACCTGAATTACTTTGTTCTGAATGGTTTTCACCTTGTTAATCGGAATAATAAATGAACGGTGCACTCTTAGGAATTTGGTTTCCGGCAATTTTCCCAAAATATTTTTCATCGAAAGACGCGCCACGATTTTGGTTTTATTTTTCAAATGAATCTGAATATAATCGTCTAAGCCTTCAATGAGTAAAATGTCTTCAAATTCAATGCGGTTCAGCTTATAATCGGCGCGAATCATCAAATGCGTTTGCACCGAAGTATTGTTTTTGAACTGATATTCGTTGCGCGCTTTTTGCACGGCCACTTCAAATCTTTCAAACGAAAAAGGCTTTAACAAATAATCCGTTGCATTGACATTAAATCCTTCTACAGCATATTCACTATGGGCGGTGGTAAAAATGACCATGACATCATTTTCCAATAGTTTAAAGAAATCGATGCCGTTTTTATTGGGCATTTGAATGTCTAGAAACAGCAAATCCACCGGGAATTTCTTCAAATGTTTCAGCGCTTCGCTTTGCTTGGTGAATGTTTTTTCGAGCGATACAAAATCAATTTGCTCACAGAAATGTGCAATCACCTGGAGTGCTAACGGTTCGTCATCTATGGCTATGGCGCGTATCATAACAGTTCAATTTTTAAGCGTACATCATAGGTTTTTTCATCTTGACTGACCTCCAAAGCGTAATTGCCCGAGTAAATTAAATCCAATCGTTTTTGGGTGTTTTTCAATCCTTCTTCGGTTTTAAACTCTTCCTCAATTTGACTGACCACAATGGCATTTTGCACATTCATCTGCAGCGTTTTATTTTGTATGGCAATGATTATTTTGATAAAAGAATCTTCATCGGGATTGATGCCATATTTGAATGCATTTTCAATAAACGGAATTAAAATCAGTGGCGCAATGACTCTTCCGGTGGGATTGCCTTCCACTACAAACGAAAGAGCAACACTACTGTCTAAGCGCAGTTTTTGCAATTCTATATAATCTTTGATATAGTTGAGTTCTTTGTCGAGTGACACAAATTCCTGAGCACTTTCGGTCACCACATACCGCATGATACTGGACAGTTTCAGCACGGCATTCGGGGCTTCGTTCGATTTTTGTAAAGTCAAAGCATACAGGCTGTTGAGTGTGTTAAACAGAAAATGTGGATTGATTTGTGCTTTGAGATAAGACACTTCGGCATTGAGTTTTTCGTCGTGAATTTCATTCAGTCGATTGTTGATTTTGATCAAAAAAGCCAAAGCAATCACCAATAGAAACGGAATTAGCATTTGGGAATCAAAAAAATCTGAATGTTCTGGTGGTTGCGGAAAATCCTGTGGGGAATTGTGTTTCGGAAAATGATTTTGTTGACCAAAAACGGCTTCGGTCAAACCGATTAAAACAAAATAAGAAGCCAGGACAGCGCCGGCAAAGAGCCATTTTTTGTTGTTGAAATATAACTTTGGAATGAAGTAATAATAGGAAGTGTAAAACAGTCCAAGCAACAAAATAAAGCGCACAAAACTTTTTTGAAACGGATTGATGTGAATCAGATTCCAGCCTTCTCCAAAATCGGGCGAAGAGAAAACCGGGATGCTCAAAAAGGCCAAACATCCTAAAAAATGAATCAAAAAAAGGCGTGTTGAATTCTTCATACGGTTTGCTGCTACTCAAAAGTAATCAGAATATTTTTGAATTGTACACGAAATGCGAGGAACAACAATTATTTGTAGGTCAATCGGTTAATTTGATTTTGACTTCCGGCAGAATTCGTTCGATGAATTTGGAGTAGGCTAACGTTGAAGGATGCAGCCCATCGCTTGCCACTAGTTCGGGTTGGAGCAAGCCCAATCGGGTAATGTCGGTAATGTTGATGAAAGTAATGTTATTGGCCTCGCAGTAACTTTTGGCGAAAGCATTATACTGATAAACGCCTCCCGAAATTGCCATGGAACCTTGACCAAATGGCGTATACGCATAATCAGGAATGGAAACCACGATGAGGTTTTTTTTGTCGCCTTTGGCAAAACCAATCGCTTGGTTGACCAACTCCGGAAATTCCTGTTCGTAAAGACTGAAAGGTTTGCCTTGGTATTGATTGTTAACGCCAATTAATAGCGTCACCAAATCATAATCACTAGTAGGGTTTTCAGCAGTAATAGCCGATTTTAAATTGGTTGTTGTCCAGCCCGTTTGTGCAATCATCTTGATTTGAAACGTGTCATTAGCATTTAAATACTGGTGAATGCTGTCTTTCAGTTGTTCTGGAAAACGGCAGGTTTCGCAAACACTTTGACCATAAGTATAGCTGTCGCCCAGCGCCAAATACTTGTAGTTTTTTGGCGGAACTACGGTGTTGTTTTCGGCACTGCAGCCTAATAAAAAGCTAATGCTGAACAGGAAAAATAAAGCGGTGCTGTATTTCATAAGTAATAATTCAATACAGGCATTTACGGTAAAGCAACGGCTTTAGTTTTATGCCAAGGTTAAACTGGCTTCGATTTTTTCTTCAATGGCGTTCCAAAGCCCGATTCTTTTTTCCAAAGCTAAGCGGGAAACTTCTTCCGTTTCTTTCCATTTTTGAGCATCGTCCTGACAAAGTTCATTAATCATGTGCATGGCCATTGGCCCGTGTTCATCGGCATCCAATTCGATATGTCTTTCAAAATAGTAAATCAGTTGGGACAAATCCACATCGGGGAAACTTTGTTGGAAATTTTTCAGGATTTGGGTGAACATAGTCGGAATCAAATCTTCCCGGCCAAAGGTAAAGGCAGCGGCAATTTTGTGTGCTTTTCCTTCTTCAATCACGCGGAAAGTAAAGTCGAGGAAGTCTTTAATTTTGGGATGCAAATCACTTTGTTTGATGGCGATAAAAACGTTTTTGGTATCGATAACACTTTGTAAAAAAGTATTTAATTCAGTAGTGTTGGCACCGCAACTGTGCATGGCTTCCACATACATTTCAAAATGGCTTAGTCGTTTTCCGTCTAAAGTCAAATCGCTTTCTTCGGCCAGTACAATTTCGTTGATTAAATAGCGTATTTCCGGATTTTTAGAAGCAAACCAGGGAGTCGTTGTACAAGTCAGTTTGCTTTGTAATGCTTTTAGCAACGACATAAAATCCCAAACGGCATAGACATGGCTTTCCAAAAATTGATGCAAATCATCAATGGTTTTTACTTTTTCATACAACGGATGTTGCAGTAAGATGGTTTTTTGAGACTTAATATTGTCGTTGATGGTGGAAGTATTCATGGCTTTTTTTAGATATATACGTAGAACAAAAAGGATGAGATTTTACCCTACAGCACAAAAGTAAAAATGCTCCTCCGAATAGAGAAGCATTTTATATAAATTTTATTTATTGTTTATTCTTATTTGAAAGCAGCGATGCCGGTGATGTCCATTCCGGTTATTAATAAATGGATATCGTGGGTTCCTTCGTACGTGATTACACTTTCTAAATTCATCATGTGACGCATGATAGAATATTCTCCGGTGATTCCCATTCCCCCTAATATTTGACGCGCTTCACGGGCAATGTGAATGGCCATATCCACATTATTTCTTTTCGCCATGGAGATTTGTGCTGAAGTCGCTCGACCTTCATTTCTCAATACTCCTAATCTCCAAGTTAATAATTGTGCTTTGGTGATTTCGGTAATCATTTCGGCCAATTTCTTTTGTTGCAATTGGGTTCCGGCGATAGGTTTGTCAAACTGAATTCTTTCTTTGGCATAACGCAAAGCAGTATCGTAACAATCCATCGCAGCACCGATAGCACCCCAGGCAATCCCGTAACGAGCCGAATCTAAACAACCAAGCGGTGCGCCTAATCCGGATTTGTTTGGCAATAAGTTTTCTTTAGGTACTTTAACATTGTCAAAAATCAATTCACCTGTTGCCGAAGCCCGAAGTGACCATTTGTTATGCGTTTCCGGAGTGGTAAAACCTTCCATGCCTCTTTCCACAATTAAACCGTGAATTCTTCCGGTTTCGTCTTTTGCCCAAACCACGGCAATGTCAGCAAACGGTGCATTCGAAATCCACATTTTGGCTCCGTTCAACAAATAATGGTCGCCCATGTCTTTGAAGTTGGTTGTCATCCCGCCAGGATTCGATCCGTGGTCAGGTTCGGTTAAACCAAAACAACCGATGAATTCTCCGGTAGCCAGTTTTGGTAAATATTTCATGCGTTGCTCTTCGTTTCCGTATTTCCAAATCGGATACATTACTAACGAAGATTGTACCGATGAGGTAGAACGCACACCAGAGTCTCCTCTTTCAATTTCCTGCATGATTAAACCATACGAAATCTGGTCTAAACCGGCACCGCCATATTCCTCAGGAATATACGGACCGAAACCGCCAATTTCGCCCAAACCTTTGATGATTTGTTTTGGAAATTCAGCACGTTGTGCATACTCTTCAATGATAGGGGAAACTTCGCGTTTCACCCACGCACGAGCCGAATCACGTACTAATTTGTGTTCTTCCGTTAGTAAATCGTCTAATAAATAGTAATCGGGAGCTTGAAATAAATCTGGTTTCATAAGATGTATGATGTATAGTATAAACTGTATATTCGTTTTACGAAAACGTTTGCAAAGGTATGCAAACTTAACCAAAAGCAAAAACTATTTTAGGGTATCAAATTCGCTTTTTTTAGTCAGTAGGAATTCTAAAATGGCAAGTTCGTCATTTTTCTCGATTGCCGTTTTTGATTTAGAATCGGCTTCACAATAGTCAAGAAAGCGGGGCGTTTCATCAG
Source organism: Flavobacterium sp. (assembly GCF_036741995.1). Lineage (GTDB taxonomy): Bacteria > Bacteroidota > Bacteroidia > Flavobacteriales > Flavobacteriaceae > Flavobacterium. Next base: position 52,231 of record NZ_DAINRG010000002.1, on the reverse strand, counting down.
GTTTTAATTTGAGCGTTTTGGAAAAGAAAGATTCGTTAAAATTGGTTTTGGCATACTCTTTAAAATTCATGGTTTCCTCAGCCTTTTTGCTCTTAGGGTTTTTGCTTTTGAATAACTTTCCAACCATTTTCCCTATCTGGATAAAGTCAACACCATTCTCAATTTCTCCGGTATAAACATCCTTGTTTTTAGGTCTTGCGGCATCTTTTTGAATTTTGGCCATCTTCAGATCATTATACGAAACCGACTCGATTTTGATGGCTTTCACCTGATTGATTTCTACTTCTTCAAGCGGAATAGGTTTGTCTATCAATTTGATGAAAAGTGTTTTTTTCTGAAAGTCTTTGGCGGTCAGCGTATATTTTTGGTCTGCGAAATTTTCAGACATAAAAATGAGGACGTCGTTAATTTTGGCTTCTATATCAAATTCTCCCAAAGTATTGGTCTGAGTGATTTTTTTAGTGGTGAAATTGATAACATCAATGTTTTTCTGATAGCTATCCTGATAGGAAACTTTTCCGTGAATGACTTTTGCATTTTGCGAAAAGCAGACGCAAGAGAGGAATAGTAATACTATGGAGGTAATTTTTGACATGAGTATTGGAACAGATTGAATTCGAATACTAAAGTTAGTCAAATCACCTTACTTAAATTCAGAAGGGTTTGTTAAAAGTTTAATGCGAAAAGTTAAACTTACATTTTTAAGTAAAAATCCTTTGTCAAAGCAATGTATTCAGGAGTGTAGTGATGACGCGCCGTTTCGATGACAAGTTCGTCTATGGTAAAATTCACCTTTTCGCTATAGGAAAAAGCGAGTAAACTCCGTTTGATTTCGGTGGTGGAGGTTCCTTTTACGCGAGTAATTTTGAAAGGAAATAAGTTGCAGTCTTTGGCTAGGCCAATAAACCTGGTCTCTTCTTTGAATGGAATAATCACGGAGAAGATTCCGTTTTCGGAAAGTAAGACTGAAGCGGCTTCTACTAAATCTTCAAAAGGTAAAGCATCCTGGAACCGAGCTAAATCTCTTTGTTCGCTGTCGGTTTTGTAATCTTCGGCATAAAACGGTGGATTGGAAACAATCAAATCGTATTCATCTTCGGGTTCTTCCATGAACTCGTCTAAGTCGGCATGATAACAATACAAGCGGTCGGGCCAAGGCGAATTCTCGAAATTTTCGACGCATTGTTCAAAGGCATTTTCATCAATTTCAATCGCGTCAATTTGTTCTGCGTTGCTTCTTTGTGCCAGCATCAACGACAAAATTCCGGTTCCGGCACCAATATCTAAAACCGAAAACGGACGATTTGAGATTGGTGTCCAAGCACCAAGCAAAACCCCATCGGTGCCAATTTTCATGGCGCAACGGTCTTGATTAACTGTAAATTGTTTGAATTGGAATTGAGACACCTTTGATTTCTTAGATTATTAGACTTCTTAGATTTTTTTCTAAAGCGAAGCGTTTCTAACAATCTAAAAGCGCAGCGCATCTATAAATCTAAAGGTACATTTCGATTAAACCTTCCGGCAAATCCATCACCACTTTTTTGTTTTTGCGGTCGATTTCCACTAAAAAATGATCAATCATGGGAATCAGAATTTCCACTTCGCCATTCAACACTTCAAAAAGCGGTTGAGCACTGGTATCATTGATGGATTGAATGATGCCGACAACACCAAGGCGTTTGTCTTCTACTTCAAAACCAACAACTTCATGGAAATAAAACTTGTTGCCTTCGAGTTTTGGCAACATGGATAAAGGAAGATAAATATCGCAACCAATTAGTGTGTCGGCTTCGGCTTCGGAGTCAACATCTTCAAATTGTACGCGAAGAAAATCATTTTTGTGCAGGGCACTGTTTTCAATAAAAAATGGAACCAGATTTTTGTTGAACTCAACAAATACTGATTCCATATTTTCATATAACTCGGGTTCGTCTGTGTCTAAATAGATGAGAACTTCCCCTTTGAAACTAAATTTTTTAGCAATTTTACCTAAATAGAAACAATCTTCTTTACGCATAATTGCCTGAAAATATTAAGCTTCTGTTTCTTCGCTAGCTTCTTCAGCAGCAGGAGCCTCTTCAACAGCCGGTGCTTCTTCAGCAACAACTTCAGGAGCTTCTTCGGCAGCAGGAGTTTCCTCTACAGCTACTTCAGCAACTACTTCCGGAGTTTCTTCTACAGCAGTTTCAACTGCTACTTCTTCAGCAACATCAGCTACTTCTTCTACTTTTGCAGCTTCAACAGCGGCAGCAGCACGTTTTTCATTAGCTGCTTTTTCAGCTTTTAAAGCTTTTGCTTTAGCCGCTTCCTGTGCTTTTGATAAACCTTCTTTTTTAGAATCTACTTTTCCAGCTTTTTCTTCCAACCATTTCGCCAATTTAGCATCAGCTTGCTCTTGTGTTAAAGCTCCTTTACGAACGCCACCATCAAGGTGATGTTTCATTAAGGCACCTTTGTAAGAAAGGATAGCTCTTGCCGTATCGGTTGGTTGAGCACCATTGTGTAGCCATTGTACCGCTTGGTCAAGGTTTAAATCAATAGTAGCAGGATTGGTGTTTGGATTGTAAATTCCTAATTTTTCTAAGAATCTACCATCTCTTTTTGAACGAGCATCAGCGGCTACAATCCAATAAAAAGGTTTCCCTTTTTTTCCGTGTCTTTGTAATCTAATTTTTACTGACATAATCTTTTTGATTAATTTGAGGTACTCGACCTCGGTTATTTAAGGGCGCAAAGATAGTTTTTTTTCGCAAACAAACAATTAGAATTGTATTTTTTATAAATGGGAACAGATTGAAACTTACTCTTTAACATTATTTTTTTGAAAATATGTTAGCATTTTTGCATTAAAAAACTATTTTTGTGGAGTAATACTATGAAAGTTATGAAAAGATTTTTGCCCCTATTTATAATCGCCATCGCCTTTTCTTCTTGCCAAGAAGATTTGAAGCCCAATAATCCCGGATTTCAAGGTTTGAAAGATGATGTTTTTTGGAGAGCTAATGATGCCAGGGCTTATGTTTCGGCAACAGGAAAACTTACTGTTGAGGCTTACACAGAATATGAGCAAGTTACATTAAATACAAATAGCACGAGTCCCGGAATTTATGTCTTAGGTACGACTAATAGTAATAATGCGGCAAGTTATTCTTCCAGTTTTGACGATATTGACCTTGAATATGGAACAATAGCCGCTTTAGGTCCGGTTTCGAGTGTAGCTGTTGTGGCTCAAGGAACAGGATACACTAGTGGAACTTCTATCGCTACAACCGGTGGAACCGGAAGTGGTTTGACTTTCAATATTACAGCAAATGCTTCGGGTGCCGTTACCACTGCTACGCTTTCTTCACGTGGGAATGGGTATGTGGCCGGAGATATAGTTACCATTGCTGGTGGAGATTTAAATTGTAAATATGTTGTAGTGAATGTTCAAAATAGCAACGGTGAAATTGAAATCACGGAGTATGATAATTTAACGATGACTGTTTCGGGCAAGTTTAAATTCAATGCGGCTAACGCCAATAATAGTCCATTTGGAGGGCCGATTTTGAATTTCCAATATGGTGAATTCTACAGAGTGCCTATTTATCCATCCTTATAATTGTCAAACACTTAAGTATACAAAACCATCCTCGGATGGTTTTTTTGTTAATAATATAATAAAGTCCAAATTAATAGCGGTTTACACTTTATTTCAATTACCTTTGTAGCTGAATTTTAAATATAAAATATGAACATTTTTGTTGGGAGTCTTCCGTTTAGTATAGACGAAGCAGATTTAAGAGAATCTTTCGAGGTTTATGGTACGGTTAATTCCGTAAAAATTATTACTGATAAATTTACTGGTAGAAGTAAAGGTTTCGGATTTGTGGAAATGGAGAATGACACAGAAGCTGAAAAAGCAATTCAGGAATTAAATGGTGCAACCGTTGACGGTCGTACGATTGTAGTTAACAAATCAGAACCGAAACCGGAAGGCGAAAGAAGATCTTTTAACAACAACCGTTCAGGTGGTGGTGGTTACAACGGCGGTGGAAATTCACGTGGTGGCGGAAGCTACAGTGGTGGAAACAGCGGTGGAGGAAATAGAGGAAGATACTAGTTACATTCTAATATAGATACTTAAAAAGCCAACTCAATCGAGTTGGCTTTTTTGTTTTTTGTTGATAACTAAAATTGATTCTTACCCTTTGAAAATGTATTTTTGAAAAGTTAGAATTCCTTCAAATCTCCTTGCATGTATTTAATTTTTGATACCGAAACCACCGGATTACCAAAACGTTGGGGTGCTCCTATATCCGACACCGATAACTGGCCAAGATGTATCCAGATTGCCTGGCAGTTGCACGATGCGATGGGAAATCTTATCGAGCATCAGGATTATTTGGTTAAGCCTGAAGGATTCAACATTCCGTATGATGCCGAAAGGATTCATGGTATTTCTACAGAATTAGCCGAAGCACAAGGAATCTCATTAGCCGAAGTATTAGAGAAATTTAATATTGCTTTAGCCAAAGCCAAATTCATAGTCGGACAAAACGTTGGCTTCGATGTTAACATCATGGGCTGTGAGTTTTACCGACTTGGAGTGAACTCTCCTATGGCATCCATGCCGGTATTAGATACTTGTACCGAAGTTACGGCATCTCTTTTAAAGTTACCCGGAGGACGTGGCGGAAAGTTCAAATTACCAACCTTAACCGAATTACACAGTTATCTTTTCAACGTTCCGTTTGCCGAAGCCCACAATGCTACTGCCGACGTAGAAGCCACTACCCGTTGCTTTTTAGAATTAATTCGAAGAGAAATTTTCACCAAAGAAGAACTCGATGTTCCGGTGGATTATTTCAGAGAGTTTGGCCAAAATAATCCAAAAGAAATTCCACTCATTGGATTAAAGCACATCAATCTGAAACAGGCTTCGGACGAAATTCGGAAACAATTTCAGAAGAAAGAAGAAGTTGTTGTTCCAAGTCAGGAAGACAAACAAATTCACCATGAGGTTGCCGAAATTGATTTTGTGCATTTGCACAATCATACTCAGTTTTCGGTGTTGCAATCGACTATAAGTGTTGCCGATTTAGTCAAAGCGGCGGTTCAAAATAAAATGCCGGCCGTGGCCATGACCGATCATGCCAATTTGATGGGTGCTTTTCATTTTGTCCGCGATATTTTATACCACAATAAATCGGCTCAAGCCAAAAATAAACTAGCCGAAGAAAACGGCGAAACACCCACAGAAACTATCGTTAAACCTATTGTAGGCTGCGAGTTTTATGTGTGTGAGGATTTAAAAGACAAGTCCCGAAAAGACAACGGCTACCAAATCGTTTTTTTAGCCAAAACCAAAAAGGGCTATCACAATTTGGCTAAATTATCTTCCATAGCTTACACCGAAGGTTTTTATTATGTGCCAAGAATTGATCGAAAAGCCATCCAACAATACAAAGAAGACATCATTGTTTTATCCGGAAATCTCTATGGGGAAATACCGAGTAAAGTTTTAAATATAGGTGAAAACCAAGCCGAAGAAGCTTTGGTTTGGTGGAAACAGGAATTTGGCGATGATTTTTATATCGAGTTAATGCGCCATAATCAGGAAGATGAAAATAGGGTGAATGCTTCGCTACTTACTTTGGCCAAAAAACACCAAGTCAAAACCGTTGCGACAAACAACGTGTTCTACATCAATAAAGAAGATGCCAACGCTCACGATATTTTGTTATGTGTACGCGATGGTGAAAAACAATCTACGCCAATCGGTCGTGGTCGCGGCTATCGCTACGGATTTAACAATCAGGAATACTATTTCAAATCAGGTGACGAGATGAAAAAGCTATTTCACGATTTGCCCGAAGCCATCACGACGACAGAAGAAATTGTCAATAAAATAGAAATCTACGATTTGTCACGAGAAGTATTACTTCCCAAATTTGACATCCCCGAAGAGTTTATGGTTGCCGAAGACGAAGCAGATTCGGGCAAACGAGGGGAGAATAAATATCTGGCACATCTCACTTTTGAGGGGGCTAAAAGACGCTACGGAGAAATCACACCGGAAATCCAGGAGCGCATCGATTTCGAATTAAAAACCATTGAAAACACAGGGTATCCCGGCTACTTCTTGATTGTGCAGGATTTCATCGCCGCTGCCCGGAAAATGGATGTGTCCGTAGGACCAGGTCGTGGTTCTGCTGCGGGTTCCGTGGTAGCGTATTGTCTCGGAATTACCAATATCGATCCGTTGCTGTACGATTTGCTTTTTGAGCGTTTCCTAAATCCGGATCGTGTGTCGATGCCCGATATTGATATCGATTTTGATGACGAAGGCAGAAGCCGTGTGATGGATTATGTTATCAATAAATACGGTTCCAAACAAGTAGCACAGATTATTACTTATGGAACCATGGCGGCCAAATCATCGGTTCGTGATACCGCTCGTGTGCTGGATTTACCGTTGTTTGAAGCCGATAAAATTGCCAAGTTAATTCCAACCACGTTGAATTTGGCCAAAATTTTTACTCTCGATAACGACAAGTTAAAAGCAGCATTGCGTTCCGAAGAATATGATAAAGTCAAGGAGTTAATCGAGTTAGCCAATGCCAATGATTTAGGTGGCGAAACGATTCAACAAGCCAAAATATTAGAAGGAAACCTAAGAAATACTGGGATTCACGCTTGTGGTGTGATTATTACGCCAAGTGATATTACCAATTTCGTTCCCGTAGCTACGGCTAAGGATTCCGATTTATATGTGACCCAATTTGACAACTCGGTCGTTGAAAGTGCCGGATTATTGAAGATGGACTTCTTGGGTTTGAAAACCCTAACGTTGATAAAAGATACTGTTAAACTTGTAAAATACAGAACGGGTGTTGAGCTTGATCCGGATGCTTTCCCGATTGATGATGTGAAGACCTATGAGTTGTTCCAAAGAGGCGAAACGGTTGGGATTTTCCAATACGAGTCGCCCGGAATGCAAAAATATTTGAAGGATTTAAAACCGACAGTTTTCGGCGATTTGATTGCCATGAATGCTTTGTATCGACCGGGACCACTGGAGTATATTCCGTCTTTCGTTCGTCGTAAAAATGGGGAAGAAGAAATAACATACGACTTAGAAGCCAACGAAGAATATCTGAAAGAAACCTACGGAATCACCGTTTACCAAGAGCAGGTAATGCTTTTGTCGCAAAAACTGGCCAATTTTTCCAAAGGTGATGCCGACGTCTTGCGTAAAGCAATGGGGAAAAAACAAAAAGATGTTTTGGATAAAATGAAATCCAAATTCATTGAACAAGCGGTAGCCAATGGTCATGCCGAAGACAAACTCGAAAAAATCTGGAAAGACTGGGAAGCCTTTGCACAATATGCTTTCAATAAATCACACTCCACTTGCTATGCTTGGATTGCCTACCAAACGGCCTATTTAAAAGCGCATTACCCAGCAGAATATATGGCGGCGGTGCTTTCCAATAATATGAACGATATCAAACAGGTGTCGTTCTTTATGGAGGAATGTAAGCGCATGGGATTGCAAGTTCTTGGTCCAGATGTGAATGAGAGTTTCTATAAATTTACGGTGAATGAAAATTACGCTGTTCGTTTTGGTATGGGCGCTGTCAAAGGAGTCGGTATGGGTGCAGTTGAAACAATTGTTGCCAATAGAAAAGAAGCCAATTACAAATCCATTTTTGATTTGGCTAAGCGAATTGACTTGCGGGCTGCCAATAAAAAAGCGTTTGAAAACTTAGCTTTGGCGGGCGGTTTTGACTGTTTTTCCGATACTCATCGAGCGCAATATTTCCATACCGATGGTGATAATATTACATTTTATGAAAAAGCCATTCGCTATGGTGCCAAGTTTCAGGAAAATGAAAATTCCTCTCAAGTGAGTTTGTTTGGCGATGCCAGTGATGTTCAAATTGCCGAACCCACAGTGCCGCCTTGCGAAGATTGGAGCACAATGGAGAAATTGGCCAAAGAAAAAGAAGTGGTTGGAATATACATTTCCGGGCATCCTTTGGATGATTACCGTTTTGAAATGAAATATTTCTGCAACAGTAAATTGGAATATTTAAAAAGTTTAGGAAACTATATTGGGAAGAATTTAACCTTTGCCGGAATAGTTACCAATGTGCAATATAAAACCGCGAAAAACGGAAAAGATTGGGCGATGTTTACGCTGGAAGGGTATGATGAAAGCCATGATTTCAGGATTTTTGACGAAGAGTATTTGAAATTCCGACATTTCTTGGTCAACAACCAATTTGTGTATTTTAAAGTTACCGTGAAGGATGGTTGGGTGAATCGAGAAACCGGAAAAAAATCAGAGCCTAGATTACAGTTTTTAGATGTCAAACAATTGCAGGATGTACTGCCGCAGTTTGCGAAAAAGCTAAGTATTCAAATGGATATTAACGATTTGCAACAGAATTTCATACAGCAATTAAATGATGTTTTCAGTTCTAACAAAGGCGATAATACCGTTACGTTTGAAATTGTCGAATTGGAAAAAGTCAAGAAAGTCGCTCCGGCTGTTCCGAAAATAATTGTCGAAGAAACAGCTAATTTTGATTCAGATAATTTGGAAGAAATCGAAATGGAGATTCCAATTGAAGAGGAACAGATTCAAGTAGCGACTAAGATTTCTTTGCCAAGTCGAAAATTAAAAATCAAAATTTCGAATGAATTATTGATAGAGTTAGAAAAAATGAATGTCAAATTCAGTTTAAATTAAGTATCAGTTCTGCCAATGAATTAATAGCCAAAACTGATTTTTTTAGCAGTGAAAACCAAAATAAAATGTCTAATTTTGTCCTCAAATAAATACAATAATTTAAAAATAAAAAATATGGCTTTAGCAATTACCGATGCTACTTTTGACGAGGTAGTATTAAAATCAAATAAACCGGTTGTAGTAGATTTTTGGGCAGCTTGGTGTGGACCATGTAGAATGGTCGGACCCGTTATTGATGAGATTTCTTCAGAATATGAAGGAAAAGCTGTTGTTGGAAAAGTGGATGTGGATGCCAACCAAGAATTTGCAGCCAAATACGGCGTTCGTAATATACCAACGGTTTTGGTCTTTCAAAACGGAGAAGTGGTAGGACGTCAAGTGGGCGTAGCTCCTAAAAAGACTTATACAGACGCTATCGACGCTTTGTTATAATCGAAAAATAAATAGCATTAAAGAAGGTTTGGCGAAAGTCAAGCCTTTTTTAGTTAATAGAAGCACCTGTTTAGTGCTTTTAGGAAATGCCCACCCGCTGTCCGCACTACATGGTAGCCGGCTTCCATCGGGGCTATGATTCACGGTTTGTAATTTTTAGGATAATTTCTTCTAAAGGCAGTTGGTAAAATACCTGACTGCCACTGGCAGTCCTCCTCTTAATATCAAATCATCGGGGCTAAAAGACACGATTTGTAATTTTTAGGATAATTTTCAAATTTTCAAATTTTCAAATCCCTATATTTGGGCTATGAACATCGAATCACAAATAGAAAAAATATCGAGTTTTCAGCATTTGGAGTTGCTGGCCAATCAAGTGGTAGAGGGCTTTATTTCAGGCATGCACAAGAGTCCGTTTCACGGATTTTCAGCTGAATTTGCCGAGCATAAAGTGTATAATTCCGGCGAAAGCACCAAGCATATCGATTGGAAATTATTTGCCAAAACCGATAGATTGTATACCAAGAAATTTGAAGAAGAAACCAATCTTCGCTGTCATTTGATTATCGATAATTCCTCGTCGATGCATTATCCGAAGTTGAAAAGCGACGAACTTTTTTACCACAATAAAATAGGATTTTCAGTATTGGCTTCGGCGGTTTTGATGAATTTATTGAAAAAACAACGCGATGCGGTTGGACTAAGTGTGTATTCGGATACGTATGAATATTATGCCCCCGAAAAAGGCAGCGATCGTCACCACCGCATGATTTTGAATAAACTCGAGAATCTGCTGGAAAACCCCAAAGAGTCTAAGAGCACGGATACAGTTACTTTTTTGCATCAAATAGCCGAAAAAATTCACCGACGTTCCATGATTGTTTTGTTTACGGATATGTTTCAAACCGGCAATAATGAAGCGCTTTTCAATGCTTTACAACATTTGAAGCACAATAAACACAAAGTAGTTGTCTTCCATGTTATTGATAAAAAAACGGAAATCAACTTCAATTTTGACAATGCCCCGCGAAAATTCATTGATTTAGAAACGGGTGAAGAGATAAATATTTTTGCCGATACGATAAAAGAAGCCTACGAAGAAAAAGTAAATGCCTATTTCAAAACGCTGGCCATGACTTGTGCCCAAAACAAAATTAAGTACGTTCCGGTGGCTGTGGAAGAAAGTTTTGAAAAGATTTTGACTACATATTTGGTTGAGAAACAAATGTTTGGTTGATAATAATAAATACAAATTGTTTTTTTTGTAAAAAAGACTTGCAGATTTCAAAAACGATTGTATATTTGCAACCGCAATAACGCAGAGGTTTGGTAGTTCAGTTGGTTAGAATACATGCCTGTCACGCATGGGGTCGCGGGTTCGAGTCCCGTCCAGACCGCGAAATTGGGAAAAGGTTTTCAGAAATGAAAACCTTTTTTGCCCAAAATAATAATCTTCAAAAGGTTATAATTTAGGCTCCCCAAAAAGCATTTAAGATTAGTTGTGTTGTTTCGCTACGACTTTGTAACTCGTAGCACACGGTTTAGTAGTTAGACCAATGAAAAGCTTTCCACTTTATTGTGGATGGCTTTTTTGCTTTTAGACACTTTGAGGTTTGGTGTAATTAACTGGAAATTTGTATATTGCCTTGCTTTAAGCAACAAACTAACCAATCAACTATTCTATGAAAAAACTACTACTAATTATTGCTTTGTTTTTTTCAACTTCAATCCTGTTGGCACAAAGTCCGAATCAACCCTCACAATTTAATACAGTCTGTGATGAAAATAATGATGGAATTGCATTGTTTTACATGCAGGAAATAGCAGCTGAAATAACAGCTAACAATCAAAATTTAGTGGTGACCCACCATTTGACACAAGCGGATGCGGCTAATAATGTAAATCCGCTGCCCAATGATTACACGAATACATCCAATCCACAATTAATTTTTGCCAGAGTTTTAAATACAGTAACCAATCAGGTACAGATTACTACGTATTACCTTACTGTGAGTCAACCAACCATTGGGAATACATTTACTTTAACCAATTGTCAAAGCGTTAGTGGTTTTTCTTGTTGGGATTTAAATAGCATGGGTTCTCAAATTGGGCAAGGTGAATCAGGCGCATCGATTACTTATTTTGTAACACAAGCCGACGCCATGGCGAATACTAATGTAATCAACGAACCAAGTTGTTACATCAGTGCCATAGCAGAACCAAATCAACCCCCCGTTTTTTATAGAATTGATCATTTATTTAGTGGGCAATGTCCCACCATCGGAATGGTCGAGTTAGTGACGATTGATTGTTCCATAACTTGTCCGGCACCAACAGCAGTTGTAGCCACCAATATTACCGGTACTTCTGCTGTAATTTCATGGACAGCGACAGGAAACGAAACCTCTTGGTTCATCAATTTAGCCTTAAACGGAACGCCTGCGACAACCTTAGTCACATCACAAAACCCTTATGTATTGACGGGGTTGAATTGTGGTGCTGTTTATACCGTAACGATTACTTCCATTTGTACGGTGGGACAAAATGCCAGTACAACTCCCTATACCTTTTCAACTCAGGCCTGCATTCCATATGCCGGTCAACCCACCAATTTGTCGCAATGCAGCGATAATGGGACAGCCTGTTTTAATTTAACAGCCAATACGCCATTAATACTAAACACATTAAATCCTGCCGATTATACAGTAACTTATTATGTTTCACAAACTAATGCTGATGCGGGTGTATCACCAATAATTCCAGAGTCAAATTTTTGTGGGCCTAATGGTCAGATAATTTATGCCCGATTAGAAAATACTGCAACGCAGGAATACCAGGTTTTTTCTTTCGCCTTAATAACGGAAACTATTACTGACCCGGTTATTACACTGTCTAATATGGATCAGTGTGATGATAACAACGACTCGGTCATAACATTTAATTTAACAACCATAGAGGCTCAAATTAATACTGCCAATAGTTTAGAATATTATACGGCTTTATCAAACGCCCAAAATCAAGTGGTGCCAATTACCAATCCATCCAACTTTACGGTGGGTGTGCAGTCGCCTATAACCTATATTTATGTTAGAGAAATTGTTCCGAACGCTTGTGATATCATTTATACTTTCCAGGCGAGAGCTTACGCTATTTGTAATTTAGCTTATACTTGTCCGCAAGCCAATTCGCTCTGTAATGCCTTGGGTGTTCCTTTTGCCAACACCCATCAGGGTATTCAGGCAGAAGCAGGAAACAACTATGGTTGTTTGGGAAGCCAACCCAATCCAACTTGGTTCTATTTACCGGTTAGTGGGAATGGAGTAATCAATTTGAAGATTGAGCAAAATACCTCCATTGCCTTTACCGGAAATCAATTAGATGTTGACTACATCGTCTATGGCCCTTTTACCAATCCGGTTACCCCTTGTAGTGGGCAATTGACACAAAACACGGTGGTAAGTTGCAGTTTTTCTCCTGCAGCAATAGAGTTGCCAGTAATACCAAATGCGCAGACCGGTCAATATTACATAATAATGGTAACCAATTACAGCGGTCAAGACGGATTCATTAGAATTTCCGAATTGTCTAATACTGTTGGCGCCATTGATTGTTCGGGCTTCCGATTGAATGCTTTTTTAGATGCTAATAACAACGGAACGCAAGACAACAACGAACAAAATTTCCCTTTAGGACATTTTACTTATGAAGTAAATAACAACGGAAACGTTCACAACATTATTTCTCCTAACGGAGTGTATAACATCTATGATACCAATGCTGCGAATTCATACGACATCACTTATGCTGTTGATGCCAGTTATGCTGCGTTATACAATGTTTCTCCTGCTTCGTATACTAACGTGAATGTAGTAATAGGCGGCGGAATGGCAGTCTATAATTTCCCGGTCACTGTGGTGCAGGCTTATAATGATTTGGCGGTAACCATTGCACCAATCAGTGCTCCAAGACCCGGATTTACGTATCAAAACAAAATCATTTATACCAATAACGGAAATCAGACCATCGCTTCGGGAACGGTAACATTCAATAAAGACGCTTTGGTTACCATTACCGGAAATACACAAACGGGAACCACGCCAACAGCCAACGGATTTACGTATGTCTTTAGCAGTCTGTTGCCGTTTGAGTCAAGATCGATGACCGTTACAATGCAAGTGCCATCGTTACCAATGGTCGCTATTGGAGGTTTATTAACCACTACTGCAACCATCGCTCCGATTGCCGGAGATGTAGTGCCGGCGAACAACTCAGCAAGCAATTCGCAAATCATTATTGGGGCTTACGATCCAAATGACAAAATGGAATCGCACGGAGAAAGAATACAATATTCAGCGTTTACATCCAATGATTATTTATATTACACCCTTCGATTTGAAAATACAGGAACAGCCAGTGCCATCAATGTCAGAGTCGATGATGTGTTGGATGCTAAACTGGATGAAACTACAGTGAAGATGGTGAGTGCCAGCAACCCTTATGTAATGGATAGAGTCGGTAATAATTTGACTTGGAAATTTGACAACATTCAATTGCCACCATCGGTGGCTAATACCAGCACCGGAAAGGGCTATATTATGTTTAGCGTGAAACCAAAACCAGGTTATGCCGTTGGGGATATCATTCCAAACACAGCGGCCATTTATTTTGATTTCAATCCGGCCATAGTAACCAATACCTTCAACACCGAATTTGTAGCGCAGCTTGGTTTGAATGAATTTGAGAATGGAGACTTTATCTTCTATCCAAATCCGGTTAGAGATATCGTAACTGTCGCATTGAAAAACGACGGAAGTATTGCCAATATTGCAGTTTACGATGTGTTAGGTAAATTGATTTTAAATCAAAAACCGAATAGTGGTGCGGCTTCACAAACAGTAGATTTGTCAACAATTTCTAAAGGTGTTTACCTTTTAGAGGTGACTACCGACACGAATTTAAAAGTTGTTAAGAAATTAATAGTGGATTAAAAACCACAAAAAAACATAAAGAAGCTCTCAGTTTTTGGGAGCTTTTCTTTTTTTGGCAAACCTCAGACGTAGTGAATATAATTTCTTATTTTTGAAAATGTTAATTTGGAAACCCCAATGAAAAAAATAATACAAATTGCGATTTTTATTTTGTTCCTTTTTGGAATGACCAATACGGTGTTCGGGCAGGAAAAAGCAGCCAACGATCCCGATAGTCAATTGAAAGAGACGTTATATAAAAAATATAAAAGAGAAGCGCAAACCTATGATAAGAAAGAATTTGACGCCTTGTTTTTAGAGTTTTTCCAAAAACAAAGAGATCAAAAACTGACACTTACCAAAGAAGAGTTTTACACCTACACCCTCAAAATTGCAGCCTATTCTGAAAAGCTAGGCCTTCTGTACAAAGATCAAAAAGAAGAAGCACAACGCACCAAACAGGAATGGTTTGGGAAAAGTTATGCAGAGTATTTACAATCCAAAAAGCAATAATGTTGAAAAGACTCTTAGCAATACTATTGGTTTTTCTTTTCCAATCTTGTCAATACTTTGAGAAGAAGGTTCCTTCTGAAAAAGAATTGCTGGAAAAACGCATGAAAGAAATCAACTGGCAGGAAGTTGATGAATATCCTTCGGTGTCGGATTGTGAAACCCTGACCGATGAAGCCCAGCGCAAACAATGCTTTTTCGAGTTTTTAACCACTACCATTCAACAAAAACTAGCGGTCGACACTTTGGCAACGATGTTTCCTAAATTAGACACTATCGAAGTAAAAGTAACCGTTTTGCCCAATGCCAGCTTAACCTTCGAGCCGCAGTTCCCCAAAGATTCCGTGGCGTACGATACCATCAAAATCGACAGCATTCTGCATGCCCGCTTGGTAGACTTCCCCAAAGTGAATCCGGCGATTAAACGTGGTATTCCGGTGAAAACGCAGTTTGTGCTTCCCGTGATTATTAAACAGGAATAGTGTTAGGAGCTGTTTCCCGCTTTCCGCGCTACATGGTAGCTAGCTACAATAGGGGCTATTTGGAAAATGTTCTTCCCTTCCAGGTAAAGCTTCCAAACAACGAATAAATGCCAACCAAACTCGAGAAAAACGGATAAATAATGCTGCTCGCCAACGGTAGTATAAATTTTCCTTTCAGCAAATATGCATTCGTTTTATAAAGCAATACATAATCCACCACATATTTGATTACAAACACTTTAACAAGGATTCTCCAATCCAAACCATCAGCAATCCACAATGCAAAGCTAACCACCAAACTTAGGTTCATCAGCAATACGATAACTGCCAGGGATTTAGCATAACTACTTTGGTATCCTGTTGTTTTGCTGGCCCAGCGCACCCGCTGCATAAAGAGCTTGAACAAATCGTTTTCGGGTTTTGTCTTAACAATGCTGTCTGTGTTTTTTATATAATGTACTTGAGCCAAATGATTCTTAACTGCTTTTTGCAACAGGAAAACATCATCGCCGCTGGCCATTTTATTGTTTCCGTTGAAACCGTCCAGTTCATTAAACAATTTTTTAGTGTAGGCAAAATTAGCGCCGTTGCACATAAACGGTTTTCCAATACCGAAACTGCCAATCGTGGCACCTTGCAGACTCAACAAATCCAATTGCTGAAAACGGTGAAACCAGTTGTTTTTGGTTTTGTATACCACAGCGCCTACAATCATTTCAGGTTGGTTGGTCTGAATGTAATGGTCCAACGTCAGCAACCAGTTTTTGTTTACGGTACAATCGGCATCCGTCGTGATAATCCAGTTGTGCTTGATGATGGGAACCGCTCGTCCGATGGCATCTTTTTTCGGGGAATTGGATAAACGTAAATTTTCCAAAAGTGTGGTGTCAAGATGGTCATGGTCCAAACGCCATTTGATGCAAACACGCTCCGAACTGTCCGTCGAAAAATCGTCCACCATCACAATTTCTACTAACTGATGAGGATAATTCAAATTGGAAATCGATTGCAAGAGCTTGGGCAAATTCTTCTCTTCATTGCGGAAAGGAATGATGATAGAGAAAGCGGTTTGAGGTGCCAAATTGGTGCTTTCAAACGTTTTTATTTTCCGGGAACCAAAGATGAGTTGGAGTATCAAAAGAGAGTAAACCAATAAAATCAAATATAAAACGATGGTGATTATTTCCATTTCGGTTTGAATTTAAGTACATAATAACTTCCGATAACGACCGGCAACACCACGTTTAAAAACCACATCAGTGTAGAGATGAATACCACAATCCACTCGTTGACGCCCAATTTTCCAAAGAAAAAAACCGCCATGCTGCCTTTGACGGCAAAGTCCAAAAACTGAAAACTCGGCAAAGATGAAGCCAAAAAATAAACGGTAGCAATCGTAGCCATCATCGTTAGATAAGGTAAATCTACATCAAAAGCCAGAAATAAAAAATAGTATTGATGCGAAAAGACCAAATAGCGGCAAGTCGCCAGCAGCATGTTTTTCTGATGAATGCGTTTCGGGATTTCGTTGATTTTATGAGTCAGTTTTTGAATGGAATAGCCTTTAATCTTGATGTTTTTAGAGATAACAGCTACCAGATAAAAGAGAAGTAACAGTAAGATGATGGCTGAAGCCCATTTCCAATAGCCCAAAACAAACAATCCAACCGTTCCGAAAATCACCGTCAAAATCATTTGAATACCGTTGCAGATGAGATTCAGAAAGATGATTTTTTTGGTTTTAATTTTTTCAAAAAACAACGCTTTCCCGGCGTATTCTCCGAGACCATTTGGCGTGAAAATCCCAGCAGTTAAAGCACCAAGCACTTGTTTTGTAGATTCGCCAATGGAAATCGGTTTAAAGAAGGAAACCAAGTTTTGCCACTTCAAAATCTCTAAATACCGATTGGCAACACTGAAGGAAAGCAAAAAGAGAATTCCAGCAACCGATTGCTTTTCCTGAAGCTTCGCCATGAATTTGGTCCAGTCTAATTTGTCATTGTGAACAAGTTGATTGTAGATGAAATAAAAAGCCGCAGTAACAATCAAAAGTTTGACGATAAAAACGGCGAATTGCTTAGCTTTGTGAGGAATTGTAATCATTGGTACAAAATAACGAAAATAAAAATTGGCAAACGAACGCATCATATTAGGAATTGACCCGGGCACCACCATTATGGGTTTTGGGTTGATTAAAGTCGTCAACAAAAAAATGGAATTCCTTCAGTTGAACGAATTGATTTTGAGCAAATATGACGATCATTATACCAAGCTGAAAGTTATTTTTGAGCGTACCATAGAACTCATCGAAACCCACCATCCTGACGAAATTGCCATTGAAGCTCCGTTTTTCGGAAAGAATGTACAATCAATGTTGAAGCTAGGAAGAGCGCAAGGTGTGGCGATGGCTGCGGGTTTATCACGCCAAATTCCGATTACGGAATACGAACCCAAAAAAATTAAAATGGCCATCACCGGCAACGGAAATGCCAGCAAAGAGCAAGTGGCCAAAATGTTGCAACAACTTTTGGGATTAAAAGAACTACCCAAAAATCTGGATTCTACCGATGGTTTGGCTGCTGCGGTTTGTCACTTTTTCAACTCAGGAAAAGTCACAGGAAGCAAGAGCTATACCGGTTGGGATGCCTTTGTAAAACAAAATGAAGAACGAATAAAAAAATAGTTTTCAGTTTCAGTTTTCAGTCTCAGAACTGTTAACTGCGACTGCGACTGCAAACTAAAATGAGCGGCATCTACATCCATATTCCTTTCTGCAAGCAGGCTTGCCATTATTGTGACTTTCATTTTTCGACTTCATTGAAGAAGAAAGACGAGATGGTTTTGGCTTTGGCCAAAGAAATCCAATTGCGAAAAGGCGAGTTCAAAGAGGAGATAGTCGAAACGATTTACTTCGGTGGGGGAACGCCAAGCATACTGGAAGTTTCTGATTTGAAATTGTTGATTGATACTGTTTATGAAAATTATGATGTCATTGAAAATCCTGAAATTACGGTAGAAGCCAATCCTGACGATTTAACAGAAGAAAGAATCATCGCATTAGCCAACAACCGGATTAACCGCTTAAGCATCGGCATTCAGTCTTTTTTTGAAGACGATTTGAAACTGATGAACCGCGCGCACAATTCGGCGGAAGCCAAAAAATGTTTGGAAATTGCCACTCAATATTTCGATAACATTACGATTGATTTAATCTATGGCATGCCGAATATGAGCAATGAAAAATGGCTGCAAAATATCGAAACGGCTCTGTCTTTCAACATTCCGCACATTTCCAGTTATGCTTTGACGATCGAGCCCAAAACGGCTTTGCATAAGTTTATCCAGCAGGGAATCATTCCGCAACTGGATGATGAAGTGGCGCAGGAACATTTTCATCTGTTGGTTGACAAACTAGAGGAAAACGGATTCATTCATTATGAACTGTCCAATTTTGGCAAAGAAAATTTTTTTTCCAAAAACAACTCGAGTTATTGGCTGGGCAAAAAATACATTGGGATTGGTCCTTCGGCACATAGTTATGACGGCGAAAAACGCGGTTGGAATGTCTCGAATAACACTGTTTATTTAAAATCAATTGCGGAAAATAAGCTGCCAATAGAAACGGAAACCTTAACCAAAACTGACCGCTACAACGAATACATCATGACGGGCTTACGAACCATTTGGGGCGTTTCACTGGATAGAATTGAACATGAATTTGGCAAATCCTATTTAGATTATCTAAACCAACAAGCGGCGAAATACATTGAAGATCATTTGCTTTTTATAGACGATAACATTTTGCGCACCACCAAAAGCGGGAAGTTTTTGGGCGACGGGATTGCGTCAGACTTATTTTTGCTAAATTTGGAATAATGAAAGCACTAATCAATACTCAATTCGAAATCGATTTGTCAAAACCGATTGATATTTCGATTCCGTTATCCAATACCGATAAAAATCCGATTGCGTGGTATATTGAAAAACCCGTGATAGAACCGGTGAGATTTGGCGACTGGGTTGGAAAAGTTTCCGAAGGCAGCTCGACGAATTTCAACAATATTTTCTTCAACCCACACGGACATGGCACGCACACGGAATGTCTAGGGCATATCACGCGTGAGTTTTACAGCATCAATCAGTGCCTGCAACAGTTTTTCTTTTTGGCCGAATTGATTTCGGTTGAACCCAAAAGCATTGGGAAAGATTTAGTCATTACCAAAGAACAAATTGAAATCGCTTTAAACGGAAAAAAACCGGAAGCCCTTGTCATTCGAACGTTGCCGAATGCAGTCGCTAAAAAATCTAAAAACTATTCCAAAACCAATCCGCCCTACCTGGAAGAAGCCGCTGCGACTTTTATCCGCGAAAGCGGTATCAAGCACTTGCTGATTGATTTGCCAAGCGTAGATAGGGAAGAAGATGAAGGAAAGTTATTGTCGCACAAAGCGTTTTGGAATGTGAAAGATGTCAATACTTTAAATGCCGATGCCCGATTGGATTGTACCATTACCGAGATGATTTTTGTAAACGATAACGTCAAAGACGGAAGCTATGTTTTGAATTTGCAAATCGCTTCGTTTGAAAATGATGCTTCACCAAGTAAACCTGTTTTATACCAAATATGATTAGCGTTTCTACCGATAAAAGCAAACTCGATGTTCCGTTTATTCAAAACTTTTTGAAAGATATTTATTGGGCAGCCGGAAGAACGATGGAAGAAGTGCAAACCACGATTGACGCTTCAGTTTGCTTTGGGATTTATTTGGATGACGAACAAATTGGTTTCGCCCGAGTGATTACCGACTATGTCGTTTTTGCTTACTTGATGGATGTTTTTATTGATGAAAAACATCGCGGCAAAGGCTATGCTTCGATTTTGATTGAGGCCATGATGCAAGAGCCACAGCTACACCAAGTCAAAATTTGGCGACTGGCCACTTCAGATGCCCATTTTTTATATGAAAAATTCGGATTCACTGCCTTGGCACATCCGGAGAAAATGATGGAAAAAGTTATCAAATGAAAACAACCTTACAATTAGAAGAATTAGGATTGTTCCTGTTGGGAATATTTCTTTTTAATCAACTGGAATTTGCCTGGTGGTGGTTTCTGGTTCTACTCTTAGCGCCCGATTTATCAATGATTGGCTATGCTTTTGGGAATAAAGTTGGCGCTTTTAGCTATAATTTATTTCACCATCGTGCTGTGGCAGTTTTGGTTTATGTTTTGGGGTTGCATTATGCAAATGATGGAATTCAATTAGCCGGAATAATCCTCTTTGCTCATGCTTCGATGGATAGGATTTTTGGCTACGGATTAAAATATGAAACCGGATTTAAGTTTACACATTTAGGCGAAATCGGAAAACAGCAACAAAAATGAACATTCAACAACTCTACGAATTCTGTCTTTCTAAAAAAGCAGTGACCGAACACTTTCCGTTTGATGAAGATACCTTGGTGTTTAAAGTGGGTGGTAAAATGTTTTGCCTGACATCGTTAAAAGAATGGGAAAAAGGAACACCGGCACTCAATTTAAAATGCGACCCGGAGCGTGCCGAAGAACTCCGTGCCGAATATGACGCGATTAATCCCGGTTTTCACATGAGTAAAACGCATTGGAATACGGTAGATTTCAATAACGATGTTTCGGATAAAATGATGTGTGAACTGATTAATCATTCCTATGATTTGGTGTATAAAAGTTTGACTAAAAAACTTCGAGAGGAAATAGAAAAGGAAGCTGAGTAGCTTCCTTTATTTTTACATGGATTTTTTCTGTTTTTCTACAAAACCATCGGCCTGGAGTTTCAGCAACTCAATCGCTCCTTTTTTCTTGTAGTTATATAATTCCTTGTCTTCTTTGATATCGGCATAGACTTTATCATAGATGTCGGCATCGGTTTGTTTTTGCAATTCGCTTTGGTAACGGTTTTGCGAAATCACATTTTTAATGCCCATTTCTTTGTCTTCCTGTTTGAAATCGTATTCGCCTTTTGGCGATAATAATTTGGCAATGATTGGCGAGGTTTCAATGGCTAAAAATAGTAGCATAATGAAGAATGAAGGTAGCCAAGGTAATTTGTTCAACGCGTTGATGCGCGCCATTAATCCGTCGAAACTGTCGATGATGGGTTGGGTCTCGGTCACTTTTTTGTCTAAATCCGTTTGCAGTGTTTTGGCTCTGGTTTCTTTTTCGGCAATGATTTTGGCATTCGTAATTTTTAAGGAATCCAATTGTTTGGCGGCCAAATCATGGGCTAATCGTTTCTCTTTATAAATCGAACCTTTTCCTATTTTCTTTGTTCCGGCAGAACCTTCTGCTTCGGTGATATACGAATTGTATAAGGCTGCTACTTCTTTTTCTTTTTTGGCAATGCCCGATTTTAGGCTGTCGATTTCGGCTTTGTTCTTATCGACATCGCTTTTGAAATAATTGGAGACCTGAGTTTTATTGGCGGCAGCCAATTCATTTTTCTCTTTTAATAAAACGGTATTGATTTCTTTTTCAAAAATTTTGATTTCCAATGGTTTTGAAATCACAATAGCAATGATAATTGCCAATACAATTCGCGGAGATGCCTGTATGAATTCGTCTAAAAAGTGATCTCTTTTCTTGATGGTCGAAACAATAAACCGATCCAAATTGAAGATTAAAAATCCCCAAATCAATCCGAAGAAAACAGCGGTATAAACGTTGTCAAAAACGGTAAAGAGCGTATAACTACTGGCAATGAATGCCATGACGGCGGTAAAGAAAACCGTAGCGCCAATGCCGGCATATTTGTTTTGTTCGCCGTTGGAACAGCTGTTCACAATGTCACTATCGACACCCGAACAAAGGAGGAAAAAACGTTTTAACATGATGATTGATTTTGATTGATGATGATTAGTACAAATTTAAAGCCAAAAGTTTCAAAGAACTGTCTTTCCGAGTACTATTTATTTAATTGTAAGATAAAACACTGTTTTGTGGTGAATTATTGTCAAATGTGTAAATAATTTATTATCAATAAGATAGCGATGCTAAAATTTTGTAAATTAGAGTCCCTCAAAAAAATATCCCCCTCAAATCATTTTCTGTCCCAAATTTCAAATTTGTAATCAATAACCAATTATAAACAAACTTTGAAATTATGAAAGCAATGAAATCAATTTTTTTAGTAGCGCTTTTGAGCTTGCTGCTAATGGGCAATAAGAGTATTGCTCAGGACGACAAAAGTTATTTGGTAACAGTAACGAAACTCCACTGGAATCAGGACATGAAAAACTTCAACATGGATGACTGGAAGGCAGTTGAGAAGGAATATTTAGATAAAGTGGTTAAGAAAAATCCATTTATCCTGGGTCAGGAAATTTTACTCCATAGTTTCACCGAAGACAATTCAGAAATTTTATTGGTAACCAGATATGAAAATTGGGATGCCATTGAAAAAGCAGGGGACAAAGATGACGAACTAATCAAAGCCGCTTGGCCGGATGAAAAAGCCAGAAATGCTTATTTCGAAAAAAGAAGCGCTTATTATGCGCACAACCATTCGGATGAAATTTATGCAACGATACCCGGCGGGAAAATCCCAAAAGGGAACTTTGACAAAGACATGCTGTACTACGTGAGAGTGAGCCATTTTGCCTTTCCTAACGACGGAACGCAGAAAGAGTACAAAGAGTTGAGCAAACAATATTTCGATGCAGTACTCAACAAAAATGATTTAATCAAAGCGTATTATCCCAACCGTCACGCTTGGGGAGCCGACAATACCCAGTTTACCGAAGTGTTCGTGGTGGAATCTTTGGCTGACTTAGACAGTGCGCTAAATAAAAACAGAGATTTGTTCAAAGCGGCCTGGGCTGATGAAGCCAAGCGTAAAGAATTTAATGAAAAGTTCGGAAAATATTTCACAGGGAAACACAGCGATTATATTTATAAATCAGTACACGAGCTGACGAAATAGCAACGAAAAGGCGACCAATTGGTCGCCTTTTTAATTTATTTTTTCTTCGGAAATTAATACACCTTTTAGGTATTTTTTAATTTTTATGATTTTACGATTACCATCAAAAAAAAGCCAATCTCCATTTATGTACCAATGTGTTCCGTCTTTTTCATCTAATATCATTGATTGGCCCATAGCTATTACTCTACCTTTCTTATCAAAAGTTTTGATGTTGCAAATAGTGTCCTGATATTTTTCAGTTTTGACAAGTTTCCGATTTTCGAAATATTTCCAAGTTTTGATTTCACAACTTTTGCTATACCGGCCTTTTGATTTATAAAGAGTACCATTTACAGTGTCTTTATAAACCCATTTGCCTTCCTTAAGATGGTTGATAGTTTTGTTGGTTTTGCATCCACTTAAAATTACAAGCAAAAGAAAAGAGAGAAAGGCAAAGAGTCGTCTTATATTCATCCTAACAATAAAAAAATTCGTTTAGTAATAAACGAATTTTTAAATGATTTATTGTTTTTTTATTTACTCAACTCCACAAAATATTTATAAAACAACGGAATCGTCTCAATCCCTTTCAGGTAATTAAAAATGCCGAAATGTTCGTTTGGCGAGTGAATCGCGTCGCTGTCTAACCCAAATCCCATTAAAATGGTTTTGCTTTTTAGTTCTTTTTCAAACAAGGCGACAATAGGAATACTACCACCGGAACGCACCGGAATAGCTGGCACTCCAAAGGTTTCCGTATACGCTTTGTTTGCTGCTTGGTAACCAATACTGTCAATTGGCGTAACATAGCCTTGTCCGCCGTGATGTGGAGTTACTTTTACCGTTACCGCCTTGGGTGCAATGCTTTCAAAATGTTTTGAAAACAATTCGGTGATTTCTTCCCAATCCTGGTGCGGTACTAAACGCATCGAGATTTTCGCATAAGCTTTGCTGGCAATAACCGTTTTGGCACCTTCGCCGGTATAACCACCCCAGATTCCGTTTACGTCTAGTGTCGGACGAATCGAGTTTCTTTCGTTGGTTACATAGCCGGTTTCACCATATACATCAGCAATGTCTAAGGCTTTTTTATAATTTTCTAAAGAGAACGGGGCTTTGGCCATTTCGGCTCTTTCGGCAGCAGTCAATTCTTCTACTTTTTCATAAAATCCCGGAATGGTAATGTGATTGTTTTCATCGTGAAGCGAAGCAATCATTTTGGTTAATACATTGATAGGATTCGCCACAGCGCCACCATACAATCCGGAATGCAAATCACGGTTTGGTCCGGTAACTTCTACTTCTACATAACTCAAACCGCGTAAACCCGTAGTAATACTTGGCTGTTGATTGGAAATCATTCCGGTATCCGAAATCAAAATCACATCGTTCGCCAGCTTTTCTTGATTTCTTTCCACAAACCAACTTAAACTTTTGGAACCCACTTCTTCTTCGCCTTCAATCATGAATTTCACATTGCAAGGCAAGCAGTTGTTTTGAATCATGTATTCAAAAGCTTTTACGTGCATGTACATCTGACCTTTGTCATCACAAGCTCCTCGCGCAAAAATGGCGCCTTCGGGATGAATTTCGGTGGTTTTGATGACCGGTTCAAAAGGAGGAGACGTCCATAATTCCATCGGATCCGGTGGTTGCACATCATAATGGCCGTAAACCAAAACCGTTGGCAGGTTTTTATCTATAGTTTTTTCGCCATACACAATCGGATAGCCTGGTGTTTCGCAAATTTCTACTAAGTCGCAACCGGCTTTTTCCAATGAAGCTTTTACCGCGTTGGCGGTGTCAATAACGTCCTGAGCATAAGCACTATCGGCGCTTACGGAAGGAATTTTTAACAATTCGGTTAATTCAGAAATAAAACGTTCTTTGTTTTGTTGAACGTAGTTTTTTATGTTGTCCATGGGTTTAATTTTGATAGAAATCAAAAGTACAAAAATGCTTGTAATTTTTTTTTAAATATTTTCCTTTGAAAGTTTGAAGTTATGATTATATTTGCACTCACAATTTTGCGGGTATGGTGAAATTGGTAGACATGCCAGACTTAGGATCTGGTGCCGCAAGGCGTGTAGGTTCGAGTCCTATTACCCGCACAGAAAAGCTTCAACTTAGGTTGGAGCTTTTTCATTTTCAACAATTTGGTTAATAAAATGTTCAAAGTTTCTTTTGGGATGTCTTCACAACCTGAGGAAATGCTGTTATTTTTACTGCAGTAATTCATATTTGAATTTATTGTATTCTAAATGAAAGGGAAACGGCTTATGATGACTGCGTTATTGGCAATTTTTGGATTTGTTCTGTTGGCATTGTCCGTATATCTGCTAACTAAAAACAATTCCAATACCATTACTGCCGACAAACAAAAACAATTGGATGAAGCCATCAAACAAATAGAGGTGCTTCATGCCGAAATTTTGGAAAAAGACAAAATTGTTTCTGAAAACGAACAAAAACTGAAAAGTTTAAAATCAGAATCGATGAGCCATGCTATGGGACAAAACATGCCTATCATTGAAATTGTCGATAATGATTTGAGCGAAGGCACTCCAAGTGAAGAAGGACCTAAGAAAGTACACAAACTGATGTACCACCACCAAATTCGATTCTTCTTATTGAATGCCGGAAAAAACTCTTTGAAGGATGTGATTTTCTCTGTTAAAGATGATTACAATCGGAATAAAGACAAAAAAAAGAAAGCCACTGCCACCGCCAATGTAGATTATACCGGGAAAAAAGTAGATAGCGATGAGTTGGGTGTTTATGAAAACATAGAAGTCAACACGCTCAATCTAAAATCCAAAAAACTGATTTACACCAGCAATCTTCCAGGCAGTTTCGGTGTTGGTGACTACGAATACCATTTGATTATCGAATGGAGCCAAGGATTCTACCAAATGCTGGTGAAGATTGAGGAAATAGACGGAAAACTGAAATACAACTACGAATTCTTTGATGTTGACGGCAAGCCGATTGATTTCAAAAGTATGGAAACCAGTATGGCCAATTAAAAAAGCCTCTCGATGGAGAGGCTTTTTCTTTTCTTTATTTTCCGGTGGCAATCCAGTTGTTGATTTTCTTTTCTAACAACTCCAATGGCAACACTCCTGATTCTAATACTTTTTGGTGGAAGACTTTGATGTCGAATTTGTCTTTCATCTTTTCTTTGGCTTTTTGGCGCAATTCCAAAATTTTCAACTGCCCGATTTTGTAGGACAACGCTTGTCCGGGAATGGCCATATAACGCTCAATTTCTGTCGTAATTCCGGCTTCGCTTTCGGCTTCATTGTCTAAGGAATATTGGATGGCTTGTTCACGTGTCCAGCCTTTGCTGTGTAAGCCCGTATCCACCACTAAACGGATGGCTCGGTGCATTTCGTCGTTCAGCATGCCTAAGTATTGGTAAGGGTCTTTATAAAGTCCTAATTCTTTTCCTAAGCTCTCACAATACAATGCCCAGCCTTCGCCATAAGCGCCAAACCAATTGAACTTTCTAAAGTCCGGTAAATTTTTATTCTCCTGTTGCAACGAAATTTGGAAATGATGTCCCGGAATGGCTTCGTGCAAAAACAAATCCTCATCTTCCAAAACGTTATAGCTTTTCACATCCGGAATCGGAACGTAGAAAGTTCCTGGTCGGCTTCCGTCTGCCGAACCCTGCATGTATTCGGCGCTGGCACTTTTTTCTCTGAAAGCTTCAGTTCTTTTGATTTGGAAAGGGGTCTTTGGTTGCAAGGCAAATAACTTATCTACATTCGGCTGTATGATTTTATGAATGCGTTCAAAATTATCCAACACTTGTTGTGGATCCGTGAAAGGTCTTAGTTCTTTTTTGTCGCGAACGTCGTTCAGGAATTCTTTCAAAGTGCCTTTGAAACCAACTTCATTTTTCACTTTTTCCATTTCGGCGTTCAGTTTCGCCACTTCTTTCAAACCTAATTCATGAATTTGATCCGGAGTCATTTCGGTGGTAGTCCATTGTTTTACCAGAGTGGCATACAATTCTTTTCCGTTTGGTAAACTGCCAATGCCGCTTGTGGTTCTGGAAGCCGGTAAATATTCGGTATTTAAGAAAGCTACCATTTTTTGAAACTGCGGCTCTAGTTTTTCAGTAATCACAGCCGTATATTCTTTTTTCAAGGCGTCTTTTTGGGCATCCGTAAAGTCATTTGGCATTGATTTTATCGTAGTATAAAACAAATTGTCTTCTACTTTTGGCGTAATCATATTTTCAAACTGCGGAATCACTTTTACGGTAAGGGCTTTTGGCAACACCATTCCTTTTTGCATTCCTTTTTTCATATACACGATAGAAGAATCAACCCAAACGGAAAGTAATTCCATCCTTTTCAGGAAATTTCGATAATCTTTTTCGGTTTTGAAAGGCTGCGCACTGCTTCCGCTGGCAAATTGTCCCATCGTTAAATGTGTTCCCCAAAACTGTTCCACAGGCATCAGATTAGTATCGTGTTTCAGCATGTCTTTTCCAATAGAAACTTCCCATTCGATAATGCCATAACTGTTTTTTTCTTCTTCCGATAACTTTGTAGTGTCAACGGTGGCCAAGGCTTTCTCATATTTATCAAAAAAAGCGCTTTGTTTTTTTCGATAGGAATCGGTCATTTCAAAAACCAATTGATCATTGTATTCTTTTTGATTATTTACGGTGGCATCCAGTGGATTCAATGCGTTTTTATCGTCAAAATAGTTTTTGGTGATGGCTGTGAAGTCGCCTGTCTTTTCTTCTGATTTACAGTTTACAAAAAGCAATGACAACAAAAGCATGGCCATACAAGAGGATACGTTTTTCATGTGTAAATTTTTGGTTGATTTTAATTAGTCAGCAGTGATTCAGATTTGTTTCAGTTTTTAACAGCAAATGTTGCGATTATCCGTGATATACCCGCGAAGCGATGATTCGGCCTTCTTTCACTTCCAGTACTTCGGCAACAAGCATATCGTCTTCATTCGCCACGGTTCGGATGTATTCCATAAAAACCCTGTCCGAATTCGAAGTCAGAGAAGTAACTTTATAATGCAAAGTCGGCAATCGGTCAAAAGCATCCTGCCACCAGGTGCGCAGCGCTTCTTTTCCGGTAACTAAACCATTGGTTTCCGGATGTCTCATTTTTAATTTCGGACTGAAATGTTCGGCTTCGTCATCGTATAACGACAATAATTTTTCCAGATTATGAGCATTGAAGGCTTCAAACCAAAGATGGGCAATCGATAAATTTTTTTCTGCTGACATAGTTTTTCAAATAAAAAATCCCAAACAGTTGGGATTTTTATGTGGGTAAATATACTTTATTTTTATACGTTTTTCAAATTGATAATTTCCTGTTCTGTCAGGAAACGCCAATTGCCACGCGGTAAATTTTTCTTAGTCAGACCGGCAAACGAAACGCGGTCAATTCGCAATACATCGTATTTGAAACTTTCAAAAATGGCACGCACCACTTTCACGTTGGGGGTTCTTAATTTCAATCCGATTTCGGTTTTTGGTTCGTTTTCGATGTATGAAATTTCATCCACGTATAGCTTGTGACCATCAAGAGTAACGCCACCGGCAATCTTCTCTAAATCTTCAAACTTCAGGTTTTTGTCCAAAGTTACTTGGTAAATCTTAGTTGATTTTTGATTGGGCAAACTGAATTTTCGAACCATATCGGTATCGTTGGTAAACAATAATAAGCCTGTGGTATTCTTGTCCATTCTGCCTATCGGTTGAATTTTGGCATTGGTTGCGGCCCGCACTAACTCCAACACATTTCTGTGGTCCGCATCATCTTCGTTGGATGTGGTGAAGTTTTTGGGTTTGTTCAATACAATGTATTCCTTGCGCTCCGGCGTTAAAACAGAACCGTCAAAGTTGACAACATCGCCCGGTTTTACTTTGTATCCCATTTCGGTAATCACGATATTATTCACCTTCACATTCCCTGATTGGATGTAAATATCGGCATCACGACGCGAGCAGGCACCCGAGTTGGAAATGTATTTATTCAAACGAATATCGTCTGATTTCAACGGTTTTGGCACATTGTTTTGCACGGCTTTGGCAGGTTTTGGTGTGCGTTTTGCCGTTGCGTCATCCGTCGTTGGTTTTGCTTTTTTAGGCCCTTGAGCTCTCTTAGCCATGGCAGGTTTTGGCTTATTCGAACTTGGTCGCGTGCTGTTTGGACGTGAGCCTCCTCGTTTGTTATTGCCTTCCTTCTTATTCATAAATGCTTAAATTTGAGTGCAAAGATACGGTTTTAAAAAGTATAAAAGCCATGGATTGTTTTTAGCCCCGATTGCAACGGCACCTTGTAGAGTGGAAAGCGGGAAAATGGTGTAGCAATGGCGCTGACCATTCGCTTCTAATTAGTTATAATTTCAGTAATCTTTTGCCGTGAATAAGCACTTCGGGGTTGATGAGCATAATGCTGAAAACACCCGAAACTACGAGGAATTTCAGGATGTTGTGGAGTTTTAAATAATCGGGTTTGGAGTTGGATTTCCACAGTTTTTGCAGGAAGAATATCAGCACAATCATACTCACGTAAAAATATATATCCATATAACCCACTTCAAAGATTTCGACTAAAAAGTAAATGGGGATGATGGTAGAAACCGTTAACATCGTGATGATTTTTTTAGAAAATCCTTCGCCAAAAAGCACCGGAATCGTTTGATAATCGTTAGCAATATCGCCTTTAATGTTTTCCAAATCCTTTATCATTTCCCGAATTAGAATCAATAAAAACAGGAAAGTGGCGTGGGCAAAAATCTGCGGGTATAAGTTTTTGTAATACAGCAAAATCGCAAAGAAGGGAAGCACCGCCAGGAATGAAGCCGTTAAGTTGCCAATGACCACCATTTTTTTGAGTTTGTGCGAATAAAACCAAATCAAGAAAATATAAGTCGAGAAGAACAAAACCGCGCGAAACGAAACGAAGCAAGCCAATAATGCCACAATAAAATTCACCGTGAAATAAACCTGCAGCTTGGTTTTTTGACTGACTAACCGATCGAGTTGGGATTTGTTGGGTCGGTTGATTAAGTCTTTTTTGCTGTCGTAAAAGTTATTGATGATATAGCCGGAAGCGATAGTCAAACTCGAAACCAAAACGATAATGAATAAATTGAAATCGAGTAAAACACTCAGCGCCCTTTTGTTTTCGGGAGCCAAAATAAAGATAGCCGATAGGTATTGTGCTAATGCAATGACAGGAATATTATAGCCGCGAACTACAGAAAACAAACTGATAATTTTCATTACGAGAAGCTTGTTTTTACGGCTAAGCATTGGTGTTTTTTGAGTAAATTAGAATTGGTAAACCACTTCCAGTTTATAGTCTTTCAAAGATTGTTTTGCTTTTTCCAAATCTTGCGTAAATCCTAAGATGTAACCGCCACCACCGGAACCGCAAAGCTTTAAGTAGTAGTCATTAGTATCAATTCCTTTTTGCCAAACCCCGTGAAATGCTTCTGGGATCATAGGTTTGAAGTTGTTCAAGACAACTTTTGACAGTTGTTTGGTATTTTCAAAAAGCGACTTCATATCGCCACCCAGGAAATTTTCCACACAGGCATCGGTGTATTTTACGAATTGGTTTTTCAGCATTTTACGGAAACCTTCTTCTTTTAGATTTTCCATGAAAATATTCACCATAGGAGCGGTTTCGCCAACAATTCCGGAATCTAATAAGAATACGGCACCTTTTCCGGTAGCACTTTGTGACGGAATGCCGGTGGCTTCAATGTTGTCTTTGGAATTAATCAAAATCGGAATGCTCAAATAACTGTTTAATGGGTCAAGACCTGAACTTTTGCCGTGGAAAAAGGATTCCATTTGAGCAAAAATGGCTTTCAACTGCAATAGTTTTTCACGCGTTAAATTCTCTAAAACGGTGATTTTGGCATTGGCATATTTATCATAAATAGCAGCCACGAGTGCTCCGCTACTGCCTACACCATACCCTTGCGGAATACTCGAGTCAAAGTACATGCCGCGTTCTACATCGGTTTTTAAAACGTCAATGTTGAACGTTACCAATTCCGGTTGATCCTTTTGTAATTGCTCCAAATACGTTACAAACCGTCTTAAACTTGCGTTTGACTTCACTGCTTCTTGCGATGGATTTTCGTCCACTTTCAGTGCGCCGTTGTAAAAGTTATAAGGAATGGATAAGCCTTTAGAATCTTTGATAATTCCGTATTCTCCGAAGAGAAGAATCTTTGAGTAAAATAAGGGTCCTTTCATAGAATGTTAATTGCTCCGGTTCCAATTGCATCACAAATATACTGACCATTTTGACAATAGCCAACTAATTCGTCTTTAATAAATTGCAAGCAGGCCTCTCTAACGTTTTCGGGATACAAAACATGCACATTGGCTCCGGCATCGAGTGTAAAACAGATAGGAATTTTCGTTTCGTTTCTAAACTTCCAGATTTTGTTAATGATTTCCAGTGTGTTGGGTTTCATTAGGATGAAATAAGGAAGGGAAGTCATCATCATGGCATGCAGGGTCAAGGCTTCGCTTTCCACAATCTGTATGAATGCTTCTAAATCACCGTTTTCCAGCACTGATTGTATAGCGGATAAATTATGATGGGCTTGTGCAAAACGTTGTTCGGCAAAAGGATGGTTGTGCATTAAATCATGACCCACCGTACTGGAAACCTGTTTCTCTCCTTTGTCAACCAATAGAATCGTATCTTGAAAATTCATAAAATTGTCATGAAGTTTTGCCGGAAATTCTACACCAAATAAATCAGAACTGTTTTCCATTTCGGCATGATTTCCCCAAACGACTACGCTCCCTTTCACGCTTCGGCAAGCGCTTCCCGAACCCAATCGCGCTAAGAATGATGCTTTTTGATAAAAGTATTCGGTTGTCATTTCTGGATTCAAAGTTTTTTCCAGACTCATAATATTCATCGCCAAAGCGGCCATTCCGGAAGCGGAAGAAGCAATCCCGGAACTGTGCGGAAATGTATTCTGAGTATCAATCGTGAAATGATAATTCTTCAAATAAGGGCAATAGATGGCAATGCGCTCCAGAAATTTTTGGATTTTAGGTTTGAAATCTTCTTTGGGTTGGCCTTCAAATAACAAGTCAAAAGAGAAGTTCCCGTCGTTTTCTTTTTTGGCGAAAGCCAAATTAGTAATGGTTTTACAGCTATTCAACGTAAAACTGATAGAAGGATTGGCTGGAATTTGATGGGCCTTTTTACCCCAATATTTGACTAAAGCAATGTTGCTCGGAGCACTCCATTGGAAATTTCCATTTTCCGGAGTGGCGGCCAGATTGGAAGCAATAAAATCCTTTTCGGAAACCATAGCGTTGAAATTTGGGCAAAGATACTTTTTTTAAAAATAGTAAAAAATTGTATGGTATATTTGGATAAAATAATTTGATATGCAAAAAATAGTACGGATAGTAACGGTAATCGCAGCTTGTTTGGCGGTGGGTTACTTGTCGAGCATCGTGACCCGGGAAAATATCCCAACTTGGTACGCCATTATTAAAAAGCCAAGTTTCAATCCACCCGATTGGATTTTTGCCCCGGTTTGGACCTTATTATATATCATGATGGGCTACGCAGCAGGCCGAATTTGGAACAGAGTTGATGAAGATAGAGACAAGGTGAAAAGTGCTTTTATTTACTTTTTGGTGCAATTGCTGCTCAATGCGTTGTGGTCGTTTTTATTCTTTGGCCTGCAAAACCCAATGTTGGCGTTCTTCGAAATCTTATTGCTCTGGGCTATGATTTATGAAACTTATTGTCAGTTCAGGAAAATTGATACGGTGGCGGCTTATCTGTTGCTGCCTTATTTGGCCTGGGTGAGTTTTGCTACTCTTTTAACCGGAAGTATTTGGTACTTGAATCCATAAAAAAAGCCCCTAATTTTAGGGGCTTTTTTGTGCAGTATATTATTGAACGATTAATTTTTTAACCTGTTTCAAGTTGGTGCCTGTTGTAATTTCTACAAAATAAACTCCTTTGGCCAATGCCGAAATATCGACAGTAGTTTGTGTAATTGATAGGTTTGAAATTCTTGTCACAGCTTTGCCGGAGATGTCATAAAAAACAATGGCGGCTATAGTTTCATTCACCGAAGTTGTAATTTGAACATTCCCATGAGCAGGATTTGGGTACAGCCCAATGCTGCTGTTAGTAAATGTTGGATTGCTCAAACTTTGTACAAACTCAGTATTGAAAGTATTGGTAACTATAGGCGGATTGTAATCAAAATAAATGTCGGCTGTATTAGGAATGATGTCTCCAATGGCATACCCTGGTTTCGGTTTTATTCTGAAATAGACAAATCCATGACTGTTTTCCGCATCAATACTGGTTGGTGGCAATTGGGTATCATAGAAATGCCAAGTTAGCTGATTGCCGTCTCTTCTAGTGTTAACCGGGTGACTGGCTGCTATCATTTCAAATGAGTTTTCATCCAGTTGACTGTCTAAAAGGTCTTCTACTCTGATAAATTCGGTACTGGCATTTCCGGTATTTTCAAAACGAATGGTATAATACAAATAGTCATTAGCCGTAAAATCCTGATGGACAATTTTCCCGCCATGGGATTCGCTTTTGTCATTAGGATCATAAGAACCAACAATAGCCTGGCTATAAGTTGCCGAATTATTAGAACCATTAACATCATTAACAGTTTGAATGGTAACGCTGTTGGTTACCAATTGTCCAATGGTTACGGCTGGAATAGTGGGTACTAAAAGCGATATTTGAATATGTCTGAATTCATTTGGCGCCAAGTTGGTAAAATCATAGGTAAAACCGGTTGCGGTGCTTACTATGCCAGTTTGGGAAACGGAAGAAATAGTTAGGTTTGGATCCTTGGTAAACGTTAGAGTCCCGGCAGCAATGGGATCTAAGCCATAATTGGCGTAAGTAATGGTCATATTGTAAAGAAAACCGGGTCTTGGATTGTTCTGATTATACAGAAAAACTCTGGCATCTGTGTAGGGTTGTATTACGGTAATCGGGAAATACAGATAATTGGCACCGCTTCCATCGGGTAATGTTACGTTGCTATAGGTTGTGGCAGAAGCGTAATAGCCGCTTAATTCCGGGTTTACCGCAAAATTAATATCATAAGAATTAGCCGGATTGGCATCAAAAATATAATAAGAACCCTGATTGGTAGTGCCGTATAAATCGGTGCCTGAATCATTTATTTGGTAAGTAAAGTTTCCGTAATTAAAATTAACTTCACCACTGTCTTTAACACCATTATTGTTAGCATCTATGAAAGCATTCAGGATCAACGCTTCCGAGCAGCTTCCGCTGTTGGCACAATTGGCCATGCAAATAGTAACTGGAGCTGACCACTCACTGGAATGGCTAACGTCGCAATATTTTTTCAAGTAGACAGAATAACAACCATTCGGACTCAAACCTGTTATCATTGCAGAGGTTTGCTGATTAAGTATATCAATATAAGGGGAGGATGAAGAAAGGGGTTCTCCAAAAGGCAATACCACTATTCTGGTAAAAATACCCAAACCGGTCCAATTGACATAAAATGTTGTATCGGTAACGTTACTAATGGTTATTGTTCCAGGTACATGACAGGTCGTGTCACAAGTGTTAGTGTTTAGTGTTAAAGTGGTTGTAGTAAAGCAACCCGTGGAAGGATTTTCAACTCGGGCATAAAGGGTTTGTATTCCGGTTTGTACTAAAGGCATTCCGGTAATTGGAGCCGTCGCAGCATTTGCATCCGCTTGAGTGTAATAAAATGTTACAACGGCATTCGGATCGGTTGTTATTTGAGGAATGGCAGTATTCAGGTCATAAACCGGGAGTTCGTTTGGATCGCAAAACGATAGGGTAGCCGGATTGGCAGTTGGAGTAGGGAGTACTCTTACATCAATTGTGGAAAAGAAGACCTCACTAGTTAACGTGTTTACTACTCTGATATAAACAGTTTGAACAAACGGATTAATATTCGCAAAATTATTGGGATTGACAATAGCATTGGCGCCAACTTGAGCATCAGTGAACGTTTCATGAAAGGTAACGACAGTAGTCGCAGGATTCATTCCCGATAAAATTTCCGGAATCATTACCGTTAAATCAAAAATGCCAGTTCCGTCGTTGTTGTTGTCACAAAAATTTAAAGGCGGATAAGAGCTTTGAATTTGTGCGTTGCTAGTGGCACTCAAAATAAGAAACAAAAGGAGTAGTAGTTTTTTCATGGGTCTGGAATTTGAAACCCAAATTTAATTGATTTTTAACAAACTACTATAAAAAAGTGTTATTATTCTGTAATTTTTTGAGCCACAATAAACCCGCTGGTCCAGGCATTTTGAAAATTAAACCCACCGGTTATGGCATCAATATTGACAATTTCTCCGGCAAAGAAAAGATTTTCATGGAGTTTACTTTCCATCGTTTTGAAGTTGATTTCTTTTAAATCAATGCCGCCAGCTGTGACAAATTCTTCCTTAAAAGTACTTTTGCCATTCACCTGAAATTGTCCGTTAGTGAGTTGGTTGGCCAAATCGGTTAATTGCTTTTTGGATAAATCGGCCCATTTAGTTTCATTCAAAATTCCGGAAGCCAGTACCAAACTTTCCCACAATCGGTTCGGAAAATCAAATGGGGATTTTTTGGACACCGCTTTTTTGGCGTGTTCTTGTTTTAAGTTTTTGAGCGTTTCCAAAGCGTCTTCAAAAGGCACTTCATGGAGCCAATTGACTTCCAATACAAATTGATACTGTTTGTCAAAAAGTTCCCGCGCTCCCCAGGCGGAAAGCCTCAAAATTCCGGGGCCGCTCATGCCCCAGTGTGTGATTAATAAAGGTCCAGCAGCTTCCAGTTTGCTGTTTTTCACTTTCACATTGGCAAAAGCCGAAAGCCCCATCAAATCTTTGATGCGCGCATCTTTGATATTAAAAGTAAATAGAGAGGGAACCGGCGGAACAATGGTATGTCCTAAATTATGTAAAAGTTCCCAAATTTTAGGATTGCTACCGGTAGTCATAATCAATTTTTGGCAAGAGAAAGTTTCGTGATGGGTTTCTACTTTCCAATAGCCTTCCCCTTTGAAAAGCGATTGCACACTTTGACCGGTCAAAACTTCTATTTTTAAGTTTTTAACGGCTGTTAGAAAGCAATCAATAATCGTTTGTGAGCTGTCACTTGTTGGGAACATTCGGCCGTCTTCTTCAATTTTCAGTTCCACGCCGTGACGTTCAAACCAGGCAATGGTATCGCCCGAACAAAACTGGTGAAACGGACCGCGCAATTCTTTTTCACCCCGAGGATAAAATTTCACTAAATCATTCGGAACAAAACATGCATGTGTCACATTACAACGCCCACCGCCCGAAATGCGGACTTTTTCCAAAACGGTTTTGCCGCGTTCCAGTATGGCCACTTTTAGTTTCGGATTGTTTTCTACAAGGTTGATGGCCGTAAAAAAACCGGCGGCACCTCCGCCAACAATTATAATGTCAAAGTTTGAATTCATAGTCTGTCCGGAAAATCCGTTATGATGCCGTCCACCTGTAACGACCGCACAAAGATAATGTCTTCCGCCTGATTAACCGTCCACGGGAAAACTTTAAAGTTTTTGGCTTGCATTTGCTGCGTGTTTGCTGCTGTCAGCAAATGATAATAGGGATGAATGGA
The DNA here is from genome assembly GCF_036741995.1 of Flavobacterium sp. Lineage (GTDB taxonomy): Bacteria > Bacteroidota > Bacteroidia > Flavobacteriales > Flavobacteriaceae > Flavobacterium. Next base: position 15,488 of record NZ_DAINRG010000002.1, on the reverse strand, counting down.
ATAGGCTTTGATAAATTTGGCGAAAGCCATGGCCAAGTCTAAATCAGTTTCAGTCAAAACACCAATTCTAATGGCATTATCGTGAAAACGAACCTCCTGCAAAGCATTCCAGTCAAAGCTGGAAATCAGTAATTTGTCTTTATTAAAATCACTGGAATCGACTAAATCCAAAACACTTTTAGTTGCTTCAAACCGTTTGATTTCGATGTTAATGTCACATTGAGTAGTAACCAATTTAAAAACTTCTTCCAAAGTCGGAATGCCGAATTGTTGTAATTCCGTTGCCGTAAAATCAGCAACCAAACCGCTGCCCAAAGTCGTTCTGTCAATGGTTTTATCGTGAATCACCATTGGAACGTTGTCCTTACTCTGATACACATCGAGCTCAATCATGTCAACGCCCAGCGCAATAGCTTTTTGGAAGGAAGCCAACGTATTTTCGGGGGCATGACCTTTGGCTCCGCGGTGACCAATTTTGAGCATGATGGTTTATGATTTTTCCAATAGAACAAGTTCAAACTCAGAATCAACGATTACTTTTCCTTTAACAACCGTGGCTGTTTTGCCGGAATAAGCATCTTTGACTTTGCTGCCGTTGGCGAAAATGGTTCCCACCGGAATTTCCTTTTTGCCTTTGGTCAAATCCAATCCAACGACCACTTTATCGGTAAATTTTCCTTTGACAAAGGTTCTGCTGAACACATAAGGGGCGCTCGAAATTTGAGTATGAATGCCACCGCCTACTGCAGGATGTTTTTTTCGGAAGTTGCCCAATTTTTGCCAATGTGCCAACACTTCTTTGGTTTTAGCGTCATTTGCCAGAGCCTCCCAATTCATGTCAGAGCGCAAGGTAGCATCGCCCTGTGTGCCTTCAATGTCAAGTGAACGCGCGCTTTCATCTCCATAATACACTTGTGAAATTCCCGGAGCCAATAATAACTTGGTGCCACTTTCAAATGGTTTTTCGCGTTTTTTGTCAAAAGGATAACCGTCATCGTGTGAGGAAACATAGTTCATCACAGTGTGCCCTTTCAAGTCATTTTGCAGGATGTTAGAATATTTAGAAAACAATTCTTCGTAGTTCATTTTGGCTTCATTTCTGAAATCAAAATTGATTAAACCGGTAAAGCCGTTTTCGAAATAATTTACTTTTTTATCCCCAAAATCAAATAGCTGTTTGTTGCTAATGTTATAGCCATATACTTCGCCAACCGTAAAGAAAGGATTGTTATCCAATACTTTTTTTGGATTGTTTTTCTTGTATTCGGCGAAAGCCTGATCACAGACTTTTTTGAAATCGGCCCAAACATCTTCCGTGGTGTGTTTAGCCGTGTCCACTCGGTATCCGTCAATGCCATACTCACGGATATAATCCGAAAGCCATTTCATGATGTAATATTTCGGCGCTCTTGGATAACCGGTTTTTTTGAAGAAAACATCCAACGAAGCTACTTCTTTGTCATAACGGCCTTCTTTTTTCCATTTATTGGCCAAAAATGCTGGTAATTCTACATTGTCATTGCTCTCTGTTTTTACATCCGGTAGGTTGTCAACCAAAGTACAATTGATATAGGTGTCGTATGATTTATAAGTACATTTTGGAGATGTTCGAACCCAGTCACTCGGATAAACCGAATCCTCGGGAGTCACCGGGCCAGTGTGATTGATCACTGCATCGAGCATAATTCGGATGCCGTGAGCATGCGCTTTTTGAACCAATTCGGCTAAATCCTGTTTGTTCCCCACACTTGGGTCAATCGAACTCCAATCACGTGTCCAATACCCATGAAAAGCATAAGTGAATCCGGTGCCTTCATCCACACCGTCGTGAATTTGCTCTACAATTGGCGTCATCCAAATCACATTGATGCCCAGTTTGTCAAAATAACCTTCGTCCAGTTTTTGAATCACACCGCGAATGTCACCGCCGTCAAACCCGCGTAATTTCCCTGTTGGTTTGTTTCGGTTGAAGGTGTGGTCGTTGGTTTTGTCCCCGTTGTTGAATCTGTCTGTTACGATGAAATACACATTGGCACTTTCCCAAACAAAAGGGGTTTTGGTTACTGCTGTTTTCTTTTTTTGAGCAAATGTATTGCCGCAAAGAGCAAAAGCGACCAGGAGTAATAAGGTTGTTTTCTTCATAAGATTAGTATTCGATTTTTATTTCCTGAACCGTTTCTTTTTTCCAATCAACGGAAATCTGAAGTGGCTCGCTGAATTTTTTATAGACTCTTTCCTGACCATTTACAAAAATGCGCTTGGCTTTGATGTTATGAATCAAAACGGAAACGGTTTTATCGGTAGTTTGGAAATTTTTCCCGGTTTCGGTATTTAATTTTAGGGTTAACACCTTGTCTTTGTTGGTGCTGCTGAAATGCAACAGTTCATAAGCTCCTTTTTCAAAATCATTCGGCGTCAGACCGTCATCGTTATAGATTTTTCCGGTTGAATTGGCTACGGTATCGTCAAAATAGAAATGCAAATCAAAGTTGGCCAACGAATAGTTTGAAGTATTCTGAATCGTTGAAATCATCGGAATAAAAGCACCACCCCGCACAAATACAGGAAGGTGGTCTTCGGTCACGGTTACTGTTGAAGTGCTTCCGGCAAGTTGTTTTTCAGTAGAATAAAAGTCAAACCAATTGCTGCTTTTTGGGAAATAAATTTCGGCAGAAGTCACAGCTGATTTTGTAATGGGAGTTACTAAAAAGTCATTACCCCAAAGATATGTTTTACTAACTGTTTGTAATTTCAAATTGCTTGGTTCCTCAAAAAATAACGGACGCATCAATGGCGTTCCTTTTTGGTTATTATCAAAAGCCAGGGTGTAATTATAAGGCATTAATTGGTAACGTAACTCGACTTGTTTTTTGGCTTTGGCCATGGTAACAATGTCTTTTCGGGCTACTTCCGATGCTACGTCTTCCTGTGCATGCGGGCGGAATATCGGTTGGAAAACACCGTATTGCAACCAACGTAAATACAATTCGTTGTCAAAATAATCACCGGCAAATCCGCCTAAATCAGAGTGCATGTACGCCATGCCCTGCATGCCCATTTGTAACGAAATTTCCATTTGCGATTGCAAACCGCCCCAACCTCTGCTTACATCACCGCTCCACGGAATCATGCCAAAACGTTGTGAACCGGAATAACCGGCACGCATTAAAATAAACGGACGTTGCGTTGGGAAATCTTTTTTGTAACCGTTAGCTACTAATTTGGCCCAATTGTGTCCGTAAATGTTGTGCACTTCATCGGCTTTGCCACCGGCCGTATTGACTTTTGATGGGAAAACTTCGGGTTCGCCCAAATCGCCCCAAAGACCGCCAACACCTTGATTAATTAAGCGTTTATACACATTCCAAAACCAATCTTTGCCTTCGGGCTTGAAAATATCGACAACACTGGTATTGCCAAAATAGAAATCCCAAGTAGCCGCTTTTCCGGTTTTATCGGTAACTAAAATATTTTTGCTAACGGCTTCCTGCCATTTTGAGGAGGTGGTGAGGATAAAAGGTTCCGTAATCAAAACCGTTTTTACGCCTTTGGCATTCAAATCGGCAATCATTTTATCAGGATTCGGGAAAGTGTCTTTATCCCAATCTAAATTGCCCATGGTGCCTTTTACTGTTTTGCCAAACCAATACAAATCCAAGATGATAGCATCAACCGGGATTTTGCTGTCTTCAAATTTCTTAATGGTGTTTTCAACTTCTTCTTGTGAATGATACCCAAATCGACTGGAGAAATTCCCAAATGCCCAACGTGGTGGCAACGGTTGTTTTCCGGTGAGGTTAGTATAATTGGAAACTAAATCGGTCCAGGAATCACCAACGATAACTTGGTAAGTTTTTCGGCCCGAAATCGTTTCATAAGTTAAAGTATTATTCTTTTTGCTGTCTAAATCCAAATAACCAATAGCCGGATTGTCAAAGTGGACGGCATACATCTTGGAAGACAAAACCATAGGAATGCAAAAATTCATCAACTCGGCGTAGTCTCCATAACCATAATGCGCGCGATTGTATAACTGCAAGCGATTGCCGCGACGGTTCATGCCCAAAGCTCGGGCACCACCGCCATAAAGCGCTTCGTCCGGACTTAGATTGAAATCGATAGTTTCGGTGCTGTCCTTTTTAGTGTAGCCGTTTTTTTCAGACAAAAGCACTTTTCCTTTGCTGGAATAAGTAATTCTTAGCGGAGATTTATTAATGACAATTGTTATTCCTTTGGTGTCTAATGCCAGTGAGCTTTCTGTTTTTTTGAAGGCTGCTTTTACTTTCTCGGGCGTTTTGATCACCGCATGCGAATTGGGATTGAAAGTCTCCCCATTAGGAATAAAGGAAGTTTCGACTATTTTTTCGGAATAAGGCGTTATGCGGTAAGTCCCGTCATTGGTTTTTATTTCCAGAATATTGTTTTTCCAGGTATGCGAAAGGTATTTTCGATTTGCATTTTGAGCAAATGAAACCGAAGTAATCAGTAAGAGTAACAGTAGTTTTTTCATGGTCTTATTTTAATTCCAAAATCAAAACAGATTTGCCTTCAATAGCGATATCATTTTTCAAATCAAATGAGGTATTGGTCAGGACATCTTTTCCGGAAGTATAGTTTTTAATTCTTTCTGTAAACCGACTGGTTTTAAAAGTTTGCTTGTCGTTGCTGTTGTTGATGACTACCATTACCGTTTCTTTTTCGTTGTAACGGAAATACACATACACGTTATTCTCGGGAACATAATGCATCATTTTTCCGAAATGAACCACGTCTGCCGTTTTTCTCCAATTGAATAATTTCGAAGTAAAGTCAAAGTATTTGTTTTGCTCTTCAGTTCTTCCGGATTTGGTAAAGGCATTGTTGGTATCACCATTCCAACCGCCAGGGAAATCATGACGAATATCGCCGTCGCCTTTGCCTTTATCACCGGCCATGCCAATTTCGGAACCGTAATACAACTGCGGAATGCCACGAATGGTAGCAATCAATGTCATGACCATTTGGTATTTTTTGAAATCGTTTTTATACATCTGGTTGAAGCGGTTGGTGTCATGGTTTTCGGCAAAAACAAGCATGTTGTTGATGTTCGGATACAGAAAATCGTTGGTAAAATTGTCGTAGATTTTTATCATGCCTTTGTCCCATTCTCCTTTGTCTTCATTGAAAACCGAGCCCAAGGCATCGTACAAGGTGAAATCCATCACACTGGGTAAATGGGAATTAAAACTTTCAATCGCGCCCACTTTACTGTCTTTTTGCCAATACGCCATTTGCGCTTGGTTGTGCATCCAGACTTCGCCGACGATGTTGAAATTCGGGTATTCATCTGTTATGGCTTTGGTCCATTTGGAGATGCCTTCTTTGTCGTTATACGAATAAGTATCCACACGGAAGCCATCCAAATCGGCGTATTCTATCCACCAAATGGCATTTTGCGTCAGATAATTTAAAACCAAAGGATTCGATTGATTCAGGTCGGGCATCGATTTTACAAACCAACCATCCACACAGTTTTTAGTGTCAATAGCAGAAGCATTGGAGTCAAACTGAGTTGTCATGCGGTAATTCGATTGCGAATAACCAGGGAACTGATGCACCCAGTCATACGTTGGCAAATCTTTATACATCCAATGTTGCCAACCCCAGTGATTGGTCACGTAATCCAAAATATTTTTCATGCCGCGCTTGTGTAATTCGGCACTCAGTTTTAAGTATTCTTCATTGGTTCCAAAACGTGGGTCGATTTTATAAACATCGGATTGGCCGTAAGTATGATAAGAGCCTCTTTCGTCATTGTCTTCGCAAAGCGGCGTTGGCCAAACAGCAGTGGCACCTAGCGATTGGATATAATCTAAGTTATTGATAATTCCTGTAATATCACCGCCGTGTCTTCCGTTAGGATTGGTTCGGTCGGCTTTTTCGGTTACCGAAGCATCGCTGTCGTTGTTGGGATTGCCGTTGGCAAATCGGTCGGACATGATGAGGTAAATCATATCGGAACTGTCATAGCTTTTTCGGAATTTGGAATTGGCTCTTCTGGCTTTTAGCGAATACTTTTTGGTGAATAATTTTTTGCCGTTTTTGAAAGTGAAAACGAAATCCTGAGCCGGTGTGTTTTTAGTGTCGATGGTTACGAAAACGTAGTTAGGATTTTCGGTTTTTTGGATGTCTTTGATCACGATGCCATTGGAAACGGTGACCTCATTCTGAGCAATATTTTTCCCGTAGAACATAATCTGAACATTGGAAAGATTCATGTCACTCCACCAAAAAGGCGGTTCCATTTTTTGAATCTGAGCAAACGAAACAGCAGTGAACAAAAGCGATAGCAGGGCGATTTTTTTCATTTGATAGTAAAATTAAAAACCCGACACATTTTGAAAAACTGCCGGGTTTTGAGTGTTATGATTTATACGGTAACCAAACTGTTAGGCTCCACCAGAATTGCTTTTCCGTTGACATAAACGGTTAGTTCTTTGTCGCCTTCGAGTGAAAATTCGGTTTCTTTTTGATGTACCGAAACTTTTAGGATTTGGTTTCTGAAATTAATTTTAAACGAATAGCCATTCCATTCTGCCGGAATTCTCGGCTCGAAATGCAACGCGTCATTTTTTACCCGCATGCCTCCAAAACCTTCTACGATACTCATCCAGGTTCCGGCCATAGAAGTGATATGCAATCCTTCTTCGACTTCTTTGTTGTAATCGTCTAAGTCTAAACGCGAGGTTCTTAAATAGAAAGTGTAGGCTTGTTCCATTCTGCCCAAAGTAGCAGCCTGAATCGAGTGAACGCAAGGCGAAAGTGAACTTTCATGTACCGTAAACGGTTCGTAGAAATCGAAGTGTTTCTCTAATTGTTCTTTGGTGAAATGATCTTCGAAGAAATAGAATCCTTGCAGCGTGTCAGCTTGTTTGATATAAGGCGAACGCAGGATTCGGTCCCAAGACCATTTTTGGTTGATTGGACGTTGGCTTTTATCCAAATCATGCACTTTGATTAAATCTTTATCCAGGAATCCGTCTTGCTGCAAATACACATCATGTTCTTCAGAATACGGGAAATACATATTGTCGGCAACGGCTTTCCAATGACCGATTTCGGTTTCAGACAACTTAACTTTGCTCATAATCCGAGCATGGTCAGCACTGTATTCTTTTGCCACTTTCTGAATTTGCTCTACGGCATAATCGATACACCATTTGGCCAAATAATTTGTGTAGAAATTGTTGTTGACGTTGTTTTCATATTCATTCGGACCCGTAACTCCTAAAATCACGTATTGATTTTTGTGGGTAGAGTAGGTGGCTCTTTGGTGCCAAAAACGAGCAATGCCGATAAGTACTTCCAATCCTTTTTCCGGAATGTAACTGTAATCGCCGGTGAATCGGTAGTAGTTGAAAATAGCAAAAGCGATAGCGCCGTTTCTATGAATTTCTTCAAAGGTGATTTCCCACTCGTTGTGGCATTCTTCCCCATTCATGGTTACCATCGGATACAAAGCAGCGCCGTTTTTAAACCCTAAGTTTTTCTCGGCATTTTCGATAGCTTTATCCAATTGATTGTAACGATACGTCAATAGGTTTCTGGCTACTTGCTGGTCTTTCGTTGCCATGTAGAATGGAATACAATAGGCTTCGGTATCCCAATAAGTAGAACCTCCGTATTTTTCGCCGGTGAAACCTTTCGGGCCAATGTTCAATCGGGAATCTTTTCCTAAATACGTTTGGTTTAATTGGAAAATATTGAAACGAATGCCTTGTTGTGCTTTGACATCGCCCTCAATGGTGATATCGCTCATTTCCCAAATTTTGGCCCAGGCATCGATTTGGTTTTGTAATAGTTTAGCATACCCCAAAGCCAACCCTTTTTGGATTACGTTTTGCGCTGCCGGAATCAATTGATTGGATTCGTGATTCATGGAAACGGTGTAACCGCCCAGTTTCTGTAAGGCTATGGTTTGTCCTTTAGGAACCAATGTTTCATAAGTAAATACTACTTTGTCTGAAGTGGTGTCTACAAATATGGGTTTGAAGTTTTGATTTACATTGTTAATTAATATAGTATTGTGCATGTAGGTGGCTACCTCGAAATGTGTTTTGAAGGTGCGCGCTACTACGAATGCTTCATTGTCGGTATGTTCAGTCGCTAAGGGTTCCCAAAATTTTTCTTCCCAGTTGGCGTCTTCGTTGTGTACTCCGGCATCTAAAAAGGGCTTAAAAACAATAGTGGCCTCTTGGTTTTTGGGTGTTACTTCGTAATTGATTACTCCTAATTCATCCAAATCTAAAGAAAGAAAACGACGAACGTTAACCGAAACTTCGGTGCCGTTTTTTAATCTAGCATCAAAAGAACGGTGATACCAACCTTCTTTCATGTTGAGCTCTCTTTTAAAATGAGATACTTTGCAGGAGGCTAAATCTAAGGTTTCGCCATTGATTTCTACTAAAATGCCAATCCAGTTGGGAGCGTTTAGCACTTTGGCAAAATATTCAGGATAGCCGTTTTTCCACCAGCCTACTTTGGTTTTATCCGGATAGTAAATCCCGGCGATGTAACTTCCCTGAAAGGTATTCCCAGAATAGAACTCTTCAAAATTGGCACGTTGCCCCATGGCCCCGTTTCCAATACTGAAAAGACTTTCGGAAGATTTTACTTGTTCAACATCAAATCCTTCTTCAATAATCGACCAGTTATCTGGTTTTATATAATCTTGGTTCATTGTAATTTTTTTATTTTCCTTTTATCATTCAATTTCAGTTCATTAATGCTTCGATAAACAAAGTATCCATAAACGTAAAATCTTTAAAATTATATTTTGCTTCGTGTAGAATTTTTTCATCGCCAATCCCTACACTGGTCATGTTGGCAACGTTAGCCGCTTGGATTCCGGCTACTGAATCTTCAAATACTATAGAATTGACATTTTTAGCATTTACTAATTTGGCAGCTCTTAGAAAAACTTCCGGATCCGGTTTGGCATTGGTCACATCGTTACCATCGACAATGGCATCAAACAGATGCAGGATTTTCACTTTTTCTAATATTGGTCGGGCATTTTTACTGGCCGAGCCCAGAGCGATTAGTTGTTTTTTTTCTTTAATAAATTCTAATACATTCAGTACTCCTGGTAAAATTTCACTTTCATCCATGTGCTCAATGTAAGAGAGGTAATCTTCATTTTTCTGGGTTAACCATTTGTTTTTGTCTTCCTGACTGGCTTCGATTTTGCCAAGTGCCAAAATAATGTCAAGAGAACGAACGCGGCTTACGCCTTTTAATTCTTCGTTGTGTTCGGGGGTAAATTCGATGCCGAGTTGGCTTGCTATTTTTTGCCAGGCTAAAAAGTGGTATTTAGCGGTGTCAACAATAACGCCATCCAGATCAAATATGAATGCTTTTTTACTCATTAATTATAATTTTCGATTTGTCATTGATGGTCAGTGCAATGATTCCGGCCAGAATCATAGATGCGCCACCAATTAAAAGTGCATAAATAGGTTCGCTGTTGAAAAACTTAGAAACCAAGAATCCTAAAATAGAAGCCGCCACCAATTGTGGAATTACGATAAAGAAGTTGAAAACGCCCATGTAATAGCCCATTTTACTTGATGGCAAAGCTCCGGAAAGCATAGCGTAAGGAATGGAAAGGATACTGGCCCAGGCAATTCCCACGCCAATCATTGGTAGCCATTCCATAGTGAAGGCTGTTGGTTCTTTGATGAAATAAATAGAAATCAGTCCAAAACCACCAAAAGTTAAGGCGATAAAATGGGTGAATTTTCTACTGGTGTATTTGGCCAACAAAGGCAAAAGGAAAGCAGCTATAGCCGCGATCAGATTGTAATTGGCAAACATTTCTCCTACTTGATTGGCACCGGTGTTATAATCTTCAGAGGTGGTGTCGGTAGTTCCGTAAATGTGTTGTGTCACTGCAAGTGTAGTGTAAATCCACATAGAGAAAAGAGCAAACCAGGAAAAGAATTGTACCCATGCCAGCTGTTTCATGATTTTTGGCATAAACTGAAAATCGTTCATAATCGTAACAAAACCATTGTCCGTATTGTTTGCCTTTTGCATCAATCCGGAAACGAACATGGCCAATCCCCCTAATCCAATTAATCCTAACGAAAGCACATAGAGGTCTTTCTTCAGGTCGTAATGGAAAATGGCAAAAGAAAACAAAATGCTTACGATTAAGAACAGTGCGCCTTTGGTGATGTGTGATTTTCCATTGTTGGCAAACCATTCTGCTGAGTGGGTTTCTTTTTTGTATTCGGTTTCTTTGTGTTTTTCAAAAGCCTCCATTTCTTCCGGAGAATACTCTTTGGAGGTAATGACTGTCCATAAAACAGTTACAATAAAAGCAACGCCGCCAATGTAAAAAGAATATTTCACCGAATCCGGAATGATTCCTAGTGGCGCTGTATTTTTTACATCAAAATGCGTTAAAATTAAAGGAAGTTTTGACGCTACATAAGCCCCAATTCCGATGAAGAAACTTTGCGTGGCAAAACCCATGGTGCGTTGTTTTTCGGGAAGATTATCTCCAACGAAAGCACGAAAAGGTTCCATCGAAACGTTGATGGAAGCATCCATTATCCAAAGCATTCCTGCAGCAAACCAAAGTACAGGAGAGTTAGGCATAATGAACAAGGCCGCCGAAGCTAAAATAGCACCAGCCAGGAAATAAGGTTTTCTTCGACCTAATCGGGTCCAAGTTCTGTCTGAGAAATAACCAATGATGGGTTGAATAATTAAACCAGTCAGAGGAGCAGCCACCCAAAGGATTGGAATGTCATCAATATTGGCCCCTAAAGTTTGGAATATTCTACTAACATTAGAGTTTTGCAAGGCAAAACCCATTTGAATCCCCAGAAATCCGAAACTCATATTCCAGATTTGCCAGAAACCTAATTTACGCTTTTCCATTATCGTAATTTAATGATTTATAACACGATAAGCGCTATGCCTATCAAAACTTACTAATTGTTTTCGAAGTAAAAGTATAAGCTTTGATAATTGGTTGTAAATATATAAAAATTATGAATTGTGGATTGTGAATTGCGAATTATTTTCCGAAATGATTTAAATGGTAGATTCTCTTTCCACTAAATCGGTTTCGATGACTTCAGTTCTGTATTGTTCTTCTTCCTCTTCTTCCGCTTCCAATCTTTCGATAAGCATTTTGGCTGCATTACCGCCCATCTTTATTCCGTTTTGACTAACGGTAGTAATGCTTGGCGAGGAATATTTAGAAATAATACCATCCGTGAATCCAATAACCGAAAGGTCTTCCGGTACTTTTTTACCTTGTTTGTTGGCTTCTTTTATGGCGGTTACGGCAAACAATTCGTTTACGGCAAAAATAGCTTCCAGGTCGGTATTGTTGCGGATTAATTCTTCTATAGAGGCTTCAAAATTCTCGGTGTCTTCGATTTTTAGTATCAGATTTTCATCTACTTTTAAATCGTTGTTTTTTAAAGCTTTGATGTATCCTTCGGTTCTCATTTTACCAACACTGACATAGTCAACGGTGGTGATTAATGCAATTTTTTTGAATCCTTTATCGATTAAAAATTGGGTAGCATTAAAGGCAGCCAAATTATCGTCGATGATTACTTTGTCGCACAAAATGTCATTGGTAACGCGGTCAAACATCACAACGGGCATCCCCTGATTGATAACTTCGACAATATGATGAAAATCTTTCTTTTGTTGTGTTTCTTTGGAGAGCGACATGATGAATCCGTCGATGCTTCCGTTGGCAAGCATTTCCATATTAATAACCTCTTTATCAAAGGATTCGTCAGACAAACAAACTAAAACATTATAGCCGTTTTCATTGGCAACATTTTCCACTCCGCTAATTACTGTGGCAAAAAAATGATGAATAATTTCAGGAATAATAATACAAATGGTCTTGGTTTTTTTGTTTTTCAGACTAAGGGCAATATTGTTGGGTTTGTAGTTGTATAATTTGGCAAAAGCCTGTACTTTTTGACGGGTATCTTCGCTGATTTCCAAGCTGTTGCGCAATGATTTGGAGACGGTAGATATGGAGACGTCCAGCTCTTTGGCTATCTGCTTTAAAGTGACTTTTCTTTTCATGTTGTGGATTTGATAAAAGCTATTTTCTGAATAAAGATATATGTTATTTTTTATTCTGTCAATTTTACTCTTAAATTATTGAAAAATGTAAAAAGTTTTCAACACGAAAACGTTTTCGGTGTAGTTTTAACAAGCGTTTATTCTAAAAGTTGAAATTTTTACATAAATTTAACATTCGAAGTATAAGTATAAGCACAAAATTAAATTTTTAACCTAAACAAAATGTATGAAAACAATTTACAAAAAGTTGTTATTTTTATTCCTGTTACTGCCTTTTAGTGTTCTTGCACAGAGCACTTTGGGGGGTGTTGTCGTTGATAAAAAATCAAATCAGCCACTGCCGGGAGTAAATGTAAATGTTCAAGGCGCCAGTCAAGGCACCTCAACAGATTTTGACGGAAAATTTCAGTTAGGAGGACTAAAAAATGGGGACAAAGTTGTATTCTCGTTTATTGGTTATGACTCTCAAACGATTACTTTTTCGGGCCAGAAATCTGTTAATGTTAGTCTGGAAGAAAGCGCTAATCAGCTGCAAGAAGTTGTAGTTCAAGTGGGGTATGGTACTGTTAAGAAAAAAGACGCAACAGGATCAGTTACTACTTTGGGTGCGAAAGACTTTAATAAAGGGAACAATGTTACAGCAGAGAATTTGCTTAACGGTAGAGTCGCTGGTCTTACTATTAATTCTGGTGGAGGAGCTCCTGGATCAGGTACTCAAATCAGAATCAGAGGAGGGTCATCTTTATTTGCGTCTAATGATCCATTAATCGTTATTGATGGTTTGCCTATTGATTCTAAGACGAATACAGGTTCTACATCATTTTTGGCATCATTGAATCCAAATGATATTGAAAGTTTTAGTGTGTTGAAAGATGCTTCAGCTACTGCGATATACGGTTCAAGAGCGTCAAATGGAGTTATTATTATTACAACCAAGAAAGGTGGAAAAGCACTTGCGGTGGACTACAATTTTCAATATGCTTCTGGTAAAAAGATTGATCAGGTTGATGTGTTTGGTGCAGATGCCTATAGAGCTTTGATTCAACAAGTCAGACCTCAGGATGTTAGTAAACTGGGAACTGCTAATACAAATTGGCAAGATGAAATTTACAGAAGAACAGATTTTGTCGATAATAATGTTTCGATAAGAGGAAGTTTATTCAAAGTAATTCCTGCTCGTTTATCGTTTGGGAACACCTATCAAGAAGGGTTAAGACTGACTAATTCATTCACTAGAAATAATATTTCAACTACTTTAAATCCTAGTTTTTTCGATGATCATTTAAAATTGAGATTGAATGCGACTTATTCTAATGAAAGAAACCGATTTGCAGATGGCGTTGAGGGTGATGCTATTAGATTCAATCCTACACAACCTGTTTATGATCCGGCATCACCGTATGGTGGATTTTTTGAATATTACAGCCCGGATGGTTCATTGGCACCGGGGGCGAGAAATCCTGTAGCACATTTGTTACAAACAGATGACAGAGGGGTTAATAATAGGTTCTTTGGTAACTTTGAAGTTGACTATAAATTCCACTTTTTACCAGCTTTGAGAGCTGTAGTTAGTGTTGGTTTTGATGAGGCAAACGGGAAGAGAAATAAATATATGGGAATTGATGCAGGTTCAGCACCAAGTAACAGTAACATCCCTTATGGTAAAAAAGAGCATGAAGAAAGTATACGAAGAAATAAATTGTTAGATGCTTATTTAGTTTATACTAAAACGTTTGGTAAGTTAGACTTTGAATTGCAAGGAGGATATTCCTATCAAATTCGACAAAATCGTTCTTTTGCTACTGGGAATGTATTAGATCCAAACTTACCGACTAATTTCCCAGAGACAACTACAGATACCGATAACGTATTGATTGGTTATTTTGGAAGAACGAAGTTTTCTTATAACGACACCTATTTGTTTACTTTCACAATGAGAAGAGATGGTTCTTCAACTTTTCCGGTAGATAATAGATATGGAAATTTCCCTTCAGCAGCTTTTGCCTGGAAATTAAAAAATGTAGCTTTCAAAAATTCTAAAACTATTTCTGATTTGAAACTTAGATTAGGATATGGGATAACAGGTCAACAAGAAATTGATGACGCGGCAGCAAGAAACTACTACTTACAACAATATACAACAGGAAGTGGTTCAAGTCAGTACATATTTGGAACATCACCAACGCCAATTGCTATTTCAAATCCATACAATCCGGCATTAAAATGGGAACAAACTACAACCTACAATGTTGGGTTGGATTATGGGCTTTTTAATGACAGAATTTCAGGAGCTTTAGATGTATTTTACAAACAATCAGATGATTTGATTGTTAAAGCTGCTTTTCCTGACGGAGGTAACTTCTCTAACAGCGGATATCAAAATATCGGAAGTTTTACATCCAAAGGGGTAGAGTTTTCCGTAAATGCTGAAATAGTGAAAAGTACTGATTTCAATTGGAATGTAAATTTCAATGTTACTAAGTTTGAAAGAAGAATAAAAGATTTAGCTTTTGGAGCTGATATTCTTACAGGAGGAACGGGAGCTGGAACAGGAGGAACTGCGCAAATCCTTAGAGAAGGATTTACACCATATTCTTTTTATGTATACAAACAATTATACGATACTGCAGGAGCTCCAATAGAAGGTGCTTATGCTGATTTGAATGGCGATGGTATTATCAATGGGGATGACAGATATATTTATAAAAATCCAGATCCTGATGCTACTTTTGGATTTGCATCCAATATGAATTATAAAAACTTTGATTTTTCATTCAACGTCAGAGCAAGTGTTGGTAACAGAATCTTTAATGCTGTGAATGCCGGAAGAGCCCAGTATAATAATTTACAAGATCTTACCGCTATTGCTAACATTCCAACTTCAGTGTTAGATACTAATTTTAGCAATACAGCAGATGTTGTTTTATCGGATTTATACATTGAAAACGGATCGTATTTGAAATTAGACAATATAACTTTAGGGTATACTTTCCCTAAGTGGTTAGAAGGGAAAGCTTCATTGAGATTATACACAGGTGCTCAAAATGTACTTACAATTACCGATTACTCTGGGCTTGATCCTGAGATTAATAATAATGGAATTGATAATACTATATACCCAAGACAAAGGTCAATTTTGTTTGGGGCAAACGTAAAATTTTAATAAAAAAACTATGAAAAAAATGAAAATGAATGCCTTTTATCTGTTGGGTTTTTTCCTTGTACTGACTTCATGTACAAGCGATTTAGACGTAAAGCCAACAGATGATGATATCTTTTTATCTGAACAATTTTTTGCTCAACCGGGAGCCTATAAATCTGGTTTGGCAGGAGTTTATGGTAATTTAGCATTGACAGGCGCTGGCGATGCCGGTTCATCA
>NZ_DAINRG010000001.1:0-309437 GCF_036741995.1 Flavobacterium sp. | reverse complement strand
CTGCCTAATGGTTATTATATCGAATATGGTGGTGCCTATAAAGACCAACAACAATCCTTCCGGGAGTTATTAATGATTCTGATAAGTTCTTCATTGCTCGTTTTTGGAGTGATATTATTTTTGTATAGGGATTTTAGAGTGGCTTTAACTATTCTTTTAATTTCGGTCTTGGGAATCTCGGGCAGTTATTTGTTGCTCTTTATTACAGGAACCCCATTGAATGTGGGTAGTTATACCGGTATCATTATGATTGTGGGGATTATTGCTGAAAATGCTATTTTTACATTCCTGCAATTTAGGGAAACCTTCAAAGTGACCCGAAATGTCAATCAATCGATCATTTATTCTATTTCCACGCGCTTGCGGCCAAAATTAATGACTGCTTTGGGAGCTATAATTGCACTTTTACCATTAGCAATTGGAATAGGAACCGGTTCAGAATTGCATCAACCATTGGCTATAGCTGTAATAGGTGGATTTATTATAGCCATGCCGTTACTGCTTATTGTACTGCCTAGTTTATTATGTTTGGTGTATAAAAATGAAAAGCATTTTAAACATCTCGAATAGTCAGCATTCTTAAAAGGAGTGAGTTTTAATGTTCTTGATTATTCGTTTTAATCCCAAATAAAAAAACCTCCCATTACTGAGAGGTTTAGTACCCGGAGTGGGAATCGAACCCACACACCTAAGTACACGAGTTTGAGTCGTGCGCGTCTACCAATTCCGCCATCCGGGCTAAGGATTGAATGACTAAAATATAGTCATCCGGACATTGATGTTTATCAATTTGTGGGTGCAAATGTAAATAAATTTTCTTCATACTATCAAAAAAATAGTTAAAAATATCCTTTCAGAGTCGGATTTAATTTCTAAATTTGCACCGCGTTACAGCAACACACAACTAACTAACTACACCCGAGGCATTTATACACCTAAAGCTTTTGACAAATAAAAAGGCCAAATTGTATCGAAAGCAGCGGATAAAAACAACAAATTATAATGTCGCATTTAGAACCAGAAGCAAAGATATTTGCGTGTTCGCAAAGCGTCTATCTAGCCGAACAGATATCCAGTCATTATGGAGTTCCGCTGGGTAAAGTTACGTTCTCAAAATATAGTGATGGTGAATTTCAACCTTCGTTTGAAGAATCGATAAGAGGATTACGCGTTTTTATTGTCTGCTCTACATTTCCGAGCGCAGACAATTTAATGGAGCTTTTGTTAATGATTGATGCTGCCAAAAGAGCCTCAGCCCGACACATAACTCCCGTGATTCCTTACTTTGGTTGGGCAAGACAGGACAGAAAAGACAAACCCAGAGTTCCGATTGGAGCCAAGCTAGTAGCCAAATTATTGGAAACTGCCGGTGCCACCCGAATCATGACGATGGATTTACACGCCGATCAGATACAAGGGTTTTTCGAAAAACCGGTAGACCACTTGTTTGCATCGACTATCTTTTTGCCCTATGTTAAAAGTCTGCAATTAGATAATTTAACAATTGCTTCGCCCGATATGGGAGGTTCCAAAAGAGCTTATGCTTATTCTAAGTTTTTAGAATCAGACGTGGTGATTTGCTACAAACAACGAAAAGCAGCCAATGTGATTGGCACGATGGAGTTGATTGGAGAGGTAAAAGGAAGAAACGTGATTCTGGTTGACGATATGGTCGATACCGGAGGCACGCTAGCCAAAGCCGCTGATTTGATGATAGAGAAAGGAGCTTTGAGCGTGAGAGCTATTTGTACGCATGCTATCCTTTCGGGAGATGCTTATGAAAAGTTGGAGAATTCTAAATTGCTGGAACTGATCGTAACCGATTCTATTCCGTTAAAGAAAGAATCCAATAAAATAAAAGTGGTGAGTTGTGCGCCTCTTTTTGCTGAAGTAATGCACATGGTGCAACACAACAATTCCATCAGTGGTAAATTCCTGATGTAATTCAATTACGTATTTTTTATTAACTATATATTTTTACAATGAAATCGATTACGATTAAAGGATCAGAAAGAGAAAGCGTAGGCAAAAAGGCAACGAAAGCCGTACGTGATGCTGGAATGGTTCCTTGCGTTATTTACGGAGGAAGTCAACCAGTACATTTTGCAGCAGAAGAAAAAGCATTCAAAGGCTTGGTTTACACTCCAAACGCACACACCGTTGTAGTTGATTTGGCTGGAAAAACTACCAATGTTATTCTTCAGGACATTCAGTTTCACCCAGTGTCTGACAAAATTTTACACATTGATTTCTTTCAATTAAACGAAAGCAAAGAAATCACTATGGAAGTTCCCGTTAAAGTTGTTGGAACCTCTCCAGGTGTATTGTTAGGTGGTGATTTACGTTTAAATCAAAGAAGATTGAAAGTGAAAGCTTTACCAAAAAATCTTCCTGATTATGTTGAAGCAAACATCTCAGAATTGCAAATGGGTAACAAATTATACGTTACCAAATTAGAAGCGAAAAACTTCAAATTGATGCACCCGGACAACACTGTGGTAGCTCAAGTGAAGATTTCACGTGCTGCTATGAAAGCCGCTCAGGAAGCAGCAAAAGCAGCAAAAGCTCCGGCAAAAGGAAAGAAAAAATAATTTTCAAAACCTTATACCTAAAAGCATCAGTTCACACTGGTGCTTTTTTTATGAAATCAAATTAGCTACTTTTACCAAATGAATTGGTTTGCCAAATTATTTACCAAAAACAAAACTTCAGAAAACGCAGAAGGAATGAAAAAATACCTCATCGTCGGCCTTGGGAATATCGGTGCCGAATATGTCAATACGCGCCACAACATCGGCTTCAAAGTGTTGGATTATGTGGCTCGGGAAGAAAACTTGTCATTTGAAACAGCCAAACTGGGTGCTGTTACCGAATATACTGTAAAAGGAAGAAAACTAATCCTTCTGAAACCGAATACTTATATGAACCTCAGCGGTAAAGCGGTAAAATATTGGATGGAGAAAGAAAACATTGCCAAAGAAAATATACTAGTCATTACTGACGATTTGAATTTGCCTTTCGGAACCATCCGTATTAAAGCAAAAGGGAGTGACGGCGGCCATAATGGTTTGAAAAATATTCAGCTTATTTTAAATACTGCTGAATATCCGCGTTTTCGATTTGGTATCAGCGATGAATTTAAAAAAGGGCAACAGATAGATTATGTTCTTGGGGAATGGCATGAAGCTGAAAAGGTAAAACTTATGGAACGCTTTGTGATTGCTAAAGAAATCATAGAATCGTTTGCTTTAGCTGGTTTAGCCAATACCATGAACAGCTTTAACGGAAAATAAAAAAACCTCTCAAATACTGAGAGGTTTTTATTTTTGTTATACACTATAGTTTTTATTCTATAGTTATTCTTTTAACAACTTTTCTGTTACCATCAATAACTGTTACCAGATAAATTCCGGTTTCAACATTATTCAATTGAATATTTTGATTAAACGATGGCTCATTAGAGTAAGTATTATCAAATATTTTTCTTCCTCTCATGTCGTAAACATTCACTTTTATTTCATTTGAAATAGCCGAATCAAACTGGATGTTAAAACTTCCTTTGTTTGGATTTGGATACAATACAAAATGTTGCAATCCGAAATCTTCCGTTGCTAAGTTTTGAGTGATTGTAAAATTCTTAGAATTTACTGCAAAGAAAATATTCCCGTTTGCTCTTACCATAAATCTACAGTTAGCAGAAGTAGCAGCCAAATTAGGGATAACTACTGTAGCAGAACCATTATTAGTTACTCCGGTTGCTAAAACAGTATCAAATGTAGCGAGGTTACCCAAATTGGCATTGGTTGATAACAAGATATCAACTGTAGCGCCTCCGGCCAAAGCATCAGTACTTAAAACATTCCAAGTAACTGTTTGTGTTGTACTTCCTGCATAAGTTATTCCGGTTGTAGCTTGTGATGTTACAGCAAATGGCCCTTTTGTCACATCCACAGTTACTTTCATAGCATCCGTTTGAGTTTGACCACCACCAGCATGATTATCTCTAGCTGTAAATGTAAAATTAAAATCTCGGTTTGCAGTAGTAGCATTATAAACTGATTCCCAATTGGAAGCTGTTGTCAATTGAGCTAATAAAATTTTACTCATTTGAGGCAAATATCTTTTTGGTGTGCTAACTACTGAAAAAGTTCTAAAGTTAGGTCCTACTGCTTTTGTTGCAGATACTTTACTAGAGTTACCTGCCGTTGCAGAGGTTCCTAAATCATTTTCTTCCCAAACATAAGTCATAGCATCTCCATCAGCATCTGTAGCAGTACCTGTAAGTAAAAATGGGGTACCTCTAGGAATTATATAATCAGCACCTGCACTTACTACTGGCACTGCGTCTGTCATTGTTACTTTAACAGGACATGGTTTTGAATTTAAAATCGATTGGATTTGAGCAATGTTTTTATATGCAAATAAGGCATCCGAATGCGCTTGAACATCGTAAAGACTTGTTACACCAGCATATCCCATAATAGTAGACCCACTACCTGGTTCCACTTGAGAAGTTGTTCCTTCGTACGAGTGAGTAAAAGAGTGTGTCGCTCCAAGTTGGTGACCCATTTCGTGGGCAACATAATCGATATCATAATTATCACCTTGTGGGATACCATCATAAGGCGAAGTAAAACCACTTCCTTTATAGTTTGTTGGGCTGCCATCTGTATCTACTGACATATCGTTACTACAAATACAACCTATACAACCGGCATTACCCCCTCCGCCACTTTGTCCAAAAAGATGACCAATATCAAAAGGAGTGTCGGTTAATGTATTGTGCAATGCATTCATCAACTGAGCATTCCATGTAGAAATATAGTTGTTAGTAGCACTATTTCCTGTTCCTATATCAGCATCATCATAAGGATCTGTAGCTGCATTGTAATAAATTACACTAGTGGTTGAAGCAATAATATTTAAATGCGCTGCAACATCTCTTTCATAAACACCATTAACACGTGTCATGGTAGCATTAAAAGCCGCAATAACTAATGACTCTCCAGCAACACTGGTTGCTCCAAAATAATTAGAGTACTCAGCAGTACAAGAAATAGCTAACTTTAATGTGCTGTATTTTTTATTATTTGATTTGTTAGTCAAATTTAACTGATTCCCCAAATCAGAAATTATAGTTCTGTCAATAGTACTACACTTGAATGGTAATTTCCCTTTGTTTCTGTTGTTTGAATTAAAGACAACATAGGCATTGGCTCCTTTATCATAGGCTTCAATAAACTCCATACCGCTATCCGCTCTGAAAATCATAGTTTGAATTCCTTGAGGGGAAAGACTAAAGTTTATGGTCGCTTTTGCATCGGTAACTCCTTTTCCTGCATAAGCTCTAATGCTTGGATATTTGGCTTGTAATTCTGCATCAAAGTTAGAATTTTCCCAAACTTCAAAAGTTTCGATTTCTCCATTCATGTTAGGAATTTCCACTAAAACTCCCGGTTGATTAGAAAATTTGTCTTTAGCATTTACTAACGTTTGTTTAAAACTGTTAAGGTCTAAAGAAAAATATTGCTCATCCTCAGCAGTAATGTTTTCTCTAACTCTGGTGTATTTAGAAACATCTTGCAAACTGATTTTTCTCCAACTTGTTCCCGCCTGTGCTAGCATTTGTCCAAAAGAGAGAACAATGGCTAAAAAAAGTAATAATTTTTTCATTTTTATAATTTAAATTGTTTTTTGGCAGTCAAATATATTATTAATTTACGCAAATAAAAAAAAATTAACTCATTAGGGTAAAACCTCTAAGAATATTCTTTTTAATTGTGCTTTTTTGAGATGTTTTTTAACAATTTTCAATTACCAATTAACTTTTTATAATTTCAATTAAAAACCGTTATCTGACAAATCACAATATATTTGACCAATTTTTGTGATTATTTTGGTTTGATTATCTATAATTAACCTTTAACGCTCTTTTTACCCTACTTTTTCACCGAAACTTTTTTCCATTTATTTTATAACCTTGAAAATTGTTGTTTTTCAATTCAAAAATCTATTTTTGCGTTTTACTTAGTGTAGCCTTGAAAATAGTCAACTCCATAAAATCTTTCAACACCACAAAACCAACCATTGTAACTATTGGAACTTTTGATGGTGTTCACCTTGGGCACAGAAAAATAATAGACCAAATCACAACTAATGCCCATCGGTTAGATTGTGAAAGTTTGGTATTGACCTTTTTCCCTCATCCCCGAATGATTTTACAGGAGGATACCGAAATGAAACAACTCAACACTCTCGAGGAGAAAATAGCTTTACTCGAAAATTTAGGAGTTGACAATTTAGTTATTCATCCCTTTGACAAGGAGTTTTCCCGATTAACGGCTGAGGAATTTGTCAAAGAAGTATTGGTAGACACTTTTAAAGTAAAAAAGATAATCATAGGCCACGACCATCGTTTTGGACGAAACAGAACCGCCAATATTGACGATCTGATTGCTTTTGGGGAAACTTATAATTTTGACGTAGAACAAATCTCAGCCCAAGAAATCAATGAAGTTTCCATCAGTTCTACCAAAATCAGAAATGCACTAATAGAAGGAAGTATTGAATTAGCCAATAATTATTTAGGATATAACTACTCACTAACCGGAATAGTATCAAAAGGAAAGCAATTGGGTCGAACCATTGGCTATCCAACGGCTAACCTAAAAATTGAAGAAAGTTATAAACTCATCCCATCCAATGGAGTTTATATTGCGAAAAGCATCATTGACGAAACTACGGTTTATGGTATGATGAACATTGGCATTCGCCCAACGGTTGACGGTACATCGCAAACCATAGAAATTCATTTTTTTGATTTCAACAAAGACATTTACAATCAAAAAATTACTATTTCTCTTTTAAAAAGGATCCGTTCAGAGCAAAAATTCGAATCCATTGATGGGCTCAAAGCACAATTAGGGTTAGATAAAATGGCAGCTCAAGATTACATAAGTCAATTATAATAATTCTATTTTTATTGACTTTTAGATAAAACATTCCTTTCTTTTTTGTTAAATGATTAAATATTTCAAGATATTTTATTAAATTTGATAGACAACTTTTGATTACTCACTTAAAAACCTATCAAGATGAAACTGCCAAAAGAACTCGCCAACGGAATTGTAATCTTCGCCGGAATCGCTATTTATTTTTTGATTATGGAATTTTTTGGTTTGTCAAAAATTCTTTACCTGAGAGCCTTTAATGCCGCCTTTGTATTCTATGGGGTCAGCCGAACATTGAAATCCAACATAAAAGAAGGCAAATCAGGTTATGTCTCCAACCTGCTTTCAGCCGGAATAACCGCTATTATAGGAGTACTTCTCAGTGTTGTGGGCTTACTCACTTACATTTATTTAAGAGGCGGAAATCAATACATCGACAATCTTTCTGGTGAATTTTTATTTGGTGGCAAACCAACCGCCAATGAGTATTGTATCGGCGTTTTATTTGAAGGAGTGGCCTCAGCTGTAATTATGGTTTTTGTAGCGATGCAATTATGGAGAAATAAAACCTCAGCCGAAGATTAAAACTTTCCCCCTTTAATAGTCCACAAAATTGTAACTTAATAACAAATTAACTACTTTTGGTGCAATATAAAATGGCACCTATGAGTATTACCAAACACAATTGGACTAAAGAAGAAATCATCGCGATATACAACAAACCCTTGATGGATTTGCTTTACGAAGCTGCTACAATTCATAGGGAGCAACACGATCCAAACGTAGTTCAAGTATCCACTTTATTATCCATAAAAACAGGCGGTTGCCCAGAAGATTGTGGCTATTGCCCACAAGCTGCCCGTTATCACACTAACGTGGAAGGCAATGATTTAATGACCGTAAGTCAGGTGAAAGCGCAAGCACTTCGTGCTAAATCTAACGGCTCTTCCCGAGTTTGTATGGGTGCTGCCTGGCGAAATGTAAAAGACGGAGAAGAATTTGACCAAGTATTGGAAATGGTGAGAACCATCAACAAACTGGATATGGAAGTATGTTGTACTTTGGGAATGTTAACCGAGAATCAAGCTAAAAGATTAGCCGAAGCCGGATTGTACGCTTACAATCACAACTTAGACACTTCGGAAGATTATTACAAAGAGGTTATTTCTACCCGTGGTTTTGAAGACCGATTAAATACCATTGAGAACGTTCGTAAAACCAACGTAACAGTTTGTAGTGGTGGCATTATCGGAATGGGAGAAAGCATCGAAGACAGAGCTGGAATGCTGGTCGCTTTATCCACTTTAAACCCACAACCGGAATCAGTGCCAATCAATGCGCTAGTTGCCGTAGAAGGAACTCCAATGGCAGATGAAAAACCGGTGGAAATCTGGGAAATGATTAGAATGGTGGCCACTACACGTATTGTAATGCCCGAAACCCAAGTACGCCTTTCAGCCGGAAGAACCGAAATGTCTCGCGAAGGTCAAGCTATGTGTTTCTTTGCCGGCGCCAATTCAATTTTTGCAGGAGATAAATTGTTGACAACTCCTAATCCGGATGTAAATGAAGACATGAAAATGTTTGAAACACTGGGACTAGTGGCACAAAAACCTTTCATCAAAATAATGCAACCTAAAACGGTAGAAGCTGTAGATTCGGAATACCAATCTCTGGGCGAAAAACCAAAATGGACTCGACCGGGCCACACCATAGAAAGAAACTTAGAAGCATCCACTAAAGGCAAATAAGATTTTAACACAACTTGTTTACTTTTTGGGAAACCTTTTTTAAATTTGCTCTTAGCCACAAGCTGAGAGCATTTTTTTTGTAATTCCCTTTAACCACTATCTATGGCGTTAGCACTGTCAGAAATTGAACGCGTAAAAACGATTAGCAAAGAAGATTTTTATAACAACTATGTCAGGAAACAAAAACCGGTTGTTATTGAACAACTCACCGCTGATTGGCCAGCCTATGAAAAGTGGAATTTAAATTACATCAAAGCTGTAGCTGGTGATAAAACGGTACCGCTTTATGACGACAGACCGGTTTCGCACAAAGACGGTTTTAACGAAGCTCATGCCCAAATGAAAATGTCTGACTATATTGATTTGCTTCAATCAAAACCAACCAACTATCGCATTTTTCTGTACAATCTAATCAAAGAAGTTCCTTCTTTAAAGAAAGATTTTAAATGGCCAGACATTGGACTAAAACTAGTAAAACAACTCCCTATGCTGTTTTTTGGTGGAGAAAGTTCAAGAGTGTTTATGCATTACGATATTGATTATTCGAATATTTTGCATTTTCATTTCCATGGCAAAAAGAGATGCATGTTATTCGCTCCAGACCAAACCCCTTATCTATACAAAGTCCCGCACGCCTTGATATCCAGAGAAGATATAGATTTTGACAATCCCGACTTCAACAAATGGCCAGCGTTAAAAAAAGCAAAAGGGTTGGTAACTGAACTCAAACATGGCGAAATGCTCTACATGCCTGAAGGATATTGGCATTATATGAAATATGTTACTCCGGGATTTTCCATGAGTTTGAGAGCTTTCCCAACCAGCATCACCAATTTGTCAAAAGCTGCTTATAATGTTTTTATCATGCGGAATTTTGACACTATAATGCGCAAATGGAAAGGGCAAAAATGGATAGAATACAAAAACCATAAAGCCATAGAAAACACCAATAAGCACCAATAAAAAAGGACTGATACTATCAGCCCTTTTTTATTGGAGTCCCTACCGGTTAAAGGATTATCTTCTTTGTAACTACTGTACCGTTATCTAAAGTTATTTTCACAATCAAAGCCTGCTGAACAGCTGAGATGGTAGCACTGCTATAGTCATTACTATCTAAATTTTTAGCTTCAAAAAGTTGTCTGCCCAACAAATCAAAAACCGTTATGTCTTTCATTTTTTCGACATACGATTTCACTGTTAATTGACCATGATTGGCCGAAGCCACAACACTATTAGCAATACTGTCAAAACTAGGATTACTTAATGCTTCATTCGTGTATCGCAGCACAAACCTAGTATCAAATGTTCCGTAATTAGAAGTAAATGTATAAGGTGCTTGTTTCAAATCGTGTATAATATTCAACTCGTTATCTTGCAGATAAATGTTTTCATTTTGAAAAACACCATCAAAGTCAGCCAGGCTAATACTATAATTCCCGGTGGAAGCCGTAAAGAATCCCAGCGGAACCATATCATCCAGACTGAAACCCGATCGTGTTTGAATTCTATATTTATCCATATCAATAAAGGAATAGAAACTCACGTAATTTCTGGAAACATTAACCGCTCCATCATAGCCTTTATCAAACCCCAATGTAGCATTGTTATTATAGGCAATTAACTGTTGGCTAAACATCCCATCCGGGTTTTGCAAATTCAGCCAAATTCTGCTTCTGGCAATTTCATTTGTTTGTCCTTGGTTGGAGGTATGCTTATAAAAATTAGAATTATTATATGTTTTCCCTCTCATAGAATTATTGAACAAAGCACTGTTGGCATTTATTGCTTCTATAAAAAAGCCTTCTCCTGAAGCAATGTAACCCGTTGGTTGTGAACTACCAGTTGCACTAGCTACTCCTCCGGACAAATTATACATCGCATAATCACTGGTTATGAAGTTATAAACATCCGGGCCAGGATTTGAAGTAGATATGGCTACGTTATGCGTCCAAAAATACAATGTCCCTGAAATATCCGGATTCAAATTAATAAAAGTATCTCCAAAAATGGAAGACGGATATGGATTCCCTATCAAATTAAAATCGTCATTAGCATTCCCCGAATTGCCGCTCAAAGTCAATGGCAATGAGATAATTCCGTTATTTTGTTTTCCGGAAAAAGTAACAGATGTGGTGGCTGTTGGAGAAAACGTTAAGGTTGTTGGCCCCATAATGGCATATCCTTTTCCTACCGTCATAGCTCCGGTGTAATTTTGCCATGCCCAAGGCGAATAATCATCAAAACCATCAGGTGAACTTGCCGTTACAGCCCCTGCATTATTAATAGTAAGGGTATCCGAAAAATTAGCGGTTGTAAACTGGAATGAATAATCCGTTCTCCATCCTATAAATGTTGAGCTAATGGTAGCATTCTCAACAGGAGATGACCAATAAGTATAATCATATTTTTTAAATGGCGATGTTCTTCTGGCAATGCTGGTCACTCCGTTATTAGTATTCACAGCTTCATCATTTAACTGAACAAGACTTCCATTATTAGCCACATTTAGCGTACCGTTTGTTGTTAAATTGCTTTGTACCTCTAAATAATCCCCTGCGGAAACATTAAAGGTATTACCTCCATTAATTGTACATTCACACGCCTGTACGCTTCCTCCATTTGTGGTTGTATCATAATAACCATCAATGATTGCCTTAGTACTGCTTGTTGGCGCACTCGGATTCCAAGTCGTTCCATCCCAAGTTGTAGTTAACGGTAACTGTCCTTTGACAGCTATATTATCAATCGCCCATATCTCCAGAGCTTTATTAGATAAAATACTTACTTTAATTCTTAAATCAGCCACATTAGGGAGACCAGTTATTTTAAAAGTACTCGCCGTTGTGTTAGTTGAACTTGTTAACGTTCCAAAGCGTGTCGGATTAGTTGAATTAACTTTATAAACCGCTATATTAGTCGACAATGCATTATTAATATCAAAAATTGAATTAGCATTCCCGGTAATTTTAAGTTGCGGGTAATAGGTAACACCTCCATCTATACTAGTAGAAATCAAAACATAATCCGATGTTTCCATCCCATCGCTTGTAGTTGTTCCATATGCACCCATGTTGAAACTAAATTCAATATTTTGATAACTTTGAGTATTTAAGGTAGCAAATGTAAAAGTGTTTAAATTGTTAAAAGACTGGAGGCTATTAGACCCTAAGAACATACTAGTTTTTGAACTCCTATTATCGCCATAATTAGTACCTCCTGCAATACTAGTGTTCAAATTTGAAGTACCTGTTGTATAGGTATATGAAACATTACTATCAAAATCTTGTTGGGCAATGTAACTTGGAGGTAACAAAGTGCATTTTGTGTAATTGAAGACCAGCGTACTAATTAAAAAATTAAACGCTCCCTCATCCGCATCATCACTATTAATCGTTACGGTAGCATTTTTAAGACCCGTAAAATTTGAGGAGAACGTAATGGTAAAAGTAGCACTTTGCCCGGCTGTTAATGTTGAACTAGACAATCCACTAGTAATGGTGTAAAAAGTACTCGCTGATATTGACAAACTTGATAAATTCAAAGTCCCGGTTCCATTATTTGTCACCACAAAAGTTTTTACAATCGGAGTATCTCCCACAAAATAATTGGGGCTAAAATATGTATTGTTGGTTACTGAAACAGCTACAGAATTATTGGCAATAGTTGTTGCATTACCAAAAACTTCAATTTCTTTTGTATTTAAATAATCGCAAATACTCAAATTATCAACATTAAATCTAAATGAAAGTCCACTTTCTGTTCCAGAGGCAAAAACGATTCTAACTCTTATAGGGCCTGATTGATTTACCGTAGCACTAAATGTATTTATAGTTGACGATGATGGCACTACATTTCCTATATATATCCAAGTATTCCCGGAGTCTTTACTATATTCAACATTGAAAACTTGGTCAATATATGTATCCGTTCCGTATTTTTTGTAATCAAAAGATATTGTCCCAATTCCGTTAGGTTTATCTTGTATCATAGTTGCAGCGGCATCATAACTTGATTTCATTCTTAATGCGTAAGTCCCTGTACCAAAGTCATTGGATAAACCACCTACCAACGTTTCTGATAAATTCCACAGTTTACCGTTAAGTGAAACATCATCTGCAACATAAGAAGCTTTGGTCGATCCATCATCAAAATTTACCGTATAACATCCGGCAACGTAAGACACTATCGTGAAAGAAATAGTAGCCGAAGCACTCGTTCCTCCCGAATTGGTGGCTGTTACATCAATAGCATAAGAACCTGTTGATGTTGGCGCCCCTGAGATTTGCCCGGTGGCTGTATTAAAGGAAAGTCCAGCTGGTAATGTTCCACTGGTGATAGCATAACTGGTAGGGAAATTAGTAGCAACAACATAATAAGAATAGGCCGAACTTACTGTAGCAGTCTCTGTAGCCGCAGTAACTACGGGTGGATTTACAGTGGTGGTGGTACAGTTAACACCTATGTCATCAATAGCGATATTCCCTACGTCTTTTTTATAAGTAAGTCTGAAACGCACATACCCTGAATTCAAAACAGGTGTTGAACCTGAATTATAAGTTCTGGTAATGGCAGCACTACTACTTGAAATAAGGGTAGCACTACTAATTACTTCAATATTTGTCCATGATGTACCATCATAGCCATCTACCTGCAAGGTTGATGTAGAACCTGTATTTATCCCTTGTCCTTTAAACCAAAATGAAAGTTGTGATGCGGCATTACCCGTTGGTAAAACTTCCGTAGTAATAACATCATTGGTGGAATCCATACTTAGAGAAGGAGAAGCAAGTCCATAATTCCCCGCTGAAGAATAAGTTCCTGTAATTCCTGTAAAAATCCATCCTGACGGTGGTGTCGTTCCCGAAGCAAAACCTTGAGTCACACAGGCTGTCGAAATTATTGTAAAACTAATTGTAGCCGCCGGGCTTGTTCCGCCGGCATTGGTTGCCGTAACGGTTACAGAAAACGAACCCGAAGCGGTTGGTGTGCCCGAGATAACTCCTGTAGTCGTATTTAAGGATAATCCTGTTGGTAATGTCCCACTGGCCAAAGCATAGCTCGTTGGCGAATTGGTTGCCGAAATAGTGTAAGTAAAAGCACTTCCCACTGTCCCCGACAATGATGCCCCTGTAACCACAGGAGCTATAACTACAGCTATATTAAAAGTTATGGTTGCCGCAGCACTAGTACCACCGGCATTTGTGGCAGTGACATTTATAGTGGAAGAACCTCCCGCGGTAGGTGTTCCGGTAATGGCACCTGTAGTGGTGTTAAATGAAAGTCCTGCCGGTAATGTTCCGCTAGTGATAGCATAACTGGTTGGCGAATTCGTAGCGACAATGGTATTACTAAAAGCTGTTCCTACTGTACCCGAAAAAGTGGATGCCGTGACAACCGGTACTGGTGGTGACGCTATATTAAAAGTTAAAGTGACAATCGCACTGGTTCCGGCACCATTGGTAGCGGTAACATCAGTAGTAAAAGTACCCGCTGCTGTTGGAGTTCCGGTGATGGCTCCTGTGGTTGTATTTAAGGAAAGTCCGGCAGGCAAAGAAGTAGCATTGGCTATGGCATAACTCGTTGGCGAATTCGTAGCTACTATACTATTACTAAAAGCGGTTCCCACTGTTCCTGAAAATGTTGAGGCGGTTACTACGGGAATAGCTGGAGGCGTTCCTGTAGCATACATAGTAAAGTCATCAATTCCAACATGGGCATTACTACCAGAACTTGGTCCATTAGCAACTGAATATTTAAAATCTACCGTTGAACCTGCAGCTATAGTCAAACCAGTAACTGTGATTGAATAACCCGTTTGAACCACTGAAAAAGTTGTTGAAGAACCTGTTGTTGAAGTGTACAACGTTGTTCCTGAAACTCCTGTCGTACTGTATGCTCCCGCTCCAATTCTATAAGAAAAATCAACTGTAGTTGCTCTACCCTGAGAAGAAAATTGTTCAACATTCCAAGTAATTACAAATCCATCGATATTTGCTCCTGTGCTATTTGTTGCACTAAAAACAAAAGTTGTTGAGCCAGAAGTTGCCTGTTTTTGTAAAATAGAATAATCCGAACTTGCACTAGAGGCTCTTCCTGCATAACAATTATTCCCACTTGCATTTGCAACTGTTGGCGATGCTGCACCAGATGTTAATATTGGATATGTGGCATTATAACTGGCGGTTGTAACAGCCCAATTTGTTGGCAAAGTTACAGCAGTACCTCTAAATGCATCAAAATTTTGAGTATAAGTGTTGCCCGACCCAACTCCTGTTATGGCATATTGTCCCCAAGAAACAGCACTCACTAACAAGGCTAAAAAAAGTATCTTTATTTTCATTATAAAATGAATTATGTTTTCTCATTAATTTCCATGACAATACACCAATTTTTGGCGCACAAAAAAAGGTCAAGGCTTAACTCGTAGAAAATGGGACAACAAATCTATACTAAAATTACTGAATTACAGACACTTCTTCTTAAGAAATTATTAATAAAGTGTACTTTTTTTGTTAACTTTTGTAGGGATACTTTAAAAAACCTACTTTTTTAAGGGTTTTTTAATAGCTTTTTTAACAATTTTTCCGGTAGTTTTTTGTTTTTTAGGGGGGTTACAAATTTTATTGTAACTATTTTATTATAACAACTTTTGTTTTTTACATAATTTTCCTCACTAAAAAACACTTTTTTAATGAGGAAAATTAATGATACCGGTCTAAACCTAGAGTATCGTTTTTCGGATTACTACCATCCCATTTGCCAGTCTGATTTTTACAAGTAAGGCTTGTTGACTCATGGTAATGGTATTGGTTACAAATTCATTTTGCCCAATAGCATCGGCTTCAAACAACTGTCTTCCCAGCAGGTCGTAAACGGTTATATTTTTGATAGTTTCAAGAGATGATTTAACCGTCAATTCACCATGACTGACTGCAACAACAACACTGTTCTTTATGGTTTCAAAATCCGGTGTTGCCAAAGCCTCATTGGTATAACGCAATACAAATCTATTGTTAACGGTGCCTGATGTTGCGTAAAATTCATACGGCGCTTGTTTTAAATCATGAATTATATTTAATACTTTATCTTCCAGATAAACATTTTGCCCTTCTTCAAACAGTCCTTCCAAATGATCAATAGCAATTTTATAATCCCCCGAATTCGTAATCTTAACCCCTAGAGGAACTAGATCTGTGTTAACAAAAGGCAACTGTCTCCCTTGAATTACTAAAGGCTCATTATTTAAAATAGAATAAATATTAATCGGATTGTATGTTATGCTAGTCCCATCATAAAGATTATCATAATCATCGGTAGCTCCCGAAACATAGCCCACTAATGTTTGTCTGAAAGCATTAGCATTATACAAATTCAACCAAACTTTACCCGTTGGAGCCTCAATATCATTACTGTGATTATTTCTGAAAAACTGGGAATTATCAGTCGTGGTTCTAAGTCTCATGCTGTTGTTAAACGTAACATCGTAATCCGCTTTCAAAACAGCAAAGAAGCCTTGACCTGAAGCAATTTTACCTGTCGGTTTCAAAGTAGTAGTTCCCGAAACATCGCTGACAGCTGTGGAGCCGGTTCCGTTCCAGGTGGCATAATCATTTGTGGTATACACATAATTGGTTACAGGAGTGATGGAGGTCCAAAAGTATAGCGTTCCTCCAATTTTATTCAAATTAGCAGGATCGGTAACAAAGCTTGAAGCACTAATAGCACTCGGATAAGGATTGCCCAACAAAATGGTATTCCCGGTTACAGTCGTTGTAACCCCGTTATCGTAACTGTCTCCATACGTTTTAACTACACCATTATTTGGCGTTCCGGTGAAATTGAAATCGGTTGCCGCACTTGCGGAACTAAATCTCGTGATAAACCCTTTTCCAGGTGATGTAGTGGAAAGATAATTCCATGTTCCGTCAATAGCCCCACTCAAATTCCAATCAAAACTGGCACTAAAAATGGCCGGAATCTGTGAAAAGACACTTTCTTTAACCGGTGACCCCCAATAAATATAGTCAAAAATCTTCATGGCTCTCGACGTTCTGGTCATTCTTATGTTTCCAACATTGGTATTAGCGGTAGCATTATCCACATCGGTGACTTGAACCAAATTACCTCCGTTTAAGACTACTATACTATTCCCACTGGTATTGTTGATTGCATTTCTAACCGTCAACAATTTATTACTGTCAACCTGTAACGTTGCTGCGGTGACATTTAATTGGTTGTCAATAAAAATTTCTGAAGCAGTAGCTATCGATTTTGTCCCCGTTCCGGAAACAGTCATGTTATAATACGGATTTGGAGAAGAGATGGCTGTCAAAGTCTGATTGGCTCCGGCATATTCAACCGTTGATCCGGTATTCAAATTAATAGTGGGTGAATTAGCGGAACTAACAGCCGTGGCGGTACTTCCGTTAAATCCATTTGAATTGTATTGTTTAAAAACTCCGGTTGATTTTACAGCAAAAGTGGTTCCTGACTGTAATGTAATTACATCAGAAGCCCCATTGGTTCCTACATTTGAACCTACTATATCTATATTGGCATACACCGGTGTCAGGTATATTCTTTCCATCGTTGCTAACGAATTGGTAAAGGATATTTTAGTAGCAGTTCCTAAAGTATAGGTTCCTCTGGCATCAGGCTTAGTTGTAATCCCGGCAGTGCTATATTGTGCGGTATCGGTCATGGTTAAATTAGTCCCGGTTCCTCCCATCGCATTATCGGCAACATCAAGTATGGTGGCGTCTTTAACTAAAACCGTTCCGGTGATAGAAGTTGTATTAGTGGATACTGTTTTTGTTCCACTTGTGGAGAATGTTAGGTTTCTGTAGGTCCTGGATCCTCTTAAATATTGATCGTATGCCAATGTTATATCATCTGTGGCATTAAGTTCAATGGTTGAAGCCCCTGACAGTACATAATCGCTTGAAATACCAGTAAGTCTTGGAATCAAATCCGTTGCATCCGTTGACAATGAAGGAATTTGATACAACGTTCCATCGGCCATTGTCAAACCTCCACTACTGGCAGTAATATAATTGGTTGTTGATTCTATAACCTGACCTTTACGAATATCCAACAAGCCCGGTGAGGTAATTCCGGAAGTGCTGGTCAAACTTAATTTTGTGGTATTGGCATTAAGTTCGCAAACAATTGTTTTAGCATTTGATCCTGCAATTCCGTCACCGGTTTCCTGATCAACAATCCCAATGTAATGAAAAGTAGAAGCGTTGGTAAAAGTTCTTGTATCGGTTACTACATTCCCGTTGTTTGGAGCGGCATTAGTAGTTTTAATCAATCCTTTCGGAGACGTGATTTTTGCTGTCCCGGCAGTATTCAATGTAAACGCAGTACTTGTTGCGCCAGCAGGAACTTCTTTTACCAATAATGGTGTGGAACCGTTAAACCCAAAATCTAAAATACCGGCAACGGTTACGCTGCTGTTATTCCCTAATTCTAAATCCTGATTTATAAGTTGTGCATAAGCACCGCTATTTACTTTGAAAGCAATATTTTGATTTTCGGTGGCTCCGGTAGAGGCAACATCTATCGTTTGAGGAGTGGCTACGTAAGTTCCCGCAAAATTAAAGTTTGACGCTACTGCTGAAGTCAGTGTACCGGTGGAACCTACCGTCAAATTTCCTTTTAAATTAACTACTGACGTTCCGGTAGTTGCTAAATTAATGGTTCCAGCATTAGCATTGGTAGTATTGACTTTAACATTGCCATTAACAGCCAAGGTAATATTTCCGGAAGCATTATTCACTACGGTAAAAGTCTTTGCCGATTCATTTATAAAATCGCCATTAACGGTCAACGTACCTGTTATAGCAGAAGTTGTGCCTGTTATAGTGGTATTCGTATAAGTGTCTTCTATTTTTAGATTTCCGTTGATGGTTAAATTAGTCGCTCCATAAAATAAATTGACGTTCGTACTGCTATTGGATGTTCTGAAAATCAAATCATTATAGGTCAATATTTTACCATTGAAATTACTGTTATCTGTGGCCGTATTGCTACTGGTTAATCTAAAAGTATTATTATCGCCTGCTGAACCCAGATCAATAATCAAATTCCCGAAATAAGCGGCAACACCATTATAGTTTTGTGTACTGATATTGGTATCTGCTACAGGCAAAAAGTAATTTCCTGCACCTGTCTTATGATCTTTGATAATAAAATTGGATTTAGGGTGAAATTTCTCCGTACCATTCCACAGAGCTCCTCTTACACTAGCTGAATTACCCGCATTTGAGCTATAGTTATAAATAAAAGTTCCATTGTCTTCAATCTCAAAATCATTAGTTATTTTAAATGGATTAGCACTAAAAGAGGCTGTTCCTCCATCATAAATATATAAAGAAGCGGCCGTTGAATTAAAAGTACAATTAAACGTTCCTCCAGAAAGCACCTTTATATTAACGCCTCCAAACGAACTTCCGGTTGTAATTGTGGTACCATTTGAAACATAAACTGCATTGGCCGTATTGCTCGCAGGCTCCGTTGATGCTGTCCACAAACCGGTTACGGTACTATACTTTTCCCAGGAAGCCGTTGACGTTCCTAACCAGGTTCCGCTGCCGGTACTTCTGTAATCTCCGTGTGCATAAACAATAGAAGTGATATCAAAAGTATTAGCATTATTAACGTTAGTATTATTAGCCAATCCGGTTGTGGTTGCTGTTAAATAAAATCCTGTTCCGATAACAGTGTGGGTTAATGAACTAAAGGTGGCCAAACCTGAAACAGCGGTACTCGTTACAGGGCTTCCTGTCAAAGTTCCAGTGGAAACAATACTAACCGATCCCACAAAATCTGTATCTCTATTACCCAAAATATCATTGGCAGAAACAGTTACCGATGGTGCCATGCTAACATTAACACTGGTCGTGGTAGGTTGTGCTACAAAAGTCAATCGGTCCGCTGTTACCACTATCTTATTGCTGTTTCCTGAAGCAATACTGGCGGCACCTCCGGCATTAGCCGCTGCAAATGTAGTTCCGGCTACATTGGCGGTAGCACTGGTAATCGTTACGCCTATGTTTTGGTTGTCGGTAACAGCCGCATTGAAACTGGCATAAACGCTAAACGTTTTACTGCCATTATCCGAAGCGGTTAAAGTAAGACCGCTAAAGGTTACACTGGCAGCTCCTGCCTGTTCTGTACCAACAAACGAGGAGGTCGTGTTTTCGTATAAAGCCAATCTTCTAATATTTGCTGAATTTGTAACCGAAAATGTTATCGAATTTAAGATGGTAGCCGCACTATCATTATCACTGGTTCCGCCACCGTCTTGTATTGTAAACTCAGCAATTTTTATATTGCTAGTTCCCGCTCCGGAACCTGATATACTTGCGGTTTGATAATTACCATAAGCAATGTTTGAAGGTTCCGTAAAACCGGAACTGCGAATAATATCCGAAGCGCTATTTGTCGTTACTGTTCCTGTTAAATTGATAACATAAGCCGTTTGATTAGCTGAATTATTATTGATAACCAAATTACCCGTACAAGCACCAACTGTACTGGTTGAAAACTGTACCGTAACTGCAGCACTACTTCCTACGGCAACAGTAGTAGGCACAGCACCCGAAATAGAAAAACCGGTTCCGGTAGTATTGGTTATAACTATACTCGAAATAGTCATCGAAGCGGTTCCGGTATTAGTAATAGTAAATGTTTGTGTAGGTGGTGTAACTCCTGCTGCATAACTTCCAAAAGCATAAGTACTGTTATGGGCATAACCCGTAACTCCTATCGTGGCTGATGGCGCAATTACATTAAACGTACTGCTGTTGCCGGTAGCCGTCAACGAACCCGAAGTAGCTGCCATCGTAAATCCTGTACCTGATGCCGTATGGACTATTGAACCATAAGTAGCCAAACCTGACGAAGCGGCAACCACCAGTGGAGCACCCGTCATTGTTCCAGTTGAAGTAAGAGATACGTTTGTGCTATATCCTAAATCCCTGTTGCCGTTAGCATCTACAGCACTGATCGTTACGGCAGGTAACATGGTAGCATTTTGATTTACAGTGGTCGGCACTTGTACAAAAACTAATTTCGTAGCCGCAACATCTACCGCATTATTGGTTGATCCTGATTCTACAACCGTTCCGGCACCAGTTTCAAATTGCGTCGAAGTGGCTGAACTCGGAGTAGTAAAATTGGTTCTGTCTATTTTAAAGGCTAAATTCAATCCGTCAACAGTGGTTGGCAATGTACCTCCTAAAGCGGTTTTCAGCCACACTTTAAGGGTATAAGTTTTAGTACTTCCATCCGTAATATTTCCTAAGGCTCCCGCCCCGGTTCCAATACTCGAAAAAGTAATATTCGTTGCATTCACCGTTCCGGTTAAAGTATTGGTTCCATCATTAAGTTCCGCACCGGCTATGATTTGTGTCCAATCGGCGATATCATTTCCGGTTCCTTGCGGGATTACTATCTGACTGATTAATGTTGGCAAAACATCGTTCCCACCAGCAATATTGGCATCATCGGTAACTAAAAAATCAAAGTTTAAAGACGATGCTGCCTGGGTGTTAATTAGCGATGAAATAGTCCCTGGTTCTGAACCGGATCCTGTGGTAACGCCTGAGTAGGAAGTGGATGTTGAAGAGGTTGTAACTGAAACACTAGAGCCATTAGTAATACGGCATGTTGTAGTCGAAGCTGTCAGTGTATTTGGTATAACATAAATAGTCAAAGTAGTACTTGCAGGAACACTGATAGTTGAACCAGGAGTGATACCATATGTAGCAGAAGACGCAGTAGGTGTATAAGCTCCTATTACATTCTTAGTAGTACCTCCATCTGTACTGTACTGAACACTAACATTTGGAGTACCCGTTGCGGAGCTAACTTGAGAGATTAAACTCAAAGAATTCAAAGTGAAACTTGTTGTGGCATTACTAGTGATGGTAAAGGTATACCAACAGTTATTAGTAATATTATTGGCTAATGTACCATTAAATCCAGAACCTGTAATCCCCGTTGTTAATGTACTACACGTAACCCCTGAACCCCTTGTTATATTCGAAAAAGTCAAACCTGTTGGTGGTGTGGTCCATGTTGTGGTAGGTGTACCTGGACAACTAGCAAGAGTCATTCCGCTTGCTGTTACTGTAGTCTGCCCCCAAGAAAAAGAGCTTAGGAAAAGCACCATTAAAAGTATCTTTGTTTTCATTCTAAATGAAGTATTTATAGCATTAATTTCTAATACCATTTCCTCACTATTTGACACAATTAGACACACCAAAGGGTTCAAGACTTAGCTAGTAGAAAATGGGACGACAAAATTACAGTATAATTACCGAATTAGCTATGCTTGTCCTTAAGAAATTATTAATTAATTGTACTTTTTGCCAACTTTTGCAGAGCGCCTTATAAACCTTACTTTTTTAAGGATTTTTTAATAGTAGCTTTAGGTGGTTTTTTTGGCTTTCAGCAGTATTACAAAAAAAAGAGGTTATTCAATTAGGAGTGTTTTTGCCTTTTTACAACTCTATTCTGCACAAAAACTATTTTTTGAGGGTGCCAATTACTGTTATTAACTTAACCCTAAAGGATTATTTTTCGGGTTAGCTGAGTACCATCTTCTAATCTGATTTTTACAATTAAAGTTTGTTGGCTTAAGGTAATTGTATTGCTTACAAATTCATTTTGTCCAATAGCATTGGCTTCGAATAATTGTCTCCCGAGCAGATCGTAAACTGTTACTTCTTTAATGGCTTCGAGATACGATTTAACGGTCAGTTCCCCATGATTGGTAGCAACAACAACACTGTTATTTAAGGTTGCAAAATCGGGTGTTGCCAAAGCTTCGTTAGTATATCGCAATACAAATCTAGTGTCAAAACTACCCGAATTAGTAGTAAATGTATAGGGCGACTGTTTTAAATCATGAATGATATTCATATCCAAATCTTCTAAATAGATAGCCGTTGCTTCTGCATTGAATACGCCTTCCTTTTGATCGATACTGATAGTAAAATCACCGGAAATTGCACTGAAATAACCTATCGGCACTACATCCGAGGAATCAAACGCTGGTCGGGCCTGTATCTTATATTTATCTTCTGCCGAAAGAGAATAAAAACTCAAGTAATTATTAGACGGATTGACTCTTCCATCATAGGCCCAATCAAAGCCAAGCGTAGTCTCGTCAAAATAAGCTACTAACAATTGGCCAAACAATCCATCGGCATTTTGAAGATTTAACCAAATTCGGTCTTTTTCCGATCCTAAACCTGATGTTCTGAAAAAATCAGTATTCGAATACGTTTTACTTCTCATCGAATTGTTAAACACTAAACTGTTATTGCCTTGTGCTTCAATAAAGAATCCTTGACCGGAAGCGATATAACCGGTTGGGACAGTACTTCCTGTAAAACTGGCTCGAGTACCTCCCGACATATTATAAACAGCATAATCATCGGATATAAAATTGGATGCAGAAGGCCCGGGATTAGAAACCGAAACATTAGCGACATGCGTCCAAAAATAAAGGGTTCCTGAAGTTTTTGCTCCATTATCCGTAATGAATTTATTGGCCCAAACAGCTGACGGGTATGGATTTCCAATTAAGTTATAATCATCTGTCGTACTCGAAGCATTAGCACTTTCCACAACAGGGATGGACACAATTCCATTGTTAACTTTACCCGAAAAAGTTACCGTGCTAATTGCTGTTGGACTAAACACTACCGAAGTAGGTCCCATAATAGCGTAGCCTTTACCATTTGTCATGGTTCCGGTATAATTTTGCCATGCCCATGGAGCATAATCATCGAAACTGTCGGGCACTGCCGCAGTAACGGTTCCGGCACTGTTGATGGTAAGGGTGTCCGAAAAATTTGCCGTAGCAAACTGGAAGGAATAATCAGTTCGCCAACCCGTAAAAGTAGTAGCTATGCTGGCATTGTTAACTGGCGAAGACCAATACGTATAATCGTATTTTTCATATGGTGCTGTTGTTCTTATCACTTGAGTTGTTCCATTATTAGTAACAATTCCAACATCATTAATCATCACTAAAGAACCATTATTTTCAACCACTAAATTCCCGCTGGCATTTACCGTTAAATCATTTTGAATGGAAACATAATTCCCCGATTTTATATCTACCGTAAATCCATTATTAATCGTAACACTACAGGCATCAAAACTACCATTAACCGCCGTATCATAGTTGCCGTTTATTATCACAGCTGTGTTTGTGGTCGGAGCCCCGTTAGACCACAAGGTTCCATTCCAGGTGGTAGATTGTCCTGAGGTAATCATAATAGCGTTGGAAGCCGCATAACAAGTCGCACTATTTTCTCTAATTTGACAATAAAATTGATAGCCAATAAGTCCGGAAATATCTGTTATTGACAAAGTCGCGGCTGATGAACCGGAATAAACCCCAGTATCTGTTAAAGCTGTCCAGGCACTGGTACTTGGTGCTACAGCATACCATTGATAAGCCAGAGCATTTCCGCCAGCAAATCCTTCAGTTCCGGCCACCGTTAACGAAGTAGCTTTACAGGTAGGAGTATAGACCGGATGTTGCGTAACCGTTGGGGATGCCGCTGTTGTCATACTGTAAACTCCAATATTAGTGTAATCATTATTGGCACAGGAACCACTACCGGAACCGGTATAATCTGTAATGGTCCAGTCGGAATTACTGTAAGTGGTATTTGGACTGACGACATTGGTATTTCTTCTAAAATCGGCACCTTCCGTTCCTATAGTCAAGGCAGATGCCCAGGAATTATTGCCAAATACTCCCCAACTATCAATTTGTGCCAGCCCGTTAAACAAGGCAACATGGTCATTCCCACTGGCTGCAAAATTTACGGATCCGCCACCGGTGCTTTGTGCGGCATAAGTCCCGTCTCCTCCCGGACTTGCCGGACAAGGAGCATCATTTCCTAAAGCTACCACATAAGTACTTCCAGAGGTTAAACTGACATTGTTTAATTGAAGTGTAAAACCGTAAGCTCCACCATTACTGGCCACACTTAGCGAATAATTAGCTAAATTTTTGGTAACCCCGGTGCCATTGTATAACTCAACATAAGAAAGATTCCCGGCATTAGAATCGGTAAATTCACTGATGAACAAATCGGTAGGTTTATACCCTCCTTCACAAGGTTGAGCT
This sequence comes from Flavobacterium sp., assembly GCF_036741995.1. Classification (GTDB taxonomy): domain Bacteria; phylum Bacteroidota; class Bacteroidia; order Flavobacteriales; family Flavobacteriaceae; genus Flavobacterium. Next base: position 284,571 of record NZ_DAINRG010000001.1, on the reverse strand, counting down.
AAAGTAGTCAGTACTGTAAAAGCATTAGCAGCTGTACATCCTTGCGAGTTAGTTGTCACCAAATTTCCAGAAGTGGCGCCACTCGGGACAATCGCTTTTATTTGGGTAGAAGACACCTGAGTAACCGATGAAGCACTGGTACCATTAAACGTTGCTCCTGCTGTTGTTAAATTATTTGTTGTTGCTGTAATGGTAACTTCCGTACCAACCGGTCCTGATGTTGGAGTTATGGTATTGGCTGTGGCCAAACAAACTCCGGTACCGTTAATCAAATAAGTATATGGGTTTTCGTCACTATCATTATTGGCAATAGAAACAATTGCCGATCTTGAACCTGCATAAGTAGGCGTAAAAGTGATGATAAAAGTGGTACTGGAACTTGCTGCTATAGAACTCGTGGCAGGAACAGTGGTTACCGAAAAATCCCCAGGATTAGCGCCTCCAATACTCACTAATGGCGCTCCTGTTAACAGTAATACGGAAGTTCCTGAGTTTTGTATTTCAAAATCTTTAGTATTACTGGATCCCAAATTAACACTGCCAAAAGCCGTATTTTGCAAACCATTAGTGGTCGTGACGTTGCCACTAGTGATATTGCCAAATCCACCTGAAGCTGCCCTCACATTGATTTCCGCTGAAGGTAACTGGCCAACACCTGTAAAATTAATCACGTATGGATTCTCGGAACCCGAAGTATCATTATTCGAAATACTAATGCTTCCTGTAAATGTCCCCGCTCCCGAAGGATTAAAAGTAACCACAAAAGTAACACTACTTAATCCCGTCACCGAAGTGCTATAAGCCGTAGTATAGGTATAATTTGGCGAGCCTGTAAAAGTTGCTGCTGCTAAGGTTAAAGTCTGTGCCCCTAAATTTTGTATCGTAAAAGTAATCGATGACGGAACGGTGGTAACAACAGTTCCAAAATTATAAGTACTTGCGTTTAAATAATTAGTGCTTGCCTGTTGAATGTTAATTTCCGGATCTCTGGATCCTGCTGAAAAATGATTGGTAGCAGGCAAAGTTGTATTTCCTGTTTTAGTCATGGTATTTGAACCTATCGCCGTTCCACCATTAGTCCAAGCCGTTCCATTCCATTGATTGGACTGACTTGACGATTCTGTGCCAAAAATATCTACCGGCAAATACGTTCCGGTAACACTATAACTAGTTGGTGTTATACCCGATGAAAACATAGACCAGTAACGGGTAATATAATCATTGGAAGCATCCATGTTAGGCTCTTTCGTATCTCCAACCGCAAATCCGGCATATCCGGCATAAGTCCCGCCTGAAAAGGTGACCGAAATGGGTGAGTATTGCATCCCATCAGCTGAACTGGCACTGTCCCCTATTGGGAAAACAAAAGTCCCTGCTGCTGAAAATGTTTTTAGCAATGCCGCAGTACTTCCGTTAGCCACATCTGCAATAATGTAGTTACTGGAGGAAGCTCCTGTAATAGCTACTGCTGCTCCAATTGTCATAGCAGTATTGGCTAAATCAACAATTCCCGCTGTTAAAGCTAAACTAGTATTAACCGTTAGTGAAGAGCCCATCACACAAGCTACGGAACCAGTAGTTCGATTTACTGTAAAAGTTCCCAAATTAAGATTGGAAGAAAAGGTTACTGTTCCTACACTACCTGTTCCCAACAAAGTCATATTGGAGCTTGTGCTTCCTTTAAAAGTTCCGGAACCGGATATGACATTGGCAATGGCCGTGGTACCAATAGTTAAGTTATTCCCGTTAATATCAAGAACATCGGCAGCATTCCCAAAACTGATAGCATTACCGGTTAGCGGTGCTGAAACAATTAAATTATTCAACAATTGAACCGTTGTACCACTCCCTGTAGTAACCACATAAGGGATTGTCAAAGCTGTGGTTGAAGAAACCGTTTGCGTTCCAGTTTTAGTAAAGAAAACGGCTCTGTTATTTCCATTAAAAGTTCCGGTATTGATAAAATTACTGGCTATTTTTAAATCGGCTCCCGAAACGGAACCCAATGTTACCGTTCCGTTATTAGTGAAATCTCCGGCCACTAAGACCGCACTGGCAACATTTGCAAAAGTAAAAGTTCCGTTATTGGTAACGGTTCCGGCTATCGTCAAATCTCCCGTAGAAGCCGGGGTTCCATTAGCCATATCAAAAGTAGACCCACTGGCAATGGTAAGATTTCCATTGATTGCTTTTGCCAAAGGGGTACCATTGTTGTAATTTAAATTGGTATTATTAATCAGCTGAACATGATTGGGATAACCGGCAGTTGTAGCAATTGTGCCTACTCCAAGCGCCAGCCATTCAAAGCCTCTTCCATAAGTTCCGCCTGAATTGTAAATTAAAGTAGAAGCACTGCCGTATTTAGGCGAATTCGTTGTGCAATAGCCGCCCGAATCTATTCGAAGCGTCCCATATATCGTAAACAAATTGCTTCCGCAATTTAATCCGTTTTGCAGTATTACTATTGTATTGCTATCGGTAGATAATGCTCCTGCAACTCCTCCGGCTGAGATTTGTAACAAATTGGAGGTAATAATAAAATTTCCCGAAGCAACCGAACTGGTTATCTTTCTTGGATTACCGGCTAAACTTGAAGTTCCTCCCCCAGTAACGGTTAAGGTTTGTCCATTTAAATCTACAGTACTGGTAGCATTGGTAGACGCTAATTTTAAACCGCTTGTTCCACTGTTATTCCCATTTACAATGACATTTGTTCCTGTGGTGAATTTTAAAGTTCCGCTTCCCTGGACTGTAAGAAAATCAAATGTTTCTGTCCCGCTGGGAGAAACGGTTAAGTTTTGGGTAATACTGCTACTAAAAAAAACAGTTCTGTTATTTGGAGTGAAGGATGCTGTTGAAACTCTCGTCCAATTGCCACCTAACAGTAAATCCCCACCGGCAGTAAGTGTTAAATTACCACTGTTGATTGTCATGTCACCAGCCATACCTCTGTTGCTCCCTGGCATTGAGACTGTCGTTGAGTTTTGTATTGTAACATTTTGTGGTGTACCACTGCCTACAGTGGTGCCGTTTCCTGTCCATTCATTACCAACACCATAGGTGCCTGTTGTATTGTAAATCAATGTGGATAAGTTTCCATAAATCGGCGCAGCATTGAAATAGCCTCCCGAATTGATTTGACATATATTATTTAGATTTAATGTATTTGCTCCTAGTGTAATTCCATTAGCTGTCTGAAAAACACCATCAACAGTCCGGCTATAGCCCAAAGTTAAAACTCCGGCTGAAGTTACTGTTACGTTTTTAGGGCCTGAGGTTGTAGGCCAATAGATACCGTTATTAGCTGTATAAGTGGCATTAAAAGTCAATGTTGCCGTAGAACCATAAGTAAATCCGGCACTATTACCTGTCGCCCAGCCACCTGAATCCAATTGAAAAGTTCCGTTTACAGTTGTAGTTCCATTGCTGGTATAGGTAGCACCAACGGCTAAAGAAGCGCCAACATTTATAGTCGTTGTAGTATACAAATCTCTGGTTATGGCAGCTGTAGAAGTAACGGCATGATTAATTACAACCACATCGGTTGATGCCGGCACTCCTGAGGGAGACCATATAGCCCCATTAGCCCAATCTCCATTGGCCACAGTTGTTTTGGTTGATGCTGTTGTGGCCATCTGTATACAAGAATTACCTGTTGTTGTAGAGGCAACACTAATTCCTCTAACTCTGTAATAATAGGTTGTTGATGGCGTTAAGCCGGTAATTGCATACGATGTTACATTGCCAACATTCAAATTAAAGTAGCCTGTAACAAAAGAGGAAAAATCAGAAGCTGTTGAAACATCAATATAATAAACATTTGCCCCGGTTAAGGCTGTCCAGTTAGCTGTAAACCCAATTCCGGTCACACTAGTGGCGGCTGTTGAAATAGGGCCTTTTAAATAATTGATGAAAGCCGTGTTATTCGCATTATTGCCACTACCAAAAGTATATCCGGTGCCGGTAGTAGCCGCTCCGGCTACATTATAATCTGCTAAGAGAGCATTGGCATTAGTAACCACAACAAAATCATTCCCTGCAGAAAGTGCTGCAGTTCCCGTTCTTGTTCCATCAATGATACCCTGCCATTGCGTAGCTGAACCATTTCCAGCACCCGCTCGTAAAGTATGAATATTATCAATAACACCTGAAGTACTTACCGTTTTAACCATTACCATGTCATTATTGGCAATATCAAAACCAGTCCCTAATGATCCTGTCGTAAAATAAGTGGTGTTAGCAGCGCCAATGTTTAAATTAAAATCGGTACAACTAGTCGTAATATCTGTAGCGGTATTAGATCCGTATGTAATGACAATCAAAGTCCCTGCCCTTATTCCGTTCCAAAAAGCAATGTTATTAAAGACTATGTAACCACCGGTATCCGTACTGTTGCTACTCGTAAAATCTTTTACAATAACACCTCTTAAATCTAAATTATCCTGAACGACCAATAACTCAACAATATCACCGGAGGCACCCACATTCTGATATTTATTCACCACCACACTTTGCGAAAAAGCGGGAGCAAAACCAAGTAGCAAAAGGAGTACAATCAGTAATTTTTTATATTTCATAATCAACATCATCATCTTTATAACCTATTCACTTTTAGCTGACTTTAGCGCACAAAAAAAGGCCAAGTAATTTTAGTAGAGAATAGGGAAGACTAAACTAGAACAAAATTAGTAATTTACAACAAATTAGTTCAAACAAACACCGCATAAAGCACTGTTTTTCAGTATTCTCAACCGATTCGTCTAAAAACCTTACTTTTTTATATATTCTTCAGTATTAAATTACTTTCACCCATTTAATGTTAAATAATAACCCATTAGGAACTATTCGCTTTATTCCTTATTTTTACTTACTAAGGATTTGCCACCAAAAATGAACGAAAAACAACTTTCTATTCCCGAAATACAAACTAAATTAGAATATTACTGTTCCTATCAGGAGCGCTGTCATTTGGACATTCTTGCCAAATTAAAACAGTTAAATGTTAAAAAACCCGATACCGACATTGTAATCGTTCATCTCATCGAAAATGATTTTCTCAACGAAGAACGCTTTGCCCGAGCGTTTGCCCGAGGGAAACACCGCATCAAATCATGGGGCAAAAACCGAATTATCAACGAATTAAAGCAACGGCAAATAGCTCCTCCTAATATCAAACTGGCGTTAACCGAAATAGCAGAAGAAGAATATTGGGAAACTTTTGAAAAACTAGCCCAGCGATTCTGGGAGAGTCTTTTGGAAAAAAATCAACTGAAAAAGCGCAAAAAATTCTGTGATTATTTACTTAGAAAAGGATGGGAAAGCGAACTGGTTTATGAAAAAGTAAAAGAACTGGAAAATGCTATTTAGTCACTAAAATACTCACTGCATTTCCGCCAAAACCAACCGCGTTGATCAGTACTTTTTTGATTTGTTTTCTCTTCGTTTGGCTTTCGCCAAAAGGGACTCCGATAAAGGTATTCTGTGCCATCATCAGCAACGCCATTTCCAAATTCAAGATTCCCGAAGCGCCGAAAGTGTGCCCGATTTTCCATTTATTTGTCGTGAGCATTGGCAAGGTTTCGCCAAATACTTTTTGGATTGCTCTATATTCAGAAATATCGCCTTTTACCGTTCCCGGAGCATGCATCACGATGGCATCTACTTCATCAAGGGCTGTGTTTTGCAGAGCCATTTGCATCGATTTTTGGAAACATTTTGCCTCTTCCGAAATAGAAATGTTGTGTTCCAAATCGTCTGTCGCAAAGCCAATTCCGGTAATGTAGCCCAAAGCGTTTTGCTTTTCGCCTAACTCTAAGCAAGCCATGGCGGCACCTTCACCCAACACCATCGAATTTTTGGTTTTACCCAAATCAAAAGCCCGACAAGGATATTCCTGATTTTCTCTGGCATAAATTTTTAAAGCCTGCATTTGTGCTAACGTAAAAGCAGTCAACGGCGCTTCACTGCCACCCACCAAAAACTTAGTCGCCAATCCCGATTGCAACCAGGCCGCCGCATTTAAAATAGCGTGCAATGCGGTAGAACAGGTAATCGAATGGGATATTTCGGGACCCTGACTTTTTAAATCATGCGCCACCCAGGAAGAAATATTTCCCAAAGTAGTAGTTGGCGAAGTCAGTGTAGCCGTCTTACCGGTTTCCAGAAACTCCTGATGGTATTTCTCGAATAATTGCGTCGCGCCACGGGAGGAACCGATGTTCACTCCAAAATCATCACCTTGTTGCCAACCGGCATCCTCTATAGCTTTTCGCGAAGTTAGTATAGCCAATAAAACCGTTTCGTCTAAGGCTTTGTATTTGACATCTTCCTTTCGTAACCTTTCTAATTCGGCTCTGATTGCTGCCGGAATTGTGGCGACAAACTGTTCTTTTCCATTGAAATCTTTGGTTGTAATCAATGATTTTGGCGAAAGGTATTCCTGCCAAATTGCCTCAGGAGTATTTCCTAATGGCGACATCGAAGCTAGGGAAGTTATGGAAATATTGGTTTTCAAAGTGTGTTTTCTAATCGTGCAAAATTAAACCATATCTATCGCTTTTTCGACAATTGTATAGACTTTTTCCAATTCGTTATCGGTCATGACATAAGGCGGCAAAATGTAAACGATATTTCCCACCGGACGCAGAATGACACCTTGCTCAATAAAGAAATTGTAGAGTTTGTTGCGCATGGTTCCGTAGTAACTTTCATTGGCTTCGGTTTGAATTTCTAAAGCGAAAATCACTCCGAGCACTCTGGTCGTTGTTACTTTGGGATGCGTTTTTATTTTGGTTTCGAAAGCTAAATGGTTCGCATGAATTCGGGCAATATTATTTTGCATGGCAGCTGTTTGCAACAAATCGATACTCGCTAAAGCCGCTGCACAACCCGTTGGATTGGCCGTGAATGTATGTCCGTGAAACAAAGCCTTATTGACATCGTCATTATAAAATCCGTCAAAAACTTCCTGAGTAAAGGTGGTAATGGCCATCGGAATGGTTCCGCCAGTCAACGCCTTCGACAAGCACATAATATCCGGTTTGTTAACCAAATAATCGGTGGCAAATGTTTTTCCGGTTTTCCCAAAACCCGTCATCACTTCATCGGCAATCGTAAAAACCTGCTGTTTTTGGCAAATGGTTAGCATCTGATCCAACACTTCGGGAGCATACATTACCATACCAGCTGCGCCTTGTACCAATGGTTCAAAGATAAAAGCCGCATATTCTTTGGTAGCTACCAAATCTTGCAAAGCTTTCAAACTACGCGCTTCATTGCCAGTCGTTGGCACTGGAATACGAACGACTTCGAGCAAGGAGCCCTGAAAAGCTTCGGTATAAAACGTAATCCCGCTGGCGGCCATAGCACCAAAGGTATCGCCGTGAAAAGCATCTTCAAAAGCAATGACTTTGGTTCGCTTTTCGCCTTTGTTGTAAAAATATTGCAAAGCGCCTTTCAACGCAACTTCTACAGCAGTCGAGCCATTATCGGAATAGAAGATTTTTTTTTGATTGTTTGGTAAAATCGTCATCAGTTTCTCCGACAGTTCTACTGCTTTATTATGAGTAAAACCGCCAAATAAGACGTGTTCCAAAGTAGTAAGTTGTTGGTAAATGGCATCGGCAATGATTTTGTTGGAATGCCCAAACGGATTCACCCACCACGAGGCAATCGCATCAATATATTCCTTACCATTTTCGTCCCAAAGCAAAGCGCCTTCGCCTTTCACGATAGCGGGAAGCAAGCCAATAGATTTGTGTTGCGTATAAGGATGCCAGTTGTAAAGCTGGTCTTTTTCGGATAGATTCATAACCTAAAGTTTTAAGAGATTGTCTCTGAATTTATCGGCATAATAGCTGGTAACATTAGCATCGAAGTACGGTTCATTATCAATTCTGCCAATGAAATTTACTCCTGTTTTTTTAAGAATGATTGCTTCGGTAGCTTGGTTTTCATCACCCGAAAAAAGGATTCCGGCCACTTTAATTTTTCTGTTTTGCAATGCTTCTATAGTCAATAAAGTATGATTGATGCTGCCCAAATAATGACGCGAAACCACTATCACTTTATAATCCTTTTGGATTAAATCGATCACACAATCGCTTTCATTTAGTGGCACAAAAACGCCTCCGGCTCCTTCTATTACCAAATGATTTTTGGTTTTAGGCTCACTGATTTTTTTTAAATCGATAGTAATCCCATCTAACTCCGCAGCCAAGTGAGGACTGGCCGGTGTGTTGAGTGCATAAGCATTCGGGTGAAAAACGGATGTAGTATTAGCTACCTGTGCTCTGACTTTGTGCGTATCAGAATATTCTAAATCGCCGGCTTGTATGGGTTTCCAATAATCGGCTTCGAGTGCTTTGGTAATGATGGCGGCGGCTATCGTTTTGCCAACATCGGTACCAATTCCTGTGATAAAGATTTTCATGAAATTTTATTAGAACACAAAAGTACTCAACAATTCCAAGACATTTGAGATTTCTTCTTCGGAATTATAGCTGTGCAGACAAAAACGAAGGCGTTCCTGTCCTTCGGGAACCGTTGGTGATAAGATTGGTTTTACATCGAAGCCTTTTTGCTGGAATTGATTGGCAATGCTTTTCACTCTTTCATTTCCGGGAATGATGGCACATTGTATAGCCGATTTGCTATAAACAAACATTGGTTTTATTCCTAAACGCAACTTCTCTTGGTTAAAGAAAACGATATTATTTCTTAACGACTGCAAAGCCTTTTGTTCTTGTACCAAATGCTGATAGGCAATTAAAATCGTCGCTACCGAATGAGGTGACAATCCTGTGGTATAGATAAAACTTCGGGCAAAGTTAACGAGATAGCTTTTCAATTCCTGACTTCCTAAAATGGCTGCTCCGTGACAGCCCAATCCTTTTCCGAAGGTCATAATTCGGGCAAATACTTTGTCGTGTACTGCTAAATCGTGCAACAATCCTTCTCCTTTTTCACCAAAAACACCCAGCGCATGCGCCTCATCAATTACTAAATGACCATTATATTTTTCAGAAAGATTGACTAGTTCTTCCAAGTTGGGAGAATCGCCATCCATAGAGAAAACACTTTCGGTTACTATGTACATTTCATTTTCTGGTGATTGGAATTTTTGAAGTAAAACTTCCAATTGTTCCAGGTCATTGTGAGGGAATTTATAGCTTTTGGCATGGCTCATTTGAATGCCATCCCGGATAGAGGCATGACACAATTCGTCATACAAAATCACATCTGAACGTTGTGGAACGGAACTAAAAAACCCCACATTCGCATCGTAACCGGAGTTAAAAAGTAAGGCGGATTCGGATTGATGCAAGCTGGCAATGTAGTCTTCTGTGGTTTGGTAAAGACCATGATTTCCTGAAAGCAATCGGGAACCGGTAGCGCCGTTTGTTTTGATATTTTGATCTAAAAGATACTGATGGGTTGCATCGAAAATTATTTTACTTTGAGCAAAACCGATATAATCATTGGAAGCAAAATCGACCAAACCATTTGGCGCTGACAATTTGCGCAAAGCATTGTTGGCTTCGCGTTGACGGAGTTTTTCCTGTAGTGCTTTTGGGAGTTTCATTACTACAAATATAGGAAACCATTTTTTAGTCCTTTGAAAAAATATTATTGTTTTTTATTTATTAATTATTGTTTATCGATAATTTTTATATATTTGCTCCAACCTTTAAAACCATTTTTATGAAAAAACTAAACATCCTTAAGACCATTGTTGACTTTATTTGGATTATGTCTTTGATCTTTTATCCATTGATTATCATTTTTACTGTTATCGTTTTAGTTAGCGGCAATACAATGGTTATACCCATAACATTTAGCGGTATTACAGCAGATTTAACAACTAGTTTGGGCAAGTTGGCTTTCGCAATTAACGTTTTAAACTTTGGTTTGTTATTATATGCCCTTTATCATTTCCGAAAGCTGTTGAACGATTTTAGGAAGCGTATTGTTTTTGAAGATGGTATCTGTATTTTGCTGGATAAAATAGGAAGCATTGTCATTATCTCGTCAATCATTCAGTTAGTTTCCGGTTTCATTGCCGATGCATCGCAAAGCCATATCGGTATCCAGTTAGGTTATGGTCCTTTTTTGTATTTACTGGCGTTAGGCTTATTCTTTAAAGTCTTGTCAGAGGTATTTACTATGGGTAAAGAATTAAAAGAAGAGAACGAATTAACCATATAAATCATGCCAATCATTTTAAATCTTGATGTGATGCTGGCTAAACGCAAAATGCGTTCGAATGAACTGGCGGAGAAAATTGGGATTACAACAGCTAATCTGTCTATCCTCAAAACGGGGAAAGCCAAAGCCGTTCGTTTTTCTACGCTGGAAGCCATCTGTGAAATTTTGGAATGCCAGCCCGGCGATATATTAGAATATGTTAACGAAATAAAATAGAACCCATGAAAAAAGAACTTATCTTATTACTAGTTGGAATGGCACTGGTTATTATCGGAGCCTTACTAAAAATCTATCATTATGAATTTTCAAAATACGTATTGATTACAGGACTTGCTGTTGAAGTCTACACATTAGCCTCACTAGTTATTAAATCACTTAAAAAAGTGAAATAATAAATTGGACTTAAAATAAAAAGCCCAACAATAATGCTGGGCTTTCTCTGTTTATTTTGAATGGTATTAGTCAGCTAATACAATTACTTTATTGTCTTTCATTTCAATAGTTCCTGAATGAATTTCCAACGTGTAGTTTTGGTCGTTTACTTTGGTAAACTTCTCAGCTACTTCTTTGTTGATTTTAAAACTTTGCGCCGCAATTTTTACGGTTCCTTGTTTTAAGATAGAAACTATTGGGGCGTGGTTGTTCAAAATTTGAAACGAACCATCTACACCCGGCAACGAAACCGAAGTCACTTCGCCTTTGAATAATGTAGCTTCCGGTGATACTATTTCTAAAATCATAGTGTATATATTAAGCTTCCGCTAACATTTTTTGACCAGCCTCGATTACGTCTTCGATGGTTCCTTTAAGGTTGAAGGCGGCTTCTGGTAAGTGGTCTAATTCACCATCAATAATCATGTTGAATCCTTTGATAGTATCTTTGATATCAACCAATACTCCAGGAATTCCGGTAAATTGCTCCGCTACGTGGAAAGGTTGAGACAAGAAACGTTGTACACGACGTGCTCTTGATACCGATAATTTATCTTCTTCTGATAACTCTTCCATACCAAGGATGGCGATGATATCTTGCAATTGTTTGTATTTTTGAAGAATTTCTTTTACTCTTTGGGCACAGTTGTAATGCTCATCCCCTAAGATAAGTGGCGTCAAAATTCTTGAAGTAGAATCCAATGGATCTACCGCAGGATAAATACCTAACTCAGCAATTTTACGAGACAATACCGTTGTAGCATCTAAGTGGGCAAAGGTCGTGGCCGGTGCCGGATCCGTTAAGTCATCCGCAGGAACGTAAACCGCCTGTACAGATGTAATAGATCCCTTTTTAGTAGAAGTAATACGCTCTTGCATCGCACCCATTTCGGTGGCTAATGTTGGTTGGTATCCTACCGCAGAAGGCATACGTCCTAAAAGGGCAGACACCTCAGAACCCGCTTGTGTAAAACGGAAGATGTTATCTACGAAGAACAATACGTCTTTTCCTTGGTCAGAACCAGCTCCGTCACGGAAATACTCAGCAATAGATAATCCTGACAAAGCAACACGTGCTCTAGCTCCAGGTGGCTCATTCATTTGTCCGAATACGAAAGTAGCTTTTGACTCTCTCATACCTGGCTTGTCCACTTTAGATAAATCCCATCCTCCATTTTCCATAGAGTGCATGAAATCTTCTCCGTATTTGATAATGCCTGACTCAAGCATCTCACGCAACAAGTCATTTCCTTCACGGGTTCTTTCTCCTACTCCTGCGAATACAGAAAGACCACCGTGCCCTTTGGCGATATTGTTAATTAACTCCTGAATCAATACTGTTTTACCTACTCCGGCACCACCAAATAATCCAATTTTACCTCCTTTTGAATAAGGCTCAATCAAGTCGATTACTTTAATCCCTGTAAATAAAACTTCTGTAGAAGTTGATAAATCTTCGAATTTTGGTGCTTGACGGTGGATAGAAACTCCGTTAGCTCCGTCTTTTGGCAAATCTCCCAAACCATCAATGGCATCACCAATTACGTTGAACAAACGTCCGTAAACATCTGCTCCGATTGGCATTTGGATTGGCGCTCCTGTAGCTTTTACAGCAGTTCCTCTGCTCAATCCGTCGGTTGAGTCCATAGAGATAGTACGTACCGTGTTTTCTCCGATGTGAGATTGCACTTCTAGTACTAATATTGAACCATTTTTGTTGATGATTTCTAATGAGTCATAAATTTTTGGTAACTCAACATCTTTAGAGTCAAATACTACGTCTACTACGGGACCGATGATTTGCGAAACTTTTCCTATTGCTTTTGACATTCTTTATGTATTTATTAAATAGCTATTTAGGTTTGAAAAAAACACCTCTTTTTTCAGAGCGCAAAGGTAAATTTTCTATTTTAAAAATCAATACTTAAATAAAGTTTTTTTGTTTATTTTTTTGATTCATTAGTTGCTGAAATCATTTCAGAAATAACGATAAATAAAAAACCACCTGTTTTTGGAGGTGGTTTTACATATACTGTATTGTAAACAATTAAAAACTAGCCGAATCCTGCGGGAAAAGAACTCTGTAATTGCCCAAGTTAACTCCTTTGAAATTAGAGCCAAATTTTAAATTAATGGCTTCCAAAAATTTATTGGCAATCAAAGCATAACCTTTCGGACTTGGATGAATTCCGTCTAAAGAGAAAGTATTTCCTGTTACGTATGTAGCTGTCATTGTGTAACCATTCCCTACAATTCCGCCTGTCGTTAAATCATTCATAATCGATTCAGCATCAACAATAGCGATAGTCTCACTGTTTGCTACTGCAGCTGCCTCAATTGTAGCATTATAAGCCATAGTAGCTGTCTCTATTTCGGTTACTTCTGTAGGCAATAAAACATAACGGTCTGGTAAAGGAAAAGTAACTCCTAACTGATTTAATAAAGGACTCGGAGATGCTACCCCGTCAACAGCTACCGAAGGAGCTTGTCCTATTCTCGTTCCGGCACTCAAGCAAATTAAATCGGTTGGCAATGTTTGTCTTGCTCTTCCAAAAATTTGTCCCAAAGCAGTTGCTGTAGGAACATCAAGTCCTCCGCCTACTAAGACAGCTGTTAGCGAAGTTGATAAATTTGTTAAGTTTTCATCCACCATTAACATTGGATTATTACCCGTAGTAGACAATAAATTAATTCTATTGCCTTGACCTAAATAGGTAAGAGCATTGTGCAACGGCCCATATAACTGAGCATTTAAGGTATTTACCTGACTTACACCTCCAACCGTTAAATTGGCTTGTGTCAGTTGATTGTATTGTATTACGTGGAAATAAGGTAAAGTGGTAACATAAGGTAAATTGGCAATAACCCCTTTTCTTCCTCCGGCAACCAACTGTGAAATCAACATATTATAAGCCTGATCAAATATATTGGCAGGAGTTAGCGGATTTAAAGAGGCATCACCACCTGCTGTGGCATAACCCAGTTCATCATTACCCCCTATCCACAAAGAGAAGAAAGTAGGAGATTGTGCTAATGCATCGCCTAAAACAGTTGCTGAAGTGGAGGATGCAAATCTTCCAAAATAGGGGTTTGCTGCTGCGTATCCATCATATAAAAGATGATAGCTCTTCGCCCCAGGAACACCCATATTGTTATATAACCCTGTTAAATGGGCACTGATATCCGTTCCTGAAATTCCTGAGACAGGGTTTGGTGTATTAGTAGCTGTATTCAGGAAAAGTCTAGTCCCTAAACCCGGTACCTGAATGCCTCCTGAAGAAAACCCTCCGATATTATCCGACATAAATGGAGTTGTAAAGTCACCACCCCCAACTAGTGCAAATTGACTGGCAATAATTTTTGGATAAGCATTTTCCTGACCGGCTTTAAACAAAGCACCATCACTATAACCGGCAGCAAAGGAATCTCCCAAAGCCACATATTTTGAAAAATCTGCAGTCCCAGCCGTTAAAGGAGTACCATCGGTTGAATTTGGATCAACTATTGCATCATCACTATTGTTACATGCTACAAAGGTTAACGAAACCAACAGTAGCCATTTGAAATTTTTTATCATAACGTTAAATATTGTATTGTTATTACTTATGGATTAATTGTTATAGAAGCATACCATTGGTGACCAATAGCTCCGGCGCCAATAACTTGAGTATAATCTTTTCCAAATAAATTGGTTCCTCCAAATTTAAATACGGATTTCAATTGTGGAATAGCATAATTGATTTGCGCGTCAAAAACGGTGTTTTCAGGAACCATCCCGTCAGCAAAAGAAGCTTGCCATAAGTACTCTGTGTTCCATCTCACATTGGTATTGAAGCCAAAGTTTTTGAATAATTTTTGATTACTTAAAGTAGCTTTAATTCTGTGTTTTGGCGTATTAAAACTTGGAATAAAACTTGGGTCTTTTTCCTGATCAAAAGTATATTCGGCATAATTATAATTGGCTCCCAATTCGAAATCTTTGTAGATTTTTTTAGATAATCCGATGCCAAATCCGAATGAAGTAACCTGCGTTTTAGAATTGTCATATACCTGATACACTCTTCTATCACCGTTGGCAATAGCTGCATATGTTTTTTGAACTTCAGGATCTGTAGAATCTGTACCTACAGTACCATAATAAGGAGTGATAACTCTTGATTGATTTAAGAAGTCGTTATAAATATTGTAGTATCCGTTGATATCTACCGACAAATCATTATTGACAACCGAACGATACCCTACTTCAAATGCTTGTACCCTTTCCGGTTTAACTAAATTAATATTGGCAACCTGTAAATCGGCCGGATTTCCTGATTGACCAAATTGTTGAACAGAAGTCAAAGTATAAGAATTAGTATAGGCAGCAACACCATCCAATGTTTTGGTTGGGGCACCTAATATAGTTTGTCCTGCCGTACTAACTGGCAAAGTTTCGACATATCTTGTTAAGTTATCCGGTGCTGAACCAATTAAAGCAAATGGCCCTAAATCTAAACCAATATATTGATCTTGTGTTGTTGGGTTCCTGAAACCTGTTTGATAAGAGGCTCTAAAATTGTGAACTTTATTGGCTCCGGCAGAATAAACAAAGGATACTCTCGGAGAGTAAAATCCTTTAAAATTCTCAGATTTGTCATAACGAATCGAACCTGTAAATTTCAAGCGGTCTGTTACTTTCTTTTGCAATTGAGTGTACATCCCATATTCATTGTATTTAATTGGTCCGTCATAATCGGTAAAGATGGTTCCACCTGAATTTAAAACATACTTTCTGTAAGATCCACCCACTTGAATTTCGGCAATTTTGATAAGGTCTTTGAAATTATAGTTGGCATCTGCATGATACAATTTTGATTGATCTTTAAATTTTGAACCAGTAACTAAACTTGGATCTGCAGTTACTGTGGCTAAGGCATTTTCAAATTCCGGTGAGCCTGGTAAAAATCTACCTGTATCTGCAGTGGCTCTTGCATTAGCATTAGCTTGTTCTGGTGTTAAGCCAGCCAATGTGGATTGAATATAAGCTCCTGCATATTGTCCGAACCACGTTTTATCATCTTTCCAGGCTCTGTTCACATTCCAGGCTGCAAAACGCATATCATAAGAATCACCGGCATTTTCATCGGTCATATACCCTCTTAGGAAATAATTTTTCCCTTTAAACTCTAACTTGGTTTGATACATGATGAAGTTTTTCAAAGCGTATCTATTGGCTCCTTGATAAATTGTATTTCCAAAACCTACTTTATGTTGGAAGATAATTTCATTGTCATTTTTCCATGGTCTGAAATGCAACGAGAAATCTGCCTTAACACTTTTAACTTTATTATCATTTAAATCTTGCTCATTATATCCAGTTCTGGCTACGCTGTAATTAGGTAATAAATTAACTGCCGATTGAGGAACTAATCCTAAATTGGCTAATGATTGTCCCACACTTTTAATGTTGGTAGAAACTTCATCTCCGTATAAATTCAATCCGTCATAATTGGGATTCGTATCTGAGCCAGAGAAATTGGTTGTTAAATCTCTTTTGTCTGCAGCAATCCACTCAGTCGCTTTCATAAAAGTAAAGTTGGCTTTTGCTGCAAAATAAGGCGAGAATGCATGGGCTGCTCTCAAACCAAAATCCCAATAATCATTGGTCCCTGCAACATCTTGAGTGGTTTGACCATATTTGAAATAAAAACTCAATCCTTGGTTAGTGAAAGGGCTTTTACTATTCATAAACATAATTCCATTGAAAGCATTCGCTCCATAAAGAGCAGAAGACGCTCCAGGAAGCAATTCCACATTAGCAACATCTATTTCGGAAACTCCAATTAAGTTTCCTAATACAAAATTCAAAGCTGGTGATGAGTTGTCCATCCCATCAACCAATTGTAAAAAACGAGTATTGGCCACAGTAGCGAATCCTCTGGTATTTATTGATTTGAAAGACAAACTACTCATATTGAATTGCACTTCTTTTACATTCTCCAAACCATCATAATAGGTGGCCGCAGTACTGTTTTTAATTTGTTGCAAATTCATCCTTTCAATGGTCACTGGCGATTCAATAACTCTTTCCGGAGTTCTTGAAGCCGAAACTACGATTTCATCCAACTTAGTTTCTTCGTCTGTCAATACCACCGTAACTTTTTGATTGTTTGAAGCTACGCTGACTTTTTTGACTCCATAACCTACACTGGAAACTTCTACAGTGAAAGGCGGTTTCTTTGTCGTTGACAAACTGAAATTACCATCGCTGTCTGTGATAGTTCCCGAAGTTTCTCCGACAACTTTCACATTGGCCCCCGGAATGGGTTCGTTTTTACTGTCTTTTACCGAGCCCGATATTGAAGTTTGCGCAAAACTTATGCTACAAAAAAGCAATGAAACGATAAATAAATAGATTTTCATTTGGTTTTAAATTTGTTGGTTTATGTAGCCAATGTACAAATATTTTTTTTAGATTATCAAAAATCCAATCTTAAATTTAGCAATAATTCAATTTTCAGACCTAATAATGACAATGCTTTATTTGCGCTTTTTTAAGTTATTATTAACATTTTAATGGTATTGCTATAAAAAATACTATGCGTACATATAAAATGCAATTTCTATTGAATTAATCACAAAAATAAAAGCACAAAAAAAGCGAGAAGGAATCTCGCTTTTAAATGATTATTTCAGAACTACGTTATTCTACTGTAACTGATTTTGCCAAGTTTCTTGGTTGGTCCACATTACAACCTCGCATTACAGCAATATGATAAGACAACAACTGTAACGGAATGGTAGTAATTAGGGGAGACAACGCATCCGAAGTTTCCGGAATTTCAATAACGTGATCGGCTAATTCTTTTACTTGCACATCGCCTTTGGTTACTACAGCAATAATTTTTCCGCTTCTGGATTTAATTTCCTGAATATTACTGACCACTTTATCGTAATGCCCTTGTTTTGGAGCAATAACCACTACCGGCATTTGCTCATCAATTAAGGCAATCGGCCCGTGTTTCATTTCGGCTGCAGGGTAACCTTCAGCATGGATGTATGATATCTCTTTTAATTTCAAGGCGCCTTCTAAAGCTACCGGGAAATTATACCCTCTTCCTAAATAAAGACAATTGGGAGCATCTTTAAATTTGGCGGCAATTTCTTTGGCTTTGTCATTACACTCTAAAGCTTCACGAACTTTTTCCGGAATCACTTCTAACTCCTGCAGGTATCTGTGGAAATCAGAATTGGAAAGCGTTCCTTTGGCTTTCGCCAAACGCAAAGCAATCATCGTCAACACCGTAATTTGTGTAGTAAAGGCTTTAGTAGAAGCTACTCCAATTTCCGGACCGGCGTGTGTATAAGCTCCGGCGTGCGTTTCTCTTGAAATAGAAGAACCTACGACATTACAAACTCCGAATACAAAAGCGCCTTTTTCTTTGGCTAATTTAATAGCGGCCAAAGTATCGGCTGTTTCTCCTGATTGGGAAATAGCGATAACCACATCGGTTGGATTTATAATTGGATTTCTATATCTAAATTCGGAAGCATATTCTACCTCAACCGGAATTCTGGTGAATTCTTCCATGATGTATTCTGCCACTAATCCGGCATGCCATGAAGTCCCGCAGGCAATGATTAAAATTCGTTGCGCATGAAGGAATTTCTCCAAATTATCTTCCACACCAGCCATTTGAATAATACCTTGATTGGCCAGTAATCTTCCTCTGTAGGTATCTTTGATAACATTGGGTTGTTCGTAGATTTCTTTCAACATGAAATGATCATACCCTCCTTTTTCAATTTGCTCCAAATTCATTTGAAGCTCCTGTATGTAAGGATCAACCAAAGAGTCGTCTTTAATCTTTCTGATTTTAAGCGGTTTGTGCAATCTCACAATCGCCATTTCTTCGTCTTCTAAATAAATAGCATTCGAAGTATATTCAATAAAGGGTGAGGCATCGGAAGCAATGAAAAATTCATCTTCTCCTACACCAATTGCTAGTGGACTTCCTAAACGGGCTACTACAATTTCATCTGGATTTTCTTTGTCAAAAACACAAATAGCATAAGCCCCGACCACTTGGTTAAGCGCAATCTGAACTGCTTTTCCTAATTTCAGTTTTTCTTTTTTCTTTACTTCTTCTATCAGGTTTACCAATACTTCGGTATCTGTATCAGAGGTAAAGGTGTAGCCTCTTTTTAGTAACTCTTTCTTTAATGGCTCATAATTTTCAATGATACCATTGTGAATAATCACCAAGTTGCCCGAATTAGACACATGAGGATGGGAGTTAATATCATTAGGAACTCCGTGAGTGGCCCAACGGGTGTGGCCCATTCCTATCGTCGCTTTTGAAGCAGCAATAGTGGCTGATTTGGCTTCAAGGTCAGAAACCTTTCCTTTGGTTTTGGCAATTTGAAGTTGGGCACCGTCATACAACATGATTCCGGCACTATCATAGCCTCTATATTCAAGTCTTTTTAATCCTTTTATGATGATTGGGTACGCTTCTCTGTATCCAATATATCCAACAATTCCACACATAATTTTACTTATTCATTAGGTTTTGTATAATAAATCTCAAGCTTTAATCTTTTATCATCCGGAACTATCGGATTTGATCCGTATAAAATAGTTCCTAATGGATTCATTACTGACATGCTTGGCGCACTGAAAATGCCGTCAGTAACAGGTAGTTTTCGTTTGGATAACGCAACATTGTTGATGTTTTCTGTTACCGATAAACCGAGTCTAACGTTTGTCGAATCTTTGGTAATTAAATTTCTAACGTGGTTTGTGATTCTGATTTTATATTTGATGCCTCTTCCGTTATCAACATCTTCCTTTTCGATGATTCCACCAAAAACGTATTTATTAAATTTAGGATACGAAGTATTGGATGTGAAATCATAGGTGTAATCTACTAATACTTTTTTATTATTGATATCATACAAAAAGATACGATTAGGTTCTGCTATTTGCGTGTTGGCCATAGCATCTTTATCAATAACAAACGTTAGATTCGCTTCATTGATTAACCAATCATTTGCTTTTATATCATCTATTTCATCCGAAACACCATTAGGGCTATTGGTCAGCAGGTATTTTATATTACTGGCACTAATTGGAAGATTCGAATTGTAATTAGGATTAAGCGTGTATCCTTTCACGTCTGTTGACCCAAAAATGTCCACAATAGCCATCGAGCCTTCGCCTCCTTTTAAATATAATTTCTCTGCTTCTTGCGTAGGATTGTTGATAGCCGTTAAATAATTACCATTTTCATTCGAATTATTCAGCAAACTCACGGTATTCCCGCTCAAGTTTAAAACATAG
This sequence comes from Flavobacterium sp., assembly GCF_036741995.1. GTDB lineage: Bacteria > Bacteroidota > Bacteroidia > Flavobacteriales > Flavobacteriaceae > Flavobacterium. The sequence goes on along the minus strand of NZ_DAINRG010000001.1, from coordinate 264,611 downwards.
GTTTTAGCGACTCTTGGATAAGTGGCTGGTTGTGTTCCAACAATGGTCTTTTTATCTTCGTGATAGTACATCGTAACCTTACCTCCTTTGAAATTAATCATGGCCATATTCCCCGGATTTCCTAAACTTTCTGTCTTAAAGTAAAGTCCTCTGAAGTAATTTTTAAACAAGGCATTACTCGCCAATTGATCAATATTGGAAGTGTTTAAAATAAGTGTATTGAAAACATCCGCTCTTAGATGCAATCGCATAGAAGGGACAGATCGGGTAACGACATCAGGTTGTGTAGTATCATCATTTGGAGCAGTAGTTTTGTGCTCTCTTTTGTCAAAATAAAATTGAGAATTCTCATGACCATCCGCATTTCTAGGATCTGATGCAGGCAAATTATTCAACAAAACAGGCACTTTATAACTATCGATATCGGCATCCTGATTGGTGTAAAACAACTGTTGCTCTCCCAATGACTGCGTCGGATCTAAATCTCTTAAATAATAATTAGACTGATAAACACTCAATTTAAATTTTGATGCCTCAGTACCATAAATGGAATCCAATTCATAAACCTTAGTACCATCCGTATTGGTTGTTTTTAAAGTACTGAAATAAGGAATATCCAAAACCACACTGTCAATAGCCGGAAGCATTTGGTACAATTCTGTGTCGGTATTGTTGAATACCGGACTTACAGAAGCCAATTCAACCTGAGTAACAAAATTGGCCTGAGTATTTCCAAAAGCCGGATTTTCATAAAATCCCAGTGGATTTATCGCTAAATTATTAGAGGCAATCGGGCCTAATTTTTCATTATACGTTTTCACCGTGGCACCGGTATATCTTTCAAAACCAAAATGGTCATTCCCCACAATATCGGTTCCTAATTCGTCATAATCTTTGTCGCAGGCAGCAGCAAAAAGAACTACTACTATTCCAACTAAAATCGGGCGTAAAAATGATTTAATGTGCATATTATATTGTTGTTTTTAGGAAAGCATTCCTTTGTAAAAGTTAGTGTATGCTTCGGCAAATTTTTCTTTCGAGGCGAAAGGTAAAAAAGGTTTTCCTGAAGATTCTATAATTTTTGTTAAACTTGAAGACACATTTTCAGAGGCGATTATCACGCCATCGGAATGGCTTATCGAAGCTGATATAAGATTTTCGTAATTAGGTATTTCTAATTCTTTAATTGCGTCATGAGGAATATTATCAAACTTGATTTTGTTGATCATTTCCGAATCTAAGGCGCCTTCAAAAGATTGTCCGTAAACCGAAGTCACAATTTTGGTCTCCGAAAACAACGCTTCATCTTTGTAATAATGCTTCATGTAAATTGGCAACAAACTCGCCATCCAACCGTGAACATGGATAATATCGGGAACCCAATTCAATTTCTTAACCGTTTCCACTACGCCTTTGGCAAAGAAAATAGCTCTTTCATCATTATCCGGATACAGCACACCGTCTTCATCACTAAAGGTAGCTTTTCGTTTGAAATACTCATCATTATCAATAAAGTAAACCTGAATTCGCTCTTTTGGGATTGACGCTACTTTGATAATCAAAGGCATATCCAAATCATTCACTACTAAATTCATTCCCGACAATCGGATAACTTCATGCAATTGATGTCTTCTCTCGTTGATATTTCCATATCTTGGCATAAAAATTCTTATTTGTCCGCCCTGATCATTAATCATTTTAGGGACGTCATACGACATTAAAGAAACCTCATTTTCAGCCAGATAAGGCACCACTTCAGATGATACATACAATATCCTCTTATCTTCCATAATCTATTTTACTTTATTTATTGGCAATAAAAAACAGGCAAAAGTACAAAAATTTATGCAGTTATTTATGAAAATAGTAAGTTTGCAACTCATTTACCGAAAGCCAATGCTGATTTTTAACACTCAAAATGAATTAGTTTCTCATCTGACTTCTGTTTCAAACGCAGCAACTTCGATTGGTTTTGTACCTACGATGGGCGCGCTTCACCAGGGTCATCTTTCTCTTATCAAAGAAGCTTTACTGCACAACACCATAGTAGTCGTTAGCATATTTGTAAATCCAACGCAGTTTAACAACGCCGATGATTTAGCCAAATATCCCCGAACGCTGGAGAAAGATATCGAAAAGATAAAAACTGTTTCCGATGCGATTATAGTTTATGCCCCAAGCGTTGACGATATATACAAAGGCAAAACCATTTCCCAGCATTTTGATTTTGACGGCTTGGAAAACCAAATGGAAGGCAAGTTCAGGCAAGGTCATTTTGACGGGGTAGGAACTATCGTAAAACGTCTTTTCGAAATCGTAAAACCAACCCATGCCTATTTTGGTGAAAAGGATTTTCAGCAACTGCAAATCATCAAAAAAATGGTTAGCAAATTTGAAATGCCTGTAAACGTAGTCGGTTGTCCCATTTATAGAGAAACCAACGGTCTGGCCATGAGCTCGCGCAACGAAAGATTATCCGAAAAAGAAAGAAATCAAGCGGCCATCATTTTCAAAACCATTACGCAAGCCAAAAAACTATTTGCCACAAAATCCGCTCAGGAAGTGACTGAATTTGTGGCTAAAACTTTTGAGAAACAACCCGATTTTGAATTAGAATATTTTCAGATTGCCGACGAAGCGACGTTGCTTCCCTGCCTTCGAAAAAACAAAACCAAAACCTACCGTGCTTTCATAGCTGTTTTTGTTAACAAAGTCAGATTGATTGACACCATTTCATTAAATTAATTTACTTTTGCCCCATGCAAATTGAAGTAGTAAAATCGAAAATCCACCGTGTAAAAGTAACGGGTGCCGACTTGAATTACATCGGCAGCATTACCATTGACGAAACCTTGATGGAAGCCTCCAACCTTATTGAAGGCGAAAAAGTGTCTATCGTAAATGTCAACAATGGTGAGCGTTTTGACACCTATGCCATCAAAGGCCCCAAAAACTCTGGCGAAATCACCTTGAATGGCCCGGCTGCCAGAAGAGTGCACAAAGGCGACATCATCATCATCATGTCCTATGCTTTGATGGATTTTGAAGAAGCCAAAAACTTCAAGCCGTGGTTGGTTTTCCCCAATGAAAAAGATAACTCCCTGACGTAATCCCTTGAAAAAACAAATTGGAAAATGGGCTTCAATTTTGCTCCCGCTATTGCTGGGAGTGTATCTGATTTACTATAAATTCAACGAATTCACACCGGCCCAAATTACCGAGATGAAAGGCTATTTCAAAAACGCCAATTATTTCTATATTTATCTGTCGCTTTTCATTGCGCTATTTGGATTTATTTCGAGAGCTTATCGCTGGAAATTTTCTATAGAACACATGGGCTATCACTCCCATTTTCACAACAACATGATGGCGGTTTGCGTGGCTTATTTTATGAACCTGACCATTCCGCGTTCGGGGGAAGTTTCCCGGGCTTTGATCTTGAAAAAATACGAAAACATTCCATTTGACAAGGCTTTCGGAACCATTGTTGCCGAAAGAGTGGTGGATTTGTTAATCTTCTTTTTGTTTGTGGCCATTTCCTTTTTTGTTCAGTTTAATGTGCTGAAAAACTACATATTGGAAAAAATTCCTTTCGAAAAACTGATGATCCTGGGGCTTATTGGCCTAGTAGGGTTTATCCTTTTTATTTTGATTTGGAAATATGCCAAGTGGAAAATAGTATTGCTGCTTAAAGAAAAATTTGCCGGCCTAACCGAAGGGATGCTAAGTATCGTACATATGGAAAACAAATGGTGGTTTTTATTCCATTCCTTCTTCATTTGGTTTACCTATATCCTGATGTTTTACGTTACCGTTTTTGCCTTAAAAGAAACCAGTAACATTGGTTTCGGGGCGATTATTATTGCTTTCGTTTTTGGTAGTTTGGCCATTGGTTTCACCAACAGTGGCTTCGGAGCTTATCCGCTTTTAATAGCCGAAATTTTTATGCTTTACGGAATTCCAGACACGGCCGGAACAGCATTTGGCTGGCTCGTTTGGATTTCACAAACTTTGCTGATGGTGGTTTTGGGTAGTTTATCGCTTTTATTGCTTCCCATTTTAAATAGAAATAAATAATTTTGTTATATTGCTTGTCGATTTAACAATCGTTCTATTTAACCAAACCTGAACCCATGAAAAAACTTCTTTTATTATTTATAATAATTTGCTCCAATACTGTTTTTTCTCAAAAAAGAGTAACAGACACCATTACGTCCCAAAAACTAAACGAAGACCGCGAAATCACCATTGGTTTGCCACCTTCCTATGAGAAAAACTCGAAACAAAGTTATCCAATACTGGTGCTGCTTGACGGCGATTTTCTTTTCGACCCGTTTCAAGGCGCTTTAAGTTATGGGTATTATTGGGATGACTTACCCGAAGTGATTATTGTAGGCATCAGTCAAAACAAAAACAACGAACGCGAAACGGATTGCACCACAGAACCAACTACAGGTTTACCCGATGAAAAAGGCGAGAAGTTCTTTGAATTTATTGGTATGGAATTAATACCGTACATCCAAAAAAACTACAGAACGGCACCATTTAAAATCGTGGCCGGTTTAGATACCACCGCCGGATTTCTGAATTGCTATTTATACAAAGACAATCCCGTTTTTGACGCTTACATCTCTATGAGTCCGGAGCTTCCCGCAGGAATGGAAGAACAAATTCCGGATAGATTAGCCGCCATTCAAAAACCTATTTTTTATTATCATTCCACAGCCGAGGGTGATGTCAAAAAAATGCGGAATCGGATTCAGGCCATGGATGAATTGATTAAAAAAGTAAGCAATCCAAAGCTGAATTACCGATACGAAGATTTTAAAGGAGCTTCTCATTACTCGTTGGTTTTAAATTCCATCCCGAGTGCGCTCTACCAAATATTCTCGGTCTACCAACCTATTTCCATTACTGAATTTCAGGAAAAAATTGCCACACTGCCTTCCGGTTATGTAGACTATCTGACCCAAAAATACGATGTGCTCGAAAAATCCTTAGGATTAAAAGTTCCCATTCGTTTGAATGATTTCAAGGCCATTGAAGCTGCTATTTTAAAAAACAAAGCCTACGATGAATTCGACCAATTGGCACAATTAGCAGACAAAAATTATCCGAAAAGCATGTTAGCCGACTATGAATTGGGACAGATGTTCGAAAAAAAGGGTGACAATGCCCGAGCAGTAAAATCGTATTTAAGAGCCTTTCAAATGCAGGAAATTGGCGATTTGACCAAAGACATGATGATTGAAAGAGCCGAGGAATTGAAAAAAACATTACCTAAAAAAGGACAAAAAGCAAAAGAAGAACCAGTGGTAGAAGAAACCCCGCCGGCCGACGCGCCTCCAACTGACACCCCACCAGCCGAGACCCCAACAGAAGAGAAAAAACCATAAAATGTCCAAACTCAAAACTACTTTTTTTTGTCAAAATTGTGGGGCTCAATACGCCAAATGGCAAGGGCAATGCAATTCGTGTAAAGAATGGAATACCATAGCCGAAGAAATCATTCAAAAGGAAGAAAAAGTAAGCTGGAAACCAACAGCTACTGACTCCAAAAGAGTTTCCAAACCACTCAAAATAAAAGAAATCGATTCCACTCAGGAAGTGCGAATGGATACCACTGACGGCGAATTAAACAGAGTCCTTGGCGGTGGCATTGTTCCAGGCTCCTTGATTCTTTTGGGTGGAGAACCTGGCATTGGAAAAAGTACGTTGCTACTGCAGATTTCATTAAAATTACCTTATAAAACCTTATACGTTTCGGGCGAAGAAAGCCAGAAGCAAATCAAAATGCGCGCAGAACGCATCAACCCAAATAGTGAAAACTGTTTGATTCTGACGGAAACCAAAACCCAAAACATCTTCCGTCACATAGTAGAAACCGAACCCGATATTGTCATCATCGATTCGATTCAAACACTGCATACTGATTATATTGAATCCACGGCCGGAAGCATTTCCCAGATTAGGGAAACTACTGCTGAGCTAATCAAATTTGCCAAAGAAACCAACATTCCGGTGATCCTGATTGGCCACATTACCAAAGATGGTAACATCGCCGGCCCGAAAATATTGGAACACATGGTCGATACCGTTTTGCAATTTGAAGGCGACAGAAATCATGTCTACCGAATTCTGCGTTCGCTCAAAAATCGTTTTGGTTCTACTGCCGAATTGGGAATTTACGAAATGCAGGGTTCGGGTTTGAGAGAAGTTTCCAATCCTTCCGAAATCTTAATTTCACACCGCGAAGAAGAACTTTCAGGAACCGCCATCGCCTCTACTCTGGAAGGCATGCGCCCGTTAATGATCGAAATTCAGGCTTTGGTTTCCACCGCTGTTTATGGAACGCCGCAAAGAAGTACAACGGGCTACAATGCCAAACGATTGAATATGATTTTGGCCGTGTTGGAAAAACGTGCCGGATTTCGTTTGGGAACCAAAGACGTTTTCCTAAACGTAACTGGCGGTATTTCTGTGGATGACCCTGCGATTGATTTAGCCGTTGTTGCTGCTATTCTTTCTTCCAATGAGGATATCGCGGTGGGCAAAGATGTTTGTTTTGCCGGCGAAGTGGGATTGTCGGGAGAAATTCGTCCGGTGAATCGCGTAGAACAACGCATACAGGAAGCCGAAAAACTGGGATTTGCTACTATCTTTGTATCTAAATACAATAAAATCGCCATCAAAAACGCTCTCATCAAAATCGTTTTGGTATCTAAAATTGAAGAAGTGGTGGAGCAATTGTTTGGGTAATTGTTAGTTCTAATTATACTAAAAGACCGAAAAAGTCGTTTTTAGTAAAACCAATTCGTTATGAAATCCAAAAAGCAAAAAGCGTTCCTTATTCTCAAAATAAGCGGCATAGTAGTACTGCTCGGATTGGTGTTGGTTTTTGCTTTTCGAAATACGATTTTAGAAAAAGTCATTCATCGCATTGATGCCAAACTCAACCGCGACTATCAATGCCGGTTCACCATTGAAAAAGCGCAATTTCACGGTTTGACCAATATTGAATTCCAACACATTTATCTAGTTCCGAAACAGGCCGACACCTTAGTTCGGATTGATGAGTTGAAAACGAGTGTGAACTTTTGGAAGCTTTTGGTGGGCGATATTCAATTGGGAAAATTGGAAATCAACAAAGGCTATGTACAATTGGTGAAAACCAAAAACGGCAGCAACTTCGATGCTTTCCTTCGTTCCAAAAAAGAAAAAACAGACAATACCGAAGTCAATTATGCCAAGCTCTTAAACCGAATCACCTCCAAATTAATGGACCTGGTGCCAACGGATATGAGCGTTAAAGGCTTTGCTTTTAAAATTGATGACAAAGGCAATAAAGTGGTTTTCGATTTTAACCAATTGGCTTTGGCCGATAAAAAACTCAATACGCTGATTCAGGTTACTTCTGATAATTTTTCGCAGCAATGGAGCATCAATGGTTTTGCCGATCCCAGAGACCGAAAAGCGGATTTGCAATTTTATAATGCCAAAAGCGATACGATTCGGATCCCGTATTTGGACAAGAAATTCAACTTAAAAACCGGATTCAAATCGATTCATTTCAACTTGGATAATCTTTCGATGGACAGTGGCGAATTGCATATTGACGGCTATTCCTCCATTCAGGATTTATTTGTCAACCACCCAAAAATTGCCGGAAAAGATGTGGTCGTACAAAATGCCCGCTTTGATTATCATTGGATTGTCGGCAAACGGTTTATGGCTTTAGACAGCACCTCAACCATGCAATTGAACCGTATCAAATGCCAACCGTATATTTCCTACACTAATGAAACGGATAAAATTTATGCGCTTAAATTAATCATTCCCAAAATGAAAGCGCAGGACTTTATCTCGTCATTGCCAAGCGGTTTATTCCGTCATTTTGAAGGCATGCAGGCACAAGGAAATTTCAGTTATGCCTTGAATTTTGAATACAACAATCACAAACCGAATGATGTTATTTTTGACAGCAAACTCAAACCCGAAGGATTAAAAATCACCAAATACGGAGAAGCCGATTTGAATAAAATCAACAGCGAATTCGTCTATCGTGCTATTGACAAAGGCGTTTTGCAGCGGCCAATAGTTGTCGGGAATTCCAATCCTAATTTTACGCCATTGGCAGCCATTTCTCCCTATTTGCAAAAATGTGTATTGACCAGCGAAGATCCTTCGTTTTTCACTCATCGTGGGTTTATCAATGAAGCTTTCAAACAATCGATTGCCAAAAACATCCGTACCAAAAAATTCTCCCGGGGTGCCAGTACCATCAGCATGCAGTTAATCAAAAATGTATTTCTGACCCGTGAAAAAACCCTGTCGCGAAAACTGGAAGAAATCCTGTTGGTGTATATTTTAGAAAACAATCACATCAGCACTAAAGAACGCATGCTCGAAGTGTATTTCAACATCATCGAATGGGGCCCGAATATCTATGGCATTGGCGAAGCGTCGCATTTCTATTTTCAAAAAAGCCCGCATGATTTGAATGTCAATGAATGTTTGTTTCTGGCCACCATCATTCCCAATCCGAAAGGATTTATGTCGCGTTTTGATGCTGACCACAAACTAAAATCCTATGCTGCTCAACAAAGTACTTTCCTGACCAAATTGATGTTCCGCCGAAACCTGCTGACGGCTAATGACACTATTTACAATTTCCCTTTATCCATTTCCGGTCCGGCACAATTATTTCTGAAACAAAAATCGGCCAACACCATCGAGAAAGACAGCCTCAGCACGGATGAATTTGAGTTTTAGACGGATGACAAATCCCTCTTTTTAAAAAAATTTCATACTATTCCCAACCTTTTTGCGTTATAACTACTCTATACTGTTATGACCTTAACTTGATATATTATGAAAAAACTATTTTTATTAGCCTTATTGGTTTCGGCAATTAGTGTTGCGCAAAAACCAATCTTCACCACCGCAAAAGTAAAAGCGGCTACTGTTTATTTTAATGCCGCCGAAATATCGCAAACTACTGCCGTAAATCTTCCTGCAGGAACGAGCGAAATCGTCATTAAAAACGTAGCCGATTATCTCAATGAAAACACCGTGCAAATTGGCGCGCCTTCAACGGTAACAGTCCTTTCGGTACAATTTACCCAAAACTACATTTCGGAATACGAAATTGACGAAGCCAATCCGGCCATCAAAAAAGTGCGCGACAGCATTACCTGGACCGAAAAGGAAATCAAAAAAGTACAGATTGAAACTTATACCAATCAACAAACCATTGCCTTATTAGATGCCAATCAAACGGTAGCAGGCGCTAATACCGGCATGAATGTAGGTGAGTTGATGAAGTTGGTTGATTATTATAAAGTCAAACGAACGGAATTGGACAATGGCATCGTAACTTTAAAAGAAAAGGAAACCAAACTCACGACCAAGCTCAATGCCTTGAAATCCAAACTGGAAATTAATACACAAAAAGAAGATAAAAACTCCAAAGGCAAGTTGATTATCCAAGTGATGAATGAAATTGCAGGCGCTGTAAATTTGGATATTAATTACATTTCCAATGCCGCTTCCTGGTCGCCGTTTTACGATTTGCGGGCCGAAAACATCACCACACCCATCAACATGATGTATAAAGGTCAGGTAACCCAATCGACCGGAATTGACTGGAAAAAGGTAAAACTGACTCTGTCTTCCGGCAATCCTAATCAGAACAATCAGGCACCGCTTTTGAGCTCTTGGTTTTTGAGATACCGGGAAGATAATGATAAAGATTATAATTATTATAGAGGGAATACCTATAGCAAATCAAATGATTTAGAGGAAGTTGTTGCTACAGGATATGAAGCAAAAAAAGCCAAAGTAGTTACCACATCATCGGTTTCAAATTACACGACTATAGCAGAAAACCAACTCAACGTGTCTTTTGACATCGACCTTCCGTATGATATTTTGTCGAATGGCAAACCACACAGTGTAGCATTGAAAGAAATCAAACTGCCGGCAACTTATAAATATTACGCCGCGCCAAGAGTAGAAAAAGAAGCTTTCTTATTGGCGGAAATTGAGGATTATTCGAAATACAATTTATTGCCGGGCGAAGCCAATATCATCTTCGAAGGCTTGTATGTAGGTAAAACTATGATCAATCCCAATCAGACTTCCGACACCCTGAATTTGAGTATGGGAAGGGATAAAAAGATTTCCATCAAACGCGAAAAAGTGGTGGATAAATCGGGAACTAAGTTTTTATCTTCTAAAAAAGAACAGACTTTTACCTTTGACATCACCGTTAGAAACAACAAAAAAGAAGCCGCCATTCTGCAACTGAAAGACCAATATCCGCTAAGCACAGATAAAGAAGTGGAAATTGAACTATTGGAAAGCAACGGTGCCAAAGTCAATACCGAAACCGGAATACTGACTTGGGATTTGAAACTTTCGCCTAACGAAACCAAGAAAATCCGAATCAGTTACAAAGTCAAATACCCTAAAGACAAAACCATCGATAATTTGTAAAAACCAAAACGCAATCCTCACCGATTGCGTTTTTTTATAACTGTTTGAGAATAACCTTTTTATTTATAACTTTACCAAAAACCCATTAGCTATGAAAAAAAATCTACTTTTTAGTTTCTTGTTTTTGGCTTCTGCTTCTTTAGCACAAACCATTGGGCTGCAAAGTTTTGCCACAGGCTTCAGTTCTATGGTCGAAATAACACATCCGGCAAACGACTCCCGCTTATTTGTGGTACAACAAGGGGGTATTATTAAGGTAGTAAGCTCTACCGGAACCGTAAATGCCACGCCGTTTTTGACTTTGACCACAGCTACCATTATTACCGGTAGCGAGAGAGGTTTGCTGGGTTTGGCCTTTCATCCTAATTATGCTACGAATGGTTATTTTTATGTCAATTATACCCGCGCCGGCGATGGTGCTACCGTTATTGCCCGCTATTCGGTTTCCGCTGATGCGAATGTAGCTGATGCTGCCAGCGGAACAGTTTTGCTCACCGTTGCCCAACCTTTTGCCAATCATAACGGAGGAAGTTTAAAATTTGGCCCTGATGGATATCTCTACATCGGAATGGGTGATGGCGGAAGCGGTGGCGACCCCGGAAACAGAGCTCAAAATAGCAATGAAAATTTAGGGAAAATGTTGCGCATCGATGTGGATTCGGGTTCCCCTTATGGCATTCCTCCCACTAATCCATTCGTTGGCGTTGCCGGTAATGATGAGATTTGGTCTATTGGGATGCGCAACCCATGGAAATTCTCGTTTAATCGTTTGAACGGCGATTTATGGATTGCTGACGTAGGACAGGATTTGATTGAAGAAATTGACAAAATCCCAAGCCCATTACCGAATACCGGATTAAATTTTGGATGGAATTGTTTTGAAGCGAATGCTCCCTATAGCGGTGCCCAAGGCCCTTGCCCTACTTATGCGGCTACGGTGGCACCTATCAATCAATACGCGCATGGTTCGGGCAGATGCTCTGTTACCGGCGGGTACTTTTATACCGGAAGCCTGTATCCGAATTTTGCCAACAAATACTTCTTTGCCGATTATTGTACTGCCGAAATAGGAACCATAAACAACGCCGGAACCTTAACCTGGATGTATGACGCTCCCGGTACCATCACCACTTTTGGGGAAGATAAAGACGGTGAGCTGTATGTAGCCGATGGTAGTGTAATCTATAAAATCATTGACACTTCTTTGGGTTTACACGACTTTACTAAAAGTGGTTTGAGTTTTTACCCGAATCCGGCGAAGACCGAAATCTTTATCAAAAACAGCTCAGAGGCAGTACTCACCCAAGCATTCGTTTTTGATATAACCGGAAAATTAGTATTGGCAAAACCATTGGAAAAATCAGAGACTCCTTCTGTAACCATTTCCTCTTTAGCCACCGGTTTGTATCTGATTTCCGTTGAAGATGTAACAGGAAACCACTACCAATCCAAATTGGTAGTAGAATAATTAAGGTGCCGGATCAGGATAAACTGCCTGAATTTTATTGATTTCTTTTACCAATTCCGAGGACAAAACCAAGTCAAAAGCCGCTATGTTTTCCTGAAGTTGCGCCATCGTAGTAGCACCAATAATGGTGGACATCACAAACGATTGTTGGTTTACAAACGCCAGAGCCATTTGGGTTAAAGTCATTCCGTTGGCAAGTGCTAAATCTTGATACAACTTGGTGGCTTTGTGGCAATTGTCATTATTGTAACGCGAGAATTGCGGAAACAACCCCAAGCGGGAAGTCGGTTGAATGCCATTCAAATGTTTTCCGGTCAAGAAACTAAAAGCCAAAGGCGAATAGGCCATCAGTCCCACGTTTTCGCGCAGGCAAATTTCAGACAAACCCACTTCAAACAAGCGGTTCAATAAGGAATACGGATTTTGGATTGTGGCTATTCTTGGCAAATGATGCTTTTCGCTTTCATGTAAAAACTTCATCACCCCATACGGATTTTCATTAGAAACTCCGATGTGTTTTATTTTTCCCTCTTTGATTAACCCGTCATAAATGCTCAACACTTCAAAGAAATTGTCCTGCCATTGCGCATCAATATTCGAAACGCCACGTTGCCCGAACATATTCATCACGCGCTCCGGCCAGTGCATTTGGTACAAATCGATATAATCGGTTTGAAGGTTTTTTAAACTGTTATTAACCGCTTCGTGTATGTTGTGTTTCGAAAAATTTAACGGCTTGCGGATGTATTCCATCCCGCGATTAGGTCCTGCTATTTTGGTAGCAATCACCATGTCTTCTCTTTTGCCTGATTGATGCAACCACGTTCCGATATATTTTTCGGTCAGTCCCAAGGTAGCTTGACGCGCCGCTACCGGATACATTTCGGCAGTATCTATAAAATTAACACCTTTTTCAACGGCGTAATCTAACTGAGCATGGGCATCACTTTCAGAATTTTGTTCGCCAAAGGTCATGGTGCCCAGGCAAACTTTGCTGACTTTGATATCGGTATTCGGTAACGTAGTGTAGTTCATTTGTAGAATTTGAAGCCGTTTTTGTGGTGCAAAAGTAAAATATTGTTAGCGGTTACGGGAAACGATTAACACATTTTTTGGAAACGTTTACAATAAAAAAGGCTCTGAGAAAACTCAGAACCTTTAGTAGCTCAGTGACTCAGCACCTATTTTTTAAAACTCGTTTAACATCTTAGAAATCTCATCCAATTTTGGCGTTAAGATGATTTCGATTCTGCGGTTTTTGGCTTTGCCTTCTGGAGTGTCGTTACTCATAATCGGGGCATATTCGCCACGACCCGCAGCCGTTAAATTTTTCTTTTGAATGCCGGCATTTTCACCAAGGATATTTACAATCGCTGTAGCTCTTTTGGTGGATAAATCCCAGTTGCTTTCAATGCCACCACCAATGTTTCCTAGTATTTTATCGTTATCGGTATGGCCTTCAATCAACACAGTAATATCCGGGTTTTGGGCTAGCACTTTCCCTACTTCAACTACCGCTTGTCTTCCTTGGGTACCTACGGCCCAGCTTCCGGTTTGGAACAATAGTTTGTTCTCCATAGATACATATACTTTCCCGTTCTTTTGTTCTACGGTTAAGCCTTTGCCTTCAAAAGCATTCAAGGCTTTCGATAGGGTTTCTTTCAGTTTTTTCATGCTGGCATCTTTGGCAGCAATCATACTCTCAAGCTCATTCAGTCTTTTGGTACTCGAGGCTAAGTCGTTTTTCAGTTTATTCAAACGGTCTTGCTCTGCAGCCAGGGCTTTTTCTTTGGCTTCCAACTGTGCCAATAACTCGCGGTTCTTGTTCATATTGGTCTCTAAGGCATCGTTGCTGTTTTTTTCCAAAGCGGCATACGAATCCTGTAAGGCTTTCAGGTTGTTACTCGTAGCCGTGCAATCAGCCGTCAGCTTGTCTTTGGCGGCTTTGGTTTTATTCAACTCGGCCGTCAGTGATTTGTTTATCGAATCGTATTCGGCATTGGCTTTGTGCAGTTCTTCATTTTCATCGGCCAAACTGCGGTTCTCTTTCTTTAAATCGGTGTATTTATTCTCTAAATCATTATAGATTTTTTTGGACACACACGAAGACATCAAAGTCAGCAACAGTATTCCTAAGGCAATTTTTTTTATCATATCTAAATTTATTATTGGGGTTTATTGTATTTCCACCAAAACCGGACAATGGTCGGAATGCTTGGCTTCGGGTAAAATGACGGCTCTGGTTAATCGGTTTTTCATGGGTTCGCTAGCCAGGCAATAGTCAATGCGCCACCCTTTGTTATTGGCACGGGCATTGGCACGGTAGCTCCACCAACTGTAATTATCGGGTTCCTTATTAAAAAAACGGAAGGTATCAATGAAACCGCTTTTCATAAAGTTGTCTAACCACAAGCGCTCTACCGGTAAAAATCCGGAAACATTTTTGTTTCTGATGGGATCATGAATGTCAATGGCTTCGTGGCAAATATTGTAATCGCCGCAAATAATCAGATTCGGGATTTCCTTTTTCAGCTCGTTGATGTACTTTTGGAAGTCATCCATATACATGAATTTATGGTCCAATCGATCGATATTCGTTCCGGATGGCAGGTACAAACTCATCACCGAAAAGTCATCAAAATCGACTCTCAGGTTTCGGCCTTCAAAATCCATGTGGGCAATGCCGGTGCCGAAAACTACATTGTTGGGTTTTATTTTTGACAAAATAGCCACACCGCTATAGCCTTTTTTTTGTGCCGGAAACCAGTAATGATAAGGATAGCCTGAAATCTCAACATCAATCAGCGGAATTTGATCGGGGGTAGCTTTTATTTCCTGCAGACAAATTACATCGGGGTTGGCTTGCTGCAACCAGTTCAGAAATCCTTTCGAAATGGCGGCGCGAATCCCGTTTACATTATAAGAAATAATTCTCATGAAGTCTTGTTAAGAGTTTTTCCAAAAGTATGTAAAAACATAAACATTTGAAACTCATAAGTCATAATAAAAAATTAAAATTAGAGTGGTGAATTCGCTTTTTTGTGAATCCTATTTCAGTAGAATTGTTATCTTTGTTTCTTACTCAAAAATCAAAAGTATACATGGGTTTAGTCACTGCTAAAGAAGTTGCAAAAGCAATAAAAGCTGATAAATACGGGGTTTTCGGAACTTTTTGTGGCTGGCTATTAATGAAGGCTTTACAAATTTCGACACTCAATAAAATCTATGACCGAAACAAACATTTAAGCGAAGTGGAGTTTCTGAATGCGATACTCGATGAATTCGAAATCAAGTTCGAAATCCCGGAAGAAGATTTTAAACGATTACCAAAAGACGGTGCCTATATTACCATTTCCAATCATCCGCTCGGAGGAATTGATGGTATTTTGTTATTGAAATTAATGCTGGAAAGAGAACCGAATTTCAAAATCATAGCCAACTTTTTACTGCACCGCATCGAACCGATGAAACCGTATATCATGCCGGTGAATCCGTTTGAAAATCATAAAGATGCCAAATCGAGCGTCATCGGAATTAAGGAAACCTTGCGCCACCTAAGCGATGGCAAACCGTTAGGGATGTTTCCGGCCGGGGAAGTTTCTACCTATAAAGACGGCCAATTAGTGGTGGATAAAGATTGGGAAGAAGGCGCTATCAAGGTCATTCGAAAAGCTCAAGTACCGGTGGTTCCGATTTATTTTCACGCCAAAAACAGTCGCTTTTTCTATTTGTTATCCAAAATAAATCCAACACTCCGTACGGCCAAACTGCCTTCGGAACTGTTGACCCAAAAAGGACGCGTCATCAAAGTGCGTATTGGAAAACCTATTTCCGTTGCAGAACAAAACGAACACAAAAGCATTGAAGAATACTCTGAATTTTTGAGAAAGAAGACTTATATGTTGGCCAATTCTTTCAACAAAGAAAACAATATTTTTGATCCCCAAAACCTCAATCTGAATCTGAATTTAAAACCGACGAAGAACCCAAAACAAATTGCCACACCGGCCAATCAGGAAAAAATGGTGGCCGAAGTGGATAAGTTAAGAGCCGCTGATAGTAGATTATTGCAAAGTAAAAACTATGAAGTGTTCTTTACCGAAGCGGATAAGATTCCGAATATACTGCACGAAATTGGGCGATTGCGAGAAGTCACTTTCCGCGAAGTAGGCGAAGGAACCAACGAATCTATCGACTTAGACAAATACGACCAATACTACCATCACATGTTTTTGTGGGATGATGAAACCAAGCAAATTGCCGGTGCGTATCGCATGGGGTTGGGTTCTGAAATTTTTCCGAAATATGGTATGGAAGGATTTTACCTCAACGATCTGTTCCGTTTTGAACCCGAATTGCATGAGATGATGCATAATTCCATTGAAATGGGACGCGCTTTTATCATTAAGGAATACCAACAAAAACCAATGCCGCTGTTCTTACTTTGGCGAGGCATCATTCACACTACATTGCATTATCCGGAGCATAAATTCTTGTTAGGCGGCGTAAGCATTAGCAATCAGTTTACGGAATTCTCTAAATCGTTGATGATTGAGTTTATGAAGTCTAATTATTACGACCCATACATTGCACAATATGTGCATCCGAAAAAGGAGTTCAAAGTAAAGCTGAAAGATGCCGACAAGGATTTTATTTTTGATGAAGCCGAAGCCGATTTGAATAAATTTGACAAGATTATTGATGAACTCGAACCGGGGAATTTGCGCCTTCCGGTATTGATAAAAAAATACATCAAACAAAATGCGCGCTTGGTGGCGTTCAATGTTGACCCTTTATTCAACAACGCTATTGACGGATTGATGTACATTCGAATTG
The DNA here is from genome assembly GCF_036741995.1 of Flavobacterium sp. Taxonomy (GTDB): domain Bacteria; phylum Bacteroidota; class Bacteroidia; order Flavobacteriales; family Flavobacteriaceae; genus Flavobacterium. Next base: position 247,810 of record NZ_DAINRG010000001.1, on the reverse strand, counting down.
CCGATATTCCGGAAAGCACCATGAAACCGGTGATGGAAGAATTTCAAGCGGAACTCGAACGAAAAGAAAAGAACTATAAATAGGCATAAAAAAAGCAACTCAATGAGTTGCTTTTTTGTTATTCTTTATCCACTAATTCCTTAAACGTTTTCCAGTCTTTTTCGGTTATGGATTCTTTGTTTTTTAGCTTTTTGCCTTTGATATAATCCAAGATATATTTGGCGCGTTCTTCTGATTCCGGGTGATCGGCAATCCAGCTCATCCCGTCCGGCATTTTGCTTTCCTGCGCCATTTGATACATAAAATCGGCCATAGGTTTTGGATCGATGTGTGCTTTGATCATATAGTCCACACTAGTGATATCGGCTTCTTTTTCTAGTTTTCTGTCATAAGCAGAAGACGTAAGTGTTTTTAGAATTTCTCTGGCCACTTGCCCTCCTTTGCTACCACCGGCAGCCGTTAACAAAACCGAATAGCCAATTTCTTTAGACAATTTTTTCATCACGTGGTTTTTTTGGATGTGTCCAATTTCGTGACCCAAAACACCTTGTAATGCTTCTTGTCTTTTGCAATCTTCTATCAATCCTGTGTACACCACTAAATGATTATTCGGCAAAGCAAAAGCATTGATTACATCTTTTTTCACGATATGAATCTTTAACGAATCCCTTTCTATATCATTCGCTTTGCACAATGGGTTGATTAATTTATCCAATGTTTTAACAATCGTATCGTTGGTCACCACATTTTCATTATCGGCGATTTGATTCCAAATCATGTCGCCTAGTTTGTTTTCCATGTTTTGAGTATGCTCCCGAACTTTGAAAAACTTCATGAAATCCAGTTGCGAAAATCCGAACCAAATCACAAAAAATCCTGCTACGATAAGCAATCCCTGTAAAAGTGTTTTCTTGATCATTAGGCTTTACAGATTAAGTTAGTAACGTTTCCGAAGAATAAAAACTCCACATGTTTCCCTTTTCGGGTTTGTACAGCCGCATAAATGGTAGAGAAAATCTCCAGCAAATTGAATATGATTACCGTAAAAATATAAGCAAAGTATTGATTGCTTGCTTTTTCATCGGAAAACAAAACGGAAATCGTCCACCAGAAACTGGCGCTGTTAATTCCTAAAAGTGCTAACTGCGAAAATAAAGCCTGAGTACAATGCCAACGCACATAATAGGTTCCTTTTCTATTGGCTAAATAGAAGAAAAATGTGGCCAGCAAATTGATAATCGGCAACGGCAATCCGGCAATGAGCGCCACCAAAGACATCAAATAACTATTGGATGCTTTCTCGCGTTCGTGTTCGCCCGGTTTGTAGGCAAAAATGGTTTCTTGTATCATAGATTTTTATATATATTCCAAATCCAATTGAGCAGTACTAAGAGAATTAGAATCGAGGCGAGCCAAGGTTTTCTGATAGTAGCTTCTGTTTTTTTATACCAAGTATAAAAGGTTTCTTTTTTTAAAATAATATCGGTTAAAATCCAAAAGGGACATAGCGTCATGATGACAGCAACAACTATTCCAAAAGGATTCAACAGTACCGATTCAATAATTTTTCCTTGCAAAAGCAAAGCAACTGCTCGGGTGGTACCGCAAGACGGACAAGGATAGCCTGTCACATTTTTGATGATACACACTCGAACAGTGTCACTTTGTAAAGTATGAATATGATAAAACAGATAACTAAATCCGGCCAAACAAGCTATAAGCAACAAGGAATATAACTTATTTCGGGTCATCTATTAATAGAATGTATTTTGGAAAATCTCCATGTTTTTCTCACGGGTAGCACCCATGATTAAGAACCAGTCAACGATGGCCCAGATCCCTAATCCGCCACACGTTAACAGTTTTCCAACACCCATTCCGGTATCGCCAATCATAAAACGGTCGATACCTAATTGACCTCCAAGTAAGGATACAATTAAGGATGTGGTTGGTTCTTTGAATTGAAGTGTTTGTACTAATCCCCATTTGGATTCGTCCAAGCTTAATAATTTTTCTCTAACAGCATTCAGATGATGGCTTTCGAAATATTTGGCGTTCATCATCATGAACATGTCCACTTTTTGTGCTTCCATAATACGTTTAATTTTGGGTTATGTTAATTGATGGCTCTAATATATAAAATTCTTATAAAAAAATACGTTTCGTCAAAAAACAATTCCAAAATATTACAGGGCATTCACGTCTGTAGGTTCCCAAAGCTCAATCTTATTCCCCTCCGGATCTAATATCCAACCAAATTTTCCATAACTGTGGGATTCCATTTCGCCTACAATCGTAACGCCTTCTTCCTTTAAAGCCGCTAACAGCGCTTCCAAATCATGCACTCGGTAATTGATCATAAAGGGTTTTTCGCTTGGCGCAAAATACTTGGTGTTAGCCTCAAAAGGCGACCATTGCGTAGCGGCATCATTACCATCCTGGTCCTTCCATCTAAAGGTCCAACCATAATCGTTTACCGGAATTCCGAGATGCGTGGCATACCAATCTCTAATCGCTTTCGGGTCTTCACTTTTGAAGAAAAACCCACCCAAACCTGTTACTCTTTTTAAATCTTTATTGCTCATTTTTTTCTTTTTTATAAAATAATGTTACTGCCAATAATAGCAAAATGCCTTCCACCGTGAAGAAAAATAAATGATTAAAAACTTCCTGAGCGATATAGCTACAGCCCAATCCGAAAGCAATTAATCCTATACTTACATACAAAACCTGCACTCTGGCCACGTGTTTTCCCTCCAAAATGGGTTTGGCCAAAAAGAACATCCAAATACTGGAAAGCAACATCATGATAGACGAATACAGCCAAATCATTTGCATCCCCTGAGTGGCTTCTCCGCTGATTTCGCCTTTTCGAATGTGTTCCAAAACAGCAGGGAATCCAAGGAAAGCGTGGGGAATGAATTGCAGGAAGGTTACTATTCCCACAATGACAACTAAGTAATAGCTAACTTTATTCATATAGTTTAATTATTTTATCCACTATGGTCTGCGCTAGTTTTTGATGACTTTCAAATGTCCAGCCGGCGATGTGTGGCGTTAGTAAAACATTTTCGGCTTGGAGTAAATACTCAAAAGCTTTAGGTTTTTCGGTATCGATAAAAAGATTTTCAAAAGACAGCTTCTCATATTCCAACACGTCCAATCCGGCACCAAGAATTTTCCCGGATTCCAATGCTGCGACCAAATCATCCGTCACTACATTTTTTCCGCGTGAGGTATTGATGAACCAAAACGGTTTGGCGAATGCCTGGATAAAATTGGTGTTAATCATTTTATCGGTTTCCGGTGTCCAGGGAATGTGCAAACTCAATACATCTGCTTTGGCTTGCAATTCAGAAAGGGAAACCTGCTTCGCATTGGCATCGCCTAGATTGGGAAGAATATCATAGCACAACACTTCCACATCAAAACCGCGAAGTTTTTTGGCAAATGATTTTCCCATATTGCCATAACCAATCAGCCCAATGGTTTTCCCCTCCAGTTCATAACCACGGTTGCCTTCGCGAATCCATTTGCCTTCGCGCACCAAACGGTCGGCACGATTTAATTTATTCATTAAAGATAAAAGCATTCCCAAAGCATGTTCGCCTACAGCATTTCTGTTTCCTTCCGGGGCGGCAATGAGGTGAATTCCTTTTGCTTCGGCATAATCGCAATCAATACTTTCCAAGCCAGCACCAACGCGGGCAATAAATTTCAGATTAATGGCTTTGTCTAAAAAGGCTGCATCCATTTTAAATCGGCTGCGGATAACCACGCCATGATAGTTGTGAATTTTAGCTTCGATTTCGGATTTCGATGAAGTAAAATCGGCTTCGTTTTGAAAACCGGCCTGTTCCAATTGTTCCCACAACAAAGGATGATTGCTGTCGATGTGGAGTATTTTAGTGTCTTTACTGGACATAGTTGTGTGTTGAAAAAGTAAAGATACTATTTATTGAAAGACAATAAAAAAAGCCGACAGATTTCTCATGTCGACTTTTACAACTAACTAAAAAATTCAATTATTTTTCTAAAATGCGGGTAACGGTTCCTAGCATGACATTGGCTCCAATCGCTAAATCTTCATAAGAAGCATATTCCAACGGATTGTGGCTGATACCGTCTTTGCAACGCACGAATATCATTCCGTAATCGCAAGCGTAAGACAACGCCAGTGCATCGTGGAACGGACCACTCATCAGTTCAATTTCATCCAAGTCTAATTTTTGACATTCGTCATGAATAATTTCCTTAATCCAATCGGCACAATAACGTGGATCACTTTTAGTGTCTTCTGAGATTTCGTAAGTCAATTTATGTTTGGCACAAATAGCCTCTATTCTATCCCGAAGTTGTTTCTCATAGCGGTTTCTTCTGTCTAAATCGATATCTCGCAAATCAACGGTAAAGGTTACTTCTTCCGGAATAATATTTCTCGACGCTGGAAAAATTTGCAACGTCCCTACGGTTCCCACGGTTGGATTTCCCGGAACTTGTGTTGCAATTTCGTTGACAGCGATAATGATTTCGGCAGCTCCTACCAAAGCATCTTTTCGAATTGGCATGGGAACAGAACCAGTGTGCCCGGCCATTCCTTTGAGTTTGACAGTCCACCAAAGCGGTCCCGAAATTCCGGAAACCACGCCAATCGGTTTGTGTGCCAAATCTAAAATGGGACCTTGTTCAATATGCAATTCCAAAAAGCAAAAAATGCTTCCTTGTTTATATTCAGAATCTTTGAATTTGGTGATATCACAGCCAAAATCCTTTAAAGCCTGACCACGAGTGATGCCGTCTTTATCGGTGCGTTCTAATTCGCCTTCTTCCAGTTTTCCTAAAATGCCTCGCGAACCGAACAACCCTTTATTAAAACGCCAGCCTTCTTCATCGGCAAACGAAATGACTTCAATGCTTCTTTCCGGAACGATGCCGTTATCGTGCAAGGTTTTCACCACTTCAATAGCGCATAACACGCCGGCCACACCATCAAAACGGCCGCCATAGGGTTGGGAATCTAAATGGGAACCCATCATCAAAACGGGGAGCTCAGGATTTTTGCCTTCTAGTCTTCCGATAAGATTTCCGAAATTATCAATGCGAACAGTCATTCCGGCTTCTTTCATCCAGGAACTGGCGATTTCAAATCCTTGCTTTTCCAACTCAGTATGCGCAGGACGACAAGTTCCGGTTTCACCGATTTTACCTATCAGACTCATCGCTTCGAAATGCTGTTGCAATCGGGCAGAATTAATCTTCATCTTAATGATCGTTTAAAGGTCTTCCTTCTCTTTGCCAGTCTTTCCAGTTCACATATTCCGGAGCCACACGGTGGACTTCCATAGTGATGCATTCATCAACCGGGCAAACTAATTTGCACAAATTACAACCCACACATTCTTCTTCTTTTACCGTGTAATTGTTATATGGATTTCCTCTTTCGACATTAATCGATTGGTGTGAGGTATCTTCACAAGCGATATAACACAAACCACAGTGGATACATTTGTCTTGATCAATTTTCGCGATATGATGGTAGTTGATGTCCAAATCTTCCCAATGGGTGATTTTTTCTACGGATTTACCAATGAAATCGGTCGTTTTTTCGAATCCTTTTTCGTCCATCCAGTTGTTCAAACCTTCGCACATGTCTTCTACAATACGGAAGCCATGGTTCATCGCAGCGGTACAAACCTGCACAGATGTCGCTCCCAACAACATGAATTCTACTGCATCTTTCCATGTGCTAACGCCTCCAATTCCTGAAATCGGAACTCGGGAAGCAATTGGATCTTGTGCTACAGTGGTTAGCATTTTTAAAGCGATTGGTTTTACGGCCGGACCGCAATACCCACCAAAAACGCTTTGTCCGGCCACATACGGATTCGGCACCAAAGTATCTAAATCAATTCCGGTTACACTTTGAATCGTGTTGATTAAACTCAACGCGCTAGTTCCGCCTTGCACTGCAGCCTGCGCTGTTGGCACCACCGAATGTACATTTGGCGTAAGCTTGGTAATTACGGGAATTGTTGCTTTTTCGATTACCCATTCGACTACCATTTTGGCAATTTCAGGATCTTGTCCGACGGCGGCTCCCATGCCTCTTTCGGTCATTCCATGTGGGCAACCAAAGTTTAATTCAAATCCCATCGCTCCGGCATCTTCGGCTTTCATGATTAAATCATGCCATGATTTTCGGTCGTTGTCTGCCATAAGCGAAACAATCATAGCCCTGTCCGGGAACATTTTTACCACTTGTGTAATTTCTTTTAGATTGATATCCAAAGGTCGGTCACTGATTAATTCGATGTTGTTAAAACCCATCATGCGTTTTCCACCATAATTCACTGATGAATAACGTGACGAAACGTTCTTAACTTGCGAGCCTAGGGTTTTCCATACTACGCCGCCCCAGCCGGCTTCAAAAGCACGGACAACGTTGATCAATTTATCGGTTGGTGGTGCACTGGCCAGCCAAAATGGGTTGGGTGATTTTATGCCTAAAAAATCGGTTGATATATCTGCCATAATCTTAATTGTTGAAGGTTGGTTTTAATTCGGATTCGATGATGTAATCCGGGGAAATAATGTGTTTTAAAATCGCTGCGGCTCCGTCTTTTCCGGCTTGCACCGCATCGACTACTTCTCTTCCACCGTTTACGCAATCGCCACCGGCAAAAACTCCAGCCATCTTAGCAGCCGATTTCCCGTTTACTGCAATTTTCCCATTATTGTTTTCGATGTTATTAGCATTCACTAAAGATTGGAAAGGCATTTGCCCAGCCGCTTTGATGACCATGTCTACATCAAGCGTAAAGGTTTCTCCGGAAGCTATCGGACTTCTTCTTCCGCTCGCATCGGGTTCTCCCAATTTCATTACATCGCAAACCAGTTGAGTCACTTTCCCGTTGTTTCCAAGGATTTCTTTTGGAGAGGCTAACCAGGTGATTTTGCAACCATCTAATTTGGCAATGTCTAATTCTTTTTGAGTACACGGCATTTCTGCTTGCGTTCTTCGGTAAACCAAAGTCACTTCAGAAGCGCCTAATCTTTTAGCTTGAGTCGCTGCATCAATCGCAGTCATTCCCATTCCGATTACGGCTACTTTATCGCCCACAGCAATTTTAGAATAGTCATTATCTCTTAATTCGTAAATGAATTTGATGGCATCTTCTACTCCTTCCAAATGCTCGCCCGGAATGTCCAATTGGCGCGCCATTCCTACACCAAATGCCATATAAACCGCGTCGTAGTTTTTTTGTAAATGTTCTAAAGTCACATCTTTGCCAAATTCCTGATTGTATTTGATTTCGATGCCGCCAATAGACATAATATAATTTACCTCATCTTCGCAGAATTCCGGCGTTACTTTGTAAGCTGCAATTCCGTATGTCATTAATCCTCCGCCTTTGGCTTCTTTTTCATAAATCGTTACATCGATTCCTTCGCGGCTCAAGGTGTGAGCGCAACTCAATCCGGCTGGACCGGCTCCTACAATCGCTACTTTTTTACCTTTCGAAGGTTTTCTATCAAATAGTTGCCATTTGTTATCCATCGCTTTTTCGGTAGAATAACGTTGCAAACGCGCAATGTTAATAGGTTCTTCGTGCATCATATTATAGACACAAGCTCCTTCACAAAGTTTTTCAACCGGACACACTTTACTGCATCCTGCTCCCATAATATTGGAAGCAAAAATAGTATGCGCCGAACCTTTGAGGTTGTCGGTGGCGATTTGTTTGATGAATTTCGGAACATTAATCGAGGTTGGGCACGACTTCATACAAGGTGGGTCGTAGCAGAACAAACAACGGTTGGCTTCTGTCAGCGCAGCATCTCTGGTTTCAAAAGGCGGGTGAATATCGGCAAAGTTTTCCTGATATTCCGCCGAGGTTAATCGGTTATTTTTTATGCTCATATTTTGGTTGGTTTATTATCTTAATTATATTTCTTGTTTCTTAAGGTGCTGTGATTTCTCCATAGGTTTCGGGTCTTCGGTCACGGTAGAATTGCCATTTCCCACGGATTTGTTCTATTAAGTCTAAATCGAATTCCGCTACCAATAATTCATCTTTATCTTCGGAAGCACAAGCGATGATTTCGCCTAATGGATTTACGAAGTATGACGTTCCGTAGAAGCGTCCGAGATTCCATGGTTTTTCAATTCCCACTCGGTTGATGCAACCCATGAAATAGCCATTGGCGACGGCGTGTGCCGGTTGTTCCAATTTCCATAAATTTTGGGATTGTCCAACGGTGGTGGCTGAAGGATTATATACGATTTCGGCGCCATTTAATCCTAAACATCTGGCGCCATCTGGGAAATGACGATCGTAGCAAATGTAAACGCCAACTTTGGCATATTTCGTTTGGAAAACAGGATACCCTAAATTCCCGGGTTTAAAGAAAAATTTTTCCCAAAAACCTCCCGTTTGCGGGATGTGGTTTTTGCGGTATTTGCCCAAATACGTTCCATCGGCATCAATGACAGCGGCGGTATTGTATAAAACACCGGCTTGGTCTTTTTCATACACCGGAACAACAATTACCATGTCATATTTTTTGGCATACACCTGCATTCTTTCTGTGGTTGGACCAGGCACACTTTCTGCCGAAGCATACCAAGCGCTGTCTTGCCCGGGGCAGAAATACGGCGTGTTGAAAATTTCCTGAAAACAAAGAATCTGAACGCCTTGCCTTCCCGCTTCTTCAATATAAGGAATGTGCTTTTGCAGCATCGCTTCCATAATTTCGGGAATCGTTCCTTCGCCTTCGGTTTTGGCCAAACTCAATTGGATTAACCCTGATTTTACTATTCTTGCCATAGGATTATATTTTTCCTTGTACTTTATTTCGTTTTACAAATTGACCGTAGCCTTTTTGCACTTTACACTCGTTATTGTCAATGACCACAGTACCGCGAAGCAAAACGGTTTTTACTTTTCCTTTCAATTCCCAACCTTCATAACCGCTATAATCTACGTTCATGTGATGCGTTTTGGCAGAAAGCGTATGTTTTTCATTAGCATCAAATAGCACAATATCAGCATCGCTTCCTATGGCAATGGTTCCTTTTTTCGGGAACATCCCAAAGATTTTTGCCGGATTCGTACAAGCTACTTCTACATATTTATTCAAAGTAATTCTGCCTTTGTTAACGCCTTCGCTGAAAAGCAATTCCATTCGGTTTTCAATGGCTGGATGCCCGTTTGGGATTTTGGAGAAATCGTCTTTCCCCATCAGTTTTTGTTCCCACATAAACGGACAATGGTCGGTGGCAACCACCTGAACCAAACCTTGATTTAATCCTGCCCAAAGTGTTTCCTGATCTTTCTTTTCGCGCAATGGTGGTGACATTACCCATTTGGCCCCTTCAAAATTTTGTTCGTACAAACTCGCATCCAAAATCAAATACTGAATACAGGTTTCCACAAATACATTTTGATTTCTTCTTGTGGCATTGCGCACTGCGTTCAAAGCGCCTTCACAAGTAAGATGCACAATGTAACCCGGGCAACCTGTATAATTGATCATGTCGACAAAACGTTCGCTGGCTTCGGCTTCGGTCACTTCGGGTTGTGATAAGTAATGATATAATGGAGAAAGCTTTCCTTCTTCTTTATGTTTTTGGATTAGGTAATCAATCATATCGCCATTCGTAGCATGAACGTTAATTAAACCGCCATGCTTTTTAACTTCTTCCTGAAGACCAATCATTTGACGGTCGTCAATCATCAGCGCTCCTTTATACGCCATAAAAGTCTTGAAAGACGTGATGCCTTCGACTTCTATAAAATGCTGAATTTCCTTTTTGGTTTCGTCATTGAAATCGGTCACCGCCATGTGGAAACTGTAATCGCCCACTGCATTGTTATCGCTCCTGCCTTTCCATTCCTGAAGCGCCGATTGCAAACTTTTACCTTGGGTTTGCAGAATAAAATCAATCACGGTTGTGGTTCCGCCATATAAGGCAGCACGCGTTCCGGTTTCGTAATTATCACTGCTATAGGTTCCCATAAAAGGCATATCCAAATGCACGTGAGGATCGATTCCACCCGGCATGACTAATTTTCCTGTGGCATCAATTACTTCCTCAGCAGTCACATTTAAGTTTTTACCAATCGCCGCAATCGTTTCCCCTTCTATATAAATATCAGCCACATAATCATCGGTAGCTGTTATAATTCTTCCGTTTTTAATTAAGATGCTCATGTTATTTTTTATTTTTCATTAAAACCCAATACACAATTCCGCTAATGCCGAAGCCTACAAACCAAGCGTAGTGATACAAGCCCGAAATCCATTCCGGAAAAACGGTTGCATCGACTACTTTTATGGTTAGTAAAAAGCCCGGAACATTGGGGAGAATTCCAAGGAGTAATGCCCAAATCGCTTTGGTGTTAAAGCCTTTGGAAAAACTGTAAACTCCTTTAGAGTTGTATAAATCATCCACGACCAAAGTCTGTTTTCGGATGAAATAATAATCGACGATCATGATACCGCCGACAGGTCCGAGTAAACTCGAATAACCTACCAACCAAGTAAAAATATAACCCGTTGGGTCGGCAATCAATTTCCATGGAAATATCAAAATTCCGATAATTCCAGTGATATAACCACCTTTTCTAAAATCGATTTTGGAGGGTGATAAATTGGCAAAGTCATTCGCCGGACTAACAATGTTTGCCGCAATATTCGTGGCCAAAGTGGAAATCGCCACGGCTATCATGGCAATGCTTACTAATAATTTGCTATCAAACTTTCCGGCTAAAATCACAGGATCCCAAATGGTCGTTCCGAAAACAATGGTCGTTGCTGAAGTTACTACCACGCCAACAAAAGCGAACATGGTCATCGACGTTGGCAAGCCGTAAATCTGTCCTTTTATTTGGGCTTTTTGGGATGTTGCATATCTTGTAAAATCGGGAATATTTAAAGACAGTGTCGCCCAAAAACCTACCATTCCGGTTAAAGCCGGAAAGAAGAAATGAAAGAAATCGACTGAATTGGTAAACTTAGAATGCGTTTCCAAAATGGGTCCTAAACCATGTGCCGCGCTAATCGCCCAAAACAAAAGTGCCAGAGCTGCGACCGGTAAAAAGATGGCTTTGAATACCAACAATTTCCGGATGCTCTCTACACCTAAATACACTACATACATATTGAGCAGCCAAAACAGGAAAAAGCAAATCGCTGGTCCAGTTTGTAAGCCAAAAGATTCTGGGAAAACTTGTGGCAAGGTCTCTATTGATGGAATCCACAAATGCACCATCTGATATATGGCAAATCCACCAATCCAGGTTTGAATTCCGAACCAACCGCAAGCCACAATGGCTCGAAGCATCGCCGGAATATTGGCTCCAGCTGTTCCAAAACTCGCTCTGGCAAATACCGGAAAAGGGATTCCGTATTTGGCTCCCGCATGACCGTTTAAAATCATTGGAATCAGTACGATTGTATTTCCTAAGAATATCGTCAAAATCGCCTGCCACCAATTCATGCCGCCTTCAATCAAAGAACTCGACAGCATATAGGTCGGGATACAAAGACTCATGCTAATCCAAAGAGCAGCATAATTCCAGGTGGTCCAGGTTCGTTTTTCATTCGATACAGGAGCCAAGTCTTCACTATACAAAGACGAGTTTGTATGATTTAGGTTTTCGGACATGTGTTTGATTTTATACTAAAGCAGCGTCAGAAATTTTTAAGGCTTCACTGATGATGGCTAAACCTTCATCAATTTGCGCTTCCGTGACGCATAAGGGTGGTGCGATAAAAATGTACCCCCAACGCACAAAAGTGTACATGCCCAATTCACGGATTTTACCTGCAATGGCATTCGATACTTTTAAATCATCACCAGCGCCGTTATATGGAGAAATCAATTCGCTTGTAGCTTTGCTTTTTAAGACATCCAAACAGCCCAACAATCCTGTGTTACGGAATGTTCCCATACTTGGATGTTGCGCTCTCATGGCTTCAATTCTGGATTCCAGATAGACTCCCATTTTTCGGGTATTTTCTATAAGTCTGTCACTTTCGTAGATATTGATTACGGCTAAAGCTGCAGCTAATGCTACCGGATGACCATTGTAAGTCAAACCAATCATCATTGGAGTAGCTTCAAATTTAGCGGCGATTTTATCGGACACCATCAAACAGCCTAACGGCAAATAAGAGGCGGTTAAACCTTTGGCCATGCAAACCATATCGGGAACAATGTCGTGGTTTTCGAAACCGAACCATTTTCCAGTTCTTCCGAATCCGCTCATTACCTCATCGGCAACGAACAAGATTCCATATTTTTCACATAGCGCTTTTACGCCTTTTAAGTAGCCTTTTGGATAATGCAAACAGCCCGAAGAACCGCTTTCGCCTTCAAAAATAAAGGCTGCGATATTGGTTTTACCTTCTAAATGAATGACTCTTTCTACATATTCTAAACTTAGATTTAACTTGGTCGTTTCGTCTAAATCTTTCATGCCAAAGAAATAATACGGATCATCTAAATGTACCGCATTGGGCATTTGTTGGGAATCGTTGGCTAATTTTCTCGGATCGCCACCCACGGTCATTCCGCCAATGGAGCCTCCGTGAAACGCTCTGTATCTTCCTATGATTTTATGTCTTCCGGTGTACAATCTTGCCAATTTGATAGCATTGTCAATAGACGATGTTCCGCACAAGGTGTAGAATGCTTTGTTCAAATCGCCCGGACAGATTTCAGCTAGTTTTCTAGAAAGCTTCGCTCTGATTTCTGTCGTACAACTTGGTGTCACAAAACTTACTTTTTGCATTTGCTCCACCACAGCATCGGTAACTCTTTGGTCACCATGACCAATATTTACGGACATTAGTCCTGAAGAAAAATCAATAATTCGGTTGCCGTCATAATCGTATAAATACACGCCTTCAGCTCTTTCTATCGCTATTGGATTGACACTTCCTTGTGCTGACCAGGAAAATAAACTGAATTCTTTGCTGTCGCTTATGATTTGTTCTTTGGTCAATGTTTGTTCTTTTGTAATCATTTCAATTGTATTTTATTAGCTCATCCAGTTCACACCAGCTTCCGCATTCCATTTAATAGTGCTCTTTTTCAATTTGGTCCAAAACTCTATCGAGCTTTTTCCAGTGATGTCGCCAACTCCGAATTTACTTTCGTTCCAACCGCCAAAACTGAAGGGTTCTCTTGGTACTGGAACACCCACGTTTACTCCTATCATACCAGCACTGGCTTTGTCAATAATATAACGCGCCATGCCACCATTTTGCGTGAACACACTTGCGGCATTTCCATATGGATTTTTGTTTTCGATAGCCAAGGCTTCGTCTACCGTATTGGTTCTGATAATGGAGATTACCGGACCGAAGATTTCTTCTGTCGCCACACTCATTTCTGGCGTTACGAAGTCGATTACCGTTGGTCCTACGTAGGTTCCGTTTTCTTTTCCGGCTACTTTAGTGTTTCTTCCGTCTACTAATATTTCGGCGCCGTCTTTTTCGGCTTGCGCAATGTATTTTTCAATTCGTTCTTGTGAAGCTTTATCGATAACCGCTCCTAAATTTACACCCGGAACAATTTTGCGGGCTTCGTCACAAATTTTGGCCACAATAGCATCTACATTTCCGACACCAATCATAGCCGAAGCCGCCATACAACGTTGTCCGGCACAGCCTGACATGGAAGCGGCCACGTTTTGTGCCGTCATCTCCGGAATAGCATCCGGTAATACCATTAAGTGGTTTTTGGCTCCGCCCAACGCTAAGCATCTTTTTAAATTTTGAGTCGAACGTTGGTATACAATTTTCGCCACTTTGGTTGAACCTACAAAGGAAACGGCTTCGATATTGGGATGGTCGCAAATGGCATTTACAATATCCACATCGCCATGAACGACATTGAAAACACCGTCCGGCAAGCCGGCTTCTTTTAATAATTCGGCCAAACGACCACAGCTTAATGGCACTTTTTCAGAAGGTTTGATAATCATGCAATTTCCTAAAGCAATCGCATTGGGAATCGTCCAGTTAGGCACCATCGATGGAAAGTTAAACGGCACAATGGAAGCCACAACTCCTAACGGAACGTGCTCTGTACGACATTCCACTCCGCGGCTTACTTCTAATAATTCACCGGTAATTAATTGTGGTAATGAGGTGGCAAACTCAGTAAGTTCGATACATTTTTCGATTTCGGCTACAGATTCTCCGTAAGTTTTTCCGTTTTCTTCACTGCAGAGTTCTGCCAGTTCTTTCAGGTTTTTTTCCAATAACGCTTTGTATCGGAAAAAGACTTGTACCCTTTCCTTAATAGGCGTTTTGCTCCAGGCTGGAAAAGCGGCTTGTGCTGCTTTTACGGCATGGTCTAAATCTTTGGCACTGGATAAAGGGACTGTAGATAAAAAACTCCCGTCTAAGGGAGAGATGACATTTAAAGTTTGTGTTGTTGTTGACGGGACGAACTGCCCATTGATGTAATTCTGAATTGCTGAATATTTCATTTAAATTATTATTATTTTACAAATATTTTAATAAAAGTAATAACAAATATAGAATAAACAAATTTTAGTAATGAATTATTATCATTTTGGTAATTTTAGCAGAAATTAATAAGCATTTTCAACAATTGAAATTCAAAAACTTTAAAACTAAAAGCCTACGAAAGCAAAAACCCTGTCTTTTGAGGACAGGGTTTCTAATAGTATTTAGGGGAATAAGCATTATTCGATAATAAACTTCACGGTTTTGGAAGCTCCTCCGGCTGTTGCTTTTCCAAAGTAAACTCCGGCCGAAAGCTGGTTACAATCTACTGTTTGAATCGCATCGTTGATTGTTGTTTGCTCAACCATCCTGCCTTGAGCATCATAAATCATAAAAGTAGCCGCATCCGAAAGGGAGGAATGGTAATTGAGTTTTAGTTGTTTGCTCTGAACCGGATTAGGGGAAACCACTAAAGAGACTTGATTGTCATCAAAAGTATTTGTTCCCAAATTTGGAGTAGTCAGCCATATTATAGCATTCATTAACAATATTTGATGATTGCCGGCAGCGTCAGCAATATAACCGTTATATAATGTATCCCCGGTATCTCCGGTTCCGTCATCCGGAATGGAGCTATCACCAATGGCTACTACTTTTCCGGCTTGGTATGTAGCTTGTGCCACCATTACATTAGCTGTTCCTGAATTACTCGCCCCTGTTTTATAAATCAGTCCTCTCACACTGCTATTAGAAGTGGTATTCAATGTCATCGTCGTTCCGTTAGACCATTGTGCTTTGGTTACATTTCCTTTGACACCATGCAAAATTGGATTGGTTGGCAAGCTAGCCACATTCGTTGTGGTTTGACTAAAATTGGCCAAATCAAATTGAATTCCGAAAGGATCGGTTTGAACTGAATTATTTAATAACAAATCATTCCAAATGTCTGGCGAATCATATCCGTCATTATTTCTATCGGAAATGGTATGATCTGATATCATCATTAGACCGCCGCCATTTTTTACAAAATTCACTATTGCATCTCTTTCGCTGGCCGAAAAAAGCATGTTAGGTTCATCGACTACAAAAACATTATAATTACTAAGGTCTTGTGCATTGCTGCCAACACCATAAGTAATTTGGGCATTAAACGGTAATGATTCAACCGTGTAACCTTGTTTCGCACAATCTACAGCCCAGTAAGACAAAGCCCCTTGCCAATAATCTTCTGTCGTGGCAGCTGTAATTCCGGATTGTGCCGGAGTAGGATACCGTTGCGGATTTGAAGCTCCGGTACTTCCAGTGCTGGCGTAAGGCAGATGTGTTGTGCTATTAAAATAAATATTATGAGCATCGGCGTCAATTACCCAATCGGCACTACCGGCCATTTCGGCTTTAGTAGCGTCAAACAATATTTTTACTTGAGCTAATCCAGTAAAATTAACCAGCAAACCCAATAGCAATGTGTAGTTTATTTTCATTTTTATTTTTTTAATACCGCGAACTTTATATAACATCTCGACCTTTTAAAACCCTAATACAATATTGCATTAAAATATAAAAGCTTGTAAAAATAACAAATAGCTGTTCTCTTTCATCACATCTTAACAAGTAACAATTCTGATGGCACAAATAAAAAATCTGTAACTTAGCCTTCTAATCAACGAAAACCAATCAATGAAAAACGTTAAAATTTCACTGCTGGCGGCAGTAATACTGCTGGTTTCCTGCAGCAAAAAAGAAGAACTTGTTTCAGGTATCAATAAAAAAAATATGGATACCAAAGTAAATCCGGGCGATAATTTTGCCAATTATGTAAACGGTACTTGGCTAAAGAAAACCAAAATTCCGGCAGATAAAGCTTCTTATGGTGCTTTTGATATGTTATACGATCAATCGCAAAAAGATGTGAAAGCCATTATTGAAGAAGCCGCAAAAGGAAGCAATGCAGGAGGCAGTGATGAGCAAAAAATTGGCGATTACTATGCTTCTTTTATGAACAGAAAAGAGCGTGATGCTAAAGGAATTTCCCCTATTCAACCCGAATTAAAAAACATAGATGCTATTGCAAATTGCACAGATTTGGCGGCCTATTTTGGTAAAGCTAACCGAACCGGCGTTGCCATTCCTTTACAAATATCTGTTTATACCGATTTTAAAAATCCAAAAGCCTACACGCTTATCACATGGCAAGGCGGATTAGGGCTTCCGGAAAGAGAATACTACCTTTCTCCTGAAGCTAAAATGGCGGACATCCGTAAAAAATATGTAGCGCATATCGAAAGCATGTTGAAATTATCCGGAATGGAAAATCCGGCGGAAAGCGCAACCAAAATCATGGCACTCGAAACTACATTGGCTACCCATCACATGAAAAAAGAGGAAACTCGCGATGTGGTTAAATTATACCATAAATATGCTACTGCCGATTTAAAAACACTGATGCCTGATTTCGATTGGACTGCTATGTTTAAAAATGCCGGCATTGACAAAGAAAAAAATATCGTAGTAACCCAAGTGGAATATACTAAAAGTCTAAATGACATTATCAAAAACACTCCTATTGATACTTGGAAAACCTATCTGAAATGGGGATTGATTAACAAATCGGCTTCCATTTTAACCACTACATTAGACAAACAAAATTTTGAGTTTTACGGCAAAACATTATACGGAACCGAAAAACAAGAAGAAGATTGGAAACGCGCTGTAAGCACTGTCAATGGTGGTTTAGGTGAAGTGGTTGGTAAAGTTTATGTTGAAAAACACTTTTCTCCGGAAGCCAAAGAACGCATGACCAACATGGTGAAAAACCTATTGAAAGCCTATGCCGAAAGCATTAAAAAATTAGACTGGATGAGTGCTGAGACCAAAAAACAAGCACTAGCTAAAGTTGATAAATTCATGATAAAAATTGGGTATCCTGACAAGTGGAGAGATTATTCTTCGCTCAAAATTGTCAAAAGCGATTTGTATGGCAATACGCAAAGAGCCACGGAATATGAATACAAAAGAAACCTTGACAAACTTGGAAAACCGGTTGACAGAACCGAATGGGGTATGACACCACAAACGGTAAATGCCTACTACAATCCATCCCTTAATGAAATCGTATTTCCTGCCGCTATTCTGCAACCGCCTTTCTTTGATTTAAATGCGGACGATGCTGTAAATTATGGTGGAATCGGAGCTGTAATTGGTCACGAAATTGGTCATGGATTTGACGACGAAGGAAGTGCATTTGATGGTGATGGTATGATGAAAAATTGGTGGACACCTGCCGATTTAACCGCTTTCAAAGCCAAAACAAAAGCATTAGTCAATCAATATAGTAGTTTTAAAGCCTTCCCGGATTTAAATGTTAATGGTGAATTTACTTTGGGTGAAAACATCGGTGATTTAGGCGGATTGAGTATTGCTATCAAGGCCTACAAAGAAAGTCTAAATGGTAAAGAAGCTCCGGTTATGGATGGATTTACTGGTATGCAACGTGTTTTCTTGGGTTGGGGACAAGTATGGGGAGAGAAATCTCGAGAAGAAGCATTACGAAGCCAAATTGCCGGAGACCCACACTCGCCAGCTAAATTTAGAATTAACGGAGTAGTACGTAATGTTCCTGAATTCTATGAAGCTTTCAAAATTAAACCAACCGATTCGCTTTATTTGGCTCCCGACAAACGGGTTAAAATTTGGTAATCTTTTATAATTAATCTTTAAGCCCGGCAGCAATGTTGGGCTTTTTTAATTAAGTTTGAAAAACGAATCCATTACACAACCATATCCTGAAAAACATGAACCTAAAGAACACTCTTTTACCGCTTATTACTTCAGTTCTCATCAGTATTCCCGCTGTGATGCACAGCCAGATTGCGATTACTAATGTAGGTGAAATAGCGAAAATAAAACAAGGAACTACTTTCTTTGCCATGAAAGATCCCAACTCTCCCAAAGTCAAAGAATATGTAGATATCATCAAAAAAACCTGGAACTTCTCAAAAGTGGAATGCATCAAATACACCGATGTGGAAAAAAATATAGCGCCCAATAACAGCTTTGTAACTGTTGGCGGCAACATGACAAGTGTAAGTACCATGGGCGGCAGCAACGCCGATTATTCCAACACGCATCTCTACTTCGAACTTTGGACTAGTGATGGCAGCTTTGTATATGATCCTAAAAAGAGAAAACATTTCGATGACAAAAATAAAATTCAAATCGCCCGATTGGAACTTTTTACCGATTTTGCCACACTGGTAACTCCGAGCTATTTATACCGCTCTGATTATGATGGTGCCGGGCACATCAGAAACTGGAGTCCGGGAATTTTAAAAAACTACATTCAATGCTTAACGGCTTATCTCAACAAAGGAGCAGAGCGCAAATTATATGATGAAACCCTGAATAAAGATGCCTTGAAAAAACTTAGCACCGAAACACTTTTTGTGCCTAATTATGTATTGACCAAGTTCAACAAATTCACCGGCGATGAAACCAAACAGCACGAAGAAAAAGACATTTTTGAAGACTATACTTTAAAATACCAACTGATTTCAAATGCCGAGTTGAGCACCAAAATAACAACCGAAACGACTCCTTTTTATTATTTGCTTTACATTAAAAGCAGCACCGATAAATTTGTCAGCGTTTTCAATTCAGCTACCGGAGAAATGATTTATTCGGTTTACACCACGCTTTCTTATAATTTAAAGTCTTCTGATTTAAAAGATTTACAAAAAGCCGTTCAGAAAAAATAATTTTCCCAGAATAGTAAACACAAAAGCCACAGCAAAATCTTTGTTTGTGGCTTTTCTCTTTTGGGACAACTTATGATTTACACAAAAAACACCCTTGTTTTTTTAAACATTCCAAAAGAAGCAGGAGTTTATTATTAAATAGATAAAAATCACAACACACCCCCAATAAATTACAAATATTCTATTCAAAATTTATGCTATTTTATATTTTTACCTAATAAAAAACAGGGGTAAATATAAAATATATAAAAATGAAATTAGAAAAGCGTTGGGTAATCGCCTTTGTCATCATAACGATAGTAGCCCTAACCGGATTGGTTTGGCCTCATCAATCTGCTGAAAACAATTCTGATTTTAATGCTGTTAACACCATTAATTTTGCCGATGTAGCCTGGCTTTTAACAGCATCCTGCCTAGTGTTGTTAATGACTCCCGGTCTTTCGTTTTTTTATGGCGGTATGGTGGGCAAGAAGAATGTCATTTCCACCATGCTGAAAAGTTTTATTTGTCTGGGTGTTGTTAGTTTGCTTTGGGTGGTTGTCGGATTTTCATTGTCCTTTGGCAGCCCGATAGGCCCAACACTAAACGGGATACATTACGGCGTTATTGGCAATCCGGCGGATTTTGCTTTCTTTAATTATGTAGAAATGCAGCCTCACAAAGCCATGGCTTCTACGATTCCCTTTATTTTATTTGCTCTGTTTCAAATGAAATTTGCTGTCATAACACCGGCCATCATCACCGGCGCACTTGCGGAACGCATCCGTTTTATTTCCTTTTTGCTCTTTATTTGTTTGTTTACCGTTTGTATTTATGCTCCTTTGTGCCACATGATTTGGCATCCTAATGGTTTGTTGGGAAGTTATTTTGGTGTCAAAGATTTTGCGGGTGGAACGGTCGTTCACATGAGTGCCGGATTTGCTGCTTTGGCTGGTGTTTTAGTTTTGGGCAAGCGGAAAAATAGCGAACACATTCCCACCAACATTCCGTTTGTATTGTTAGGAACCGGAATGCTTTGGTTTGGTTGGTTCGGATTTAATGCCGGCTCTACTTTGGCGGCCAATGCTACCGCAGCTATGGCTTTTGCCACCACCACTATTTGCTCCGCTTCAGCTATGCTTACCTGGGTGTTTTTTGACCGAATGAACGGTAGAAAAGTATCGGCGCTTGGCGCTTGTATTGGTGCTGTTGTTGGATTAGTTGTTATTACACCCTCCGCAGGGTATATTACCATTCCGCAAAGTATGTTTTTCGGATTCATTGGCGCCATTGTTTCCAATAAAATGGTGTATTGGAAAAAACTAAAACAAATTGACGACACCCTTGATGTGTTTGCCTGTCATGGTGTAGGTGGAATCATGGGAATGATCCTGACCGCTATTTTTGCGCAAGGCACTAATGCCAGTTTGTTACACGGTGGCTGGACTATTTTCAGTCATCATATGATAGCGCTTTTGTTGGTGTCTGTTTTTACTTTTGGTGGCGCTTATGTATTGTTTCTTGTTACCAATAAAATAATCCCCATCAGAGTCTCGGAAGAATCGGAAGTTCTTGGTTTGGATTTGTCGCAACACGGAGAGCAATTTTAGAAGACCCCCTTATTCTTCTACCAAAATGGCGGCCAAAGTATTGTCTCGGTCATAAATGTCTTTGTAGAAATGAATGGTGCCTTCATCATCCACCCAAGCGGTGAAATACCCAATATGCACCGGGATTTTATTTTTGAGCGTGTACCAGGATTCTTTTCCTTTATTCATGGCAGCTTCTATTTTTTCAGTTGTCCAATTAGAGTCATCCTGCAATATCAAACCAGCTAATTCTTTTGGTTTGGCTACCCGAATACACCCATGACTGAAGGCTCTTTTTTCTTCATTAAACAATCCTTTGGAAGGCGTATCATGCAAGTAAATATTGTTGTTATTGGGAAACAAAAACTTAATCAGACCCAGTGAATTATCAGGCCCAGGCTTTTGTCGGATATTGCCTTTGTACCACTCCATGTTGTGTTTTGCCAGATAGTTTTTGTTTTTGGCGATAGCGGGCAGAATTTCTTTTTCGACTATGCTTTTAGGTACATT
The DNA here is from genome assembly GCF_036741995.1 of Flavobacterium sp. GTDB lineage: Bacteria > Bacteroidota > Bacteroidia > Flavobacteriales > Flavobacteriaceae > Flavobacterium. The sequence continues at coordinate 226,491 of NZ_DAINRG010000001.1, read as the reverse complement.
CCAATAAGGACTGAAAACTATATAACTCATCATCCCGCTGAAGATAACCGTTTTGTTCATCGTATTGCCAACCACAACATTGGAAACCAAAGCTACCTTGCCATTTTTAAAATACGTCAGTCGATACGACGGGATATTCACCACGATGAATTCTCTGGCTTTGGTGACATCAGTCGAAATCCATCGGCAGCGTTCCATATTGACAATGATAGTTTTTATGCGGTCGCTGACCGGCACATTCATCTCGTTTATATGCTTAGCTACAATAACTTTATCGGACGCAAAACCATTTCGATTTTCATATTTCAAAAAGCCGTTCTGAAGCTCTTCATCATAAACAGCGCTCTTGGAGTCGGAAGCAATATCGCCCGTCAAAAACAACCGTGTTCTAATTTGAGCCACAAGCGACGAACTGTCTTTTGGCTTTAGGGCTTTGAAATCAGCAGGAACTGTTATCGTGCTCCAACCTCCATTCTTTTCGATGGTTCTATACCGCTGTAAAACATTTTTAAGTTTATAATATTGTCCTATCAATGGTTCTTTCTTATCTATCAAAGTAGGATCAACCAACAAAGAATCTAAATAGGAAACATAGGATTGTTTTTTTCTGGGCAAATACCAACCCAATTCGTTCAATTTGCTGTCGTCAATGCCCCGAAGTGCTTTGTTGATATAAAAAAAATAGTAATTAGACAGGAATAATTCGGTTTCAATATTGGGTTTTGCTGATTCCGTTTGAAACAAAGCATCTAAAGTTTCTTTATAAGGAACAACGGCATCAATGCCTTCTTCGTGCAGATTATTAATTCGATTATAAATCACATCTGCGGTTTCTTTTCTTCCTTTTTGGTCAAACCAAACAAAATCATACTGATGGTTTTGATACAAGTCAACTACTTGTTTTTTGTATAAAATCAGTTTCGGATATTTAGCATAAAAGGAAGTTACCAAAGTGCTGTCAAAGGAAACAACCAATGTCTTGGGATGATTTTTATTTGTTATACCACCGCTTTTTTTCTTGTCACAAAACCAACTGGTCAAAGAAAACCCCAAAGCCAATAACACTAATAAAATACCTAATAGTTGTTTTCTTTTCATTCCAATTTTTTATTTACACTATAAAATTACAAAAACTACCGCCATATTAAATCAATAGCAAATAGTATCTTTACTTCATCCAACAGAAATACAAGTATAAAACAAAATAGAACCAAAGGACTTATGAAAAAATACATTCTTTTTATAGTATTCCCACTTATTAGTATTAGTCTGAAAGCACAAGGGAATGCCCAAGAACAAATTAATCACACCCTCGACGCCTGGCACAAAGCTGCCGCCGAAGCCAATTATAAAAATTATTTTGATGCGATGACAGACGATGCTGTTTTCATCGGAACTGATGCTACTGAAAACTGGAACAAAACGGCTTTTCAGGCTTTTGCCAAACCTTATTTTGACAAAGGCAAAGCTTGGAATTTCACTTCATTAGAAAGACACATTTACTTTAGCACCGACAAAAAAACGGCTTGGTTCGATGAATTATTAGACACTCAAATGAAAATCTGTCGTGGCTCCGGAGTCTTAGAACTTAGCAACGGAATCTGGAAAATAAAACACTATGTGCTCTCCATGACCATCCCAAATGACAAGACAAATGAAGTGGTAAAAATCAAAGCTCCCATTGAAGAAGTGCTTATCACCGATTTGAAAAATAAAAAAAAGTAATTCTTTTTAACTTCCTGAAAACCATACACTTTATTTCTTCGTAATTGAGGATAAGAACCCCAATTTCTAATAGTATGGACATTAACAAAAAAATTAACGGGTTATTTGGAACCATCCTAGTTTTAGTGATGTTTTCATTAGTTATCCTAGTTTTCTACATGGCCTTTTCAGCTCCGATGTAAAAACGACTCAACTTTTCATTCCTTAACAAGTAATTATCCCCCGAAGAATACTTGATGTTTGGTTAGTTTTGTTTAGAAAGAAAAGCACTACTGTGATAAACCGTAGTGCTTTTCGATTTATATACTTCACTTCCACAAAAGAGCCGCCCAAAATATTTTTTTAGCTTTTATAAAACCAACCAAATACTTTCCTCGTAAATCACTTCATAAACAAAAACACAAAACATCATGAGTATTAATAAGAAAGTAAAAATAGCACTACTGAGCATCTTGGGATTTGTCCTGCTCCTATTCATCATATTGGTTTACCATATTGCAACTGCCAAACCCATAGAAAATGCCACCATTCAGGTAAGCCGAATTGATTTTGACAAACCTTTTGACTCGTTGAGCACCATTGACATCAAACAAAAATTGCACACCATTGCCGGTGTAAAAGACGAAATTATCGTAAAAAGAAACGTAGTTGTTTATTTCCATGACAACCGCATAGCCGACTCCAAAAAAGTATACAATGAATTAATGGCCAAAGGAAACTACAAGGCCGAACGCTTTATTTTACCTGCGAACTTAGCCAACAAACAAGTTTGTCCGGTGATGAAAAAGGACGGCATCAGCTACAAGTTCACCAAGTTTATTCAAGGAATTTTTAATTAATCTATTAAATATATTGTTATGACAAAGTTTTCAAAATTCGCACTCTGTGCACTAGTAATCGGAGCATCAGTCTTCACTTCTTGCAGCAAAGATGACTCAACAGCCGCAACACCTTCCATCTACCAAAGATTAGGAGGTACAACTATGGTTTCAGATCCGGACAATCCCGGACAAATGATTGAACAAGGCCGTTTAAGTTACCGCAAAGTGGTAAACACCACTATTGGTTTAATTGTAGCCGATATTCAATCTAACGCTTCTGGAAATTTAAGTGCTCACTTCGCCCCACTTTTGGCTGAAACTGGAGCTACACAAACTACAAATCTGGCTGAATTATCAGATAATCTAACCGACTTTTTCTCCTTCAATACCGGAGGGACCAATGCCGTAAATACCTATTCAGGACTTTCTATGGCCGATGCGCACAATCCAGCTGTCAACTCAAGAATGGGTGTAAAAGCTAATGCCGCTAACTACACTAAATTTGAAGGGTATGTTGGTGCCGCAGCCGTGCAAAATGGCGTTGCCGCGAATACCCAACTTTATACTGATATCGTAGCTGTTTTAGAATCCTTAAGACCTACTATAGTTCAACAATAAAGGTTTTGTTTTGTTTAAGATGAAAAGGCTGCCTTGGTTCTCAGGACAGCCTTTTTTATTGGTATTTATTTCAGATTTTCGAGCATTTCAACGGTCATTGAAGCTAAGTCAAATTTGTGCTTCCAGTTCCAATCGTGTTGCGCAGCACTATCATCAATAGAAGCCGGCCAACTATCCGCAATCTTCTGACGGAAATCAGGTTTATACGAAATGGTGAAATCGGGAATGTGCTTTTTGATTTCGGCCGCAATTTCTTTTGGTGTAAAACTCACTCCGGCTAAATTATACGAAGAACGAATTTTAATATTCTCGCTCGGAGCCTGCATGATTTCTACCGTAGCAGTAATCGCATCGTCCATATACATCATTGGCAAAGCAGTTTCTTCCGAAAGGAAACACTCATACTTTCCGTCTTTCAGAGCTTTGTGGTAAATATCCACCGCATAATCCGTTGTACCTCCGCCCGGTTCCGTGGACCAGCTGATTAAACCCGGATACCGAATGCTTCGCACATCCACACCATAAATATTATGATAGTATTCACACCATCTTTCCCCGGTTTGTTTACTGATGCCGTAAACAGTGGTAGGCTCCATAATGGTGAATTGCGGGGTGTTACTTCTTGGCGTTGTAGGACCAAAAACCGCTATGCTCGAGGGCCAGAATATCTTTTTTATTTTTTTGGCTTTCGCCAAATTCAACACGTGAAAAAGAGAATTCATGTTCAAATCCCACGCAAACGCCGGATTCTTTTCTGCCGTTGCCGAAAGTAAAGCGGCCATCAGATAAATATCGGTGATTTGGTATTGCTCTACCAAATGTTCAATTTGGTTAAAATCTAAAGCGTTTACCACTTCAAATATGCCTTCATTGACAATATCAATATTCAGTTTCCGAATATCGGAAGCAATAACATTATCAACGCCGTAAATGCTTCTCAGTTTTTTGGTCAGCTCCGTTCCAATTTGTCCGCAGGCACCAATAATTAGGATTTTTGTGTTCATGTAGTTAGTTTGTTTGTCGTACAAAGATACGTTTTTCAAAAAGTGCTGACTGTTAAATACCAGTAGCTTTTTAACAAATTTATCATCTCATTAACGGTCTCATAAAGAAGTTTCCGTTTACCTTTGTACCTTTGTTTCTTTAATTTTCAGCCATGAGAAATACCTTTTCCGCACTTTTTTTATTTTTAGTCTTCCTGACTTCCTGTCAAGAAGACCCAAAACTTCGTGCCTTGGAGCAAGAAAAAGCAGCGCAAAAAAGAGAGGTTATCTTCAACAACATCAATAAAGGCTGGAACTTTAAGGCACAACCCATCAACTCAACATCGCGATCGCTAACCAGTAATTGGGCAGAATGGCGGGTTTTTTTGAATGAATTGGCACAAAAACCCAAAAGCACTATTGGCGCTTTCCAACAAAAAGCCAAAACTCTTTCCAAAAGAGCCGATGATTTAAACAAAAACATCCCGATTATCTATGATTTGCCCGAAACAAAAAGTCGAATTCAAGTGATTGCCACCAAAATAAATTCGATAAACCTGTACATTCATCTCAATCAAATTCCGGATCAAAAAATAGTGCAGTTGGTACAAGAAATCAATACTGAATTGGTATCCTTCCAGCAACAATTAGACGAAATTGTGGTCAAAAAGCAAATCAAAATAGAAGACGGTGAAAATGATATGCTGAGAATGTTAGACACCACGCGCGCCATTCCAACCAACCCAAATACGAAAATCATAAAATAAATTTTGAGTCAAAACTCTTTATACAACAGTTATCTGCATTCGGCGAAAGTCAAACAAATTGCGGATGCGCTGGAAAATCCTTTGAGCAAAACACAACTGAAAGGACTTTCGGGCTCTTCGTTGTCATTTGTATTTCAGGCCATTTTTAAAAAGAGTGACAAACCGTTTTTGTTAATTCTCAACGAAAAAGAAGAAGCGGCATACATTCTCAATGATTTGGAACAAATGATTGGCGCCAATGACGTACTGTTTTATCCGAGTTCCTATCGTCGTCCGTACCAAATTGAAGAAACCGACAATGCCAATGTATTGTTGCGTTCCGAAGTGTTAAACCGAATTAATTCCCGTAAAAAACCGGCGGTTATTGTTACTTATCCTGAAGCTCTTTTTGAAAAAGTAGTAACGCGAAAAGAGCTCGACAAAAACACCTTAAAGGTTGCGGTTGGCGATAATGTTTCTATTGATTTTATCAATGAAGTCTTATTTGAATACGAATTCAAACGGGTCGATTTTATAACCGAACCGGGAGAGTTTTCCGTCCGTGGCGGAATCTTGGATGTCTTTTCGTTTTCCAATGACAATCCGTATCGTATTGAGTTTTTTGGCAATGAAGTCGACAGCATCCGAACGTTTGACGTAGAAACCCAACTTTCGGTAGAAAAGCAAAGTAAGATTACCATTATCCCTAATCTGGAGAATAAATTCATCAAGGAAAACCGCGAAAGTTTCCTCGACTACATCAGCGACAAAACCGTTTTATGTATTGAAAACACTGAGTTTTTAACTTCGCAACTGGATAAACTTTTCGCGAAAGCGATAGAAACTTTTGATAAATTATCGAAAGACGTCAAACACGCCGCACCCCAACATTTGTTCTTAAACCAAGAAGGCTTTTTGCGCAAAGCGTTAGATTTTTCCATCATCGAATTATCGAACAAACCGCTGTTCAAAACGACTAAGACTTTCGAATACCACATACAACCTCAGCCTTCGTTTAACAAGCAATTTGATTTGCTGCTGAACAATTTGAGCGATAATCATTTTAACGGCTATACCAATTATTTGTATTGTGCCAATGAAGGTCAGGCCAATCGTTTTCACGACATTTTTGAAAGTTTAGACGAAGAAAATCACGAGAATATCCGGAAACAATATCATACGATTGTAGCTTCATTATACCAAGGTTTCATTGACGAAGAAAACCAAATTGCCTGCTATACGGATCATCAGATTTTTGAGCGGTATCACAAATTCAGCATCAAAAACGGTTATTCCAAAAAGCAAACACTCACTTTAAAAGAACTGAATTCCTTATCCGTTGGCGATTATGTAACACATATTGACCACGGAATCGGGAAGTTTGGTGGCTTGCAAAAAATTCAGGTCGAAGGCAAAACACAGGAAGCCATTAAACTGGTTTATGCCGATAATGACATCGTGTATGTAAGCATTCATTCGCTCCATAAAATCTCTAAATACAACGGTAAAGACGGCACGCCGCCGAAGATTTACAAACTCGGTTCTAATGCTTGGAAAGTTTTAAAACAAAAGACCAAGGCACGTGTCAAACACATTGCCTTCAACTTAATTCAATTATACGCCAAGCGGAGATTGGAAAAAGGCTTCCAATTTGCGCCGGATAGTTATTTGCAAAAAGAATTAGAAAGTTCGTTTATCTACGAAGATACGCCCGACCAAATTACCGCCACGCAAGATGTCAAAGCCGATATGGAAAAAGACCGTCCGATGGACCGATTAGTCTGTGGTGATGTAGGTTTTGGGAAAACAGAAGTCGCCATACGTGCGGCTTTCAAAGCGGTAGACAATAGCAAACAAGTCGCGATCTTAGTGCCGACAACCATTTTGGCTTACCAACATTATAGAACCTTTACCGAACGATTAAAAGAAATGCCGGTAAAAGTGGGTTATTTAAACCGTTTCCGAACTGCCAAACAAAAAGCGCAAACCTTGGAAGAATTGGCTTCCGGGAAATTGGACATTATCATTGGCACGCACCAATTGGTCAACAAAAATGTACAATTCAAGGATTTAGGTTTGTTGATTGTGGACGAAGAACAAAAATTCGGTGTCAACGTAAAAGACAAATTGAAAACTATAGCAGCGAATGTCGATACACTGACTTTAACAGCCACGCCAATTCCGAGAACATTACAGTTTTCATTGATGGCGGCCCGCGATTTATCAGTCATTACCACACCGCCACCAAACCGATATCCCATCGAATCACAAGTAGTTGGGTTTAATGAAGAGTTGATTCGCGATGCGATTTCGTATGAAATTCAAAGAAACGGTCAAGTGTTTTTCATCAATAATAGAATTGAAAACATCAAGGAAATTGCTGGCATGATTCAACGATTGGTTCCTGATGCACGCGTTGGCATTGGTCACGGCCAAATGGAAGGCACAAAGCTGGAGGAATTGATGCTCGGATTTATGAATGGTGATTTTGATGTTTTGGTGGCCACCACCATTATCGAAAGTGGATTGGATGTCCCGAATGCGAACACCATTTTCATCAATAATGCTAATAATTTTGGGTTGTCTGATTTGCATCAAATGCGTGGTCGCGTTGGTCGTAGCAATAAAAAAGCTTTCTGTTATTTCATCTGTCCACCCTATTCTGCCATGACCGATGATGCCCGAAAACGCATTCAGGCTTTGGAGCAATTCAGCGAACTGGGAAGCGGATTTAACATTGCCATGAAGGATTTAGAAATTCGAGGAGCGGGAGATTTGTTGGGCGGAGAACAAAGTGGTTTTATCAACGAAATTGGTTTTGAAACCTACCAGAAAATTATGAACGAAGCCATTGAAGAGTTGAAAGAAAACGAATTCAAAGACTTGTATCAGGAAGAAAACGAAGATGAAAACAAAGAATACGTCAAAGATTTACAGATTGACACCGATTTCGAATTACTGTTTCCGGATGAATACATCAACAATATTTCGGAGCGTTTGAATTTGTATAATGAATTGGGCACCATAAAAGACGAAGCCGGTTTAATTGCCTACGAAACCAAACTGATTGACCGTTTTGGTGTGTTACCCAAAGAAGCTAAAGCCTTACTCAACAGCATTCGCATCAAATGGATTGCAACACAAATGGGCATCGAAAGAATCGTGATGAAACAAGGCAAACTGATTGGTTATTTTGTTTCTGACCAGCAATCGGCTTATTACAATTCGAAGCAATTCCGACACATGTTGCAATTTGTACAACAACATGGCAACCTTTGTAAAATGAAAGAGAAAGAAACCAAAAATGGTTTGCGGTTATTGCTCACTTTCGAAAATGTAAAATCAATTTCGAGAGCATTAGAATATATGGAATTGATGAAACAATAACTAAAAAAGCCACTCAAAACGAGTGGCTTTTTTATATCAAATACATATGAAATTACATTTTCAAAACCTTAAAATTGGCTTGTTGATTATTGAATTTTAATTTGAAGAAATACGTTCCGGCTGCAAACTGAGAAATGTCAACATTGGTACTTAGTTCATTCAGTTTTTGACTAAACAGTAATTGTCCTTCGACATTGTAAACTGTAATTTCGGTAATGGCATCTTTAGAATTGATGAATACTTTTCCATTGGTTGGATTGGGATAATAGCTGAAATCAAGGTAATCATTACTCACTTCCCCCAATGTACCCGTACAAGAAATTGTAGCATTCCATCCCGTATCATTTTCTAATTGATCTGAAACAAATTTAAACGTTAAAGCACCACTCGTCGCTGTTGAGGTATAGGAAGGAGGCAAAGAATAGCCGGTAAGACCCCCGTTTGTCAAGTCGGTAAAATACTCATCGGAACCATTGTAGATGTATAAGAAGTCATACGTATCTTCCAATCGGAAACTTGAGAAAGTCACTTTTATTTTTAATCCGGTACCTGTTGGCATCATGGTTCTTACCCATGATTCCATATTCGTATAATTAGCCGTTGTCCCTCCTGTATCCGTAAAAGCAAAACTGCAAAGATTAGTATTGGTTGTAGCAAATATTTTATCTCTGCTTGCTGCCACTGCTGCACCGGTACACATTGGTCTTACCCGAACTATATAATAAGTGTTTGGGCTTAATCCTGAAACAGAATAGCTATTCGTATTCACTGTATTCCATACAATTGTTGAAGAAGAAAAAGGAGTAACAGACACTTCCCAGGAAGTGGAAGAACCATTATCATTCCATGTAACAGAAACTGAGTTGTTGTTTAGACTGGTTATGGTGAGGTCAACAACCAAATTGATACACGTATTTACGCAATCTGTGCTCAAACAGGTTGAACTGTTCACGGCATTTAAAATTGCTGCCGTAGGTTGTGGCCCGAAACCATTGTTAAAACTAATTCCCACTCCTGAAACTAAATGGCAATAACTCATAATCGTTCCTTTTTCTGCTGCTGAAGGTATTGGCCCCTGAGCACAAGTTCCTTCATGATAACCTGCTTGTTGTCCACAGCCATCAATAGCCGTATTGTTTCCATTCCAGTAGCAGCCATGTGTGTGTGGCGACCCTAAAAGGTGACCCAATTCGTGCGTAATTACCTGAATTGTCCACGAATAGGTCGGCACACTAAGGTAATTGAAAAACACATCCGAATAACTGTAATTTTCTTGAGAACAAAGACCATCTATGGAAACCGCAACACCTCCAAGTCCACCCGGATCTATTCCAACCAATTGGCCAAGATCACCGTCAAAAACAGGGGTTTGAGTGTTAAATGCCTGCAAATAATCTGAAGAAGAAGTCCCAACTCCTTCGTAAGGATCCTGATCTGTCCAGATGTAAATGGATTTCAACGCTACCGAAATTCCATCATTATTGTCTAATGTTTGTACATTATTAAAAACCGATGTCATCCAATTGGTTGTATCTGTTGTATCGCCATTGTTGGCAAGAAACAAATTATTATCTACTTCAAAATAAATGGTCACACATCTGTTGCTAAGAGTACTTTTATTGGTGTTTTCCTTTGCCTTTACCGGAGGAATATAGCCTTCTTTGACATGACAGTCGAACTGGTTCAACACTTTCATTTTGGCATCAGAATACACAATATAGTCGGTTTGATTTTTGGGTTTTTCTAATTTGCCTACCACCACATTTCCTAACTCAGAACTTGACAGTACCCCATTAAATTCACCATTGAAAAAGTTAAAGGCTGATACCGAATTTGTTTCGCCTTTTATGATTCCGCGATAGTAAACTCCTTTTTGATAGGGAATGTATTTGCCTTTGTCTGTATCCACGTGAAAACCTTCAGCAAAGGGATTTACTTTGTACAAAAGCACCGGAATGATTTGGTTTTGATAAGGAATTTCTAATTCAATGTACTCATATTGATTGGCAACAACTTCATTGATTTTGGCAACATTTAACGTAGCCAATGTAGCATCTTTAACCACTTTATCCACATCAGCATTGATGGCATTTTGAGTTGGGGAAAGAACCGAAATGGTTTTAAAATTTGCTTTTAATCGCTGCAATTCTGATACTTTTTCAGCCACTTTATTTTGTGCCATAAGACCAACGCAATTCAAAAAAGCAGCTAATAGTAGATATTTTTTCATATAGGTTTTTTTATTTTTTTGTAAAGTTATTGAAATTCAGAAGAAAATTGATTTTCAGGACATTTTTAAGATTATTTTATTTAAAAATGATAAAAAGCATCTTCAATGTGTTCTATTTTATAGTTGTTTTCTTCTTTATGTATGGCTATGATGTCAAATCGAACCGTGACATCCAAATCATTAGAAATCACATATTCATTTACGGCCTTAACCAACAGTTGGATTTTCTTTGGCTTGACAAAATCTTGTGGCAAACCATAATCAATAGACGAACGGGTCTTTACTTCCACAATCGCCAAAACATTTTCTTTTTGAGCAATGATATCAATTTCTGCTTTTTGAAAAGTCCAATTAGTTGCTAAGATGGTATACCCGTTTTGCTGCAAAAAACCCGCAGCCAGCTCTTCTCCATATTTACCAAGTTCGTTGTGTTCTGCCATTTATTCAAAAACTACTTTGCTTTGTTCGGCAGTGACTTCCATCGAAATTTGCCTTCCGAAAATCAAACTGCGATTGTCTCGGATGTGTCCTGCAGGGAAGTTATAAATGATGGGAATATTTAATCCTTTTACAGCATCTTCAATAATTTCTAAAGCATTTCTTCCCCATGGAATATCATTGTCTTTCATTTCGGTCATGGCGCCTACTATAATTCCTTTCAAGCCGCCCAGACAACCATTGCGCTTTAAGTTCATCATCATCCGGTCTACATGATACAGGTATTCGTCTAAATCTTCTATAAACAAAATTTTATCGGTGCAGTCAATCGCTGATTCCGAGCCTAGCAAGCTGTATAAAATCGATAGGTTTCCGCCAACCAACTCACCTTTGGCTTTGCCCAAATGATTCAAGGCATCACACTCTAATTTATAGTCCAATTTATCACCGAACAAAGCCGCACATAAGGAATTTTTAGCTTCATCCGTTGCTCTTGCAATGGCCACCGGCATCGTTCCGTGAATGGATTCTATGCCCATTCGGTTCAAATGACTGTGCAAAACCGTCACATCGCTAAAGCCGATAATCCATTTGGGATTTTGTTTGAATTTGGTAAAATCCAATTTGTCAATGATTTTAACCGTTCCATAACCGCCGCGAACGCACCAAATGGCTTTGATATTCGGATTGTCCATTTGCTCCTGAAAATCAGCTGCGCGTTGGTCATCGGTTCCGGCCAATTGGTAATAATCTAAACCTATCGTCTTTCCAAGTTTTACATTCAAACCCCAGCCTTCCAATAAATCAATGGTGGGTTTTAAGTTGTCTTCTATGTTTTTTCGCGCTGTGGAAACAATGGCAATCGTGTCGCCCTTTTGTAAGTATGGAGGTGTTATCATCTTTTTTTGAGAATAAGAAGCAATGGATACTAGAGAAACTAAAATAAAAATCGTTCGCATTAAGCAATAGGATTGGTAAAATTGGCAGAATCAAAAGTAAACAAATCCCAAAATTAATTCGTAAAATCGTGGCTAAAAAGTTATTTTTGCTGTCTATTCAATACAGTATGTTAGAAAATCCAAAAAGATATACCATCACGGCGGCGTTACCTTACACCAATGGTCCGATTCACATTGGGCATTTGGCCGGAGTTTATGTGCCATCCGATATATATGCCCGTTATTTAAGATTGCAGGGAAAAGATGTAGCCTTCATTTGCGGAAGCGATGAACACGGTGTGGCCATTTCGATGAAAGCCAAAAAAGAAGGCATTACACCACAGCAGGTTATAGACAAATACGACGGAATCATTCGCCAGTCGTTTTTAGATTTCGGAATTTCATTCGATAATTATTCCAGAACTTCTGCCCAAATTCATCACGATACGGCATCCGAATTTTTTAAAAAATTATACGACAAAGGCGATTTCATTGAAGAAGTCACCGAACAATTATACGATGCCAAAGCCGAGCAATTTCTGGCCGACCGTTTCGTAACCGGAACTTGCCCGAAATGCGAAAACCCGGAAGCTTATGGCGACCAGTGTGAGCGCTGCGGTTCTACGTTGAATGCAACCGATTTAATCAATCCGAAATCAACGATAACCGGAGAAACTCCGATTTTAAAATCCACCAAACACTGGTTTTTACCTTTGGACCGATATCAGGATTTTTTAACCCAATGGATTTTAGTAGACCACGCCAAAGACTGGAAAGCAAATGTACTAGGCCAAGTAAAGTCATGGTTAGACGATGGTTTAAAACCTCGTGCCGTGACGCGTGACTTGGATTGGGGCATTGATGTTCCCGTAGCAGGCGCTGAAGGAAAGAAACTTTATGTATGGTTCGATGCGCCGATTGGTTACATTTCGTCTACCAAAGAATGGGCAGCTCGCGAAGGAAAAAATTGGGAACCGTATTGGAAAGATGCCGATACCAAATTGGTACACTTCATCGGGAAAGACAATATCGTTTTTCATTGCATCATTTTTCCGGCCATGCTGAAAGCCGAAGGCAGTTTTATTTTACCGGATAATGTTCCGGCAAACGAGTTTTTGAATTTGGAAGGCAACAAACTATCCACTTCCAAAAACTGGGCAGTTTGGCTGCACGAATACTTACAAGACTTCCCGGGCAAACAGGATGCTTTGCGATATGCTTTAACAGCCAATGCTCCGGAAACCAAAGACAATGACTTTACCTGGAAAGATTTTCAGGCAAGAAATAATAATGAATTGGCTGCCGTTTTTGGTAATTTCATCAATAGAGTTGTGGTGTTAACCAATAAATATTACAACGGTATTGTGCCTTCACCAAATGAGTTTTCAGAAGTAGACGAGCAAACTTTAGCTGAATTAAAAGCCTATCCGGCGGTGATTTCAAGTTCCATTGAGCGTTATCGTTTCCGGGAAGCGCAAGTCGAATTGATGAATGTAGCCCGACTTGGAAATAAATACTTAGCTGACGAAGAACCTTGGAAAATGGTCAAAACAGATCCGGCTCGAGTGCAAACACAAATGTATATTGCGCTGCAAATTGCAGCTGCTTTGAGTGTTCTGGCTGAACCATTTTTACCATTTACGGCTAAGAAATTGTCGACCATTTTAAAAGTGGATACTTTAGGTTGGAATGCTGTTACAGCCACTTCCGATTTGCTTCCTGCCGGTCATCAAATTGGCGAAGCTGAAATCTTATTTGCCCAAATTGAAGATGTCGAAATCCAAAAACAAATAGACAAATTAGAAGCCACCAAAAAAGCCAATGTTATGGAAAACCAAGTGACCGAACCGCAAAAACCAACTTCAACCTTTGAAGATTTTTCGAAATTAGATTTGCGTGTCGGAACGATTTTGGAAGCTGAAAAAATGCCAAAAGCGAATAAACTTTTAGTATTAAAAGTTGATACGGGAATTGATGTCAGAACAATAGTTTCCGGAATTGCCGAACATTTTTCTCCGGAAGAAGTGGTTGGCAAACGCGTAACCGTTCTAGTCAATTTAGCGCCAAGAGCTTTGCGTGGTGTGGATAGCCAAGGCATGATTTTGATGACCAACAACGCCGAAGGCAAATTGGTTTTCGTTAATCCGGATGCGGATGGTGTGAATAATGGAGCTTTGATTAGTTAAACTATAATTTATGAATCTAAAAGTAATAGCTTTCGATGCTGACGACACCTTGTTTGTCAACGAACCGTATTTTCAGGAAACGGAACAAAAATTCTGTGAATTGATGTCGGCATATTTGTCGCATCATTCGCTTTCGCAAGAGTTATTCAAAACCGAAATCGATAATTTAGATTTGTATGGTTATGGCATCAAAGGCTATATCCTTTCTATGATTGAAGCGGCCATGAAAATTTCGAACAACACTATTTCCATCGAAATCATTGAAAAAATCATCGAATACGGAAAAGAATTGCTGCAAAAACCGATTGAATTATTGGATGGTGTGGAAGAAACCCTCGAAGCTTTAAAAGGAAAATATAAACTGATTGTTGCCACCAAAGGCGATTTGAAAGACCAACAAAGTAAACTACACCGTTCGGGATTAGGACATTATTTTCACCACATTGAAGTCATGGCCGACAAACAGGAACTGAATTACCAAAAACTGCTGACTCGTTTGGAAATAAAACCGGAAGAGTTTTTTATGATTGGCAATTCTTTAAAGTCGGATGTGTTGCCGGTTTTGGGCATTGGTGGTTATGCGGTTCATATTCCGTTTCACACGACTTGGGAACACGAAAAAATAAGTCATAAAGTAGAGCATCCCAATTTCAGAACGCTTGAAAAAATATCAGATGTGTTAGACATTTTACTATAATTGTGAAGCAAAAATTACCTCTCGACACTTGGAACAGAAAAGAGCATTTCCAGTTTTTTAAACAAATGGAAGAGCCTTTTTTTGGCATCACTATTTCAATAGACTGTACCAAAGCCTATGCAAAAGCGAAAGAGCTAAACGTTTCTTTTTTTACTTATTATTTACATAAAACCTTGTTGGCTGTAAATACTATCGAGCCTTTTCGTTATCGAATCATTGACGATGAAGTTTATATCTTTGACACTATTGACGCTTCGGCAACGATTTTACGCGAGGATAAAACGTTTGGTTTTTCACTGATGGAATATGCCGAAAGCTTAACCGATTTTGCAGAAATCACTAAAAAAGAAATTGCCCGCATTCAAGTCACACCCGGACTTATAACACGTGATTTTGCTATCAACCTGATTCATTTTTCAGCTTTGCCCTGGATAAATTTCACTTCTTATTCACATGCCCGAAGTTTCACTTTTCCGGATAGTTGCCCTAAAATTTCGTTTGGTAAAATGATGGAAGAAAATGGCAAAAAAACCATGGCTATGGCTGTTCATGTTCATCACGCTTTGCTAGACGGATACCATATAGGGGAGTTTGTTGCACTGTTTCAGGAACTGATGAATGCTTAATCAAAGACCGTCCAATTCGAACCGTCACTTACCACCATCAGAGTTCTATAATGGTTATCATACATATAGATAGTTCCTACTCCTCCACTTGTTAAAGGCTTGAAGAAAAAATTCCCGGCAGCAGTAGTAAGTTTTGCCGTATTAGTATTGTTGATATTTCTCAAATAATAAACCCTCCCCGGATAAGTTATGGGACTGGGCAATTGAAACTCCTGATCTGTAGCTTGAGGATTTAAGGAAAGGTAAACGCCATCACTAATCAAAGTAGTTGAGCCGCTTCCATTTAGTGTCAAAACCTTAACTGAAAGATTGCCGTTAATATCTAAAGTGCTTAATGGGTTAGTGGTATTAATCCCAACTTGCGAAAATCCAACCGTTGACACCAATAAAAACAACACCAAAATCCCTATGGGATTCAGCATTTTAACTCTATTTTGAATGTTATTGACAGTTAACATAAAATAAATGTAACCAAATAATCGAATAATGATTACACCATTATTTTTAAATTATTACCGAAAACGTTTTCGTGTTGACAACTTTATTTTTTTTACGTTAATTTTTTACGAAATTGAAAATAAAAAAGCGGCAAAATTTTCACTTTACCGCTTTATCCTTTCAGAAGTTGTCTTTTTAAAGCGCATTCAAGATGGCCATAATATCCTCTCCATACTTCTCCGTTCTTGCCTTTCCGAATCCCGTTACTTTTTCTAACTCTTCAATGCTTCGGGGATTGGTTTTGGCCACGGCCATCAAATGCGAATTGTGACAAACTCTGAAAGCAGACCACTCTAATTTTTCAGCCAAATCATTTCTCCAAAGGCGTAAAGCATTATAAATATTACGCTCTGCTTGGGACAACTCTTCTTCTGAAAGCTTGGTGGTTGTATTTCCTTTTTTAGCCTCCTTTGGCAAATAGAAAACTGCTGCTGACCAAAAATCGGTAGTGCCGGTAGTCACGAAATTGGTCGATGTTAATCTCACCTCAACCGAATCCAGAAAGTGATTCATTTTGTCTTGATCAGCTTGACAAAACTCTTTGGCTAAACGGATATTAAAAACCTTAATATTCATGCTTCAGCTTTAGGAGTTATTTCCCTAACAACAAGATGTCATTAGCGACTACTTCAGTGACATACCGTTTGGTACCGTCTTTATCATCATAGCTTCGGTGAGTCAGTTTCCCTTCTATGCAAATTTCCTTGCCTTTGGTTACATACTTCTCGATGATGTCGGCAACTTTGCCCCAGGCACTTACCCGGTGCCATTCCGTTTGTTCGACTTTATCCCCTTTGTCGTTGATGTAATAGTCATTGGTAGCAATGGTGATGTTGGCTACTTTTTTTCCTCCGTCGAAGATTTTCACTTCCGGTTCCTGTCCTACGTGACCGATTAACTGTACTTTGTTTCTCATGGCGTTCATGGCGTTTACAATTTAAATGTTAGTGTTAAAAATTATTTTCTGTGTTGTTTGTTGTTTCCAATCAACGAGGCAAAGTTGTGGCAAACGGCAAAAATTAGTCGGTAGTTATTCATTTACTTTCGGTTGTAACTACTTGTAACCGTTTGTAAACGGAAATATTTTCTTATATTTGATGGAAGAAAAAGCATACAAACACAAAAGACAACTCCTAACCAGCCCTGATGGAAGCGGCACCGAAGTAGAGCGGACAGCAGGAAAACGGAACGCTGATAAAGCCCGAGCCATTCGCTCCTAAAAATAAAAATATGACCAAAGTTTGTTTAGAATGTGGTGAAAAAATTGTGGGTCGCGAGGACAAAAAGTTCTGCAGCGACGGTTGTCGCAATGCGTATAACAACAAAATCAATAAGGACAGCACCAATTATATGCGGAACATCAACAACAAGTTGCGCAAAAATTACCGTATTTTGGTGGAACTAAATCCGGAAGGAAAAGCGAAAACGACCAAATCGAAACTATTGAGTAAAGGGTTCGATTTTGATTTTTTTACCAATGTTTTGAATACCGGCAACGGAAACACTTATTATTTTGTGTATGACCAAGGCTATCGTTTTTTAGAAAACGATTTTTATATGCTGGTCAGAAAAGAACACTAATTTTATCCTGATGAGAAAAAACTATACTGCTATATATTCGCTGTTGGTGCTTGTGGCACTGGTGTTTGGTATTTTTTATTGTATGATGCCGCAGAGTTATGACAAAACCGAAGCACCGCTTTCGGAATTTTCAACCCAAAGAGCATTAGAAACCGTAAAAGCGATGTCAGCCCAACCTCATTTTGTCGGTTCTAAAAACCACGAAGCGGTGGCACAATACCTTCAAAAAGAATTACAAAATCTTGGCTTAGAAACCTCACTTCAGGAAGGTTTTACGATGACCGAAAAAGGCACTTTGGTAAAGTCAAAAAACATTTTGGCCCGCATCAAAGGTTCTGCAAATACCAAGGCATTGCTGTTGCTTTCGCATTATGACAGTGCGCCGCATTCGTTTTCCAAAGGCGCCAGCGATGATACTTCGGGAGTGGCGACAATATTGGAAAGTGTTCGGGCATTTTTGCACACTAAAACACAACATAAAAACGACATCATCATTCTTTTTACAGATGCGGAAGAACTAGGTTTGAACGGCGCAGCGTTATTTGTAACACAACATCAATGGGCGAAGGAAGTGGGATTGGTATTAAACTTCGAATCGCGTGGTTCTTCGGGGCCGAGTTATATGCTGATGGAAACCAATCAGGGCAATACCAAAATGGTAGAAGCGTTCAAAGCCGGAAAAGCCAAGTACCCGGTTTCGAATTCGCTGATGTACAGCATTTATAAAATGTTACCGAATGATACCGATTTAACTGTTTTCAGAGAAGCAGGAAAAATTCAAGGCTTTAATTTTGCGTTTATTGACAATCATTTTAATTATCATTCCGCACAAGATACTTATCAAAATTTAGACAAAAAAACACTAGCTCATCAAGGCACTTACTTGTTTCCGTTGCTGAATTATTTTTCAAATGCTGATTTGACGGATTTAAATTCGACTGACGATCAAGTCTATTTCAACATTCCGTTTGGTTTTGTGAGTTATCCTTTTGCCTGGGTTTTGCCAATGGTATTGGTCGCCTTTGGTTTGTTTTTATTGTTTGTTTTCATCGGTTTGGGCAAAAGAGCCATGCGGATTGATGAAGTTTTGAAAGGCTTTGTACCGTTATTGGGTTCGTTAGTAACCGCCGGTTTAGTAACTTATGTAGGTTGGAAATTGCTGTTGAATTTCTATCCGCAATACACTGATATCCTCCAAGGATTTACTTATAACGGGCACTATTATATTTATGCTTTTATAAGTTTGACACTGGCGGTTTGCTTTTTGTTTTACCAAAATAGCGGCAAAAGAAATCCCGAAATGAGCCAGATGGTTGCACCATTATTTGTTTGGTTGCTGCTTAATCTCGGCATTGCCTTAAAATTACAAGGCGCCGGATTTATGATTATTCCGGTGATGGCGAGTTCGTTGATGCTTGGCTTTTTTGTGCTGACGCAAAAATCGGGCTGGGTCTTAAATGTGCTGCTGGCCATTCCGACATTGATACTAATTGTTCCGTTTATAACCATGTTTCCGGTAGGTTTGGGATTGAAAATTTTGTTTGGAAGTTCCATATTGACTGTATTGGCGTTTACCTTATTATTGCCGATTTTCGGTTCGTTTTCCCAAAAGGGAATTTGGGCGGGGCTTTGTTTTTTAATTTCGCTTGGCTTTTTTATTAAAGCGCATCAATCTTCAAGTTATACCCCTGAAAAAGCGAAGCCTAACAGTTTGGTTTATATCTTAAATGGCGATACCAATAAAGCCAATTGGGCCACGTATGATGTGAATTTAGATGAATGGACAAAAGCGTATCTGGGCGATAAACCACTAGCGGCCACTTCATTAAATACGTATAAATTATACAGCAAATACGGTTCAGAATTTACTTTTATGGCCGATGCTCCGGTGAAAATCATTGCCAAACCAACCATTGAATTTTTACGCGACACTGTCAAAGGAAACCAACATTTGTATCGCATCAAAATCACACCAAACCGCCATGTAAACCGATATGATATTTTTGTCAAAAATGACACACAACTCCATAATTTAAAAGCCAACGGGGCTCATGCGGTTGACCTTAAAACCAATATTATCAATCTAAAAAGCAACAAACTTTTGAGTTATTATGTGGTGGATAATCTTCCATTGGAATTGGAATTTTCTATCAACACCAAAGACAAATTAGAATTGGAGTTGCTGGAAAGTTCGTTTGATTTGATGACTAACCCACAGTTCAGTGTTGCCAAAAGAAAAGCCTGGATGATTCCAACGCCGTTTGTATTAAACGATGCGGTTGTCATTAAAGAAAAAATAAAAGCTTCTCCAAAAGTTATCGAAGAAAAACCGCTTTTCAGAAGGGTTTCAAACAGTAGAGATAGTATAACTGCAACTGTTGACACTATTCACCGATGAGACAAATTAGCATTTTAGGTTGCGGTTGGCTGGGTTTGCCTTTGGCAAAATCACTACTGGAAAAAGGGTTTTCGGTGAAAGGCTCTACCACTTCTTCTGAGAAAATATCAATATTAGAAAATGCCGGAATTGAAGCTTTTTTATTGGAACTTTCAGCAACAGACATCAAAGGAGCCATCCATTCCTTTCTCGAAAATTCCGAAATCCTGATTATTGATATTCCACCCAAATTAAGAGGAATTAGCGCTGAAAATTTTGTGGCCAAAATCCAAATGCTTATTCCGTTTGTTGAAAAATCTACCGTTGAAAAAGTGATTTTTATCAGCTCAACTGCTGTGTATTCTGATGATAATTCGACAATCACCGAAGCTACAAAACCACAACCGGATACCGAAAGCGGCAAGCAATTATTAGAAGTCGAAACGCTTTTGCAAAACCATAAAAATTTCCAAACTACCATTGTCCGCTTTGGCGGATTGATTGGTGAAAACCGACATCCCATCAAATTCTTAGCGGGAAGGCGACAACTGGAAAACCCGGAAGGTCCCATCAATTTAATTCATCAAATGGATTGCATTGGCATTTTGGAAAGCATCATCGCCCAAGAGTGTTGGGACGAAGTTTTCAATGCCGTGACTCCTTTCCATCCGACCAGAAAAGAGTATTACACTCAAAAAGCAATCGAATTAAAGTTACCTTTGCCCGAGTTTGAGGAAAGCAAAACCTCTTTTGGAAAAACCATTGAAAGCACTAAAATCGAAACAGTTTTAGCGTATTCATTTAAAAACAAAACCTTATGAGCACTAATGATATGATAGGAACAGTAGGCGTTGGCCTGATTCTGATTGCCTATTTTTTAAACATCTTTTCATTGATAAAAAAGGACGGAATCCTATTTTACGTTCTGAATATTTTTGGTGGCGGGATTGCCTGTTTTTCATCCTATCTTATTAAGTTTTGGCCATTTGTGGTTCTCGAAGGAACCTGGGCACTAATTAGTTTAGTGGCTTTAGTAAAAAGCATAAAAAAACCTCAAGCATAACTTGAGGTTTTTTATTTAGTATCTGAAACTTACCAAATTTTAACTTGTTTTTCCGGAGCCACATACATTCCGTCTCCCGGTTTGATATCAAAGGCTTGTTGGAACGTTTGTAAGTTTAACAAAGGCACATAAGCACGGTATTGTGCCGGTGAATGCGGATCTGTTTTTACTTGATTTTTCAAGGCTTCATCACGAATCTTTCCTCTCCAAATGGTAGCCCAAGAAATGAACAAACGTTGTTCTGGAGTATAACCGTCAATTAATCCCGGTCTTCCGTTTTCTTTTAAATACAATTGCAAACCATCATAAGCAGCGTTGATTCCGCCTAAGTCCCCAATGTTTTCTCCTAAAGTAAATTTACCATCCACATGAGTCCCCGGTAGTGGTTCTAAAGCAGAATACTGATCGGCTAAGGAAGTACCCAGGGCCGTGAATTTAGTTAAATCATCAGCTGTCCACCAATCAATAAGGTTACCGTCAGCATTGTAACTGGCTCCTTGATCGTCAAATCCGTGTGAGATTTCGTGACCGATAACAGCACCGATTCCACCATAATTTACAGCTTCATCCGCTTTATAATCGTAAAATGGTGGTTGCAAAATAGCAGCCGGGAATACGATTTCGTTATAAGACGGATTGTAATACGCATTAACGGTTTGTGGTGACATGCCCCATTCGGTTTTATCTACCGGTTTCCCTAATTTATCTAAATCCTTTTTCCATTGCCATTTCGATACATTTCTGATGTTGTCAAAATAACTCCCTCCTTCTTCCGGACTTTTTACAACTAAAGCGGAATAATCTTCCCACTTGTCAGGATATCCAATTTTGATGGTTAGTTTGTTTAATTTTTCAATCGCTTTCAGTTTAGTTTCCGGCGACATCCAAGTTAAATTATTGATTCTGATTTCATAAGCACGAATAACGTTCTTAATCATTTTGGCTGCTTTTTCTTTGGCTTCCGCAGGGAACATCTTCTCTACATATAACTTTCCTAAAGCTTCACCAACTGTTCCGTTTACTACTTGCAATGCTTTTTCATGACGCGGTCTTTGTTTTAAGGCACCTGTTAAAGTTTTACCATAAAACTCCCAGTTCGCTGTTTCAATGTTGGTTGACAATTGATTGGCCGAACCTCTCAATAACATCCAACGCATGTAGGCTTTCCAGTCTTCTACTTTGTTTTCTGTGAAAATAGTTTGCAAAGCCGCCATATATCTTGGCTGCGAAACAATGATAGTGTCAATTTTTGTAAAGCCAACTCCTTTTAAATAAGTATTCCAATCCACTATTGGCATCATTTTTTGCAAATCGCTGATAGCTGTTGGGTTGTATTGTTTTTTGCTGTCACGACGCTCTACTCTGTCTAATCTTGGTTTTGACATTAGAATTTCTAAAGCCAAAATTTTATCAGCATCTGCTTTAGCCTGTTCTGGTTTTTCCCCAAGAAACTGTAGCATTTTAGCAACGTGAAGTACATATTTCTCGCGTTTTTCTTTTGAATCTTTGTCGTCAGAAACATAATAATCTCTATCCGGCAAACCTAATCCGCCCGGTCCAAGACTCACCACATTTCGGTTGCTGTCTTTTTCGTCAGCACCCACACCAACGCCAAAGAAACCAACGCCACCACCATCTGCTTCCGTTTCCATCATTAATTTTTGCAAATCTTTGATGTTTTTAACAGCATTAATTTTAGTCAAATACGGTTTCAACGGAGCAATCCCCTGTTTGTTTCTGGCCACGGTATCCATAGCCGATTTGTACATGCTGATGGCTTTCCCTTGATCAGTATCCGATTTGTATTTTGGATTTTTGGCAGCCTCTTTCAAAATGGCCAATGCATCTTTATCGGTGTTTTGACGTAGTTCATCAAAACTCCCCCAACGGGTTTTATCTGCAGGAATGGCGGTGTTTTTCAACCATGTTCCGTTCACAAATTGGAAAAAATTGTCCTTTGGACTTACCGTTTTATCCATCAAATCCGTGTTAATTCCCGGGGCTTTTTGCTGCGCATTTCCTTGCAAAACTCCTGTAAAAACCACTGCGGTCAACAAGGTTTTTGAGATTGTATTTATTTTCATAAATAGTTTAGTTTTTTGTTAATTGATACAAATTTATAGTTTCTGTGGAAAGAAACATTTTTTTAACTAAAGTATATGTCTTAATTGCTTTGGAAATGTTACAAACTAGGAGTTGCTTTTGTACTTTTGCAAAAAAAAGAATGCTGCAGCTTATCAAGAAATATAGAATTTTCATCGGAACTTTTATAATTTTTTCGATTATAACCATCTCCTTGTTTTACCATGTTTTGAAACCCGGAAAAACATTGCCTATCTACAATCCGGCTGATGTCAACCCTGAATTGGTGGACAGCACCGTGCAATATGTTAGCAAATACCACACGATTGGCAACTTCTCTTTCATCAATCAAAACGGAAAAACGATTACCCAAAAAGACTACGAAGGCAAGATTTATGTGGCCGATTTTTTCTTCACCACTTGTGGTTCTATTTGTCCGAAAATGACTTCCAACATGGTTGATATTCAGAAAGCTTTTTTACACAATCCGAAAGTTATGTTGCTTTCCCACACAGTAACACCCGAAATTGATAGCGTTCCCGTTTTAAAAAAATATGCTTTGGCCAAAGGCGTTGTCGATTCAAAATGGAACTTGGTAACTGGTGACAAAAAAGACATTTATACTTTGGCTCGAAAATCTTATTTAGCCGTAAAACTTGGAAAACCATCCGAGCTATTTGATATGGTTCATACCGAAAACTTTGTTTTGGTAGATTCCCATAAACGCGTTCGCGGTTTTTATGACGGCACCAAAAAAGAAGAAATCAAGCGACTAATCGACGATATCAATTGGCTTTGCGAAAACGATAAAAATTAGTTAAACTGATAATTGTCATTCTATATTCCTTTTTTATCGCTACTTTTGTAATCTTAATTCAATCTAAATAAGCATTGAAAACCACCGTTGATTTATTACAAATTGGAGACAAAGCCACGATCACTTATGTTGATTTGGATAAAATTCCGCTAAAGCTTTTAGAAATGGGATGTTTGCCAGATAATGATTTGGAGATTATCCAAATTGCTCCGCTGGGCGATCCTATTTATTTGAATGTAAACAACGGCTCTCATTTGGCAATCCGAAAAGAAACAGCTCGTGAGATTGAAGTGGAACTCCATGAGAAATAATCAAAAATGAGCATTCAAAACATCACTGTTGCTTTAATTGGAAACCCCAATACCGGGAAAACTTCGGTGTTCAATCAACTTACCGGATTGAATCAGCAAGTGGGGAATTATCCGGGCATAACGGTTGAAAAAAAACTGGGTTTCTCCAAACTCCCCAACAATATTAAAGCCAACATCCTTGATTTACCGGGAACTTACAGCTTAAACGCCAGCTCCATTGATGAAAATGTGGTTATCGAATTATTGCTCAATAAAAACGACAAACTCTATCCTGATGTTGCTGTAGTCGTAACCGATGTGGAGAATTTGAAACGAAATTTACTGCTTTTCACCCAAATCAAAGACTTAGAGATTCCAACCATATTGGTTATCAACATGTCTGACCGAATGAAACCTAAAGGAATTTCATTAGACATTCCATATCTCGAAGAACAATTGAAAACCAAAATCGTTTTAGTCAGCACCCGAAAAGGTATCGGTATTGACGATTTAAAAAATCAAATTGTAGAGTATAAATCGCTGTCAACAGAGCCTTGCCTGAATGCTTCAAGCATTGATGTAGATTATTTTGACAAACTTCGAAAAGCATTTCCCAATCAGTTGTTGTACAAACTTTGGTTGGTGATTACACAGGATGTTAATTTTTTGAATCTGGAACGAAATGAAATTCGGAGTTCCTTCACCAAATCGCATTCCGACTTAAAACGCCTGCAACAAAAAGAAACTATCAAACGCTATCAGTTTATCAATGATACTCTGAAAGTGGGGCAGGAAATTGACACTGCCAATGCTTCCGATTTGCGTTCTAAATTGGATAAAGTCCTTACTCACAAAATATTTGGTTACGCTATTTTCTTTGGAATTCTGCTGCTTATTTTTCAATCTATTTTTGATTGGTCGAGTGTACCGATGGCCTATATTGACAGTACTTTCGCTAATTTGGCTAATTATGCCAAAACCCATCTTCCCGGCGGTGAATTCACCGATTTAATCAGCGAAGGCATCATTCCGGGCATTGGTGGCATCGTGATTTTCATTCCGCAAATTGCGTTCCTATTCCTCTTTATTTCGGTGCTCGAAGAAAGCGGTTATATGAGTCGCGTGGTGTTTTTGATGGATAAAATCATGCGCCGTTATGGGCTTTCCGGAAAAAGTGTGGTGCCTCTGATTTCAGGAACGGCCTGTGCCATTCCGGCGATTATGAGTGCCCGAAATATCGAAAACTGGAAAGAGCGTTTGATTACTATGTTGGTGACGCCTTTCATTACTTGTTCCGCTCGTTTACCGGTTTACGCTATCATCATCGCCTTAATAATTCCGGACAAAAGACTGTTAGGTTTTTTTAGTCTACAAGGAGCAACGCTGATGATTTTATATCTTTTAGGGTTTGGAATGGCGATTTTTTCGGCCTTTATTTTGAATAAAATTTTAAAGCTGAAAACCAAATCGTACTTCGTGGTAGAAATGCCCAATTATAAGTTGCCGCTTTTCAAAAATGTGGCCATCAATGTGATTGAAAAAACAAAATCCTTTGTTTTTGGTGCCGGAAAAATAATATTGGCGATATCCATTATCCTTTGGTTTTTGGGCTCCCACGGCCCTAAAAAATATTTTGACAAAGCCGAAACCGTAGTGGCGGAAAAAGTAAAAACCGAAAACCGCGCGGAAGACAAAAACTATATTGAGGACGAAATCAGTTCCTACAAGCTCGAACATTCGTATATAGGTATTATTGGAAAATCTATTGAACCGGTTATAAAACCTTTGGGTTATGATTGGAAAATTGGCATTGCAGTGGTGAGTTCGTTTGCGGCCCGTGAAGTTTTTGTGGGAACGCTGGCCACTATTTATAGTGTCGGAAGTCATAATAATGAAGAGAAAACCATCAAAAACAGGATGGAAGAAGAGGTTTATGAAGATACCGGCGGAAAAGTTTTCAATTTTGCTACCGGCGTTTCCTTATTGCTTTTTTATGCTTTCGCGATGCAATGTGCCAGCACTCTGGCTATTGTAAAAAAAGAAACCAATTCCTGGAAATGGCCTTTGATTCAATTGATTTTCATGAGTGGTTTTGCTTATGTAACGGCGCTGATTGCGTATCAATTTTTGAAATAACGGCGCTTTTTCGAAAAATTTCGGTGTGATTTTTGTTGCCCATGATGAAAGTAAATTCCATGAAGAACCGTTTCTCTATTTTATGCCTATTACTAAGTTACGCTACTTTCTGTCAATCCAAAGTAGATCAATCCAAAAGTGAATTAAAATCAGGTTCCAGTAGCAGCAATTCAAGTTCAAGCAGCAACAACCATTCTAATTCAAACTCCTGTTCAAACAAAAATGATGACGATAGTGATGATTGTATTTGGTTAGATATTACTATCGGGTTTTTTAAATATGGACTCATTGGCGATTACAATAATGAAGACCATTTATACAACAACTTAACGGATTATCCCTATTACAACAAAGAATCGGGCAACTATGAAAATTACAAAAGCATTGATGCCGATACTTTAAAGAAAGATTTTAGGTTTGATTTGGAAAATAATTTACTGTACAGCAGCAACCGATTGTATGGCAATCATTTGAAAGTGAAAATTCGTCCGTTCCATTATTTTTATGTTCAGACCGATTTTCATCAATTATATGAAAAGAATGATTTATCAAATACTACAGACCGTCTTTCATTATTTCATTTCAATTTGGGCTACGACCGTGTCCGGTTTGAAAATGTAAATTTAGGATGGACTATCGGCGCAAGTTATGTAGGGAACGATGTGAAAAAAGCAGGGTTGTCTTTTGGCATCAACACCGAAATGTTTTTTAGTCACAACATCAGTTTGGCGGCGGCGGCTAAATGGAGTGCCATTAATGGAAAACCGGTCAACGTTTATGATATACAAGCAAGGTATCACACCAACAGATACTTTGTTTCACTTGGGTTTGAGCATTTGAGAATTGCTTCGCCCAACTATAATTTTATCTCGCTTGGCGGCGGAATTTATTTGAATTAATATGGCTTCATTACAAGAAATACTCGTTTACGTAGCCCTTGGCATCGCCATCGGATTTTTGGCACAGAAATTTATCGGCAAAAAAAAGTCGAAAAAAGGCTGTGACAAAGACGATTGTGGCTGTCATTAATGCTTCACTAAGAAGAGCGGAATCGTGATTCGGTGGCGCACATTATCTACAGTGGTTCCAAATACTAAATCTTTGAATCCTGTGTGTCCGTGTGTTCCCATGATTAGTAAATCATACTCTCCTTCGTTAATGATTTTCGGAATGATTTTCCCTGGTTTACCGAATCCTAATTTGGTATCCACTTTGAATCCTTTTTCATCCAGCATTTTATAATAATTCAACAACAATTGTTCATCAATTGACGTTTCATGATCGCTGATTTTGCTTCCATATATCATGGCGCCAACGGTTTCCACCACGTGAATCAAAGTATAATTTGCCTCTCTTCCACCCAAATCCAACGCATGCAAAATAGCTTTTTCATCCGCCGAAGAAAAGTCAACCGAAACTGCAATATTTTTTTTCCTGTAATCTTTATAATCTTCCAATTTTAAAGTCAAAGTATGCGGCGAATGGTTGTCAATTTCTGTTTTGGTTTTGGCTATAAATGGTTCAAATATAATGTACAGCAGCAATAGCAAAAAGCCAATGGCCATTGGAACTACCGTAAACCAGAGTATCATTGGATTATCTGAAGTCTCCAGCCAACCGTTGATTTCGTCAAAAACCAATTTGGCATTCAGTGAAACTATAATAGCCGCAATAATCCACGATGCCATTTGAGTTGTTTTACTGATGTGGAAGCCTTTCATTTTAGTCTTATCGCTTACAAAATGAATCAACGGAATGATAGCAAAACCGAGCTGTAAACTCAAAATCACCTGACTCAGAATCAATAGCTTTCCTGTTACGCTTTCGCCAAAATAGAGTATCGCAATAACCGCCGGAACAATAGCAATCAATCGCGTGATTATTCTACGAATCCAGGGCTGAATTCTTAAATTCAGATAACCTTCCATGATGATTTGTCCCGCTAATGTCCCAGTAATGGTAGAACTTTGTCCGGCAGCAATCAATGCTACAGCAAAAAGAATTGGCGCCCATTGTGTGCCCAAAAGCGGTGCCAATAATTGGTGGGCATCCTGAATTTCGGCCACTTCAAACATGCCATTTTTGTAGAATGTGGCTGCCGCCAAAATCAAAATCGCAGCATTGACAAAAAACGCCAGATTCAGCGCAATGGTACTGTCGATAAAATTATATTTCAGTGCCTGCTTGATTCCTTTATCGCTTCGGTCAAATTTTCGGGTTTGCACCAAAGACGAATGCAGATACAAGTTGTGAGGCATCACCGTAGCCCCAATAATTCCGATAGCGATATACAAGGCATTCGCATTAGGCAAACTTGGAATCAATCCTGCAAATATTTTTCCAGTTTCGGGTTGGGCAAAAATCATTTCAAATACAAACGAAAATCCAATAACCAGAACCAAAGCAATGATAAACGCTTCCATTTTCCGAATGCCTTTGTTGATTAAAAACAACAAAAGGAAAGTATCCAAAACCGTAATCCAAACGCCTTCAATTAGCGGAATGCCAAACAGCAAATTAATCCCGATGGCCATTCCTAAAACTTCTGCCAAATCGCAAGCCGCAATAGCAACTTCGGCCAAAAAATAAAGTACATAATTGATAAACTTAGAATAGGTTTCCCGCGAAGCTTGTGCTAAATCGTGCTGAGTCACAATCCCCAAACGCGCACTCAGACTTTGCAACAGCAACGCCATGATATTACTCATCAACAGCACCCAAATCAAAGCATACCCAAACTGACTACCCCCGGCAATATCAGTCGCCCAGTTCCCGGGATCCATATACCCAACGCTTATTAAATAAGCCGGTCCGAGAAACGCTAAAATTTTTCTGAAACCGGTGGCTTTGCCTTCAGTGGCAACGGATTGATTTACTTCTTCCAGTGATTTGCTCATAACTTTACATCGTTTTTATAAAAAGATTGCTGGCAATTTTGTTGGTAATCAAAAGTCTGTTTTCGTTAATTTCTATGATCAACGAATTATCAAAACTTTCTTTTTCAATGACTTTTATTTTAGAGCCCAAAGCTATTTTTTGTTTGTCTAAATATTGTAAAAATCCAACGGACGAATCTTTCACGCCTACACAAATTCCGGTTCTGTTGATGTCCAATTCGGATAACAATTGTTTTTCCACCTTAGCGATGTTTCCGTTTTTATCGGGAATTGGGTCGCCGTGTGGGTCTTTGGATGGAAAATCTAAAAACTCATCCAGTTTGTTAATCAGTTTATCGGATTGAATGTGTTCTAATTCTTCGGCAATTTCATGGACTTCATCCCAGGTAAAATCGAGTTTCTCGACCAAAAAAACTTCCCACAACCGATGCTTTCTCACTATCATTTTGGCAGCAAAAAAACCTTTTTCTGTTAAAGAAACCCCTTGGTATTTTTGATAACTAACCAATTCTTTTTCGGCCAGTTTTTTCAACATGTCCGTCACCGATGACGCTTTGGTTTGCATCTCCTGCGCAATGGCATTGGTAGATACATCTGTTTTGGAAACTACTGACAAGTGGTAAATTATCTTCAAATAATTCTCTTCAGAATACGTCATGCTTTACATTTTACAAGCACAAAAATAACAAATGTTTTTGGCAATCAAAATATATTTTTAGTTTTGTCTAAATTTTAATTTATGAAACTGAAAACATTTTACTTCCTCCTGTTGTTTTCCGGAATCTCTTTTGCTCAAAAACAAGAACCTATTGAAGCAGACAGACCAGACCAAACGGAGACTCCAGCCATTGTCCCCAAAGGCATGTTTCAAGTAGAAACCGGTTTTACCTTTCAGAAAAACGAAAGGCATAGTCAAACCTTGAATCTGCCATCTACTTTATGGAAATATGGTGTTAATGAAAATTTGGAGCTGCGATTGATAACCGAATTTGTTTCGGAAAAAATAAATGCCGAAAAACTATCCGGTTTTACGCCGGTTTTACTGGGCTTCAAAGTCAGTCTTTGTGAAGAAAAAGGCATCTTTCCCAAAACGTCTTTCATCGGACACCTATCACTACCAAACGCTGCGTCTTCGAATTACAAAACGGATTATATGGCGCCTGAATTCCGATTTACGATGCAACACTCGCTTTCCGAAAAGCTTTCGCTGGGTTATAATTTAGGATGTGAATGGGATGGTTTCACTCCGGCACCCACTTACATTTATACACTGACTACCGGATATTCCATAACGGAGAATTTGGGTTCCTATGTTGAACTTTTTGGCTTTGCTCCGCAAGATGACAGCGCCAACCACAATTTAGATGGCGGCGTAACGTATTTGATTACCGATAATTTTATGGTAGATTTGTCTTCGGGCGTTGGCTTGACTGACAATGCACCGGATCATTATTTTGCCTTGGGCTTTTCTTTCAGACACTAACCATGAAACACTACCATTACATCTTTACCGGCTCGGGCTTAGCGGCGCTGATGACAGTTTATGAAATGGTGCTTTCGGGAAAATTTGAAGATAAAACCATACTGCTTCTGGACGAAAATCCAAAAAAAACCAACGACAGAACTTGGTGTTTTTGGGAGGAAAAGAAAACTTTTGACGCCATAGTTTCCCAAAAATGGAATTCTGCTTACTTCAAAAATCAGAACTTTGAAAGACCATTGGATTTAAAGCCTTACCAATACAAATTGATTAAAGGGCTGGATTTTTATACTCTGGTTTTTGATGTCATTTCGAAACAAAATAACATCCATTTTGCCCATCAAAAAGTAGTTGATTTTGAAGAACTCGGCAATCACTGCGTGGTAAAAACCGAAATAGAAAGTTATACTTGCAATCAAATTTTCAATTCCATTTTCAATCCGGAAATTGTCAAAAGGCAAACCAAATATCCTTTTTTACATCAGCATTTTATCGGTTGGTTTATCCAAAGTAAAGAACCTGTTTTCCATCCGAATTGTGCAACTTTCATGGATTTTTCGATTGAGCAAAAAGGGAATACGCGCTTTATGTATGTGTTGCCCACTTCGGAAACCGAAGCTTTGTTGGAATACACTTTGTTTTCAAAAGACTTACTTCAAAAGGAAGCATACGAAACCGAAATCAAAAACTACATTCAAAAACTGGGAATTACCGACTACAAAATCGTAGAAAAAGAACAGGGAAACATCCCGATGACGTGTTATCCTTTTTGGAAACACAACACCAAAAACATCCTAAATATTGGCTCCGCCGGTGGTTGGACCAAAGCCAGTACCGGCTATACTTTTAAAAACACCATCAAAAAATCAAAGGATTTAGTTCGGTTTCTATCTAAAGAAAATGACTTGAGGAAATTCCATAAAACAACTAAATTTTGGTTTTATGATTTATTGCTTTTGGATATTTTGAACGAAAAAAACTATTTAGGATCAAGCATTTTTTCGGCTATGTTTCAAAAAGGAAATTCAACGGTTATTTTTAAATTCCTAGATGAGGAAACCTCTTTTTGGGAAGATTTGCAGGTGATTTGGAAATGTCCGAAAGGACTTTTTATCAAAGCATTATTCGGAAGGATATTCCATCGATGATTTTTCTATGAAATGATAACAAATCTTTATGACTTGGCTAAAACTTACTTTTAGAATTCTGCTTATCTTTGCGTCAGATTTTCATATCTAAATAATATCACTAATAGTTAAAAAATAAAAAATATGTATCCAGAAGAAATGGTATTACCAATGCGTGCCGAATTAACAGCCGCCGGTTTTCAAGATTTATATAGTGCCGCAGACGTTAAAAACGCTATCAAGGCAGAGGGGACAACTCTTGTAGTTGTCAATTCGGTTTGTGGTTGTGCTGCGAGAAACGCTCGTCCGGGAGCCAAAATGAGTTTAGATGGTGCCAAAAAACCAGATCATTTAGTGACCGTTTTTGCCGGTGTTGACAAAGAAGCGGTTGATGCTGCCAGAGAAGAAATGTTTCCTTTTCCTCCGTCATCGCCAAGCATGGCTTTGTTCAAAAACGGTGAATTGGTACACATGTTAGAACGTCATCATATTGAAGGCCGTCCTGCTGAAATGATTGCCGAAAACCTGAAAGACGCTTACGCAGAATTCTGTTAATGACTCTTTAAAAAACAAAATCAAACCACGATGTATCTCGTGGTTTTTTTATTTATAAAAAATTGTAAATTTGCCCCGAATTCTTCCAATTAGAATTCAACACCTATTTCTCACTTAAACGTTTATAGCATGCAACTGTATAACACCTTAAGCGCAGAAGAAAGAGCCGAGCTTATTGACCAAGCCGGCAAACAAAGACTGACTTTGTCTTTCTATGCGTATGCCAAAATTGAAGATCCAAAACAATTTCGCGACGAATTATTTTTAGCTTGGAACCAGCTCGATGCCCTTGGCCGAACGTATGTTGCCAAAGAAGGCATCAATGCCCAAATGAGCATTCCTGCCGAAAACATGGAAGCTTTTCGAGAAACCTTGGAAACCTATGATTTCATGAAAAACATTCGTTTGAATGTGGCGGTTGAACACGATGACCACTCGTTTTTGAAACTGACCGTGAAAGTGCGTGACAAAATTGTAGCGGATGGTTTGAATGATGAAACCTTTGATGTGACTAACATCGGAGTGCATTTAAAAGCCAAGGAATTCAATCAAATTTTAGAAGATCCCAATACCATTGTAGTCGATTTTAGAAATCATTATGAAAGTGAAATTGGCCACTTCAAAGGCGCCATTACTCCTGATGTGGAAACGTTTCGCGAATCCCTGCCAATCATTAACGAACAACTCAAAGACCACAAAGACGATAAAAACCTCGTGATGTATTGCACCGGCGGTATTCGATGCGAAAAAGCTTCGGCCTATTTCAAACACCAAGGTTTTAAAAATGTATTCCAACTGGAAGGCGGCATTATCAATTATGCCAAGCAAATCAAGGAAGAAAACTTAGAAAGTAAATTCATTGGAAAGAACTTCGTTTTTGACCACCGTTTAGGCGAACGAATTACGGATGATATCGTTTCCCAATGCCACCAATGTGGCAAACCGTGTGACAATCACACCAATTGCGAAAACGAAGGCTGTCATTTGTTGTTCATTCAATGTGATGAATGCAAAGCGGCGATGGAAAACTGCTGTTCGGCGGAATGTCAGGAAATCATCCACATGCCATTGGTGGATCAGGTAAAATTGCGTCGCGGTGTGAAAAACGGCAACATGATTTTCAGAAAAGGAAAATCAGATAAATTGCTCTTCAAACATTCGGGGGAATTATCAGATAAAGCTTTGGCAACAGCCGAAAAACCTAAAGATATTCGTCAAAAAATCAAAATCAAAAAAGCGCTGATTGGCAAAGTGGAACATTATTATGTGAAAGCTGAAGTGTGTCTTTTTATCATCGAAAATCAAGAACTAAATGTTGGGGATACCATCCTGATTTCGGGACCAACCACCGGAAACCAAGAACTGGTTTTGGATAAAATGTTTGTCAACGGAAGCGAAAACGCTTCTGCAAAACCTGGAGACAAAGTGACTTTTGCGGTTCCTTTTAGAGTGCGATTATCAGATAAATTATTCAAAATTATTAGCTAATGACCACTTCGGGGAAAATTGAATTGATGGCTCCGGCCGGCAATTTCGAATCAATGCAAGCGGCTTTAGACAATGGTTGTGATTCCATTTATTTTGGTGTCGAACAATTAAATATGCGAGCTCGTGCCACGGTGAATTTTGTTTTAGATGATTTACCGGAAATTGCCCGCCGATGCAGCGAAAAAAACGTTAGAACGTATCTGACTTTAAATACCATCATTTACGATCATGATTTATCGATTGTAAAAACATTGCTGACCAAAGCCAAAGAAGCCGGAATTACTGCCGTGATTGCTTCGGACCAAGCCGTACTCATGACTGCCAAAACAATGGGCATTGAAGTGCATATCTCTACGCAATTGAATGTAACCAACATCGAAACGGTAAAATTCTATGCGATGTTTGCCGATACAATAGTGCTGTCACGGGAGTTGAGTTTGCGTCAAGTGAAAAAAATCACCAATGACATCGAAAAAGAACAAATCAAAGGGCCAAGTGGC
Organism: Flavobacterium sp.; assembly: GCF_036741995.1. Classification (GTDB taxonomy): domain Bacteria; phylum Bacteroidota; class Bacteroidia; order Flavobacteriales; family Flavobacteriaceae; genus Flavobacterium. The sequence continues at coordinate 192,205 of NZ_DAINRG010000001.1, read as the reverse complement.
CACTTGGTAGAAATTGAAATTTTTGGTCACGGTGCCTTGTGTATGGCGGTATCCGGAAAATGTTATTTGAGTTTGCATTCGCACAATTCCTCTGCCAATCGTGGTGCCTGCAAGCAAAATTGCCGTAAAAAATATACCGTTATCGATCAGGAAAGTGGTTTCGAAATTGAAATCGACAACGAATACATGATGTCGCCCAAAGATTTGTGCACTCTCGATTTCCTCGACCAAGTAATCAATTCAGGGATTAAAGTATTGAAAATTGAAGGCCGCGGGCGAGCTGCCGATTATGTCGCTACGGTTATCAAAACCTATCGTGAAGCCATTGATGCCTATTACGAAGGAACTTTTACGAAAGAAAAAATTACCGTATGGATGGCAGCTTTGGCAACCGTTTACAATCGTGGGTTTTGGAGTGGGTATTATTTGGGACAAAAACTAGGCGAATGGAGCGATAATCCGGGTTCAAGTGCTACACAAAAGAAAGTTTATGTGGGTAAAGGGGTGCATTATTTCCAAAAAGCCAATATAGCGGAATTCAAAATTGAAGCCTACGACATCAAAAAAGGCGATACCCTTTTAATTACCGGACCAAGTACCGGTGCACAAGAATTGGTTTTGGAAGAACTTTTCGTCAATGACATAGATGCTGAAAAAGCCACCAAAGGCGATAATTGTACGTTGAAAGTTCCGTTCCGAATTCGTCTTTCGGACAAAATGTATAAAATAGTAGAAAACTAATGGTCATTATTACGCTACAACGAGACAAATGTATCGGATGTAATTACTGTGTAGAAATAGCACCCGGACAATTTCAAATGTCAAAAAAAGACGGAAAATCGGTATTGCTGAAATCTGTTAATGCCAAAGGTTTTTTTACTTTAAAATCTTCCGATCATACTATAGCGGGAAACTGCAAATTGGCAGTAAAGGCCTGTCCCGTAAACATTATCAGTATTAAGGAAACTTAAAAAATTTGCTTCCTTTTTTATCCGAAAAAACAATATCTTTACACTTTTAACGTTTATGACTAGTAGTGACGTGGTCACGATCAATATATACTCAAATTATGGCTTGTACAAGTTGCTCAACATCTGATGGCGGTGCGCCTAAAGGATGCAAAAATAATGGGACTTGCGGTACCGATAGCTGCAACAAATTAACCGTTTTCGATTGGCTGGCCAATATGAGTTTGCCCAATGGTGAAACTCCTTTTGACTGCATCGAAGTGCGTTTCAAAAATGGCCGGAAAGAATTTTACCGCAATACCGAAAAACTTACTTTAAGCATTGGCGACATAGTAGCTACCGAAGCTTCACCCGGTCACGATGTTGGTATTGTTACCCTTACGGGCGAATTGGTCAAAATTCAAATGAAGAAAAAAGGGGTCAATCACACCAGCCCTGACGTTCCGAAAGTATATAGAAAAGCTTCTCAAAAAGACATCGATATCTGGAGCGATTCCCGCGATAAGGAAGAACCAATGAAAGTAAAAGCCCGTGAATTGGCGATTGCCCACAAATTGGAAATGAAAATTTCGGATATCGAATTTCAAGGGGATGGTTCCAAAGTAACGTTCTATTATACGGCCAATGACAGAGTCGATTTCCGACTTTTAATCAAAGATTACGCCCGCGAATTCAGCACCCGTATCGAAATGAAACAAGTGGGTTTCCGTCAGGAAGCTTCCCGTTTGGGCGGTATTGGTTCTTGCGGAAGAGAATTGTGTTGTTCGACTTGGCTGACCGATTTCAGAAGTGTGAATACTTCGGCGGCGCGTTACCAACAATTGTCTTTAAATCCACAGAAATTAGCCGGTCAGTGCGGAAAACTGAAATGTTGTCTGAACTATGAGTTAGACACTTATATGGATGCGCTGAAGGATTTTCCGGATTTTGAAACCAAATTAAAAACCGAAAAAGGAGATGCTGTTTGTCAAAAACAAGACATTTTCAAAGGCTTAATGTGGTTTGCTTATTTTGACAATTTTGCCAATTGGCATGTGTTGAATATTGAGCAAGTGCGTGAAATCGTAGCGCAAAACAAACAAGGTAAAAAAGTAAGTTCTTTAGAAGATTTTGCTATTGAAGTAGTGGCCGAGCCTGAAAAAGATTTCAATAATGCTATGGGCCAGGAGAGTTTGACTCGTTTTGACCAACCTAGAAAAAGCAAAAACAAAAACAGAAATAAAAATAAGGCCAAATCCCCCAATCAGCATGCTGATCAAAACAAGGGACAAAACCAAAAGCCTCAAGAAAAAAGACCTATAATTCTTAAAAAGAATGAAGATAAAAAATAGTATCCTTTTTGTTTTACTGCTTTTTTTGGTCATCTCTTGCGACAAAAAAAGAGTGTTTGACGACTATAAATCCGTTGGAAATGCTTGGCATAAAGACAGCACCGTGACGTTTGAGTTGCCCAAATTAGACCCAAAGAAATTCTACAATTTGTATGTGAATGTCAGGGATAATGACGAATACCCGTTCAATAATTTATTTGTAATTGTTTCTTTGGAACAACCCAATCACCGGGTAAAAGTGGACACCCTTGAGTATCAAATGACCAACCCGGATGGCACACTTCTTGGTGATGGTTTTACCGATATCAAAGAGAACAAACTGTTTTACAAAAGCAAAGAAACGTTTACACAAAAAGGACTATATAAAATTCACATCAAACAAGCGGTGAGACAAACGGGCAAAATTGAAGGCGTAGCCACACTGCCCGGAATAACCGATGTTGGTTTTAGAATTGAATCTACAGAGTAAAAATTATGGCACAAAAAAGTAATCCTACAGTCAAAGACATCAACTACTATAAAAAGAAATTCTGGAAATTGTTTTTTTATGGATTGGGCGTGATGATTTTGTTTTTTGTTTTAGCTTCATGGGGCTTTTTCGGAAGCATGCCATCCTTTGAAGATTTAGAAAATCCGGAGTCTAATTTAGCTACCGAAATCATTTCCTCTGATGGGGTGACTATCGGGAAATTTTACAACGAAAACAGAACTCCAATTAAATACGAAGACTTACCGCCAAGCATCGTAAAAGCTTTAGTGGCTACCGAAGACGAGCGTTTCTACGAACACTCAGGCATTGATGCCCGAAGAACTTTTGGGGCCGCATTAAAATTGGGTTCCAATGGAGGAGCCAGTACGCTGACCCAACAATTGGCCAAGTTATTGTTCCATGGCGAGGGCTCTAGTTTTACTCCTTTTCGTATTATTCAAAAAGCCAAAGAGTGGATTATTGCTGTTGAATTAGAACGTCAATATACCAAAAACGAAATCATCGCTATGTATCTAAACAAAGCCGATTTTGTGAATACGGCCGTTGGAATTCGTTCCGCTTCAAAAGTCTATTTCGGAAAAGAACCTCGCGATTTAACGGTGGATGAAGCCGCTATGTTTGTGGGAATGTTGAAAAACCCTTCGTTATTCAACCCGTTGCGTCGCCTTGAAAAAGTAAGAGAACGCAGAAATACCGTTTTGGGACAAATGGTTCGTAACGGTATTTTAGACAAAGCCACCAAAGACAAATTAGCCAGCCAGCCTATCGTTTTGCACTTTCACCCGGAGAGTCATAAAGAAGGAACGGCCACCTATTTCAGAGAGTTTCTTCGCGAATACATGAAAAACTGGGCCAAAGAAAACAAAAGACCCGATGGTAGTGACTGGGACATTTACAGCGACGGTTTAAAAATTTACACCACTATCGATTCCAAAATTCAGGAACATGCCGAAGAAGCGGTGGGAGCTCACATGAAAAATTTGCAACAGGAATTCTTCGCCCAGCAAAAAACCAATAAGAACGCCCCTTTTGTTAACATTACCGAAGCCGAAACCAAAACTATTTTGGACAAAGCCATGAAAACTTCGGAGCGTTGGAGAGTCATGAAAGATTTAGACAAAACCGATGAAGAAATCACGGCTTCGTTTAGTGTAAAAACCAAAATGAAAATCTTCTCCTGGAAAGGTGAAATTGACACGACCATGACACCTATGGATTCCATCCGCTATTACAAACACTTTTTGCAAGCGGGCTTAATGTCGATGGAACCCCAAACCGGACACATCAAAGCTTGGGTAGGCGGCATCGATTATAAATATTTTCAATACGATCACGTAGGTCAAGGCGCACGTCAGGTAGGTTCTACCTTCAAACCGTTTGTGTATGCTACTGCGATTGAACAACTAGGCATGTCGCCTTGTGATACCATTATCGATGGGCCTTTTATGATTCACAAAGGACGTCATAATGTAACCGCCGACTGGGAGCCAAAAAACTCTGACCGAAAATACCGAGGCATGGTAACCTTGAAAAAAGCATTAGCCCTTTCCATCAATACCATTTCGGCCAAATTAATTGATAAAGTAGGCCCCGAAGCCGTAGTCACTTTGACTAAAAAATTAGGCGTGAAATCGGATATCCCGGCACAACCTTCTATTGCTTTGGGCGCTGTGGATATTACGGTAGAAGATATGGTGGCGGCTTACAGCACCTTTGCCAATCAGGGAGTATATGTAAAACCACAATTCATCAGCCGCATCGAAGATAAAAATGGGGTTGTTCTATACGAACCCGTTCCTGAAACGCATGATGTACTGAACAAAGACATTGCCTATGCCGTAATTAAATTGCTGGAAGGTGTGACCGAAATTGGTTCGGGGGTACGTTTGCGTACGCAAGGTGGTGGTAGTGGTGACAACCGTTGGACAGGATATCCATATATGTTTACCAACCCAATTGCGGGTAAAACCGGAACCTCTCAAAACCAATCGGATGGTTGGTTTATTGGTATGGTACCTAATTTGGTGACCGGAGTTTGGGTAGGTTGCGAAGACCGTTCGGCTCGTTTCAATGGCATCACCTACGGACAAGGAGCTACAGCTGCCTTACCGATTTGGGGCTATATGATGAAAAAATGCTATGCCGATAAGGACCTGCAAATTTCCAAAGACCCGTTCCAACGACCGGATAATCTTTCGATAAAAGTAGATTGCTATGAACGCAAAAGAGACACCGTGGCCGACTCAACCGCAGTAGATCCCGAGCAAGAACAAAACACAGATGAGTTTGGATTGTAACAATCCTAATTCTTTAAATATCAATCCCGTTTGCCTTTTGGTGGACGGGATTTTCAATTAACAAATAATTAAAAATCACATGACCGCAAGAATTTGGCACGGCAAAACCAGCTTGGAAAACTATGAAACCTATACTGAGTTTTTAAAACAAGTCGCCATTCCTGATTACCAAAAAACACCGGGGTTTGTAAGCTTGTCCTTCCTGAGACAAGTAAAGAACAACGAAGGCCACTTCACGCTCATCACCTATTGGGAGAATATGGAAGTGATAAAAAACTTTGCCGGAGCTGACTTTGAAAAAGCCAAATACTATCCGGAAGACACCTCTTTTCTTTTGGAGTTTGAAGAAAAAGTACAGCACCACGAAGTCTTTGCAACGTAAAATAAAACGCGTGCGAGTTCGGGTTTAAATTCCTAAATTTACGCCACAAACACACAAACGATAGTCAAGCGTTATGATTAACAAAAAAGTAAACTCTGTACAAGAAGCCCTGCAAGGCATCGAAGACAACATGACCATCATGTTGGGCGGCTTTGGTCTTTGCGGCATCCCTGAAAACAGCATTGCCGAGCTGGTAGCCAAAGGCACTAAAAACCTAACCTGCATTTCTAATAATGCCGGTGTTGATGATTTTGGCTTGGGCTTATTGCTTCAAAAAAGACAAATCAAAAAAATGATTTCCTCCTACGTGGGCGAAAATGCCGAGTTCGAAAGACAAATGCTCTCGGGCGAATTGGATGTAGAATTGACACCACAAGGCACCTTAGCTGAAAAATGTCGCGCTGCACAAGCCGGAATTCCTGCCTTCTTCACGCCTGCCGGGTATGGGACCGAGGTAGCCGAAGGCAAAGAAGTACGTGAATTCAATGGCAAAATGCACGTGATGGAGCTGGCCTACAAAGCCGATTTCTCTATCGTAAAAGCCTGGAAAGGTGACGAAGCCGGAAACTTGATTTTCAAAGGAACCGCCCGTAATTTCAACCCGTGCATGGCCGGTGCCGCCAAAATTACCATAGCCGAAGTAGAGGAATTAGTGCCAGCTGGGACTTTAGATCCTAATCAAATTCACATTCCGGGAATCATGGTGCAACGCATCTTCCAAGGCGAAAAATTTGAAAAGAGAATTGAGCAACGTACAACCCGAAAAAGAGACTAATCATGGCTTTAGATAAAAACGATATTGCAAAACGAATTGCCAAAGAAGTCAAAGACAAATACTTTGTCAACCTTGGTATTGGAATTCCAACCTTAGTGGCCAATTATGTTCGTCATGATATTTCGGTGGAATTTCAATCAGAAAACGGTGTATTGGGTATGGGACCTTTCCCCTTTGAAGGCGAAGAAGATGCCGATTTAATCAATGCCGGAAAACAAACCATTACCACTTTGCCGGGAGCCAGTTTTTTTGACTCGGCTTTCAGCTTCGGAATGATTCGCAGTCAGAAAGTAGATTTAACAATCCTTGGCGCTATGGAAGTAGCCGAAAACGGGGACATCGCCAACTGGAAAATTCCGGGAAAAATGGTCAAAGGCATGGGCGGCGCTATGGATTTAGTAGCCTCTGCCGAAAACATCATCGTGGCGATGATGCACGTGAACAAAGCCGGCGAAAGTAAAATTTTAAAACGTTGTACCTTACCACTGACAGGAGTTGGTTGTGTGAAAAAAGTCGTAACCGAATTGGCCGTAATGGAAATCACCCCAAAAGGTTTTAGACTCTTGGAACGTGCTCCGGGCGTAACGGTTGAACACATTATAGCTTGCACCGAAGCGGATTTAATTATAGAAGGAGACATTCCTGAAATGGTGCTTTAGTCTCTCTCATTATAAAACAGAAAACCACAAAACTCGTATTGAATTTTGTGGTTTTTTTATGGGAAAGTGGCACTTACTTTTTTGATGCCCAATACTCCAGAATTACTGGCGAGGCATTGCCAAAAGTAGGTGGCTGATTCGTAAGGCTGACGGCTTTTTTCTTGTTGAGTTTGTACACCAAATCAAATTCGGTAGTAAATAAAATGGCCGATGAAAACGGATTGTTGACAAACTCCTTCAGGCGCTCACAAGTATTTTCAATCGTATGGATTTCGAACAACTCTTCTTCCTGATGGCGGAATTTAAGCTCTAATTTCAAATCGCCTTCTTCAACAATTGGGCGGACGTAAATGTTTTTCAAATCCGTATTCCCAATGGTTTTAGCCATGGTTAGTTTGGCAAAAGTGCCGTCGGCTATGCTTTCTTTTACTTTGGTATAAAAATCGTCAAAGGCAATGTATAGGGACATGGTATTTAAATTATAAAATTACTATCTAGTTAAAAAAACCAACTCGCCACAAAAATGGCAGTGATCACACAAACCAAATCCACCAAAAGCATCGTGCCTAAAGTATAGCGGGTGTTCTTCACATTAATGCTTCCGAAGTAAACGGCAATCACATAAAACGTAGTTTCGGCGCTGCACTGGAAAATACAACTCAGCCTTCCGGTGAAAGAATCAGGCCCGAAAGTTCGCATGGAGTCAATCATAAATCCTCGTGACCCACCAGAGCTAAAGGGTCTTAACATCGCAACTGGTAGCGAATCTGTCACTTCTTTGCTTACGCCAATATGGGAAAACACAAACGAAATACCATCACTGATGATTTCAAACAAACCACTGTTGCGGAAGAAGGAAATCGCCACTAACATCCCCAGCACATAAGGGAAAATTTTAACACCGGTTTGCAAACCGTTATTGGCTCCTGTTACAAAAGCATCGAAAATGGTCGTATTCTTTTCCACAAATTTCTTCTCGTGGAGGAAGGAAAATATCAGTGTAAAAGCAATAATCGCTACCAACATCAATCCGGAAAGGTTAGAGGTAAACACATTTTTGCCAATTAAATCCAAATGGTTTATATAGAACAATAATCCTGTGATGGCTGCAATTATTGTCATCAAAGCTACCACCAAAGAAGCGCTTTTGAAGTTGATTTTTTGGCGAATACCTACAATTAAAAATGCGGCAATGGTTCCTATAAATGAGGTGATAATACAAGGTAACATTACATCGGCAGGGTTGCTGGCATTTTCGGCGGCACGGTATCCAATGATAGAAGTTGGAATCAAAGTTAAACCTGCAGCGTGTAAGCATAAGAACATAATTTGGGCATCGCTGGCTCTGTCTTTTTCGGGGTTGAGTTCCTGCAAACTCTGCATCGCTTTCAGTCCGAATGGCGTCGCAGCGGAATCCAATCCTAAAAAGTTAGCGGCAAAATTCAGCGTCATATAGGAAATTGATTCGTGGTTTTTGGGTATCGAAGGGAATATTTTGGAGAAGACCGGGCTTAGTTTTTTGGCCAATTTTTCGGAAGCTCCAGAGTCAATCAGCAATTGCATTAAGCCACAGAAAAACGCCAGATAGGCAATCAGCGGAAGGATTAAATCCATCAAACTGTTTTTACAAGTGGGCAATAAACCATCGGATTTTTGAACACCGCTGTAGATTTTTACAGTCTTGCTTTTATACACATAAGTGGTGTCAGCATTGAGTGTGTCGCGGTTGATGATCATGGTTTGTTCCGGCGCTTTTTTGATGCTGTCCATCACAAACTTGGGAACCTGATTTAGGTATTTTTCGGAAACCAAAATGGGATCATCTTTTTTTCCGTTCAAAATATTATCTACCGTATACGTGTTGCCGATGATTAAACTAACAACCACAAAGGCAATGGAAGAAACAAAAATAGCGAGCCAAAATCTACTTAATACCATATACTGATTTTTGGTAAATGTAACATTTCTCGATTTTGTAACGAAATTATTTTGGGCTAAACATGAATAATCTCATCGTCAATCAGCAAATCTTCCCGGCGCAGGCGAAGGAAAATTTGTGCCACGGCAATGACGTCTTTTTCACAATAAGTCACGATGCGGTCAATGTCTTTTTCTACATAAAAAACGTGAGCTACCTGACTTCCATCGATATCACCTTTTGGCGAGGGAATGCCGAGGATTTTGGTCAGTAATTTTAAAGACGTAAAATGTTTATAGTCACCGAATTTCCACAACTCCAACGTATCAAGATGTGGAATTTCCCATGGTTTTTTGCCAAATAAATTGAGTTTGTTCGGAATGGCGATTTGGTTGATGATCATTCTTCTTGCAATGAACGGAATGTCAAATTCCTTGGCATTATGACCACACAACACCTGTTGCGCTTGGTTAAAATGATTGTCGAGCAGATTGGAAAAATCTTTTAAAATTTTCTTCTCATCACCAAAAAACGACGTCACTCTGAAGTTTCGAATATCTCCTTTATTGACAAAATAACCCACCGAAATACAAATAATTTTACCGAACTCCGCCCAAATACCGGCGCGGTCGTAGAAATCTTCGGGCGTGAATTCGTCACGTCTTTGGTACTGTGTTTTTTGTTCCCAAAGCGCTTTCATATCGCTATCCAAAGCATTGAAGTTTTCTTCTTCAGGAACAGTTTCAATGTCGAGAAAAAGGATATTATTGAGGTGTATTTTTTCAATCATAATTAATTAATTTAAGAATTAACCGACTTAAAAGTACTAAATCGATTTTAAATATGAAAGAAAAAGTTTAAAAAAGTGATTGTTGTGGCGATGGGTTTTCGTGTTCCAATAACCATTTTTTGCGCCAAAGTCCACCAGCGTAACCGGTCAGCGAACCATCGGTTCCAATTACACGGTGACACGGAACCACTATCCAAAGTGGGTTTTTTCCATTAGCGGAAGCTACGGCACGAATGGCTTTGACATCGCCCAGTTTTTTGGATAAATCGAGATAGGACATCGTTTTGCCAAACGGAATGTTCAGCAATTCCTGCCAAACGCGTTGTTGAAAATCGGTTCCGGAAGGATTCATTTTGAAGTCAAAATCATTGCGGTTTCCGGCAAAATAATCATTCAGTTGCGCAATGGCTTTCTGTAAAACGGGAGGTATAGTTGCGGAAACTTCCCCTTCACTCAAGATGGATATTACAGCAATACCGTTGTCATCGCCAACAATTTTGGCCACGCCGAGCGGTGTTTGAATGAATGCAGTTTCCATTGGATAAAGGTAGCAAATTATTATTTCGAAAAGCTATAGATATAATCTTGTAACGCTTGTAGTTCTTCATCGGTCATCATTTTGGTGATGGCGAAATTGGTTTTCATAATATCGTATTGCGATGGATCAACCAATGGATCTGACTCTTCTTTTAAGAAAGCCACAATGTTGCCGTTTTTGGTTTTGTATATTTTGGCGATTTCCTGCAAACTTGGTCCAATTATTTTTTGACTGGGTTGATGACATGCGATGCAGTTGCCGGCACCTTCAAAAATTTCTTTGCCGGAAACTTTTGTCGTTGGTTTCTCCTTTGTTTTTCCGAAGTCCTCCTGACTTTCTTTTTTACAAGAAATAAAAAAAGTTATGGCTAAAAGGAATGCTACTTTCTTCATCTTATTTGTTCAGTAAAATGGCAGCTTCTTTGGCAAAATAAGTAGAAATTAAACTCGCTCCAGCACGTTTAATACACATCAGTTGCTCCATCATGATTTTGTCGTGGTCGAGCCAACCTCTTTCGGAAGCCGCTTTAATCATGGCATATTCGCCCGACACGTGGAAAACCGTCACAGGAACATTCACTGCGTTTTTGACTTCACGAACAATATCCAGATAAGCAATTCCGGGTTTTACCATGACCATATCAGCGCCTTCTTCTACATCCATTAAGGCTTCTTTGATGGCTTCGATGCGGTTGGCATAATCCATTTGGTATGTTTTTTTGTCTTTTGGAACGACTACATCGGCTTCTCTCGGAGCACTGTCTAAAGCATCGCGGAACGGTCCATAAAACGCCGAAGCATATTTGGCCGAATAACTCATAATCCCCACATTGGAAAATCCGGCAGCATCCAATCCTTGGCGCAAACGCAAAACGCGTCCGTCCATCATGTCGCTTGGGGCTACGAAATCGGCTCCGGCTTGCGCATGGGAAACGGCCATTTTTACCAGTGCCTCATTGGTAGCATCATTGGCAATATCACCGTTTTCAATGATCCCGTCGTGACCGTAAATAGAATACGGGTCTAAAGCTACATCGGGCATGACAATCATTTCCGGACAAGCGGCTTTGATAGCTTTGATGGCTCGTTGCATCAATCCGTTAGAGTTCCAAGCTTCTTTGCCTGTATTGTCTTTTAGACTTTCATCAACCTTTACATAAATGTTTACGGCGCGGATACCTAGAGCAAATATCTCTTTTACTTCTTCCACTGTCAAATCAATCGAACGACGATAAATGCCCGGCATGGATGGGATTTCGAATGAATAGTTTTCGCCTTCTGCAATGAACATAGGGAACATAAAATCGCTCGGACTTAAAGTCGTTTCGCGGACTAAGGAACGAATGCTTTCGTTCACGCGTAGTCTTCTGCCTCTTTGTAATGGGAACATAATTTTTATTTTTAAATTAAATCCAATCTACTGGATTCATCAATGTTTTTATTAGCTTTTCTTCTTCACTTCCAACTTCCGGATGATGGTCATACACCCATTGCACATGTGGTGGTAAACTCATCAATATCGATTCGATTCTTCCGTTGGTTTTTAGTCCGAATAGCGTGCCTTTGTCGTGTACCAAATTGAATTCGACATAGCGACCGCGACGGATTTCCTGCCAGGTTTTTTGTTCAGCTGTGTATGATAATGCCTTTCTTTTTTCCACAATCGGAACATAGGCTTCGCAGAAACTGTTGCCCACTTCGGTCACGAAATGGTACCAATCTTCCATTTTCATGGCTTCTGTTTCTTTGCAATAATCGAAGAATAAACCTCCTATTCCACGGGCTTCGTTGCGGTGAGCATTCCAAAAATAGGCATCGCATTGTTTTTTATACTTTGGATAAAACTCCGGATTATGCTTATCGCAAGCGGTTTTGCAGGTTTGGTGAAAATGTTTTGCATCTTCTTCAAACAAATAGTAAGGTGTTAAATCCTGTCCGCCACCGAACCAGGAATTGATTACATTGTCATTATCGTCATACATTTCAAAATAGCGCCAGTTGGCATGCACTGTGGGCACCATTGGACTTTTGGGATGAATAACCAAACTCAAGCCACAGGCAAAAAAATCGGCTTCGCCCACATTGAACATCTTTTGCATCGCTTCGGGCAATTTGCCGTGAACGGCAGAGATGTTGACGCCTCCTTTCTCGAAAACTTTTCCGTTTTCAATCACTCTTGTTCTTCCGCCACCGCCTTCTGGACGTTCCCATATATCTTCACGAAATTTTGCTACGCCATCGACTGTTTCTAAGGCAGAAGTAATTTGGTCTTGAAGTTGTAAAATATAGTTATAGAATTTGTCTTTCATTGTAGGTCTGGGGGTTCGAATCCCTCTTTCTCCGCTATTGTTTGTATTCTTTCACCGCTTCAATAAATGCTTTGGCGTGATCTACCGGAATGTTAGGTAAAATGCCATGACCCAGGTTTACGATATAGTTGTCTTTGCCAAATTCGTCTATCATTTGGTGTACCATTTTCTTAATGGTTGGAATCGGCGACAATAATCTTGACGGGTCAAAATTTCCTTGTAGCGTAATCTTTCCGCCTGATAAATAACGGGCATTTCTAGCTGAACACGTCCAATCTACACCAAGTGCTGAGGCTTTACTTTTCGCCATATCACCAAGCGCAAACCAGCATCCTTTTCCGAACACAATTACTTTGGTGTCTTCCGCCAATGCTTCAACAATTTGGTTGATGTAGGGCCAGGAGAATTCCTGATAATCTACTGGCGACAACATGCCTCCCCAGGAATCAAAAATTTGGATGGCGCTACAGCCGGCTTTTACTTTTTCTTTTAAATATAGAATAGTTGTATCTGTGATTTTTTGCAATAAAGTATGTGCGGCTACCGGGTTTGAAAAACAAAATCCTTTGGCGGTATCAAAACTTTTCGAGCCTTTTCCTTCAACGGCATAACAAAAAATTGTCCATGGTGAGCCGGCGAAACCTATTAACGGCACCTCATCGTTCAGCATTTGTTTGGTCAATTTAATGGCGTCAAAAACGTAACCCAAGGTTTCATTTACATCCGGTACAAAAACCTGATTCACTTGCTCCATTGTTCGGATTGGGTCGGGAATGATTGGTCCTAAATTGTCTTTCAATTCCACGTGAATGCCCATGGCTCTTGGCACTACCAAAATGTCTGAGAATAAAATCGCGGCATCCGGTTTTACAATTCTAATAGGTTGCACGGTAATTTCTGCGGCCAATTCCGGGGTTTCACATCGAGTAAAGAAATCGTATTTGTCGCGCAAAGCACGAAATTCCGGCAAGTATCTTCCTGCCTGACGCATCATCCAAACCGGCGGACGTTCTACGGTTTCGTTATTTAAGGCTCTTAAAAAAAGGTCGTTTTTAATCATTTTTAATTTTTAAAATATTCTATACATTTCATAATGGTGCTTTCCACCGTGGGTTGGTTAGCGATGATAATATTGGGCGTTGCGTATTTCAAAGCTTCTGCTGTGGTGTTGCCAATACAAAAGCAAATTTCATCTTCAATTCGGTTTTCCTGCAAATAACTTTCGGCTCCTGACGGACTGAAAAACAACACACCGTTCGGTTCAAAATCAATTTTATGTGGCGTCAGATGTGTTTCATAAACTTGGATTTCCTCCCAGTTAATTTCAACTAATGTCATGGCATCGGGTAAAATATCGCGACGCAGATTTCCGCTGAAAAAAGTGAAACTGTTTTTCAAATAATTGTTACAGATAATGGAGGCTAGCTCGGCCGCATAATCAGAATGAGCTTCGATTTCAAAACCGTTTTGTTCTAACATGGCTTTGGTTTTGCTTCCCACAGAGAAACATTTTTTGGTTTTAATTTCGTTACTTTTACTATTATTGAGAACACTTTCTACAGCGTTTTTACTGGTAAAAATCAAGTATTCCTTTATGTTATCAACTTTAAAATCTTTGTTTTGAATGGCAATAAAATCATTGTCAACTACAGAAAAATTCGCCTTCAACAAGGTTTGCTTTTGGGAGTCCGAAAGCTTTTTGGTTGCTACTATGCGAATTTGATTTTCCATCCTTAGTTGGTATTCGGTTTGAGTTGTTTCCTAAGTTCAATCATGATTTGATTTCCGCCGTTTTCAAGAATTTCCTGAGCGGCATGAAACCCTAATTTTTTCCACTCTTTTATCGGAACCACTTTATCAACTTCCAGTTTTTGCTTTCCGTCTAAGGATAATAAAGTTCCTTTAAATACTATTACATCTTCTTGCTCATTGTATTTTGCTAAAGCGCCAATTGGCGCAGTACAACCGCCTTCCAGGGTTCTTAAAAATTGTCTTTCTATATAGGTGCAAATCTCGGTTTCGATATCATTCAATTGGGAAACAGCATCCATAGTGAAATTGTCATTCCCCATCGCTACCACTACCATCGCGCCTTGTGCCGGTGCCGGAATCATCCAATCTAAATCGATAAACGTCTCCGGTTTTAAATTGATTCTTTCCAATCCTGCGGCAGCAAAAACAGCTCCGCTCCAATCATTATCCTGCAGCTTTTGCATGCGGGTATTGACGTTGCCACGTAAATCAACTACGGTATGATTTGGGTATTTATTTAACCACTGCGCCTGACGACGCAAGCTTCCGGTGGCAATCGTTCCGGTTTCGTTTAGAAAATCGAGGTTGCCTTTGTGCACCAAAATATCCAACACATTGGCTCTTTCTAAAACGGCTGCTTGTACTATGCCAATTGGCAAAGCGGTTGGCACATCTTTCATCGAGTGTACGGCAATATCCACTTGCCCATTGATCATGGCGATGTCTAAGGTTTTGGTGAAAATTCCGGTGATACCCAATTCGTATAAAGGTTTATCGAGTAGGATATCGCCTTGCGATTTTACGGCAACAATTTCGGTTTTATACCCTAAATCGTTGAGTTTTTTTTGAACGGTGTAGGCCTGCCAAAGTGCGAGTTCGCTGTCGCGAGTTCCTATACGTATGGTTTTTTCAGTCACTTTGTTGCTTATTTATTTTATGCGAAAGTCGCCAAAAATGGCGACCACTAAAAGAATGATTTCTCCTGATCTAATTGGAATACTTTTTCAATCCATTCGATACCTTCGTCCATAGAATCACCATCTTTTAAATGGTTTACGAAGTGATTGGTGATTTTTTGGATGATGCGGTTGCTGATTAATTCGGCTTGCTCTTCGTCGAAATTGGACAGTTTTTTACGTTGCACATTTAACTCTCCTTCTTTAATGGAATTCAGTTTTTCTTTTAAGGCCTGAATGGTTGGTGCAAATTTTCGGTTTTTGGCCCAAGCCATAAACTCTTCTTTGATTTCTTCAATAATAGCTTCCGCAGCCGGAATGTGAAGTTTACGGTTTTCCAACGTTTCATCTGTGATTTGAGAAAGATGGTCTAAGTGAATCAGAGTTACTCCTTCTATCTCTTGCACATTTTCGTTTACATTTTTCGGAATGGATAAATCTAAAATCAGCAATGGTTTTTTCAAGTTTAAAATCGTTTTGTCAATCGTTGGGTTTTGAGCCCCAGTAGCGACAACCACTACATCTGCTTTTTGCAATTCTACTTGCAAATCGGCGTAATCTTTTACTACTAAATCCAATTTTTGGCCTAATTTTTCGGCTTTGTCTTTGGTGCGGTTGATTAACGTAATTTGCTCGTGTTTGGTATGTTTAACTAGGTTTTCACAAGTGTTTCTGCCAATTTTTCCGGTGCCGAAAAGCAGGATGTTTTTATTGGCAATGTCTTCCACGTTTCTAATAATGTATTGCACGGAAGCAAAAGAAACCGAAGTAGCCCCGGAAGAAATCTCGGTATCAGTTTTGATTTTTTTGCTGGCCTGAATAACGGAGTTCACCAATCTTTCCATGAATGAATTCACTAAACCATTGGCTTTGCTTTCAACAAAGGCTATTTTGATTTGACTAATGATTTCAAAATCGCCTAAAATCTGGCTGTCTAGACCGGTTCCTACCCGGAACATATGGTTGATGGCTTCCTGATTTTTATAGATGTAAGCTACTTCCTGAAATTCAGGAACGGAGCCTTGGCTGTTTTCGCAAAGTAATTTGATTAACTCGTAAGGGTGGTTGGCGAAACCATATATTTCGGTTCGGTTACAGGTTGAAGTAACGATTAACGCTTCAATTCCTTCTGCTTCGGCTTGCATCAACAACGTTGCTTTCGCTTTAGCATCCAAACTGAACTTTCCTCTGATTTCAGCATCTGCTTTTTTGTAACTTAATCCAACGGCGTAAAAAGAGGTGTGTTTCGACATATTAAAATTTTCCATAAACTACTTTCCTTAAAAAGTTCAACAAAAATATTACTATACAATTTATAAAAGTAACGCTGTAGGGACTTTTTGTGTCGCTGTGAGATATTTTGTTGAGCAAATACCTTTTTAGCGTTATTTATTATAAATTTGCAATGAAATCAAGTCTTCACAAATTCTTTATATAGACTCATTCTAAATAATAATTTTACTTGCTTTCAAAATCATATACGAAAAAATATCGCTATGGGTTCTCAGGAAATAATAACAATTGAAAATGATTTCACCCTCATTCGCTTTCAAAACGATGAAAATGAAAACTTTCACGTGAAAAAGCACATCCAGCAAGGGCTTATCCAGTTTCACTTTGGCATTAAAGGCAAAGCTAAATTTGTCTTCAATCAGGGAAATTATGCGTTGGATTTGAAAGAAGAGAAGTCATTGTTATTTTACAACCCACAAAAAGAATTGCCTTTGGATTTGGAATTGGCTCCTAATTCCTGGGTAATTTCTGTGATTATTTCCATCCAAAAGTTCCATTCCTTGTTTACCAATCAGTCGGATCATATTCCGTTTTTGAGTCCGGAAAACAACGATAAAAAATATTATAAAGAAGAAAATATCAGTCCATCGATGGCGATTGTGCTGAGTCAGATGTTTCATTACACGCTAAATCCTTCCATCAAAAACTTGTATTATAAAGGCAAAGGGTACGAATTATTAAGTTTGTATTTTAATCGAAATGAAGATCCAAATGCAGAGCAATGTCCGTTCCTTATTGATGAAGATAATGTCATGAAAATCAAAAAAGCCAAAGAAATTATTATCGCCAACATGACGGAACCACCCGGTTTACAAGAATTGGCAGATGAAATCGGCTTGAATCTGAAAAAACTAAAAATGGGTTTCAAACAGATTTATGGCGACACCGTGTATGGCTTTCTTTTCGATTATAAAATGGATTATGCCCGACAGTTGTTAGATTCCGGTTCCTATAATGTGAATGAGGTGGGATTGAAAATCGGTTACAGCACCGGAAGTCATTTTATTGCAGCGTTCAAAAAGAAATTTGCCACCACACCCAAAAAATATCTAATGTCCATAAATCAAAATACACTATAACATCAATCTCGTATATGCGAGTATCACCAAAATAAAATTGCCAAATGAAAGGAGTATTATTAGTCAATCTCGGTTCGCCCGAAAGCCCAACCCCAAAAGATGTAAAGCCTTATTTAGATGAATTTTTAATGGATAAATACGTGATTGACGTACCATTTTTATTGCGGGCCTTGCTAGTTCGCGGTATTATTTTACAAACCCGACCAAAAAAATCGGCCGAAGCTTATGAAAAAATATGGACATCCGAAGGCTCTCCCTTAGTAGTGATTTCCAAAAAAATGCATCAAAAAGTGGAGAAACTAGTGGATGTTCCCGTGGCTTTAGCGATGCGTTACGGCTCGATGACCATTCAAAAAGGATTGCAGGAGTTGAAAGATAAAGGTGTAACTGAAGTCCTGCTATTGGCTTTGTATCCGCAATATGCCATGGCGTCAACGACTACGATTTGGGCTTTGGCAGACGAATTGCAAAGGTCGCATTTCCCCGAAATGATCATTACCAAAGTGCCTGCCTTTTACAACAAACCCGATTTCATCAAAGCCTTAGCCAATTCGATTAAAAAACATTTGGAAGGAATTGACTACGACCATTTATTATTTTCGTATCACGGCATTCCGAAACGGCATATCCGCAAAACCGATGTAACCAAATCGCATTGTACCATTGATGGTAAATGTTGTGTAACGGCTTCGCCTGCGCATGAATTTTGTTACCGCCATCAATGTTATGAAACTACAAAACAAGTGGTAGCATTATTGGGAATTCCTGAAGGCAAATACAGCCAAACCTTCCAATCGCGCTTGGCTGGTGACAAATGGTTAACGCCATATACCGATGTTGAAATCAACAACATGCCCGAAAAAGGAATTAAGAAATTGGCAGTTGTTACCCCGGCTTTCGTTTCAGATTGTTTGGAAACCTTGGAAGAAATAGCCATGCGTGCCAACGAAGACTTCAAAGAACATGGCGGCGAGGATTTTTTTGCAGTGCCGTGTTTGAACGATGAAGACGAATGGTGTCAAGTCGTTGCGAATTGGATTAAGGATTGGGCTAAATAAATTTTTATGGAATTCTATAACTACATAAAATCATTACATCTCATCTTTGTCATCACCTGGTTTGCGGGCTTATTCTATATTGTGCGCTTGTTTGTGTACCAAATTGAAGCCAATGACAAACCTTCGCCAGAGAAAGAAATTCTGCAAAAACAATACAAAATCATGACCTATCGTTTGTGGTACATCATCACCTGGCCGAGTGCGGTTTTGGCAACAATTTTTGCGGTGTGGCTTTTGTGTTTAATGCCGGCTTGGTTGCAAATGCCCTGGATGCATGTCAAACTTGGCTTTGTTTTTGTTTTGTATTTATACCATGTAAAGTGTCATCAAATTTATAGGCAGTTGCAAAACGACGAATTCAAATACACATCAAATTTCATGCGATTGTGGAATGAAGGAGCGACAATTATCCTGTTTGCAGTGGTTTTTTTAGTAATTTTAAAAAATGCTTTCAACTGGATTTATGGCGTAATCGGAATCGTTTTATTTTCCGTTTTGATAATGCTCGGCTTTAAATTTTACAAACGAATAAGAGAAAGAAAATAGTTCTCAGTCTCCGTCTCGGTTTACAGAAAAATATCTGAATACTGCCACGGAACACTGCGACGGAACACGGAACACTATGCTCAACGGTTTCAAAATGTCAATGCTGTCACTCCGAATCAGGATTTTCCTGTCGATGATTATATTGATTGTGATTGCATCCGTTTTGATGGCTTCCATTTCGATTATTCAGTTTAAAAACGAAGCCAAAGAATACCACCAAGAGCGCTTAGATCGGAAAGAGAATGCCATAAAAGAACACATCAACTATGTGCTTTCCACCACAACCTATCCGCTAACCCAAGCCAATTTGCCTTTGATTTTCAAAGATAAAATTCACGAATTGGCCGACATTCACAACGTGGACATTAACATTTATTCGCTAAACGGGAAATTGCTGAAATCTTCCAAAGCCACCTTCTCAGTAGATAAAGTAGCCCCGCCCATTCCGAAATATGTTATCAATTTGGTGGAGTCTTCCGTTGAAAAAAGATACATTGACATTAAAAATGTAAACGGTGTTAAAAACCGTTCTTCCTATAGTCAAATCAAAGATGATAAGTTCAAACCGCTAGGCATTCTGAATATTCCCTATGTAGAAGACGATGGCTTTTATGAAAATGAATTGCAGCAGTTTTTATTGCGGTTGAGTCAAGTGTATTCTTTTATGTTGATTGTGGCCTTTGCCTTAGCGTATTTCCTTTCGACGTATATTACCAAATCCTTAAAAACCATTTCGGATAAAATCAACGAAACGAGTCTGAATCAAAAAAACGAAAAAATCGTTATTGAAGCCAACAGTAAAGAAATCAATTTGCTGATTAAAGCGTACAATGGTATGGTGGATAAATTGGAAGAGAGTGCGGCGAAATTAGCACAAGGAGAAAGAGAACAGGCTTGGCGCGAAATGGCGAAACAAGTGGCTCACGAAATCAAAAATCCGCTGACACCCATGCGTTTGACGGTACAAAGTTTCCAGCGAAAATTTGATGCCAATGATCCCGAATTGAAACAAAAACTGAACGATTATTCCAAAACACTGATTCAGCAAATTGACACGATGAGCGCAGTGGCTTCGGCCTTTTCTAACTTTGCATCGATGCCCGCACAACAAAATGAAACGCTCAATGTGGTGCAGGTGGTGGAATTGGCGTTGGATATTTTCAATGAAGATTTTATCGTTTTTGAAAGCAATAAAGAATACGTTATTACCAAACTTGACCGAACCCAATTGATTCGAATCATTACCAATTTAGTCAAAAATGCCATCCAATCCATTCCGGAAGAACAGGAAGAAAAATCGATTTTAGTTTCCGTACAGGAAATTGAAGACAATGTAATCATCTCGGTAAAAGACAACGGTATTGGCATTGAACCCGAACATACCGAACATGTTTTTGAACCTAAATTTACCACCAAAACCAGCGGTATGGGATTGGGATTAGGAATTATCAAAAACATTATCGAAAATTACAAAGGAACTATTACTTTTGAAACAGAACTGGGAAAAGGCTCCACTTTTATTGTGTCGCTTCCTATTGTTAAATAAAACTACTCATTATGAACTTCGAAAACATACTCGTTGCTGTTGACAACGGCATTGGACAAATCACTATCAATCGTCCTTCAAAACTGAATGCGCTGAATGTAGCTACTATTCAGGAATTACATAACGCTTTGGAAAGTCTTGATGCTAATGAAGCCATCAGAGCCATCATCGTTACTGGTGAAGGTGAAAAAGCTTTTGTGGCCGGTGCCGATATTTCGGAATTTGCTCATTTTTCAATAGAAGAAGGCGCACAAATGGCAGCTCAGGGACATGAGTTATTATTTGACTTTGTCGAAAACTTAAAAACACCAGTAATAGCTGCCGTTAATGGGTTTGCCCTTGGTGGCGGATTAGAATTGGCCATGGCCTGTCATTTCCGAATTGCTTCCGATAATGCCAAAATGGGTTTGCCAGAAGTCTCGCTTGGCATCATCCCCGGCTATGGCGGAACACAACGCTTACCACAACTCATAGGCAAAGGGCGTGCTATGGAAATGATTATGACTGCCGGAATGATTAGTGCCGAAGAAGCTTTCAGAGCCGGATTGGTAAATCACGTAGTGCCGCAAACTGAACTTTTATCTTTTACAAAATCATTGGCGCAACGCATTATGAAAAATTCTCCTGTGGCCATTGGCAAAGCCATAAAAGCCATCAATGCCAACTTCAAAGACGGCGTAAACGGCTATGAAACCGAAATCAGAAACTTTGGCAAATGCTTTGGCACCGAAGATTTTAAAGAAGGAACCACTGCTTTTTTGGAAAAAAGAAAAGCCGATTTTAAAGGAAAATAATTTTCTTCTCTTTTAAAAGTTTTCCTATATTCGGCTCAACAATAAAAAACAACCAAAATCAAATGAAAAAAATTCTACTGGGCATAGTATTCACTATGCTTTCCTGGCAGTCCTTTGCCCAAGACATTCCGTTCAACATCCAAAAAAGTGATGTATTTAAAGATGAATACAAACATTCCACTATTGTTTTAGCCGAAAATGACGGCAATGGCGGTGTAATCATTATTCGCTCCTACCAAGGCGGTATGTTTTCTTCGGGAGTTGGGTATTATTTTGAGCACTATGATGCCAGTTTAAAACTCATCAAAGAATACGACTATTCGATGAAGTATTCCGATGTTGAAAGACAAAGTTCGGTTTTGGGATTAATCATGAACGGACAAAATATAAACATCGTTGATTTTCTTTATAACAGAGATCAAAAAGCTTATATCTGTTCGGCTATAACGGCTAATATTGCCGATTTTAATTTTACCAAAAAAGAATTATTCCGATTGAGTAGCGACGAAATAAAACAGTTCAGTTTCTTCAGTTCTTTCAGTGGATTTGATGGGGATTCCGGCGCTTCTATGATTATTAATGAAGACAAAACAGCCTTTGCCATTACCATTGACATCAAAGACAAAACAACCGAAACCCACAAAATATTTTTGTATGACAACAAACTGAATCAAAAATTTGAGCACGTATTCAAACGCGACATCAAAGACAGAAAGTTCCGATACGAAAACATTGATGTATCCAAAGACGGAAGTGCTTTGTATTTATTAGGAAAAGTATATACCGATGAGAAAAAGAAGAAAAAAGAAGGCGGAAAATACCAATATGAATTAACCCGAATTACAAAAGACAGCGAGAAAACACAGGTTTTTGACACTGATGAGCATTTCGCAGCCTCCTTAAAAACAATCGTTTTCACGGATAGATTAACCTGTATTGGATTTTATTCCGATAGAAATGACAGTCGCTTCAAAGGCATCAGCTATTTCGAATTGGATCCGGTGACTCTTGACATCCGAAAATCAAAATTCAATCCGTTTACAGAGCAATTCATGATTGACAAATACGGAAAAGACAAAGACAAAGAATTAAAAAACCTGTCGTTCAGAAGAATCATTGTAACCGCTAACAATGAAATTGTTTTCAATGCAGAAGAATTTTACATCATAACCAATTATGTTTCGACGCCACAAGGAAGTTACACCACAACGACTTATCATTATGATGACATCGTGAGTGCCAGAATAAGCACTGCCGGAGACATTGTTTGGGCAAGAAATATTAACAAACGTCAGGCTACTGGTGGCGATGATTCGTATATCTCTTATACCTCAACAGCAAAAGGTGGCGATGCTTACTTCTTTATTAATACCGGGGAGAAAGTGAAAAAACTGAGCAATGACCGAATTCAATTTGGGCAAACCAGCACTAAGCATTCCAATTTAAACATTATCAGAATCAAACAAAACGGTGATTTTGATTACCAGGAAATTCTGGATGATAAAGACAACGAAGTGCCGTTTATGGTATCTAACGGAGTCTTATCCGACAACTCTGTTTTCTTCATTGGCCGAAAGGGAAAGAAAAAACAATTGCTGAAAGTAACTTTATAACAACAAAAAAGAGAACCTATAGGTTCTCTTTTTTATTTCTCTCCATCCCATTCGGCATAAAACCGCGAGAGGAAATTTTCCATATACTGATGTCGTTCCAGAGCTATTTTCTTGCCGGTTTCGGTATTCATTTTATCCTTTAGCAACAATAGTTTTTCATAAAAATGATTCAGCGTTGGCGACTCAGAATTCTTGTATTCTTCTTTACTCATAGTAAGATTTGGGGAAATAGCCGGATTGTACAACGGTCGGTTTTTAAAGCCTCCATAGTTAAATGTTCTTGCTATTCCTATAGCGCCAAGAGCATCCAATCTATCAGCATCCTGAACGATTTCCAATTCTTTGGAATGGAACTTCTTTTCAAAATTGCCGCCTTTAAATGAAATGTTTTCGATGATGTTTATCACATGAACAATCGTTGGCTCCTCAACCTTTTCTTTTTCTAAAAAAGCGCGTGCCGTTTTGGGACCAACACTTTCATCGCCATCGTGAAATTTGCTGTCCGCAATATCATGCAGCAAAGCGCCTAGTTTGACAACGGTCAAATCACATTCCTCACCTTGTGCAATGAGTAATGCATTTTTATACACGCGTTCTATGTGAAACCAATCGTGACCTCCTTCGGCGTTTTCGAGTTGTTGCTTTACAAATAATATAGTGTTATCTATTGCTGACATCTGTTTTTGAATTTAAAAAATCCTTTCTTTGGGAAAGGATTTTGATTTTATTATCTAGCTAGTGCGGGTTCAACCCACTTGAAGATTTTTGTTTCCTCGGGCAATACCAATCTCTCGGAAACTTTAGCCATACGGGCTGGTAATTTCATCAAATAGTCACGCGCTTTTTCAGCTTCGGCGGTAAGGTTGCCAATCTTATCGATTTCCCATTTTTCAATCAGTTTCTGCATAATATCTACATAATCGGCAGCGGTATAAACGCCTATTTTTTGAGCCGAATTGGAAAACTCCTCAAAAGCAGTGCTTATTTTTTCTCCGGATTCTCTTAAGAAAACGGCAGGCATAACGATTTTGTTTTTCATCATATCGTGAAAAGCCATCATCATCTGACTCGGATCCACTTTAAAAATCTGATTTACGAATTCGCTGTATGCATGATGGTGACGCATTTCGTCTCCCGCAATCATTTTACACATTTTCGATAGTTTTTTATCGCCATACTGTTTGGCAATTTGCGACACCCGATTGTGTGAAATATAAGTCGCCAATTCCTGAAAACTGGTATACACAAAATTCTTGTACGGATCACGGCCCGTTCCGATATCAAACCCATCGGTTATCAAATGTTGTGTCGTCATTTCAACTTCGCGCATGTTCACACGCCCTGATAAGTATAAGTATTTATTCAATAAATCGCCATGACGGTTTTCTTCGCCCGTCCATTGACGCACCCATTTAGACCACCCATTTCTTTCTACATTGTCAATCCCCTCTACATCCATTAACCAGGATTCGTAGGTTGGTAAAGCTTCTTCGGTTATGGTGTCTCCTACTAAAACCACCCAAAAATCATACGGTAAATCTTTGGCAATTTCTCTCAGCTCTCTTACTTCTTCAAAGAAATTTTCGTTTTCTGAATTGGGTAAAAAGTCTGAGGGTTGCCATATTTGTTCTACCGGAATCAAAAACTGATCGACAAAACCGTCAACCTTTTTTTCCAGAAACTGCATGACTTCTAGTCTTATATTTTTTTGTGGCATTTTTTTACTTTTTAATTGATTGCACAATCGCTTGCTCTGTTTTCTCCATCAATTCTTCAAACGAAAACGCTTTTACAGCCAATGGTTCGTGAATTATGAATTGCAAACGATTTCCTAAACCCATGGGAAAGGCTCCAAATTTAACCATTTTCCACGAATTATTAATGGTAATTGGCACAACATAAGCAGATGGGGCGTATTTACATAAGATTTTTAAACCACTTTGGGCAAATTCTTTGGGTTTCCCGTCTTTGCTTCTGGTGCCTTCCGGAAAAATTACAGCTGATCGTTTATGCTTTTCTATGTATTCAGACATTCCTTTTATTAGTGGGATGGCTTGTTTTGGATCTTTTCTGTCAATAAGAATGGAACCACCATGTCTCAAGTTATAAGAGACACTGGGAATGCCTTTTCCTAATTCTTTTTTGCTGACAAATTTGGCGTGAAATCGGCGTAAATACCAAATAATACCAACAATATCATATAAACTCTGGTGATTGGCCACAAAGATAATCGGAGCACCATCCGGAATTAGTTCCCGGTTTTCAAACGTATAGGTTGTACCTAAAATATTGGTGCATTTGGTCAGGCAAAAATTGAGATAATCCACACTTTTTTTGTGTGCCTGATAGCCAAAAACATTGAAGCAAACCCACTGAATAGGATGAAAAATGACCAATGTCAATCCGAAACACAGGTAATATATAATTGAAATGGGATACGAGATAAGTTTTTCCATAACGTAAAAATAGAGAGCAAAAATAAGCAAAAATCAAGGGATGAAATATAAAACTGGGATAAAAAACACATCAAAAATTTAACAAAACATACACTTTTTCTATACCTCTTTGCCATCAAACCTACTTACCTTTAAAGGTGTTATATCAATATCCTGACCGTTACTATAATTTGTTCAAAACTCCTATAATTTGTATCCTATACCATCGAAAAAAGCATTATTTTTATGCCACTAAATTTTTTAAAAATGAGTTCAGAAAAAGAAGCAAAATTAAAAGCATTACAATTAACCCTAGATAAATTAGACAAAGCCTACGGCAAAGGAACCGTAATGAAAATGGGCGATAAAGCTGTAGAAGAAGTAGAAGTTATTCCTTCGGGCTCGCTTGGTTTAGATTTAGCCTTAGGGGTAAACGGTTATCCAAAAGGAAGAGTTATCGAAATATACGGCCCGGAATCATCCGGTAAAACTACTTTAACATTGCACGCCATCGCCGAAGCTCAAAAAGCGGGAGGTATTGCTGCTTTCATTGATGCAGAGCATGCGTTTGACAGAAACTATGCGGAGAAATTGGGTGTAGATATTGAAAACTTAATTATCTCGCAACCGGATAACGGGGAGCAAGCATTAGAAATTGCCGAAAACCTAATCCGTTCAGGCGCTATTGACATTGTGGTTATTGACTCGGTAGCAGCCTTAACCCCAAAAAGTGAAATTGAAGGCGAAATGGGAGATTCTAAAATGGGATTGCACGCTCGTTTGATGTCGCAGGCCTTAAGAAAACTAACCGGAACCATCAGCAAAACCAACTGTACGGTTTTCTTCATCAACCAGTTGAGAGAAAAAATCGGTGTGATGTTTGGAAATCCGGAAACAACAACCGGAGGAAATGCTTTGAAATTCTATGCTTCGGTTCGTTTGGATATCCGTCGTTCGTCACAAATTAAAGATGGCGAAAATGTTATTGGAAACCGAACCAAAGTAAAAGTGGTGAAAAACAAAGTAGCGCCGCCATTTAAAACTGCCGAATTCGACATCATGTATGGAGAAGGTGTTTCAAAAACAGGGGAAATTCTTGACTTAGCCGTTGAATTTGAAATCATCAAAAAAGCAGGTTCCTGGTTTAGTTATGGCGATACCAAATTAGGACAGGGAAGAGATGCTGTGAAAGTCTTAATCAAAGACAATCCGGAATTGGCCGATGAATTGGAACAAAAAATAAAAGAACTCATCAAAGAGAACAATGCTTAACACTTAAAACCCGAAAATTTTCGGGTTTTTTTATTACCTTAACGCAACCATACGCTCAAAAAAACATCTAACAGTAAATAGATTACCATTATGAAAAAAATAATCCCTCTTTTAGCGTTGTTTTTTATTTTCAATTCCTGTAACACCGAGGATAGTGGGCCGCGTTACCAATTAGAATTTTTACCTATTGAAAGTGTGGACATTCCTGCAGAGTTTACATTGGGTCAAACTTATCCTATAACAGTACGATTTAACAGACCCACTACTTGTTACCATTTCAACAATCTGTATTATGAAAAAAATTTGAATATCAGAACCATTGCTGTTGAAAGTGCTGTACTTCAAAGCAATGACTGTCAGAGTTTAAGTGGTGCCGATGCCGTTGATGAATACACTTTTAACTTTTATGTAACCAGTAACGGTTCCTATATTTTTAAATTTTATCAAGGAAAAGACGATACCGGGAATGACATTTTTTTACAATATGAAGTGCCCGTGAATTAATAACAATCAATTTTTGAAAATTGGATTTAAAACAACTCATAAATGATTGCAAAAACAACAATAGAAAAGCACAAGAACAGTTGTACCGGTTATACTCCACAAAACTGTTTGCTGTATGCTTAAAATATTCGCGCAATTATACTGAGGCACAAGACAATTTACAAGATGGGTTTTTAATCATATTTAATAAAATAGACCAGTTTTCGTTTAAAGGCTCGTTTGATGGTTGGCTGAAACGAATCATGATTAACAATGTTTTACAACAATACCGAAACCAAACCTTTTTAAGTTTGGTCAATGAGGAGGTAGAAGCGGATTATGAAATTGAACTGGATGATGAGAATATCTCCTTGGAGTATCTGTTAAAGATTATTCAGGAATTACCGGACCGCTATAGATTGGTATTCAATCTCTATGTTTTAGACGGTTTTTCGCATCAGGAAATTGCGGAAATGCTTTCCATTAACATTGGAACCTCAAAGTCAAATTTGGCTAGAGCCAAAATGATTTTAAAAGAAAAAATTGAACACTATAAAAACAACGAAAACAAAACTTTTCCTTCTGCAAAATGAGTGAAAGAAAAAATATAGAAAGGCTTTTTCAGGAAAAATTCAAAGATTTCGAGGTGGATCCCTCGGAAGATATTTGGGTCAATATTGAAACAAAGCTCGATGAAAAGAAAAAAAGAAGGGTTATCCCTTTTTGGTGGAAATTCTCCGGGGTTGCGGCTGTACTCCTGATTGGATTTTGGATTGCCAAATCGAGTTTCCAATCTAGCATAGTGCCCAAAAATGCTATTGTGATTGATGCCAATTCAGTCCAGCCAGCAAAAGCAACCAATATTATTACATCGGGAGACCCATTGAAAAATACGCTACCTGTTTCGAATGCTTCCCAAAAGGCAGTTACAGTAATTAACAAATCCGCTACTGTCGAAAAAAGTAGCATTTCTGAAGGGAAAAACAAAAATACAGTCAATGTAAATTCCTTCCGAAAAGCTGTAGTCGAAAATAAAACTGCTTCTCATCGCTCTTTGAAAAACAAACGGAATGCTGATAAAAACAGCATCCCGGCAACCGGAACTCTTTTGGAAGAAAGAACAAATCCAGTAGCTGAAAACCATAAAAAAACGAACAACTCCGTTCCGGAAAATAAACTTGTTTCTACCGAAAACAACAACAGCACTTCAAACAATAAAAATCTATCACAAAACACCAAAACTATAAATCTTGATGATTTAAAAGGGGCACCTAATGCAGACTCAAAAATTGTAACAACAGAAAAGAAAGTTAACGACACTACCAAAATTGCCAGTGTTGCTACGAATGCGTTGGAAGAATTGCTTAATGAAAAAGAAAGCAAAGAAAAACAGCAATCTAAAGAAAACAGATGGCAAATCACCTCAAATGTTGCCCCTGTTTTCTTAGGTTCTGTTACTAATGGTTCCCCGATTGACCCCATGTTTGAAGACAATACCAAGGAGTATAAAACAACCGTAAGTTTTGGTGTAGGCGTGAGCTATGCCTTAAATGATAAATTATCCCTTCGTGCCGGAATTAATAAAATGGCGGTAGATTATAATACCAATGGCATTGTTTTCTTTGCCGATTTAGAAAATCCGGGGATTGCCAATATCAGCCCATCAGCCAATGGTAAAGCCATTAGAATCGAAAATGCAACTACCGAAAATGCCGGTTTATTGCCTTTTGAAAATGCCTTTGTACACAAAAACAAAGGGTATATCAATCAGAAATTTGGCTATTACGAAGTGCCTTTGGAATTGAGTTATGCCGTCATAAACAAACGTTTTGGCTTTAAAATCATCAGCGGAATAAGCACCTTCTTCCTCAATGAAAACAGCATTTCTGTCATCTCTAACAGCATGAGTACTGATTTAGGAAAAGCAAACAACCTCAATGAGGTGCATTTCAGCACCAACTTAGGTTTAGGCATAAAATATGGTTTTTGGAAATCTTTTGAATTCAATGTAGAACCAACCGTCAAATATCAATTGAATACATTTAGCGATAATGCCGGTAACTTCAAACCTTACCTTTTTGGAGTTTACAGTGGCATTAGCTATAAATTTTAGTTTGTTGATGCTTTAAAATTAGTTAAGTGGTGTTATTGCTTTCGAGTAATAACGGAAAAGAGTTCCGAAATTTGGGACTCTTTTTTTATGAATTATAGACCTGTAATTGTTTTAAAATAACGTTTCGGACTTCTGCTTTTACCATTTTTTTGTATTCCGGTTTCTGATTTTTGGTGTCAAAGAAATGATGAATAGTCACGCGCATCTGTCCCGGACTTCCACTGAAAAACGTATAGGAAAATCGCTTTTTATTATCCGCGAAAGTAATGGGCACTATCGGAATTTGATGCTCAACCGCCAAGCGAAAAGCGCCGTCTTTGAACTCATCCAACACTACGGATTCATCATCCGGAACACCACCTTCGGGAAAAATACAAATGCTTAATCCCTGATTTAATCGTTTTTGAGCTCTTTCAAAAACCGCCATACGGCTCTTGGCACTTCCTCTATCCACCAAAATACAAGTTCGTTTATAGAAAAATCCAAATAGCGGAATCTTGGCTAATTCCTTTTTGCCAACAAAAACAAACGGATTTTTAACCACCGAAAGCATCAGCATAATATCGGTCATTGAAGTATGGTTGGAAACAAACATATAGCTTTTCTTTTCCTGAATTTCCTCTTCTGCTTCCACCTTCACCTGGAAACCCATACCAAACAAAATGAATTTGGCCCAAATTCTGGCCATCACAAAAAAGTAAGGATACCATTTTTCGGAAAGTATTGAAATAAAAAGAAACGGAAACATAACGATTATGGGAATCGCCATCAAAATGTAAAACCAAATGCGATAAAGGGTCCAAAAAACAATTTTCAATGCGCTCATGTTGTCAAATGTAATGAAAGGTATGCAATTTTTAATACAAAGGTTTAACTTTGCGATTAGAAAAAAGTTGAACATGTCTAAAATATTAACCGGAATTCAAAGTACAGGAACGCCTCATTTAGGAAATTTATTGGGCGCTATTTTACCTGCCATTGAACTATCAAAAGACCCAAAAAACGAATCGTTTCTTTTCATTGCCGATCTGCATTCGATTACCCAAATAAAAAATGGCGACGAACTTCGTCAAAATACTTACAGCACGGCTTCCGTTTGGCTGGCCTGTGGATTGGATGTAAACAAAGTGATTTTTTACCGTCAAAGTGATGTGCCGCAAACCGCAGAATTGTCATGGTATTTGAGTTGTTTTTTCCCTTTTCAAAGATTGACATTGGCGCATTCTTTCAAGGACAAAGCCGACAGACTGGAAGATGTTAACGCCGGTTTGTTTTCTTATCCCATGCTAATGGCGGCGGATATTCTTTTGTATGATGCGCAATTCGTTCCGGTGGGGAAAGACCAAATGCAACACATTGAGATTACTCGTGACGTGGCTTCACGCTTCAATCATCAAATGGGAGAAACCTTTGTCATTCCGGAAGGAAAAGTGCAGGAAGAAACCATGTATGTTCCCGGAACCGATGGTTTTAAAATGAGTAAATCCCGTGGCAACATCATCAATATTTTCTTGGATGATAAAGCTTTACGCAAGCAAATCATGAGCATCGAAACCGACAGTACGCCATTGGAAGAACCCAAAAACCCGGATACCTGTAAAGTTTTTGGCATCTATAAATTGGTGGCCAATGCCGAGCAAATTGCCGCTATGAAAATCAAATATGTCAATGCCAACCGCGATTTTGGTTATGGTCATGCCAAACAAGCTTTGTTTGAACTGATTACAGAAAAATTCAAAACGGAAAGAGAGAAATACAATTATTATATGAATAATCAGGCCGAAGTAGATGCTTTGTTGAAACAAGGCGCTGAAAAAGCAGGTAGTATTGCTAATACTGTCTTAAAAAAAGTTAGAGAAAAATTGGGATTTGAATAAAATTTATACATTTGATAAAAATCTGATTCTTATGAAAAATTCTGTTTTGATTGTTTTGGTGTCTCTTTTTTCATTTTCTGCTTTTGCCCAAGACCTTAAATATACTGAAGAAAAAAACCCGGAAACGAGTAAATTACTGGCCAAAGTTCATGCGATTAATGCCTATGGTTTTAAAAATCATTTGATAAAAACATTCGTAATAAACAATGATTTAGGCTATACCAAAAACGAAGAACCAACTGGTGCCAAACAATGTTTATATATTTCTGATACCGAATTTGGCAAAGAAACAACTACAAAATTGTATAAGGTTGCCGATTTGTACAATATGGAAGTGGTTGGAGTAGTTGAAGTCGATAGTGGCTATGAAATAACCCTTGACTACGGATTGAACGAGGATCGTATAGAAGACGCTTTTATTCTTAAAATTGCTAAAAAATAATCTTTAATCAGATTCCAAATAGTAAAGGCAAAGGACCACTGGTTTTTTGCCTTTTTTGTTTAATTGATTTTCAGAACTCCGTTTTTCAAAGCAATCGAAGCATCTTTCACAAAGCGATAATCGGTCTTTAAGATTTCTTTTGTTGATGGAATTAATTCGCTAAAACGATACTCAACTACCGAATGATTTCTGATAAAGAGATGCTTGCTGTTGGTTTGAAAAGTGGCCAATTTTTTTCCCAGATAAATATTAAAAACAGACTTCGCATCCGTTTCTCTTTTGGTGACTTCAAGCGTCTTTCCCGCCTTGATATAATACGCCGCTTTTGGAAGTTTTATAGTATCAAAAACCGTGGCATTTTCCAAAAGAATCATATCTAAATTGGTATTGTTTTTGACTTTTATGAAATTGTTGCTTTCGCCCTGCGGCAGGCTTTGATAAAACGTTTCAAAAGGATTTTGCCCTGTTTTTACAGTATCTATACTTGTCAATTGCTTAATTTCCTCTTTTTTATAATCCGCTAAAAAAACGAAGAAACTGTCAATTTGAAATTTCATCTGAGTGTAATACCGATCTATTTTTCTAGGTTCCGATTTGTATTGGGTCTCGGTGTCATAATCAACCGGATCATAGCGATGTCTTTGTTTTATGGCACTGATAAAGAAACTCAATCTAACTAAAACCAAAAGAGTTACCACACCATAAATTAAATATTGTTTTGTGCTTTTGGAAAAAAACGGACTGCTTACCGCCGCGGGTGCATATTTGGTTTTATCAATCAAGCTTGATAAATCATAATCTAGCGCTTTGTAATTGTTAACCGCAATGAATGCCTTTCCAACCAAGTCCGAACCGGAGTCCTGATGGTAAATCGCTTCCAACTTTTCTAAAACACTCTTTAGTTTTTCTTCGGTTTCCGGAGTTTTTAAATGATTCAAAAACACATAAAAATCAACTTCTTTAACATATAAAATTTTCGAAAAATCACCATAAGGGGGTGTCAACGCTATATTGATTTTTTCCAATTTATCAATCGCTTTTTGAGTCAGTTCGGCAAGAAATATATCTGGAAAAAAGTCCTTGGCTTCCGCAAGTTTACTAATCACTTTGAAGTTGTTGGCTTCTAAATTTTGATAAAAAAACAACTCTAGTTCTTCTGCCTCTGGGTGTAGTTCTTTAGTGGCATTTACCTGCGCCTCAATTTGAATTAAATCAGCATCGGTTATGCTTTTAATTTTTGAGCGGTTGGATTTTATATAATCTAATAATGCCGTTACTGTCATTTGCTGCAAAGTAGTATAAAACAAATGTAAAATATAATTTGGTTAAAATTAAACTGCCTCAAATAATTTTCCGGGCAAAGGTCTGACTACGCCTTTGAGTTCCATGTTTAAAAGGATGGAGGAAATTTTAAAAATAGGAAAATCACACTCCAAGGCTATCATATCCAATACTTGCTTTCCATTTTTTTGAAGGTAATCGTAAACTCTTTGTTCTTCATAATCTAACGAAACAAACAATTGTTTTTGTACCGGTTTGGCGGCTTTGGTTTCCAATTCCCAATTTAAAATATAGACCAAATCAGCCGCCGAAGTCAACAAACTGGCACGTTGTGTTTTAATCAAATCATTGCAGCCCTGACTGTATTTATCCGAAGTCCTACCCGGTACGGCAAATACATCCCGATTGTAATCATTGGCTGCGTTGGCCGTGATTAGGGAGCCCCCTTTTTCGGCACTTTCGATAACGATAGTAGCTTCGCTCATGCCGGCCACAATGCGGTTGCGACGAACGAAATTCTCTTTATCCGGATTGGAATGACTCCAGAATTCGGTTAGAAAACCACCGTTTTGCTCCATTTTGGCCACGTATTTTTTATGTGTTTTGGGATAAATTTGGTTTAAGCCATGCGCCAAAACGCCAATGGTTTGTAGCTTATTTTCCATAGCCGCTTGGTGGGCCACAATGTCAACGCCATAAGCAAACCCGCTAACGATTATCGGATTGAAAACAGCCAAATCTTCTATCAGTTTTTTACAAAATTCGGTGCCATAAGCAGTGATTTGTCGGGTGCCTACTATGCTAATCATTTTTCGGTTTTCAAAATTCATCTCTCCGGAAGCAAAGAGTAAGACCGGTCCGTCAATGCAGTGTTTTAATCGGTCTGGGTAAGCTTCATTTTGATAGGACAAGACGTTTATCTTTTCTTTCTCAAGAAAGCGCAATTCCTGTTCGGCTTTTTCAAAAATCGACTTATCTCTTAATTTCTTGAGCAACACTTCACCAATACCATCAATTCCTTTGAGCTGCGACGCTTTGGCTTTAAATACATTTTCACCTGAACCACAATGATTTAATAGTTTTTTGGCCACGATATCGCCAACACCATCAACGCGTAACAATGCTAAAATGTGAAAAAGCTCGGTAGTATTCATATCACTAAAGTACTACAAAAAAATTTATTTTTCTTAGGGATTGTTAATAAAATTTGTGGATAATTTTTTGATACTACTATTGTTTCTCTAAATTTGTTAACATGAAGATTGAACCATACATTTCCCAATTATTATATCGTTATCAATGTGTTACCGTTCCCGGATTTGGTGCTTTTCTGACCGAATTCCAGTCGGCACAGCTGGATGAAAACGCTCATTCGTTTTATCCTCCCAAGAAGTTGATTTCTTTCAATCCATTTCTCAAAAACAATGACGGATTGTTGGCTAATCATTTGGCGCAAGCCGAAAAAATATCGTATGAGATTGCTGTAAATGCCATTCAAAACGAAGTGTCACACTGGAAAACCAAAATTCAGGAATTCGGGCATTTCTCTATCAAAAACATTGGCGAGTTTTCTTTGAATACCGAAAAAAACATCGTGTTTGTACCGGCCGATCAAATCAATTATTTGAAAGAATCCTTTGGTTTGAGTTCGTTTGTTTCGCCTTCTGTAAAACGCGAAGTGTATAAAGAAGTCGTTGAAACTCTGGAAGAAAAAGCACCGATAGCTTTCACTCCCGAGAGAAGAAGAAGTTACAAAGCGTTGAAATATGCGGCAATTGTAGTGGTTTCATTAGGCTTGACCGGTGCATTAGGATACAAATTGTATGATAACTATCTAACACAAGTTGAACAACAAACGCTTGTCGTACAATCCAATGTACAGAAAAAAATAAACCAAAAAATTCAGGAAGCCACTTTCTTTATTGAAAATCCGTTGCCTTCTGTAACCTTGACCGTTCCCAATCAAAAAACACCTTACCATGTGGTGGCTGGTGCTTTCCGATTGGAATCAAACGCAGAGCATGCTTATCAAGCGCTGATAAAATTAGGCTTTAAAGCCAAAAGATTACCGGCTAACAACCATGGATTGTTTCCAGTGCTCTACGGAAGCTACTCGTCTTATGGAGAAGCCCGGGAAGCCATGAAAAGCATTCAAAAACTAGACAACAAAGATGCCTGGTTATTGATACAGGAATTATAAAATTGTCCCGAGAAATCGGGATTTTTTGTTTTCAGTAATTACCTTTGCCAAAAACTTGTTATGACTCCGAAACATCCTTCCGAATCGTTTACTATTTTAACGGATTTAGTTTTACCCAGCGAAACCAATCCGTTGAACAATCTCTTTGGTGGTGAATTACTGGCCCGAATGGACCGAGCTGCCAGCATTGCCGCCCGAAGACATTCGCGCAGAATTACCGTAACGGCTTCTGTTAATCACGTGGCGTTTAACCGTGCTATTCCTTTGGGAAGTGTGGTTACTGTTGAGGCCAAAGTCTCCCGCGCTTTTAATTCTTCGATGGAGATTTTTTTAGATGTTTGGATTGAAGACCGAGAATCCGGAAATCGAACCAAGGCGAATGAAGCCATCTATACTTTTGTGGCAGTAGATGAAACCGGAAACCCGGTAACAGTGCCGCAAATTGAACCGGAAACGGAATTGGAAAAATCAAGATTTGATGCTGCATTAAGACGAAAACAACTGAGCTTAGTCTTGGCCGGAAAAATGAATCCACACGATGCTACTGAACTGAAAGCATTATTTTTATAACTAAAAAAGTCCCAATTGCTTGGGACTTTTTTGTTACATATTATACAACCACGAAGCCGGATTGTTATAGGTCGTATTTTGAAGAATCAGGAATTTCAAAATGGTTTTACCGGTATCTCCATTGGTTCTGATTTTCCCCAGAGTTTCTTTGGTCGATACTTTGTCACCAACGCTAACATTAACACTACTCAGGTTTTGATATACGGTAAAGAAATCCCCGTGCTGAATAAATACAGCAATATTCAACGGCGATAATTTAATAACCTTGGTTACTTCGCCACCAAAAACTGCTCTGGCCGAAGCGCCATTTTCAGTTGTGATTTCTACACCACTGTTGTGAACGGTCAGGGTTTTGTATACCGGATGCGGTTGGTCACCATAAGGCAGCGTCACCACTCCTTTTTCTACCGGCCATGGCAATTTTCCTTTGTTGGCTCTGAAATTATTGGCAATCAATTGTCCTTCAGGAGTTAATACAATTTTGGCCGAACTTTCAACGGCTTTAGTTTCGGCTGCAGTTGTTGTTTTAGGATTCGCTTTTACTTTGGCTGCCGCTGTTTTTTTATTGGCTGCTGCAATGGCTTCGCGGATTAATTTTTGAATTTGAGCATCAATCTTTTTCGTTTCCTGTTGTTTCTTTTTGATTTCGGCTGCAATTTTGCCTTTGTCTTTTTTGATTTGATTGGCTATTTTTTCCTGCTCTTGTCTTTCTTTTTCAAGGCTTTGTCTTTCTTTTTCGTTTTCGGCAATCAGTTTTTCTTTGTCCGATTTTTGCGCGCCAATCTTCACATTGTAATCTTCGAGTTGCTTGGATTTTCCTTTTATTTCCTCACCTTGCATTTTGCGGTAACTCGCATATTGCTTCATGTATTGCGCACGCTTGTATGCCTGAAGGAAGTTTTGCGAAGACAATAAGAACATAGCGCGACTTTGCTCTGAACGGCTCTTATACGACTTTAAAATCATCTCTGCATAATCTTTTCTAAGCTCGTCCAAATCGCGGTTGAGTTGGTTGATTTTAAGTTGATTTACATAAATATCGTTACTCAGCAACTTGGTTTGTTTCTCGGTGGTTTTAATCAGTTTTTCTTTTAAACCGATTTTTTCCTGTTGAATCATCAATTGGGAAACCACCGATTTCTCTTTGCTTTTCATTGATTGCAGCAATTGTTCTTTCTCTTGGATTTCCAGTTGAATTTTGGCTTTGCGCTCTTCGAGTTGTTCTTGCGTAGGTGGTTGACTCCACATTGGTGTCGCTAAACAAAAAAATAAAAAGAATAAAAGGAATCTCGGCATAGTTAGGTTATTTTGGCAAATCTATTTAATATAAATTCTTTCATAATCATCCGGAACACTGTATGGAAATGAAAGCTCTTCGTTGAATGTTATATTGTTATAATCAATTGAAATTTCTGTTTTCCCCGATTTTTGAAACGCATTGATCAGCAAACTGGCCGGCAAATAAGCAGCAGAAACTTCCTGAAAATTGGGATAATTCACCTCTAAAGCTCTTTCCTGATCCTGTTGAATAATCTCTTGTTTCTTTAACAAATAATGTTCGCCTTCAAACAAAAAGGATTTTTCGGTGGTATTTTCAACTGTATTTAATTTATAAAACTTGTCAACAATGGAGCTGACATACTTTCCTTTCGTCAAATCGTCCATCGGTTTGCCAAGCAACATGTTTTGCACTTTCTGAAAATCTAAATCGGTTCCCAACCATTTGCTCAAAGCTGCATAATCGCCTTCGAAATACGTGCCGTTTATTTTTTCGTAATACTTCACTTCGTTAGGCGTAATTAGGGCTTTGGCCATCGTTATCCCCAAAAAACGGATGCTTACTAATATCTTCTCGTCTTTCTTAATTTTGATTTCCGCCGAAACATTCTGCGACTGCTTTTCGTCTTTGTATTTAGCGGCAGCTCTAATGTATAACGATGAAAAGTCAATTTTATTATCGTATTGTTTTTGAATGATTTTTTCAGAAGCTAAAACATCACTGGCTTTCCCTTCATTTAAAACGGCTTTTGCTTTACAGGAAACCAGTAAAAGAACCAACCATACAACTCCTATTTTTTTCATTACTTCTTTTGTTTATTAATCAGCTCATTGGCTCTGGTGAAATAGCTTTCCTTCTTTTTCATATCGCCCAAACCACTGTAGGCTTCACCTAATTGTATGTTGAAGTTGATTTCCATCGCCACATCATCAATCACAAAATCCAACCCTGCTTCTAAAATAGTAGCGGCTTTTTTAAAGTTTTTCATTTGATTGTAACCCAACCCGGCATAGTAATAAAACTGGGGCTGTGTTGGGAAAAACTGCATCAACTCTTCGGCTTTTTTGGCCAAAAGATCAAATTGCTGGTTCTCGGTATACGCCTGAAGCAAGAGCTGTTGCGTTTCCACATCGTCTGGAGCATTTTTCAAATGCATTTCGAAATACTTAATCGTTTTGTTCCAATCGGCTTTGGAATAATAAAACTTGCCGATTTCTTTGGCCACTTTCACTTCCTTGTCATTGTCAAAATAGGAAATGGCCTTGTCTAAATCGGGTTCGTATTTGGGATTGTTTTTGGCAAAAATCAGAAACTCATTCAGGATTCTGTGCTTGATTTTTTGGTCTATTTTTTTGCTTGGCAATACAATGTTCATGGCCTTCACCGCATTGTCCCCATCATTATTGTTCAAATGAAACTTAAACAAACTCACTTGTGCCCAATCAGACGTAGGAATTGCGGCCTCCAGTTTTTTGGCAATTTCCAATGCTTTTTCTTCCTGATTGCTTTGCGAATACATATAAATCAGCGAAATATAGTTGGATTCCTCTTTGGGGTATTTTTTGATTTGTTCCAAAAGGTTGTTCTTTTCAGCCGATTGGTATTTGGCATCTTTTAAAATATCCGCTTTATACAATTCGCGTTTGTCTGACTTCCCGAATTTTTCATTTAACTCGTTGATGAGCTCCAATGCTTTGTCAAACTGTTGTGTATTCATATACAGTGAAGTCAAATCTTCTTTGTAATCTTCCTTGAATTCTACCAGTTTTTCTACAATGGGAATGGCTTTGTTGTAATCATTTGTTTCATAACAAACATCATACATCCCCACCCAGGCCCAGCGGTTTTTGGGATCCATTTGGGTTGTTTTTTCGAAGTTGTCGTAGGCCTCTTTGTATTTTTTTTGTGCCAAATAATTTTTACCCAATTCGAAATAAACCACCGGATTGTCGGGCTCAATGGTTTTCCCTTTTTCTAAAGCTTCAATAGCTTTGTCGTAATTCTCAATGCTTTTTTGTTTGATAGCTTCATAGAAATAATCTTGAAATCCATCGTCTATCGTTACCACTTCCTTAGGTTCGTTTTGAGCCCAAAGAAAGCTAGGAATGAAAATCATTCCTAAGAGTAAACCATAAATCCCAAGTTTTTTCATTTGTCTTTTATTCTAAAACTGAGTAATCACCTATGCTGATGCTGGTAAAATCACCATCAAAACTGGCATGATTTCCAATCATGGCGTTATCTAAATGAGCATTTTTAATATGCACATGCGTTTGCACCAAACTGTTTTTTATTTCCGTGTTTTGAACATGGCAGCCATCACCCAAAGATACATTGGGTCCAACAGTTGCATTAATCAAAACCACATTTTTTCCGATATAACAAGGCGGAATGATATTCGAGTTTTCAGATTTCACATCATAATCAATCAAATGTTCTCCGTCATTGTGCAAAAAGCCCAACATTCTCGAATTGGTCTCCACGGTTACATCTTTGTTACCACAGTCCATCCATTCGTCTACTTTACCCGGTACAAATTTCATGCCCTTTGCCATCATTTGCTTAATACCATCATTTATTTGATATTCGCCACCGTGAATAATGTTGTTGTCTAAAACGGATTGCAGTTCGTTTTTCAACACCGCAACGTCTTTGAAATAATAGATGCCAATAACCGCCAAATCAGAAACAAATTCTTTTGGTTTTTCTACCAATTCTATAATCTCATTGGCTTCGTTTAAATTGATTACCCCAAAAGCTTCCGGTTGCTCTACTTGTTTTACCCAAATAACGCTGTCGGCACTTTGGTCTAAATCAAAATCGGCGCGAATTAAAGTATCGGCATAAGCAATTACGGCCGGACCGCTTAAGGAATCTTTGGCACACATAATGGCGTGACCGGTTCCAAGTGCTTCGTTTTGATAGTAAATGGTTCCTTTGGCACCTAATTTTTGAGCAATCGCAATCAAGTCTTCTTCAACTTTTTTGCCAAAACTTTCATGAATTACGAAAGCAACTTCGTCAATTTTCTGATTTAAAACGCCGGCTATATCTTCAACCAATCGATGAACAATCGGTTTTCCGGCAATAGGAATTAACGGTTTTGGGATGGTTAATGTATGTGGGCGAAGTCGTGAACCACGACCCGCCATAGGAACTATTATTTTCATTTTAAATGCTTTACTTTAGTATTTTATTTCACTCCGGTACTGCCAAAACCGCCTTCTCCTCTTGAGGTTTCTGATAGTTCTTCCACGGCAATCCATTCGGCGCGTTCGTGTTGAGCAATGATTAATTGGGCTATTCTTTCACCATTTTCCACCACGAAATTTTCATTGGATAAATTTACTAAAATCACCCCGATTTCTCCACGATAATCAGCATCAACTGTACCGGGTGAATTCAAGACTGTGATTCCTTTTTTGGCGGCCAGTCCGCTTCTTGGGCGAACCTGAGCTTCGTAACCAATGGGCAATTCAATAAACAAACCTGTTTTTACAATGGCTCTGTCTAATGGTTTCAGGGTTATCGGCTCTGATAAATTGGCGCGCAAATCCATCCCAGCTGAGGCAATGGTTTCGTAATTGGGCAATTCGTGTTGCGATTTGTTGATGATGTTGATGGTCATTCTTTTGCTTTTCTTTTGATGATTCGGAGCAATGTTTCTTTTTCACTGTAATAAATAAAATAGAGGAACACTCCCAATAATCCTATTTTTATAAAATAATTATCTCGCAATTGAGGGATGTAAAATGAGATGGCGGAAAATACTATAGTAAGGCCAAGGTAACTGAATATTTTATTAAAGTCATACGGAATCGGATAGCTTTTTTGTCCTAGTTTGTAAGAGATAATCATCATACTTCCATAGGCGGCAATTGTAGCAATGGCCGAGCCATAGTAACTCATCGTCGGAATCAAAAGATAATTCAGAATCAAGGTCACGGCAGCACCCACCAGTGAAATATAAGCGCCTATTCTTGTCTTATCAATTAATTTGTACCAAACGGATAAATTGGTGTAAATCCCAAGAAAGAAATTCGCCAGAACGATTAGCGGCACTACTTTCATGGCATCCCAATAATTGTCGTTAGGCACCAATACTCTTTTGAGTAAATCGGCAAAAACAATCACAAACAGCGTGATAAACGAACCGAAGATCACAAAGTATTTGGTTATGGTGGCATACGTTTGTTGGGCATTTTCATTGCTGGCATGACTAAAGAAAAAGGGTTCGATTCCCAGCGTATAAGCCGTCCGGAACAATACCATGAACATCCCGATTTTGTAACAGGCAGAATAGGCTCCAATGTCTGACATGGGAACATGCATCCAATCTAAAAGGATTTTATCAAAATGTTCGTTGATGGCAAAGGCTATTCCGGCAAACAAAATGGGCAAGCCGTATTTCATCATTTTTTTCCACAGTACTTTATCAAATTTCCAGGAAATGTGAATGTAATTTGGAATCAGGACAAGCAGTGTAACCAAACTGGCCACTACATTAGAAATGAAGATATAGCCAATCTGGAAATTCTCGATGTAAATGGTGCTTAAGAATCCATTCGGATTATTAGCCACGATTTTGGGTAAAAAGGCCAAAAAGAAAATATTAAGCAATAAATTTATGGTGACGTTTGTCATTTTTATGACTGCATATTTCATGGGTTTCCGTTCGGCTCTCAACTTAGAAAACGGAACGATGGCTAAGGCATCCAGCGTCAAAATCCAGATGGTATAGGTAATGTATTCAACACTTATATCTGACCAACCGGCCAGTGTTTTCCTAAACAATAAGGCCAGGCCTAAAAACCCAAGGGAAGACCAAAAAAGAGAAACGGTGGTGGTGGAAATCACATTTTTTTTATCGTCTTCGGAATTGTAAAATCGGAAAAAGGACGTTTCCATACCGTATGACAAAACCACATTGAAAAAAACCAAATACGCAAAGATTACGGAAACCTCACCCATTTTGCTTTTATCGGGCAAATAATACACAAACAACGGATTCAGGATAAAACTGATTATTCTGGGAAAAACAGTTGCCAGTCCGTAGATAAGAGTTTGTTTGAAAAGATTTTTATAAAGGCTCAATGAGAGTTTGTTTAAGGTATTGAACAAAAATAGCCATTAAATTCATTCCAAAAAAAAAGAGCGAACAAATGTTCACTCTTTCTTAGCAATTTATTTTTCCTTATCCTTTCAAAGCTTCTGCTCCACCAACAATCTCAAGGATTTCGTTAGTAATAGCAGCCTGACGTGCTTTGTTGTAAGTTAATTTTAATTGGTTTCTCAACTCCGTTGCGTTATCCGTAGCTTTGTGCATCGCGGTCATACGCGCTCCGTGTTCAGAAGCAAAAGAATCTCTTACGGATTTGTACAATTGTGTTTTCAATGATTTTGGAATCAATGTCAATACGATTTCTTCTTTAGAAGGTTCAAAAATATAATCGCCACTTGAAGCTGGTTTGTCAGAAGCAATAGGTGCCAATGGCAGGAATTGTTCTGTTTGTACCACTTGAGTTGCAGCATTTTTGAATTGATTGTATATCACTTCAATTTTGTCGTATTCACCGGAAATGAATTTTTCTGTCAATGCATCGGCAATTTCGGCAACGTTATCAAAAGTAAGATTGTCGAATACTTCGCTTCGGTTGGCAATAACACTATTGGTTTTTCTCAACACGTCGTTTCCTTTTTTACCAATGGCAAAAATATCTACTTGTTTTCCTGCGTAACCGTCCGCAACCAATTTTGCCTGCTTAATTACATTGGTATTGAAAGCACCACACAAACCACGGTTTGAAGTAATCGCTACAATCAACACTTTATTGATTTCGCGTTGCGTGGTGTATTGTCCACCGGCATCGCCATCCAAAGTAGCACTAACGCTTTGTAATAATTCCGTTAATTTTTCGGCATAAGGTCGCATCGCTGTAATCGCATCTTGTGCTTTTTTCAACTTTGCGGCAGAAACCATCTTCATCGCCGATGTAATCTGCATCGTCGACTGAACGGAAGTAATTCTATTACGGATTTCCTTTAAGTTTGCCATAGTTAAATTTGAAAATTATCTGATTTGAGAATTTGAAAATGGATTTACCGCTTCAAATTCTCAAACCTTCAAATTGTTATTTAGTTATATTTCGCTGAAATTTCTTTAGCTGCTTTTTCTAAAACATCAGTAATGTTATCGTCTAACTTACCGGCTTTAAGTGCATTTAAAGTATCTCTGTGTTTGTTGTTCAAGTACTCGATATAATCTTTTTCGAATTCTTTTACTTTGTTTACAGGAACGCTTCTCAACAAGTTTTTAGAACCTGCGTAGATAATAGCTACCTGATCTTCTACAGTAAACGGATCGTTTACGGCTTGTTTCAGGATTTCAACGTTTCTTCTTCCTTTTTCAATTACGTTTAATGTTACTGCATCCAAGTCAGAACCGAATTTAGCAAACGCTTCCAATTCACGGAACTGTGCTTGATCTAATTTCAACGTACCCGATACTTTTTTCATCGATTTAATCTGAGCATTACCTCCTACACGGGATACCGAAATACCTACGTTGATCGCCGGACGAACTCCTGAGTTAAACAAGTCAGACTCTAAGAAAATCTGTCCATCCGTAATCGAAATTACGTTAGTTGGGATATACGCAGAAACGTCACCCGCTTGTGTTTCGATAATTGGTAAAGCTGTTAA
Organism: Flavobacterium sp.; assembly: GCF_036741995.1. GTDB lineage: Bacteria > Bacteroidota > Bacteroidia > Flavobacteriales > Flavobacteriaceae > Flavobacterium. The sequence goes on along the minus strand of NZ_DAINRG010000001.1, from coordinate 148,458 downwards.
AGAACCGCCACCTTTTACGATTGGTTTCAACGAATCCGGTAAGTCGTTCATGTTTTTCGCGATATCATCATCCGCGATTACTTTACAAGCTCTTTCTAATAAACGAGAGTGTAAGTAGAATACGTCTCCAGGATAAGCCTCACGACCTGGTGGTCTTCTTAACAACAAAGACACCTCACGGTAAGCCACCGCTTGTTTTGATAAATCATCATAGATAATCAAAGCCGGACGGCCTGAATCACGGAAATACTCTCCGATAGCAGCACCTGCCATTGGAGCATATACCTGCATTGGAGCAGGGTCAGAAGCGTTAGCAGCCACAATAATCGTGTAAGCCATAGCGCCTTTTTCTTCTAATGTTTTTGCAATACCTGCTACTGTAGAGGCTTTTTGCCCAACAGCTACATAGATACAGAATACTGGTTGCCCAGCATCGTAGAATTCTTTTTGGTTCAAGATTGTATCGATACAAACGGTAGTTTTACCCGTTTGACGGTCACCAATAACCAACTCACGTTGTCCTCTACCTACAGGAATCATCGCGTCAATTGACTTGATACCTGTTTGTAATGGCTCTGTTACCGGTTGACGAAAGATAACTCCAGGAGCTTTTCTTTCCAATGGCATTTCGTATAAGTCACCACCAATTGGTCCTTTACCATCGATTGGCTCACCAAGTGTGTTAACCACACGACCTACGATTTGTTCCCCAACTTTCAACGAAGCGATACGTTGTGTTCTTTTTACTGTTGATCCTTCTCTGATCCCAGTTGATGGTCCTAAAAGTACCACCCCCACATTGTCTTCTTCTAAGTTCAAAACGATAGCCTCTAACCCGTTATCGAATTGTACTAACTCACCGTATTGTGCGTTTGACAAACCGTAAACACGAGCGATACCATCACCCACTTGAAGAACTGTTCCCACTTCTTCTAACGTAGCTCCAGATTGAAATCCTTCTACTTGTTTCTTTAATATTGCTGAAATTTCAGCAGCTTTAATTTCCGCCATTTTGATATATCTTTAATGGTAATTAATTACTAAATTCTCTTTTTAACTCCTGCAGTCTGTTGGCCACAGAAGCATTATATTGTTTGTCTCCGATTCTCAAAATAAATCCTCCGATGATGGCTGGATCTACGATGTTCTCGATAGTTATCTTTTTATCTGAAATGCTAGCAATCTTAGCCAAAACTTTACTTTCTAAACCAGCATCCATTGGGAAAGCTGTAGTAACTTTGGCTACTTCCACACCGTTCATTTCGTCGAACTGAGCGTTGAACTGAGTAGCAACTTCGGCTAAAATTTCAAATCTTTTGTTTTCCTGTAGCAATCTGAAAAGCGATTTTGTTTCTCCCTGAACCGAAGCAAATACTTCTGAAACCGCATTCATTTTTACATCTGTAGCAATGATTGGGCTTGACAAAAATTCGCTTAGTTCAGCGCTTCCTGCCATGGAAGCAACGATTGACAACATGTCGTCGTTTACTTTAACAGCATTTCCGCTTGAAACCGCAGTTTCTAAAATGGCTTTGGCGTATCTAATCGCAGCTCTTGACATACCGATTAATTTAATTTTACATCACCTAACATTTTCTCTACCAATTTGGTTTGAGCTTCTTTGTTAGATAATTCGTCTTTTAATAATTTTTCGGCAATCTCCAATGATAAAGAAGAAACCTGAGATTTCAATTCAGCCAAGGCTGCATTTTTCTCGCTTTCGATAGAAGCTTTGGCTTGCTCAATCATTTTTTGACCGGCTACTTGCGCTTCTGTTTTAGCATCGTTGATCATTTTGTCTTTGATTTCACGAGCTTCTTTCATCATGGTGTCACGCTCTAATCTTGCTTCAGCTAACAATTTCTCGTTATCTGATTTCAGATTTTGCATTTCTTTTTTAGCATTTTCAGCCGAAAGCAATGCGTTTTTGATGCCTTCTTCTCTTTCGTTAACGGCGTTAAGAATTGGTTTCCAAGCAAATTTTTTCAATAAGAAAATCAATCCTACGAAAATTAAGGTTTGCCAAAAAAACAATCCGAACGAAAAATCATTTATTAACTTTTCCATGTTATATAGGTAATTATAGTCTTTCTAATTTAATTAAGTAAACAAAAGCCACAACCAACCGTTATGGCTTTTAGTTTTTTTGATTATTTTACTGCGAATAAAGCAGCAAAACCAATACCTTCAATAAGCGCTGCAGCAATAAGCATAGCGGTTTGAATTTTTCCAGTAGCTTCTGGTTGACGAGCAATAGCGTCCATTGCAGATCCACCGATTCTACCGATACCAATACCAGCACCGATTACTACTAATCCAGCTCCAATGATTTTAGGAATTTCCATAATGTATATATATTTAATTAAACATTCAATTTATTAGTGAGCCTCTTCGTGATGATGCTCTTCTGATGCTGCTCCAAAATACAAAGCCGATAGCATTGTAAAGATGTAAGCCTGTAATAGTGCTACTAAAATTTCAATCATTGAAATAGCGAATGACAAGACAAATGATAAACCGCTTCCTACCCAATTGTGAAAGGTAAACATTAATGCAATCAAACTCATTAATACGATGTGTCCGGCAAAAATATTAGCGTACAAACGAATCATTAATGAAAAAGGTTTGATGATGGTTCCCAATAATTCAATCGGAATTAAGATGATTTTCATAGGAACCGGTACTCCTGGCATCCAGAAAATGTGTCCCCAATAATCTTTCTTAGCGGTAAACGTTGTGATTAAGTAAGTAACGATGGCTAAACCAAAAGTTACTGCAATATTTCCGGTTACATTAATTCCCAGTGGAGTCAATCCGAAGATATTTAAAAACCATACAAAAAAGAATATCGTCAATAAATAACTCATGTATTTTTTATAGTGCTTTTCACCAATGTTTGGGATGGCAATTTCGTCACGAACATACAATACGATTGGTTCGAAGAAACGTCCAACACCTGAAGAAATTCCATCGTTTTTGATGTAAGATTTGGCCAAACTTGTAAACAGCCAAAACATTAAAAATGCCACAACAATAATCGTTAAAACACCTTTTGTGATTGAAAAATCAAGAGGCTGAACATTCGTTGGATGCTCTTCGCCTTCTACTTTTTCAAGATTTAATTTTCCGGTAGCATCGGTTTTGTATATTCTTTCGTGGTGTAAAACATAGTAGTTTCCGTTCGATTCCGCAACAGCTTCCCCATTGTTGAATTTTGCAGAAGAGAAAACCTGTAACCCATTATCCCAAAGAATTATTGGTAATGAAAAGCCATAGTGCGCTCCGGTTTCTTCGTCAGCAAACAAAGAAAAACTGTGTCCGTCTAGAACGTGGTGTCCTATAACTTCGTCTATTTTTTCTTGTTTTTCTGCGGCTTCATCCTTTACTTCTTTCTTTTCAACAGCCACTACTTCTTTCTTTACCGAAAGAGTATCTTCTGAAGTATTGGCAAAACTAAATAAAGGCAGACAGGCCACTAAAGCGGCTATAATGAATTGGAGTGGTTTTTTTGAAATCACCATATCTGATAATTAACTTAAATTAACTTTTTTCAAATTTGGTGCAAAAGTACAATATTAATTAATATTAAAAAGTATATGTTTTGTTTTTTTTGGCGGAATTGTCAATTTAGAGACGAATTATTGTTTATTGTTTAAAATTCTGATGGTTACAATGGTTTCTATTGCTAAAAAGTAAATAAATATACTAAAAAAACTCATTTTTTCTGTTGGTGTTTTAGCCAAATTTGCCTCTAAAATTGGCTGTAAAAAAGCATAGGCCACAGCCATTTTTAAAGTAGTTAATAGCAAGAACGTGTACCCAACGTTATCAATGCTTTTCTCTTTTACTATCCTCAAGACAAACACAATGAGTAAAGCAAACACCCCAAAGAATACATACAGTGACGGTATGGAATACACAAAATTGCTTTCGAAAACTCCAGGGACAAACCAGTAAAAAATGATTTTATGAATGATAAGACCAATAATGGAAGCTAATAAAACGATAAAAAGAGAGTGGTATTTCTTTAAGTTCATTGTTATTCGTCGGATTTATTAATTTCTTTCAACTGGCGATTGATGTTATAAAAGGCAACAGCAACTCCTACAAGCGTTGAAATTTTTACATAAACAGTATTTGGATTGGGAAATTTTTGGTCAAGCCAATCGCCTAAATAGGAAAACAAGAAAATAATAATACCCATTTGAATGGGAATGTTAATCAGCGCCAACCATTTGTTACGCGATTTTTTCTTCTGAGGATTGTCCATTGGCAGGCAGGTTTTTTACGTGCGGTTTCATCACACAGGAAGCGCTAAATTCTGCTCCCGGTTCTACGGAAAGTTTCCCGCAGATTACTTCTCCTTTGATGTGTGCTTTTGATTTGACATTCAAAATTTCCTGAACCTGAATTTTGCCTTCGAAAACGCCTTCAATATCTGCATTTTTACAAATGATATCGCCTTTCACACTAGCGGCCGGACCAATCACAATTTTCCCTTTGGATTGGAAATTACCCATCAAATGACCATCCAAACGAAAATCTGCAGGAGAATTAATATCTCCGGTAATGGTGGTTCCTTCTACAATTCTATTGGTTTTACCCAAAAGATCGGTGTATGATTTTGGACTTTTTTCAAACATGATTTTATCCTTTTTTACCTGCTTTCTCGATTTGTGGAGATGGTGGCAAACCAAATTCCTTGGTTCCTTCTTTTGCTCCTTTATCTTCTGACTCTTTAGTATCCTCACCAGATGATGGGTCTTGTTGCTCGCTTTTCTGCTGCTGTTTTTGTTGTTGTGGCTCAACTGTTTTTTCAAGAGTTCCGTCCCAATCCGGTTGTTTAGGATTGGCTTCCAATTTACCGGCTACAAAATCATCTAAATTCTTTTTGATTTGAACAACTGTGTAGTTTTCGGCAGAAATAATTATCGGCGTTTCTTGCACTTTATATTCTTTGAATTCTTTTAATATCGAAGTAATTCCTATGGCTAAGTCCTGAGAAGTCACACCGTGAATTACGACAAAATTATCCGTCATAGTATAAATATCGTTGGATAACGAAAGCCTCTTAAGGTCTCTGTCGGTAATGAATTTTTTGATTTTTTCTATCAGTGCTTTTGTATTCTTATCTTCAAAATCTTTAGTGGCATATAATATTTTCCAGTTTTTTGAATCATTTTTCGATAGTGATAACGCTGCTAATTTTGGCAAATCAACCGACAATAATTTTTCTGCTTTTTTGCCTTCTTCACTATTTGGATAATTAAGTGCTACAAAATTTAAAGCTTTACTATACTCCTCAAGGCCAGCTAATTTTCCTGTAATTTGGGCTTTGAGCAATTCAAATTTCGGGATGATTTCCTCTCCTGTAAAGCGGTCAATAGCTTTTTCCGTGGCCGTTAAAACAGTTTTATATTCTCCGTTTTGATATTGTTTATAAATGCTTTCATAAACCGCATTGGGCGAATCACTGGATTCTTCAGCTGCACTGGCCGGGTTCGTTAAAATTTGAGCGTATCTGGAATTTGGATATTGTGCAATGATATCCGTTTTCATCGCTTCGGCTTTATTTTTATCTAAAATTTCGTAAAGCTTATACAAGTTGTACATCGATGGTAGAACCAGTCTTTCTTCGGGATTGTTATTTAACAATTGCTCTAATCGATCAATAGCCAATTGGTATTCTTTGAATTTCTCTTTGTAAATAACTCCCAATTGATAATACGCAAAATTTCTTTCTTTGCTTAAACTGTCAATCAAGGTTTGTGAGGTAGGGATTTGTTTGATGTAAAAATTCGGGTCTAATTTTTCATCTACTTTTTCAGCGGCTTTCGCGGCCTCATCTGCATCACTTTTTTCGGTATCAATCGTGTCTTTCTTAGTGTTGTTTTTTTCTGAAAGAGAAGCTACCCGCCAATTGTCTTGCAGGGTTCTTTTGCCCCAGTTTTTTAAAAAAGTTGTTTTCCCGAAAGCCACCATCGTAGGATTATAAAAATAAAAAGAGCTTTCTCCTGCCGAGGCTGTTGCATTCGCCAAGGCTGGCAGTGCATTACCGATATTTTTAGTTCCCGGTTGATCGGGAGAATCTATTTTTCCATCCGTTCTGTTTTCATTCTCTTTTATTCTTGCTTGCTTTTCAGCTAATTTTTTGTTGGCTTCTTCTGCCTTTTTTAACTTCGCAATAAACTTTTCAAAATAGGCTGTTCTTTCAGCACCCGACATTTTATACAATGAAATAATGCTATCATTGCGTTGTGCAATTCCTTCATATTTAATTACGTCTTCGAGGTTTTCTCTTTTCTTTTTAATAAAATTGAATTCGCGGGTTCTTGGTTTTAAGTTAACCAATGTACTGTCATAGTATTTGCCTGCCGTAGAGAATTTAGAATCTATAAAATACAAATCGGCCAAATTTCTATAGTTAGATGCAATAAGATATGTGTCTTGCGTTTTCTTTTTTAAGGAAGCATTATAGTATTTTTTAGCCGTTTCTCTATTGCCTCTTTTTTCATAAAACAAAGCCATTTGATGATTTAACACATCCAAATAAGGTCTGTTTTCCCTGTCTGCTAACAAGTCATTGTATTTTTTAAGAAATGCAATGGTATCTCCTTTGGTATAATCAAACTGACTGGCTTGTCTGGCGTGGGCGTGAATTACATATTGACGAGCCGCTTGCCTGTGCATATCAATCACCGATTGGTAGGTGGCAAAAGCACTGTCTTTATAGCCTAATTGCTCATAGATTTGAGCCAGTATGAATCGGTACCGCGCTTTTTCTTCTTTCGATTTTGTAAATTCTGTAGCGATTTTTATCTTGGCAACGGCACTGTCTTTTTCTTCTAAATTTAAAAAAGCCTGTGCTAAAGTTGCGTTGGCATCGGCAAAAATCTGATCTTTAAACTTAATTTCTTTGAGTAATTTTCGAAGATTGTTAACGGCTAAGGCGTCGTTTTCCAAACGCATATTGGTTTTTTCTCTCCAAATTTTTACTTCGTAAATTTTATCACTGTTTGGATATTTATACAACACATAATTAAAGGCTTCTAAAGCCGGAACAAAACGTTGGTCGTAGTAACGCGCTTTTCCCAGCATTAAATGAGCTTCATCCATTTGTGGGTTTTTTTCCGAACCCTGAATATTCATAGAGTGTTTTTGAATCGCTTTGGTGGCTTTGGTTTCGGCTCTTTCAAAATTGGCGTTTTTAGTGTCGCCTGGCATCATTTTTTCATCAGCAACTTGCATTCTTTCCACCGGAAGGATATCCCAAAAATTGTCTTTGTTTTGCAACACAACTTCCTGAATGCCTTTGTCTAAAGCAATTCCTCCGTTATACAAAATATTGTATTTGGTACTTAATGCGTGTGAATTTCTGGAAAGGAAAGTGTTTCTTTTGGTAGAACAAGCTATCAAAAAAACCAACAATCCCGAGAAGATAAAATATTTAATAGTACTGGTTTTCAAAGCAAAACGTTTTTTAATATAACGTGAAAAAGTCATAAATAGTATAACTAACTGGTAAAAATACGTTTCTTTTTGATATAGCAAAAAATTAGACCGCAAAAAATGCCTCCAGCTCTTTTAAAGTTTCCGGAGAGGTTTGAATATCTTTGACCACTTCCCCTAAATGCAAAGCAACAATCCTATTACAAACCTCAACAGTATGCACTAAATCATGGCTGGAAACCAAAACAGTAACCGTAGGATCTTCAGCTAATTCTTTGATGATTTTCTTCAATCGATTCACCGTGGTCGGATCCAAATTAGCAAATGGTTCATCCAAAATAATCACTTCCGGACTCCCAATTAAAGTAGCAATGATGCCCACTTTTTTCATATTCCCTTTGGATAAATCTCTTAGGTATTTTTTACTGTTCAGAATTTCTCCGTTGAAAAATTCTTCGTGTTTGTTGAGTAACGCATCTACATCGGCTTTGTTTTGTCCACGCAAATCGCCAATGAAATAGAAATATTCTTCGGCCGTTAAATACCCAATCAAAAAGCTTTCGTCAATAAAGGCAGCCGTAAAAGGCTTCCAGGCTTCACTGGCATTAACCTGCACCTCATTGTTTTTAATAAATCCGGAACTTGGTTGAATTAAGTCTAAAAGCAAGCTGAAAAAGGTGGTCTTCCCAGCGCCATTATTCCCCACTAAGCCGAAACTTTGTCCTTTTGGAATCTCAAGATTATTGATGTTTAAAACGGTTACTCCTGAATTATATCTTTTGGTTAAATTGGTAACTTGTATCATGGTGAAAAATATTTTTTGTGTTGATTTTAGTTTTTTTGTTTGTATGCCTCTATGGTAGCGTATTTTTCGGTTTTGTAGATTTTTTCGATGATGGCAAACATTTTGTCTCTGAAGGCAAAGCCTAAAACACCTGCCAAACCAACGAATAAACACCCAATTTCCGGACTGAAGATAAAATATCCCAAGGCATATAGCAACATCGGCACTAGCAGTTTGGGCAAGGCCAGTAATACGTTTTTAAAACTAAAGGCCTGCTTTTGTCCAAAGGCTTTTCCGGCAGTTAAATCGATAGCGGTTTTATTGTAAGCCCCTCCCAATAAAACCAAATGCGAATTGACGCCAATGTTATAGATGGCCCCAACCACAATTAACAAGTAAATTTTCCAACCGAAATAAATATAGAAAGAGGCCACTACCGTTGAAATCACTGTGGCAATAACCATCAGCCACCATTTTGAATTTAAATATTCGCGGTAACTGATATTTTGACTCATCATTAATTGGTAATAAGCACTGTCCCAACTCGGCACAAACTGCCCAAAATTCAACAAGAAACCACCCGAAACAAAGATGCCGCCAAAAACCTGCATCGCCGGGTTGTTATAAGCTTCAATGCTATTGGTAAAAAACAGCAATCCGTAAAAAATAAAAACAATGCTGGCAATGACCGTTCCTCTTGGTCGCTTGTTTCTTTTAATCAATTTAATGTCATTTTTAAGAAACGTTCCCAATGTCCCGAATTGGTTCAGCCAAGTGAAGTTTTCGGTTTTGGCTTCATCGCTTTTTTTGGCCAAACCAGTATCTAAATTCAAATTGTTTTTGAAATAGGTAAAGGTGAAATAATACAAAACCACCGCCAAAACTATCGGGAGTAAAAACATAAATCCGGTGCTGTACATGCCCTGGAAAAATGGCTGTGTGTAATTGGTAACATCAAAATAGTTAAAATACTGTGCCGCTCCCAAACCAGCCACTACTGCCAATAACGGATAAAAAATACTGTCTTTATTATTAATTAAAACATTGATGAAATTATTAGAATAAATCAAGGCTGCAATGCCCAAATGCCAAAGAATAACCTGAAAACCATAACCGTGCATCAGCAAGACAATCGTAAACGGCAGAAAGAAAAAAACATGCAACACATTGAAGAAAGAAATGACCGTTTTTCCTAAAGTAAAATGAACAACGGTGTTTCTTTTAATCGGTAAAGTCAATAATGGTTTGATATTCGTAACCGGCATTTTTTGAAAAAAATACCGAACCACTAAATCGCCAACCAAATAATAGATTAAAAATTTATTTACAGTGGCTAAAGGCTCCATGTGCAAATCTTCTTTTAACAAAAAGAAAATTAAAATTCCCATGGCGACAAAAATGGTGATGAAATAAGCGGCAACAAAACCCATGATGATTTTCAACGCCAAATTAGTAGCAAAAGAGGCCGAACGAAAAAAGGATTTCCATTCCAGCGTAATAAAATGTTTGAACATGTGTGTTGGTTTAGGTTTTCGAAATTAGTTTCTAAATGTAGAAAAAAGTTACAAACTTTCAAATTTTCTTTACTTTCCAAATCCCCGCTATTTCTTTACCTTTGCAAAAACAATTTTCATGTCAGCCTTTTATAAATTACATATCAAAGAAGTAAAACACGAAACACCACATGCCGTTTCGGTAGCTTTTACGATTCCCAATGAATTAAAATCCGTTTACCAATTCACCGCCGGTCAATACGTAAATCTGAAATTAACGCTGGACGGACACGAAGTTCGTCGTGCCTATTCGGTTTGTTCTTCGCCTAATAGTGGAGAATTGCGCATCGCCATTAAATCGGTGAAAAGTGGTCATTTTTCCAAATTTGCCAATGACAATCTGAAAGCCGGTGACATTTTGGAAGTCAGCCAGCCCGAAGGTAGATTCACGTTTGAGCCTTCTTTTTCCAACCTTAAAAATTACGCAGCCTTTGCTGCCGGAAGTGGAATCACACCGGTTATGTCTATCTTAAAATCGGTTTTAGAAAGCGAACCTAAAAGCACTTTTGTGTTGGTTTACGGAAACAAAACGCCCGAAGAAACCATCTTCCACAACGAATTGCACGAGTTGCAACTGAAATATGTGGGCCGTTTTTTTGTGCATTATGTGTTTAGCCAAGCCCGTGCTGAAGGCGAGCATTTTGGTCGTATCGACAAATCGATTGTCAATTTTGTACTCAACAACAAACACAAAGAAAAAGAGTTTGACAAATTCTATTTATGCGGTCCGGAAGAGATGATTACTTTGGTTTCCAATGTCTTGAAAGAACACAGCATTCCTGAGAAAAATATCAAATTTGAATTATTCTCCACGTCAACAGCCGGCGAAAACAAGGAAGCTGCCAGTCATACCGGTCATACCAAAATCACGGTGATGGTAGACGATGAAGAAACGACTTTCGAAATGTCGCAAAAACAAACCGTTTTGGAAGCCGCATTAAAACAAGGAATTGATGCTCCGTATTCCTGCCAAGGAGGCATTTGCAGTTCTTGTTTGGCGCGAATCACTAATGGTTCTGCCGAGATGAAAAAGAACTCCATACTTACTGATGGCGAAATTGCCGAAGGATTAATACTAACGTGTCAAGCGCATCCGACATCTGCAGAAATTTATGTGGATTACGATGATGTTTAAAATATAAATGAAACGAAAAAGCTTCTCAAATTGAGGAGCTTTTTTTATGCTAAAGAAGTGTTGATTTTATCTAAAACCGATTCCACTGAAATGGTTCGCATGGCCTCTTCGTAGCCTGCTACTTTCTTATTTCCATAAATGGAGGTTGGCAGCAACGGATATTTTTCACGGTCTGCTGTCAAACAATTTTCCATCGGTTGATTAAACGGTTTGAATCCGGCAAACGGATGCGTGGCGCCCCAAAGCGTAATCACATTCACACCCAGCATTGCCGCAATGTGCGAGTTCCCACTATCCATGGAAAGCATGAGATCAAGATTGGAAATCAGCTGCAGTTCCTGTTGTAAATTTAGCTTTCCGGCCACGACAATTGTGTTGTTTTTATTTTGGGCTAATGTCTTTAATTGCTCAATTTCTTTATTTCCACCACCAAAAAGGAAGAGTTTGTACTTCGGATTTGTTGCCAAATCATCCATCACTTGTTGCATCAAATCCATCGGATACATTTTGCCTTCGTATTGTGCAAACGGGGCAATGCCAATCCACTTTTGAGTTTCTTTTTCGCCGGAAATTTTTAAAATTTCATTGGCTAAAACTGCTTTCGCCGGAAACTTTGGATTCGAAATAGCAACTGTAAAACCAAGCTGCTGAAAAGTATCCACGTGTCTATCCACCATGGCCTTTACCGGTTGAAAGATTTTATTTTCGGCACGAGTGAGTGCTTTCTTTTCCGCTCTGCCTTTATCGGTAAACGCTACTTTCTTTCCGCTTAAAGCAAATAAAGTACGGACAACTTTAGAACGCAAAACGTTATGCAAATCGGCCACCGCATCGATATTGAATTGCTTCAAATCAGCATACAATTTCAGCAAACCCAAGAACCCTTTGTGCCTTCCTTTAACATCTACGGCAAAGAAATTTACATTGGGAATTCCGTCAAAAAAAGGTTGAAAAAATGGTCGCGAAACTACCGTGATTTTCACCTCCGGATGCTGCTGTACCAATGCTCTGATAACAGGAACCGTCATCGCAACGTCGCCCATGGCTGACAGTCGGATGACGGCTATATGTTGGATTTTGTTTGACAAAAGGTTGTCGGGAATTATTTCTTGTTTTGGTACAACACCGGATTCAAATCGTCGTCGTTGTACATTTTCATTTGCTTGTACACTTTCATGAATTTGTCGCCGTTTTCAATATCGGTCAACAAGTCGTTGATGGAAATAAACATATCGCTTTTTTGGTCTAACAAGACGTTTAATTTTTCCTGACATTTGGCTCTGTGCTCTGCTGTAGCTTCAGCACGATTGGCTTCTTCGCTCATGTGGTAAATTTTCAAAGCCAAAATCGACAAACGGTCAATCGCCCAAGCCGGACTTTCAGTATTGATTTTAGCATTCGGTTTTACCTGAACATCTTTGTGTTTTTGCAGAAAATAACTGTCGATATATTCCACCATATCCGTACGAACCTGGTTCGACGCGTCGATTTTTCGCTTCAAAACTAAAGCTGCTACCGGATCAATATTCGGGTCACGGATGATGTCTTCATAATGCCATTGCACGGTGTCAACCCAGTTTTTGGCATACAATAAATACTCGATAGTTCCTTTGGTATAAGGATTTAGAGTTGGTTGGTATACATCATCAATCACATGGTAATCTTTAATGCTTTGTTCGAAAATTGGAAAGGCAAATTGTGAAAACATAACGGTAAAATTTATTTGCAAAGATAGTTTTTATACTTTTACCCAAACATACAAATTTTAGTCGTCCATGCATATTCATTATATTTCCGAAAAGAACAGTATTCTCAATCATTTTTTGGCCCAAATTCGCGATGTTACCATCCAAAAAGACAGCATGCGTTTCCGGAAAAACATTGAACGCATTGGTGAAATCATGGCGTATGAATTGAGTAAAACGTTGGAGTATAAAGCGGTGGATGTACAGACTCCATTGGGCATTAAACACACCACTACCGTTGCTGAACCGGTGGTTTTATGTTCTATTCTTAGAGCGGGATTGGCTTTACACATGGGTTTCATGAATATTTTTGACAATGCCGAAAACGGTTTTGTTTCCGCTTACCGCCATCATTACGATAACGACGATAAGTTTGATATTTTAGTCGAATACCAAGCGGCACCTTCTTTTGAAAATAAAAACCTGATTTTGATTGATCCGATGTTAGCAACAGGACAATCGATAGTAGCGGTTTTGCAGAAATTGCATTTGGAACAAAAACCAAAAGAAATTCACATTGCGGTTGTTATTGCGGCACCAGAAGGAATAGAATATCTGCAGAAAAATCTTCCCGAAAACTGTCATCTTTGGGTGGCGGCTCTGGACGAAAAACTCAACGAGAAAAACTACATTGTTCCCGGTCTTGGCGATGCCGGTGATTTGGCTTACGGCAACAAATTATAGTTGCGCAAAGAAGGCAAAAAAGCTTCCAACAATTAGTAACAACAATACGATTTCCTGATACATTTTGTTTTGGGAATATTCGATATTATTGGTCCCCATTACGGATAACGGCATAAAGGTAAAAAGTAACATGGCATTATTTTTTTCGGGCGAAAGTGCAAAAACTATCGCGCCGATTAAAAAACCGAATATCATTTTCTTATAAGAAGCCTGAAGAATTAAGGGTCTATTGGTTAAAGAAACTATCATTGAAAACACAAAGTACAAAGCAATGACCACATAAAAAGACAGCGCCGCATTTTGGTAATTATTGACGAAATAATTTAATTCAAAATTCATTTGCGTTTGGCTCAGGATATGATCAATCCAAGTTTTGTCAAAAACCAAGGCAGCTAAAACAAATACAACTGCTGTAGCAAAAAAAGCTACAAATGGTAACAGCCAGTTTCTGTAATCCCGGGAAGCGTGAAAAATGATGGAAATGTAGACCAAGACAATGAAAAGAATGCACCAAAAGTGAAACAAACTGGCGATAAAAATCCACATAGACGCATCGAAAATTTTCTCTTTTGGAGCTTTTAACGTTTGCAATGAAATCAATCTTCGCATGGAAAGCAGCAGAAAAAAGTTGGCAAACAATAAATTTGAATTATTAAAAACACTCGGAAAAAGCAATAAAAATAGCAGGAAAAACAGAATCGTGTAGCTGCTGTCTTTGGTCAATCCGTTCTTCTTCACCATGAAATTGACCAGAAAAAAAGAAGCTAACAATAAGACAATCAACAGACTATTTTTTGACAATCCGTTGGCGGCCGCTGTGATGTACAAATCACTGGTTTGGTATATAAAAAAGAAAAATAACAACAGTACTACAATCAGCGAATAATTGAGAATTGTAGATTTTTTAAAAACGCTTGTTATCATGTGGATATTTTATACATTTGTGCTGTAAATATAACATTTTATAAAATGAAAGCATTTTTTGAAGGCATTCAAACCGTATTTGTAGACTTTTTATTCAAACCATGGGATTGGTTACGAACTTTGGAATTAAGCAACTGGTGGTTGGCTAATATCGTTAGCTGGGCATTAATGTTGATTTGTGCCAAATACATCGTATACTGGTGTATGGAATTAAAAAAACATCAAGACAACAACGAAGAAAACCAAGATACAACGGCTCATTCTTTCTTAAAGTAAGTCGAACCCAATATCTTTTCTAAAATACATCTTATCAAAATGTAGCTGGTCTATGTTTTGGTAAGATTTTTTTATGGCCTCCTGGAAGTTATCTCCAAAAGAGGTCACGGCCAAAACTCTTCCGCCATTAGTGACAACTTTTCCGTTTTCTGTTTTTGTTCCGGCATGGAAAACAATGGAATCTTGAACACTTTCAAGACCTGAAATTTCAAAGCCTTTTTCATATTCTTCCGGATAACCGCCCGAAACAATCATAATCGTAGTGGCGCTTCTTTCGTCAATTTCCAAGGCAACCTCATCTAGTTTTTGATGGGCAACAGCCTGAAACAATTCCACCAAATCCGATTTGATTCTAGGCATTACGACTTCGGTTTCCGGATCGCCCATTCTGACGTTATACTCGATGACCATTGGCTCGCCTTTGACCACAATAAGCCCTATGAAAACGAAACCTTTATACTCTATTCCATCCTTTTGTAAACCGTCAATGGTTGGTTTTACAATTCGATTTTCTATTTTTTCCAACAAAACCGCATCGGCAAAAGGAACTGGAGAAACCGCTCCCATCCCGCCGGTATTTAAACCCGTATCGCCCTCGCCAATTCGTTTGTAATCTTTGGCGGTTGGCAGTACTTTGTAATTTTTACCATCGGTCAAAACAAAACAACTTAGTTCAATCCCGTCCAGAAATTCTTCAATGACCACTTTGGAACTAGCGGTTCCGAATTTGGCATACACCAACATGTTACGCAATTCCGTTTTGGCTTCTTGTAAATTCTGAAGAATCAGAACGCCTTTCCCGGCGGCTAATCCATCGGCTTTTAATACATAAGGCGGTTGTAAAGTTTCCAAAAAACGACAGCCTTTTTCAACGGTATCCGAAGTAAAACTATCATAGGCCGCTGTTGGAATTTTATGTTTGATGAGAAACTCTTTGGCAAACTCTTTACTTCCTTCCAGTTGTGCGCCAACTTTTGAAGGCCCAATTACCGGAATGTGTTGTAATGCACCATCATTTTTGAAGAAATCATAAATCCCAAGTACCAAAGGATCCTCAGGACCTACGACAACCATGTCAATCTTTTCCTGAACAGCAAACGCTTTTACGGCCTCAAAATCGTTGGGATTAATTGAAACATTGGTGGCTATTAAATCCGTTCCGGCATTCCCGGGTGCTACAAATAATTTAGTGCATTTAGAACTTTGAAGTAGTTTAAAGGCTAAAGCGTGTTCTCTTCCGCCCGAACCCAGTAGTAAGATTGTCATTGTGTGTTGTGTTAAAGGTATGCAAAAATAACACGTTTATTTTTTTATTGTATAAATTTTACTAATTTAGTACTCTTAAAAATTATAAAACTACAAACTATGAAAAAACTTTTACTTTCTTTATCCTTATTTTCAATAGGATTTGCCGCTAATGCTCAGTGGGTTGCTCAAGCCTCAGGTTTTACGGATGTAAATCGAGGAATCGACGAAATTCACGTTATTGATGCTAACACTGTTTGGTGTACTGCTTATGACGGAGTAACAACTTCAAATAATGTACAAGAATTTACAAAAACTATTGACGGAGGAACTACATGGGTTCCGGGTCTTATTGATATTGGAGATACTACTTTAAAAATTGGAAACTTAACAGCCGTTAATGGAACTACTGCTTGGGTTAGTGCCTTTGACAACTCTCTAGGTCTTGGTGGTGTTTGGAATACAACTGATAGTGGAGTAACATGGACACAACAAAACACTACTGCTTTTACAGGAGCTACTTCTTGGTGTGATGGGGTTCACTTCTTTGATGCAAACAATGGTGTGGCATTTGGAGACCCTGCCTCAAGTTCCGCTAATGACCTTGAAGCCTACAGAACTACTGATGGTGGTGCCACTTGGACTTCATTAGCCGCAGCAATGACAAACATTATCCCTGGAGATTTCGGTTACGCCGGTAGTTTTGCTGCCGTTGGAAATGCGATGTGGATTACTACTGCAAAAGGAAAAGTATACAGAACCCTTGACAAAGGAGCTACATGGACAAGACTAAACTCTCCAATTGCTGATTTTGGTGGTGGTGACACTGCTACTTCATCAGGAAGACTTTATTTTAGTGATGCCAACAATGGAATTCTAATTGGAAACACCCTTTCCGGAACAACTATTACTGCTCGTAAATTATACAAAACTACTGATGGTGGTTCTACTTGGAGTGCAGGTGTTGCTTACACTCAACCTTATAACTACAACATTTGTTATGTTCCTGGAACAACTATGTTAGTAGGAACTGGTGTTGCATCTAGTGTGTATTCATCAGCGCTTAGTTTAGATAATGGTACAACTTGGACTGTTATTGAATCAGGAACTCAAAGAACAACTGTTGGTTTTGCAAGCACAACTACAGGATGGGCTGGTGGTTTTAATTCTGATGCTTTTACAGGTGGTATTTTTAAATTCAGCGGAAACTTAGCTAATCAACAATTTGCTAACAACTCCTTTAAAGTATATCCAAATCCATCTTCTTCTTTTGTAACCATTTCATCAGAACAATTAGATTCTTTCAAATTGAAAGTTACTGATTTAACTGGTAAAGTAATGCTAACACAAGAATTCAGTGGTATTGAAAACACTGTTGATGTTTCTAGTTTTGCAACTGGTCTTTACTTCTTCGAAATTAATTCAGGAAGCAAATCAGAAACTATCAAAATAATGAAAAATTAATACTGAATAAATAGTATTTTTAAGGGCTGACTTTGTTAGCCCTTTTTTTATGTTCCATTTTTTCAATTTATCGTTGCGTTTAAATGGTTTCCCGATGCGGGAAGCCTCTATTGAATTGGAGAAAACCATAGCAGTTCCTGAAACCACTTATGAAAATTGGGTGAGCGAAAAAAGAAAAGCCATTGTCGAGTATCATTTGAAAAACAATGCATCTTATCAGGAATTCGTTGGCACACCTTCTTTTAATCATTGGGAAGAACTTCCGGTTATGACCAAAAAAGAATTTCAAAAACCTTTGACAGAAAGGCTTTCTGGAGGATTTACTGCAAAAAAAGTTTATGTTAATAAAACTTCAGGTTCCAGTGGTGATCCTTTCATTTTTGCCAAAGACAAATTTAGTCATGCGCTGACTTGGGCCAATATTATCCATCGTTTTGGTTGGTATGGCATTGATTTCAACACTTCCCTACAAGCTCGTTTTTATGGTATTCCCCTTGATTTCATCGGAAATAAAAAAGAACGCATCAAAGACCTTTTAAGCCATCGGTATCGCTTTACTATCTTTGATTTATCGGATGCTGTTTTGGAAAAAGTCCTGGCAAAATTCCAACAAAAGAAATTTGATTACATCAATGGCTATACCAGCTCTATTGTTTTGTTTGCTAAATTTCTACAGAAGAAAAACATCGTTTTGACTACTGTTTGCCCAACCCTGAAATGCTGCATCGTTACTTCCGAAATGTTGTTTGAAGATGATAAACTTTTGATGGAAAAACAATTTGGTGTCCCGGTAATCAATGAATACGGAGCTTCCGAATTGGATTTGATTGCTTTTCAAAACCCAAGCGGAGAATGGCAGGTCAATTCCGAAACCTTATTTGTAGAAATTTTAGACGAAAACAATACTGTTTTGCCCAATGGTCAGGAAGGACGAATTGTAATTACATCGCTTTATAACAAAGCGCATCCTTTCATTCGTTATGACATTGGTGATGTTGGGATTTTAGATGAAAAAAGTACTTTCAAAAAACCAATTTTAAAAAAACTAATTGGACGAACTAACGATATTGCCATCTTGCCCAGCGGAAAAAAATCGCCCGGATTAACCTTTTATTACGTTACCAAAAGCATCATTGAAGATGATGGAAATGTGAAAGAATTTGTGATAAAACAAACCAAAATCGATACTTTTGACATTGAATATGTAAGCCAAAAAGAAGTAACCGAAAGCCAAATTCAAAACATTGAAAAAGCCATTACAACCTATTTAGAAACTGGTTTGACATTCTCATTCACCCGAAAAGAAAAACTCGAACGCAGTAAAAGTGGAAAGTTAAAACAGTTTGTTTCATTAGTAAAATAATATGAGAATCACCATAGTAGCAGGCGCCAGACCCAATTTTATCAAAATCGCTCCCATCATTAAAGCGATTGAAAAAAAGCAATCCGAAGGAGCTACTGTTTCCTATCGATTGGTGCATACAGGCCAGCACTATGATAAAAACCTCAGCGATACGTTTTTTGAAGAGCTGAACATTCCCCATCCCAATGCCAATTTAGAAGTAAAAAGCGGTTCCCAATCAGTGCAAACTGCCGCAATAATGATTGCCTTTGAACAAGAATTGCTGCAAAATCCATGTGATTTGGTTTTGGTAGTTGGCGATGTCAATTCAACCATGGCCTGTGCGATTGTGGCCAAAAAGCTAAACCTAAAAGTCACCCATGTTGAGGCCGGAATTCGTTCCGGAGACATGACCATGCCCGAAGAAATCAATAGAATTGTCACCGATAGTATTACCGATTATTTTTTCACTACCTCGACTTGGGCTAGTGAAAATCTTTTAAAATATGGCGCGGAACCTTCAGCAATTCATTTTGTCGGAAATGTGATGATTGATACTTTATACCAAAATCTGCATAGAATTTCTGCTCCCGTTTTTTGGAACAAATTTGGATTGGAGACCGGAAATTATATCATCCTCACATTACATCGCCCAGCCAATGTGGATGAAGAACAATCGTTACTACATTTGCTTGAAGGCATTGATAAAATGGTTGGCGATAAAAAAATAATTTTCCCGGTGCATCCCAGAACCAAAGCAATTTTGGGCGAAACGAATTTAGATTTAAAAAACATCCATTTTGTGGAGCCACAGAGCTATTTGAATTTTATGTTTTTAATCAAAAACAGTTTTGCGGTGATTACCGATTCTGGCGGAATTTCAGAAGAAACTACGGTTTTGGGGATTCCTTGTTTTACTATGCGCAACAACACCGAAAGACCTGAAACCCAAACCATAGGCACCAATACTTTGGTAGGCACTTCGGTAGAAAATTTGAAAAAAATATTTGCGGAATTCCTTCAAAACGGACCTCGAAAAGCCGGAATTCCTGAGCTTTGGGACGGCAAAGCCTCGGAGCGAATCATTGCCATTTTGCTTTCCAAAAAATAATGGAAGACATTCTCATCATATCCAACTATTATCCGCCGGAAAAAGGGGCTGCTGCCAATAGAATTGAGCAGTTGGCCTTGAAATTACATCAAAACAATTACAACGTTTCTGTAGTTTGTCCGTTAGGAAATTATCCGAAAGGCGAATTGTTTCCCGAATACAAAGGTAAATTTTCGGTAACTGAAAACCGGGAAAACATTACTGTGAAAAGGCTTTGGATTTATCCGAGCAACAGTCATACTATATTAAAACGGGTACTTTCGATCCTCTCCTTTTCGGTTGGGTTGTTTTGCTATTTATTATTCAAAAAAACGCCTAAAAAAGTAGTCGTGCAATCGCCACCGTTATTGCTTTCTTTTATTGCTGTTTTTGTACTGTCCTTAAAAAACAAAAAAATTATTTTGAATGTTTCTGATTTGTGGCCTTTGGCAGCTATCGAACTAAATGCCTTGAAAAAAGATTCGCTTTCGCATAAATTCTCCTTGTTTTTGGAACGCTATATTTATAAAAAAGCAACGATGATTTTAGGCCAATCCAATGAAATTATAGCGCATATTCATTCTGTATTTCCGGAAAAGAACTGTTTTTTGTACCGCAATTTCCCTGACCATGGTGCCAGAGTAATGGAATTAACAACAGAAGACAATCAGCCTATAAAAATCTTTTATGCCGGACTTTTAGGCGTAGCCCAAGGCGTTTATGAATTGTGTCAAAAAATCGATTTAAAGGGGCTGAATATTGAGTTACATGTATTTGGTGATGGTGCGGAAAAAAAGCAACTGGAGCAACTTATTGCTTCTGCTAAGGAAAAGACAATCTTCTTTCATGGAATGTTGGATAGAAAAGAACTGCATGAAAGGTTAAAAACGTTTGATATTGCTATCGTTCCCTTGAAAGTCAGGATTTATGGTTCCGTTCCTTCTAAGATTTTTGAGTATGGTGCTTTAGGTTTTCCGATTCTCTATTTTGGCGGTGGTGAAGGCGAAACCATCGTGGCTGAGAATAATTTGGGCTGGGTGGCTTCTGTAGAAAATTATAATGATTTAAATGAAACATTAAATCAAATTTCTAAGTACAGTAAGTCGGATTTAGCTACTATGAAAAAAAGAATATTTACAACCGCTCAAAACACTTTCGATTTAGACACTCAAATGAAGGATTTAATTGAGAAGGGCGTATTCTAATAAGCTTTGTCTTCTCCTTTGATAGCGTTGTAAATTGTTAAAAAGACAATCTTAATATCTAGCAATAAAGACCAATTTTCCAAGTAAAAAATATCATACTTCACTCGGTAAATAATATCCTTATCTGTTTCCACCTCTCCGCGGAAACCTTTGGTCTGGGCTAATCCTGTAATTCCTGGTTTAATGAAATGTCTAACCATGAACTTGTCAATTTTTCGGGCGTACATTTCGGTGTGACTCACCATATGTGGTCTTGGTCCTACTACCGACATATCGCCCAGAAAAACATTGAAAAATTGCGGCAACTCATCAATACTGGTTTTTCGGATAAACCTTCCTATTTTGGTTATACGTGGATCGTTTTTGGAAACCTGATACAAATCGGCGATGTCATTTAACGTCATCGAACGGAACTTATAACACTCAAATTCGCGGTAATTTAATCCGTTTCTTTTTTGTTTAAAAAAGATGGATCCTCTGGATTCCAATCTGATTAAAATGGCCAAAATTGGTGTTAACCAAGATAACAATCCTACAATGATTATTAATGAAAAAACAATGTCAAACAGTCGTTTTATGATTTTGTTTGCCGTTTCGTCCAGCGGAATGTTTCGTAAAGAAATCACCGGAATGTAATCGTAATAATCAAAGATTAAATTTCGGGAAAGTACCTCTTTATTGTCGGGAAGGAATTTTAATATTTTTAAATTGTTGTCGGTGAAATCAATGAATTTATTAATATCGGTATTGGTTAAATCCGAAAGAGAACAATATATTTCATCAATTTTTTGTTCCATTACGAAATCCATGCAGGTCTCTATTTGGGCTTTTTTATTGTCAACCAAATCAAATACATGTATTAATTTATAACCATAATCCGGATTTTCGTTAAAGAAATTGGATAATTGTTCGACTGATTTTCCGTCTCCAACAATTACGACTCTTCTGAAATTTCCACCAAAAACAACCCTGAATTTTCTAAGGAAATAATAAATAAAGAGCTTGGTAAACGAAATAATTAAAACCGAATAAGAAACAAATTGAAGGATTACCTGGGCATCCGAAAATTTAGAAAAATAACCAACGTAAGCAAAGTTTAATACGATAAATATAAAATATTGCTTGATAATCTTTCCGAAGATTTCGATTACTTTGGTGTAGCGATACACTTCATAGAAACCGGTATTATAGGCAATAGAAACCCAAGCAATTAACAGAAAAAAGTAAAAAGATAAGTTGTGTAAATTCTCAGGTATCAACTTAACCGATAAAATAATGATTACGGTTAAATCTAATATATACGAGAAAGGCCTTATATAGCCTGAATATCTTCCTGTTTTTTTTCTCATTAAAAAATGTATTTGGAGAAATCTTTATGCTCTTCTTTTAGAAGTTCTTCTGAGGATAGTGATCTGAAATAGTCATAGGTCAATTTCATTCCCTCTTCGCGATTTACTTTGGCGCTCCAGCCTAAGATTTCCTTGGCTTTTGTGGTGTCCGGTTGGCGTTGCAATGGATCGTTTATTGGCAACGGATGATACACCACTTTTTGTTTGGTGCCGGTTAGTTTAATGATTTCATCGGCAAAATCTTTAATCGTAATTTCATCAGGATTACCAATGTTTACCGGATATACATAATCAGAATGCAGCAATCTGAAGATTCCTTCCACCTGATCGGTTACATAACAAAAAGAACGCGTTTGACTTCCGTCTCCAAAAATGGTTAAATCTTCACCACGCAGCGCTTGACCGATAAAAGCCGGAATTACGCGGCCATCATTAAGTCGCATTCTAGGGCCATAGGTGTTGAAAATTCTAACGATTCTGGTCTCGACACCGTGAAAAGTATGATAAGCCATCGTGATGGATTCCTGAAACCTTTTGGCCTCGTCGTAAACCCCTCTTGGTCCTATGGTATTTACATTCCCGTAATACTCTTCTGTTTGCGGATGCACTAAGGGATCTCCATAAACTTCAGATGTGGAAGCAATTAAAATTCTGGCTTTTTTCACTCTGGCCAAACCTAGCAAATTGTGGGTTCCAAGGGAGCCTACTTTTAGCGTTTGAATAGGAATTTTTAAATAATCAATAGGGCTTGCTGGTGAAGCAAAATGAAGAATATAATCTAAATTACCCGGAACGTGGACAAATTTTGTGACATCGTGATGGTAAAATTCAAAGTTTTTATTTTTGAAAAGATGCTCAATGTTTTTTAAATCACCCGTTATCAGATTATCCATTCCAATAACAAAATAGCCTTCGGCTATAAAACGATCACAAAGATGTGAGCCCAAAAAACCAGCCGCACCTGTAATTAATATTCTTTTCATATAATTTTATTCTGCTTTGGAATTATATTGAACAATTCCTGAATTAAAAAGACAATACATCATCGTAAAAAAAACAATCCCTCTTTGTCTCCATAAAAATGATTCCGTCAAAAATAAACTTATCATTAGAAATGCGAAAGCAAAATGCATAAAATCTTTTGATTTAAAAGCATTTTTAACGTTAGTAAACAATAGAATTATCAAGAGTAAAAATCCAAACAACCCTAATTCAGCGAAATTCTGAATGTATTGGTTGTGGAAATTCTTTTTTTGATAGCCTTCTGAATTGCCATTGCCCAGATAAACATGATACTTTACTCCTTTGGCTTCAATTTTGGGATAGGAGGCATTTAACCCGTAGCCTTTCCAAAAGATAGCATCTTCGGACAGCATTTCTAAAAATATTCTAAACTGATAAACTCTAAAGGCTGTCCCTGGGAAAAAATCGTTTTGGTTGAAGGTTTTATTGGTCCAGGCTTGTTTGATACTCACATTATAAAAAGTGTTATTTTCTTTTGAAATGACATCATTTACCGTGCTGTCGGTCATAATGGTTTCGTATTCCTGACGCAGTTTGTCTTTTAGTTTTCCTATAAAAGCAAAGGAAAACAGCAGCAAAAGAATGACCATTAAATTCTTCAAACGCATTTGCTTAGACAGCTTGGAATAAAACAAATGGTAAACTACAATTAATCCGATAAAAACTATAGTTATGTTTCTGGAAGACAGCAAGAAAACCATTACCAGTAAAATAAGGATACTGATAAAATCAAAGATTTTTTTGAACGGTTTGGTAAAAAAATAAAAAAACGAAAGCGCCATATACACCGAAACATGTATGGCATTAACATCTTTTGTGACTAATTCATGATAGAAAAAAACAGAGCTGTCATTTGTCAAATAATATCTGATGGTCGCTTTAATCAAATAATAGATGGCATAAACCAAAATGCCATAACTGTAGTATTTCAGAATGAATTGTTTCTGATGATTATTAACTCCGCCAAAAAGAAAAAAACAAAGCGGAATAATCAGTAACGAAAGTTCTTTTGACAAAGCCGGAACCGTCAAATCTTTGTCTATGGTCCAAAAATAAGACAGCACCATAAGCAAATAAAGCGCCATTGGAAAAAGCAAATCAGTCTCTACCCGGAAATTGTTTTTTTTAAAATAAAGTAAGCTTGAAATCACTAACAACCCCAAACAGATGCTGTTAACGGCATGTGATAGCGGAATAGAAAGCAAGACAAGGAGCAATGCAAAAACAGGCGTTTTATTGTCAATTTCTTGCCGTATTCCCTGAGAAAATGTCTTTAAAAAAGTATAGCTATTCTTCATTTATTGGATGCCAATCAAAATCAGTAACAAGGGTATTGTTATTGTTTTGTATCAATGGCAAGTTATGATTTTTTATTTTGTAATTAAAATATTTACAAAACAAATCACAGGCAATAAAAATAGGGATTTTGTAGCGTGGTAAAAAATCTGTTTCAAATAAAAAACCTCAAAACGGTTGGCGCTTTGAGGTTTTTAGATGTTATACTTTCACTTTGACTTGGGCTTCCACCCAATCGTAGGTTTTTTTCATTCCTTCCAACAATGGTAAGGAAGGCGCCCAGTTGAGCTTTTCAAACAACAATTTATTATCCGAATTTCTTCCTCTTACGCCCGTTGGTCCCGGTATATTTTTAATTTCTAATTTTTTCTCCGAAATATCAATTGCCATTTGCGCAAAATCATTGATGGAAATCATTTCCTCCGAACCAATGTTAACAGGGCCGGTAAAATCAGAATTCATTAATCGGATTACGGCTTCTACACATTCATCTATGTATAAGAAAGAACGGGTTTGTTTTCCGTCTCCCCATACTTCGATAGAAGTTCCGTCATTAGCTTCCGCGGCTTTTCTGCACATGGCTGCCGGTGCTTTTTCTTTACCACCGTTCCAGGTTCCCTGAGGGCCAAAAATATTGTGAAATCTTGCGATTCTTACTTCAATGCCGTAATTTCTGTAATAGGATAAATACAGTCTTTCGCTAAATAGTTTTTCCCAGCCATATTCGCTGTCCGGTGCTGCCGGATAAGCTGAATCTTCCGAACATTTTGGGTTATCGGGATCCATTTGATTGTACTCAGGATACATACAGGCTGAAGAAGAATAAAATATTTTTTTCACGCCTTCTTTTTGTGCGGCTCCTAGTACATTAAGATTGCATAATGCTGAGTTATTCATCACATCCGCATCGTGGTCTCCGGTAAAAATATAACCCGCACCACCCATATCGGCAGCCAGTTGGTATACTTCATCGATTCCTTTTACTGCTTTTTGAGCAACAATCGGATCACGTAAATCCCCTAAAATAAACTCATCAGAATTGTTATTACCGTATTCGTTTTCTTTTAAATCAACTCCTCTTACCCAATATCCTTCCGATTTTAGTCTATTTACAAGGTGTCCTCCTATAAAGCCCCCTGCACCACATACCAGTATTTTTTTCATTTTAATAGAACTCTGTGAAATTTATTCTTTTTTATAACGCGTATTCTTTTTTGTTTTTTAAAGGTGCGAATTTATGAATTATTTTTATTAGGTGCTACCTTATTGGACTTATTAACTAAAATCAAAGGTAAAAGTTTAAACCCGCTAAAGTATCTGGGCACAAAAACCTTAGGATTAGAAAGGCATCGCATAAGCCAACCCATATAGATATAATCTGCC
The DNA here is from genome assembly GCF_036741995.1 of Flavobacterium sp. Taxonomy (GTDB): domain Bacteria; phylum Bacteroidota; class Bacteroidia; order Flavobacteriales; family Flavobacteriaceae; genus Flavobacterium. Next base: position 122,511 of record NZ_DAINRG010000001.1, on the reverse strand, counting down.
CAAACCGGCACATTGGCTTGCCTTCCGGTTTTAAATGCCAATGCTGCTCCTGTACACAATATCGCCGGTGAGTAGGAAAGATTATTTTTTAAAAACAATCCTAATTTTTCTTGGGTTCCCCCACCTATATTGATGAAAATCCATTTTGGTTTTTGGCTTTCTATCAACTCTAACAGCTTGTTATCATTCACATTGCCGTTGTAAAATGGCGCTGTGTAAATAGCCGAATCACTTATCTTTACTCCTCTTTCGTTAAAAAAATCTTTGTTGATTTTTCCGTCTACATCTGAAGGGTTTACCAGAAAAATGGCATCTTCTTTAACCTCTTCCATATTGGCTATGAAAAAATTGATGAATTCGAGCCCTGAAATCTTATTGATTTTATTTTTAAAAAAAATATTCCAAACCAATACCATATAGCCACTATCCGGAATCACTATGTCTGATTCGAGCAATGCGCTGTAATACTTTGTGTCGCTTGAAACGGTCACTAATGCTGGTGCGGCGGGTACGGTAAGGAGTCCTCCTTTATTTTTTAAAAAATGGAATACCTCATCGACTTTTCCTTTGAAAAATTGTATTCCTAAAATTTGAATTGTCATCTAAAAAAAATGGATTTTTTATCGAAAGCACAATATTATAATTTTTCTGTTAGAATATAGAATAGGCAGTCATAAAAGTTTGGAAAAAGAAGCAGAATTCATTTAAAAAAAATCGGTTTTTAAAGGTTTCCGTTATCTTTGCCATATCTCGATTAAGATGTTATTTTTGCCGTTAAGGCAATTATACTCTTACGCACTAAAAAACCATTTAACTATTGACGACTTTACTTCAAAAAATAACGCAGAACCATCTTATCATGAGTGGGATGTACAAAGGAATTTCTGGCCTTTCTCTGTTTGTATCCATCCCCATTTTAATTCGTTATTTAGGCGATACCGATTATGGCCTTTGGGTGTTGGTTTTTGCGCTTTTCCAGTGGGTTTTATTAATGGATTTTGGATTAGCCAGTGTTTTAAAAACCAAAGTGCCCATTCTGATTCATGAAAACAAACAGGATTTGCTCAAGAGTTATTTAAAATCAACCTACAAGATAACCGCTTACATTGCTCTTTTTTTGTTTTTGCTTTTTTTATGTCTGATATTCTTTATCGACTTAAAAGCCGTTTTAAAGATTCCTGTTCATTCCTCACTATTTGTTAAAAAATTGTTTGTGATAAACATGTTTTTCTTTAGTCTGAACTTTTTGTTTAATGTTCATAAATCGTTGTTTGTGGCTTTTTTAAAAGGTAAATATGCCGAGCAGTCTATTGCCTTAAATCAAATTTTATTCCTTTCATCGCTTGGCGTTTTAATGCTGGTGGCTCCAAAGGTGGCCAGTGAAGACAAACTCTTATATATTACGCTGTTAAATGGTATTGTTTGCTTTTTAGTCAATGCAGCTTACACCTTATTTTTCTTTTACCGAGAAAAACTAAACCTGAAAACAACCGAAAAAACCTCTAAAGAATTTTTAAGGGAAATCATTATTTTGGGAACAAAATACATGGTAATTCAAGTCGGGTTGTTAGTTGTTTTTTCGTCCGACAATTATATACTTTCCAGTGTTTTTGGTCCCAAAGACATCGTTCCGTATGAGGTGGTGAATAAGTATTTTCAGTTTCCGATTATGATACTGTTTGCCACGCTGTCTCCGTTGTGGTCTATGTTTGCCAAAAATTACATCCAGAATAAAAAATCGGTGCTGTTGGCCTCATTCAAAAGATTTAATCTTTTATTTATGCTGATGTTGCTCTTTATCATTTTCATTTCGGCCATCTGTCCGTTTGTGATTTCTATTTGGATAAAAGATCCTGTAAATGTACCCGACGGATTAATCCTGTATACCGCCACGGTAACTGTCTTTAGAGTCTTTGTAACCTTTTACACGTTCTTTTTAAATGGAATAGGGAAATTAAATAAATATATAATACTTTTGCTCGTAAGTGTCGTCTTGAAAATACCCCTGTCCTATTATTTTATAAAATTAGGATTTGGAATAAATAGTGTAGTCATTTCGACACTGCTAATACTATTGATTTGGATAGTGTACATTCCTTTTGAATGTTACAACATCGTTTACAAAATAAAATCAGATGAATAATTTCATATACAAAAACAAGCGTTTTCTGTTACAAATTAAACGCAAATTTAATGCTATTACCGGATTAGAAATTGTTAAATACCCAACGCCAGAATTAGATCGTAGAATAAAACTTTTACAGCATTATAACATTGATGTTATTATTGACGTGGGTGCCAATATTGGTCAGTATGGTACTGAAATGCGAAATATTGGTTATAAAGGCAGAATCATTTCGTTTGAACCCACTTCAGAAGCTTTCGAAAAACTGAGCAAATCAGTCAAAAATGATTCGCTTTGGGAGATATATCATTCTTCTTTGGGCGAACGTGACGGAAAAACTACTATCAATATTTCGAAAAACTCCGTAAGCAGTTCATTATTGGAGAGTTTACCCGAATTAACTGAAAATGCTCCTGATGCTTCTTTTGTGAAAAAAGAAGAAATTGACATCAAAAAACTGGACACTCTTTTTGATTCTTTAAACATTAAGGATAAAAACATTTATTTAAAAATTGATACTCAGGGATATGAAAGTCAGGTGCTGGAAGGCGCTAAAGAGTCCTTAAAAAACATCTTGGGAATTCAATTGGAAATGGCTCTGATTCCTTCCTATCAGGGCGCGATTCCTTTTCAGGAGATGACCGAAAAACTTAATGGCTTTGGTTTTCATCTCATGACAGTAGAGAGTGGTTTTTATGATAAAGTTTCCGGAAAATTAATGGAAGTTGATGGTGTATTTTATAAATAAGTTTTAGACATGATAAAAAAATTATCGGTTATTATACCGGCTTACAACGAAGGAGGAACTATTCATTTCATATTAGACAAACTCAAAAATGTGACTTTATTAAATGGCATAGAAAAAGAAATTATCATCGTAAACGATTTTTCTAAAGATAATACCGAAGAAGCAATTCTAAACTATATGAAGACTAATTCTGAATTAAACATTCAGTATTTCAAGCACGAAATTAATAAAGGAAAAGGAGCTGCGTTACATACCGGAATTCAAAAAGCCACCGGTGACTATTTAATTATACAGGATGCCGATTTAGAATACGATCCGGAGGAATACAACTTGTTGTTAAAACCAATACTCGCCGGTTTTGCCGATGTGGTATATGGCTCTCGCTTTATGGGCGGGAATCCGCATAGAGTCTCCTTTTTTTGGCACACTATCGGAAATAAACTCTTGACTTTTTTATCTAACATGTTTACCAATCTCAACTTGTCAGATATGGAAACCTGTTATAAAATGTTTAATACTAAGGTTATTCAAGGCATTTCCTTAAAAGAAAATCGTTTTGGTTTTGAACCTGAAATTACTGCTAAAATTTCTAGGGTCCCTAAAATCAGAATCTATGAAGTTGGTATTTCCTATTATGGCAGAACCTACGAAGAAGGGAAAAAAATTGGTTGGAAAGATGGTTTCAGAGCTATTTACTGCATTTTAAAATACGGATTATTTAAATTATAATGGAAATCAAAGAAATCGATTTAGAAGGACTCACCACCTTATCAGTAATAGAAAAAGCGGATAAGTTTAATGGGTGGATGTACCACACAATTGCTCCTTATTGCAGTGGAAGAATACTTGAAATAGGAAGTGGCATCGGAAATATTTCTCAGTTTTTTATTGCCCATAAACAAGAAATTGTTTTAAGCGATTTACGCGATAATTACATCGAAATTTTAAAAAACAAGTTTCCCAACGAAGTGGTTAAAATCGATTTGGTTGATCCTGATTTTGATGTAAAATACGGTCCCTTTTTAGAAACTTTTGATACCGTATTTGCTTTAAATGTTGTGGAGCACATTAAAGACGATGTTCAAGCCATTGCCAATTGTAAAAAACTACTAAAAAAAGGCGGTACTTTAATTATCCTGGTTCCGGCTTATCAAGGGTTATACAACACCTTTGACACGGAGTTGGAACACTTCAGACGCTACACGAAAAGCACGTTGGAACCCATTATAATTAAGAATGATTTAAAAGTAAGCCAACAGTTTTATTTTAATCTGATAGGTATTTTAGGTTGGTATTTTTCTGGTAATATTCTCAAGAAAAAGACGATTCCGGAAGGACAAATGGGCTTGTTTAATTTATTGGTACCCATTTTTAAATTGGCTGACAAGCTGACATTCAACAAGATTGGTTTATCTGTTATTAATGTCTCCAAAAAATAAATTAAAAATATGTTTGTTTACTTATGCTATACCTTATTGTTGATAGTCTTTTTAAGACTTAATGGTAAACAAAGTTTTATAGGCACACTAATACAAACAACATTAGCATTCAGCGTTTTAGTGTTTTTAGTAACTGAAACCCTGTCACTGTTTAATAAATTGAATCTTATCAGTTTATGTCTTAGTTGGGGAGCTATCTTTTTTTTTCTAATAGTATTGTTGGCAAAAGACAAAACAAAAACTATTTCAACCGGAAATGCCATTAAGGTTAAACTGTCTTTTTACTTCAAATCACTGCCTGTAAAAGAAAAATTAATTCTGGGAGTAGTAGTTTTATTTGTTTTCCTATTGTGTATCCAAGGGATTATATATCCGCCTAACAACTGGGATTCATTAACATACCACATGTCTCGAATAATGTATTGGTTAGGTAATGAATCTGTCGCCTTTTTTCCAACACACATAATACGGGAATTATATCAACCACCTCTTACAGAGTATTATATTTTAAATATTAATGTATTAAACGGGAATGATTATTTGGCGAATAGTGTTCAGCTTTTCTTTTTAATTCAAATTCTTTTTGTTGTTTATGCATTGCTGGGTTTCTTGGGCATTTCTCGTTTTTGGAAGTTGTTAGCTTTATTATTAATCATCACTATTCCAGCTGTTGAACTTCAATCGACAACTACAAAGAATGATATTGTTTGTGCCTTTTATATTCTTGCCACTATTTATTTTGGGATAAAGATTGTCCAATCAAATTCATTAAGAGATTACTTTTTTATAGGGCTTGCTATTGGTTTGGGGCTTTTAACCAAAGGCACTGCTTATCTGTTTTTAGCGCCAGTTTTGCTTTGTTTTGCTGTTATTCAACTGTATAAAATAATAGTTCGAAAAGAGTTTAAAATCATCCCGTACAACTTGTTTTTAATAGTTATAATCATTGCGCTTAATGTCACTCATTATTCCAGAAATTATGCGGTAAATCATTCTATATTAAATATTGATGATGCTGAAGCTAAGGCCTTTACCAATGAGGTTATGGATGGTAAATTTTTGTTTTCTAATTTAATCAAAAATGCCGGTTTGCATCTTGGGTTTCCAATTGACAAACCATCAGATGATTTCATTAGAAAAATCCATAAATCCATAAATGTTTCTATAGATGATAAAAGACTGAACTACTATGGTCAGGCTTATGAAGGAGCACGAGGCGGCACAACAAATGAAGATTACGTGCCTAATACCCTGGCTTTTTTATTAAGTAGCCTATCTTTTTTTGTGATACTCATTCACTTTTTCAAAAACAGCCACCAGGATAAAAAACCTTTACTCCTCATTTCTGTCCTTAGTCTTCAAATACTGTTTTTTGCAGGCTATTTAAAATGGCAACCTTGGCATACCCGCTTGCATATCCCCATTTTTATTCTGGCTACTATCTCCATAATCCTTGCTGTTCAGGTATCTAAATGGTATAGAAAAGTAGTGCTCATTTGTGTTCCTATATTGGTTTTTAGTTTTTTATATTATTATATATTCAATAACCTGAGACCCATTATTCAAAATCACAAATACACCAAAAATATTAGTATTACAGACAATCGGTTTAAAAAATATTTTCCCAACCAACCACAGCTGTATCTGGAATATTCAGATATTTTAAATATTCTTTATACTGTTAATCCATCAAAAGTTGGCTTGAATCTTAATGATTGGGAGTACCCACTGTTCAACTCATTTTATTATGATCATATAAAAATAGTTGCCATAAACGTCAATAATTCTACTAAAGAAATTCCCCAAAATACAGATAACATTGATGTCATTATTTCCAATTACAACAATCCGGTTATTGTTTATAACGGGATGACATATTCCAACCAAAACAACAATCATTCGTATATTTGGTGTTATAAAAAGACAAGTCTGTGAAAATAGCCATAAAAGATTACCTTCTGTATTCCTCTGTATTTGCGATATTTACGGAAGCTTTCTTTTTTCATTTTATTATCGATTGGAAGTTATTGTATCTGATTATTTTAACGAATTATATTTTATTAATCAGAATAAAAAAACTTACCGTCAACAAGTATTTTCTTGGCCTTTTATTTTTCTTTTTAGTGCATGGTATTATAACTTATACCATCATTTGGATTCCCTATAATTATATGCTTGCCCAAATAATAGGCATTGGAATAACAGGCATCTATTATTACAATTTTACTGCTTTGTATAAACCCATTGAGCTCATCAGAGTGTATGGCAAAATGTGTGTTTTGGTAGCCATTATAGGATATCTATTTTACTTCGGCGGATTAAATTATGTGGATGGAAGACTGAACAGCATTTTTAAAGAGCCTGCTCATTATGTGGTAGTGGTATTACCGGCTTGTTATTATTATTTTAAAACTAAAAAATATTTGAGTTTTGCTGTAATATTTGGCACGCTTATTTTATCCAATTCTTCTATTGGTTACATTGGTTGCGGCCTTATTTTTCTTGTCCCGAATTTAACCTTAAAAAGAATGGGGTATTTAGCCGCTTTGCTTCCATTGGTGTGTGTAGTCTTTTATTTTGCCTACAAAGATCTTCCTTTCTTTAAAATGCGCGTGGATGATACATATAACTCCTTGAATGTCATCAATACGGGGAAATTTGAAGAAAATACCAATTTGAGTTCCTATGTATTGATCAGCAATCTTTTTATCACGAAAAAAAATATGGCCGATCATCCTTTCGGGAGCGGAATAGGGAGTCACCATTATATGCATACCGAAATTTATTCCAAAGGAATGAGACCGCCCGAATACATCAAAATCCAACATAAAGAACACGATAATTCGTTTGATGCCAATTCCTTGTTTGCCCGCATCTGTTCTGATTTTGGCATTATTGGTATTTTCCTTGTGTTTTTTATAATGTATAAAGCTTCCGTATGCTTTTCTAGTAAAGACTATGTTTTTGCACAGGGTGTCTACATTTACTTTTTATTAAAACTCTTTAGGGATGGACATTATTTTCCGCCTGAATTCTTTTTCTTTGTGTGGTTGTTTTATTTTTCTTTGAGAGAAATAAAGGTTCTCAACGATGAGAACGCGGCCTAATCGCTGTAAATTTCTTGGTAGAAATCATGCGTTTCCCGACAGCACTTTTCCCAACTGAATTTGGAGGATTGCTCGAAGCCTTTGTTGATTATATCTGCTCTGAAAGTGTCTTCCTCTAACTGCCGCAACCCTTTTTTGAAAGCTTCAAGATTTAAATTGTTCTCTAAAATGGCCGCATTTCCGGAAACTTCAATGATAGAAGAATTTTTCAATGCCAAAACCGGACAGCCAGCCTTCATGGCTTCTATAATTGGAATGCCGAATCCCTCATAACTTGAGGGATAGACAAGGGCATGAGCATAATTATAAAGCACATTTAACGCCGCATTCTCCACATTGGAGATAATCTTTACCCTATTGATTGTTTCTTTGTCGAAAAGCCTTATTTCAGCTTTACTAAGGCTTCCGCCAACAATAACAAGATGTAGCTCTTTTTGTTCTTTCAGCAGCTGAACTACAAAATTAAAATTTTTGTAATTGACCCTTCCTCCCACAAACAGTATATAAGGTTTGTTCAAGTCGTGTAATTGTATGTATTGATTTGCCGAAGAATTGTTTGTTTTGTCAATGACATGATATTCATCACTAACTCCGTTATGGATAACGGCCACTTTTTGATTTTTGTTGGCGGGACAAAACTTTTTTAAATCCGTATAGGTGCTTTCCGAAATACAAATAATCCCTTTGGATCTTTTGATACAGCTATACTTCAACTTATTGTGAACTACTCTTTTGAGAAAACTCGAATAATAGTTATGTGTAAAATCATGAACGGTTGTTACTTCAGCAAAAATTTTACTCCCAACGAGCGGTCTGTAATAACTGGAATGATATAAAAAATAATCCTCTGTTGCTATTTTAACCTTCGATAGTCTTGCTTTTATAGATGACTCTATTGATGATGTGTTGACTATGAGCTTAGCTTCCGGGATGCTTAGTTGCTTTCTGTGAAAGTTAGACATAGCGTTTTTCTCTTCATAAAAAGAGAGATCATCTGATTTTTGATTCATCAAAAAATTGGAAAGTTCATACCAATAGTTAGACACACCGCCTTGAGTGACGTGAGAATAAATGATATTGTCGAGTATAATTTTCATAAGGAATGATTAAATAAATTATACTGTTCCCATGATGTTTTTGGAATAAATAAAAAAAGAAGTTGTACAACTTCTTTTTTTATTCTCTATTTTGTTAGAAGGCCTAATAATTTATCATTCCCCACTATGGATGGTGGATATTTGTTGCTGTGATTTAAATTAAATCTGGCATTTTTTAAATCCCATGAAAAAGAAGGATCAGTTGCAAAATATTCATTGTATTTGTTGTTATCCCCATCTAAAACCAGATTGGCTCCATTTTTAACAGTTACATTTTTAATTGTGATATAACTTTGGTCTTTATTCTTGCTAACACAAATCGATAAGTTTTCCACTTTTTGACCTTCCGGAATATCAAATGTAATTCTCTGTGCCATAGCAGAACCTTTTACCGCTTGCCAAATTGGTTTGTCGTACAAAAAGAAATTATCTTTTTGGTACACAACAGAAATACTATCGTCTTTTTCATAGATACCATCAATGATAACGGAATATTTATCGCTTACTGCTACTGGCTCTTGGGTAGCTTCAACTTCATTCTTTTTATCTTTTCCGCAAGAAGTTAATAATAAACCTGTAAAAAGCACTAAAATTAGTTTTCTCATTTTTATATTTTTTTTGATGAGCAAATATATTATATTTTCCATTAAACCATATATTTGTTAACTGAAATTAATAGAAAAAGTGGCCTGTTTTTATCATTTATTATGACTGCAAGAACCATTTTTAAATCCAAAGCATGAAAAAAATCTCCTTAAAACTATTCCCTTTTTTGATTTCTTTTTTGTTTATTTTTCCAATCCTGAAAGAGAGTTTGTCAAGTTTTATAGTCATTCTTATTTGCCTTAACACCATCATTTATAAAATAGCCGCCAAGGATTACACATTCCCAAAACCCAAAACACTACTACTTACCATTCCTTTTTGGATTATTCTGATTCGGTCTTTATTTACCAGCCATTTTAGTGTTAATGCGACTCACATTCAGCACGCATTGTTTTTTCTTTTACTCCCTGTATTTTTTCTATTAATTCCCAAAGAGTTTTTCAGAAAGGAGAAGCTAAATTTGTATTTTGAAATTCTGAAAAATGCCTGTTTTGTGATTGCCTTTGGTTATGTAATTGCTTTTTTGTGTGTCTATAATTTCTCCGATTTCTTTGTGTTCAAGTACGACATTCCTAAGTTTCGCGATTTTGTTTACAGCGAAGTTCCCTTTTTTAAAATCCATCCAACGTATTACACCTCGATTGTTTTTTTATGCACGGCCTACTCTTTTGAAAAAGTTTTAAAAGAAAAAAAATATATGGAGCTGATTTATATTGCAGTTTTCATCATGATTACCTTTATGCTTTTGGCCAAAATTAACATCATCATGATTGTAGGACTCTTGTTGTTTATGCTGGTGTTCCGCTCTCAAATTTCGGTAAAACAAAAAATAGCTTCTTCCGCGTTTTTTTTAGTTACGACTATGGTGCTTGTTTTGGCTATTCCCGGAATTAAACTTCGTTTTATCGAAGTCTTTAAAAGCTATAATAAACCTCCTGTTGGCGTTGCCTATGATTCGACAAACATCCGGGTGTCTATCTATAATTGCTGCTGGAATATTGCTAAAGACAATTATCTTTTAGGGGTTGGTTTTGAAAATTTGCAAACCGAATTGAATACCTGTTATAAATCAAATTACGATTCAAGTTTCTATGCATCGCACGATTATATGACGCATAATTATTATTTCTACCTATTACTTTCAAGTGGTATAATTGGTCTGTTATGCTATTTCTTTTACTTGCTTACTGTTATCCGAATTTGTTGGAAAACCAACCTTTTCCTTTTCAAAGTATTACTTTTTAATGTCTTAATAATCTGTTGTGTTGAAGATTATCTTTACAGACATTACGGCATTTTATACTTTAATTTAATGCTGGTTTGTTTTCTTCAATACTCGAAGAATAAGGAATCAGATGTTTTAGAAGTTAGGTAGTTTTTATCAGGCTTTCTTCCCAGTTCCTGATTGCAATTCCAAAAGCATTTTTAATTTTAGATTTGTCCAACACGCTGAATTTAGGTCTTTGGGCTGGCGTTGGATAACTGGTTGTGGGAATTGGCGTTACAGCTATAGCAATCTTATTGATTTCAAATATCTTTTGGGCAAAATCAAACCAACTGCATTGTCCTTCGTTACTGAAATTATAAATCCCGTAGTTATCATTCTTTGGGTTCAGAACCGTAGTTTTGATAATTGACACTAATGCTTCTGCTAAATCAACGGCATGCGTTGGCGTTCCAATTTGGTCATCAACCACCGAAAGGGAATCTCTTTCCGAAGCTAATCGCAACATGGTTTTCATGAAATTAGCTCCAAATTGCGAATAAACCCACGAGGTTCTCACAATAAAATAGTTCTCAAAAACAGCTTGAATTGCCTTTTCGCCATCCCATTTTGTTTGCCCGTAAACCCCGGTCGGATTGGGAATGTCACTTTCGGTATAAGGTGTGGTTTTGTTTCCGTCAAAAACAAAATCGGTAGAAATATGCAGTAAAATGGCAGAATACTTTTGGCAAGCTTCAGCTAAATTTTTGGTGCCAATAACGTTGATTAAATAAGCTTTCTCGGGCTCGCTTTCTGCTTTATCAACTGCTGTGTAGGCAGCTGCGTTAATACAATAATCCGGGTTAATCTCAGAAAAAACAGCTTCGCAATTGGCTTTGTTAGTGATGTCTAATTCGGAAGAAGAACGAAAAACAAAATGAACATCCGGATAATTTCCTGCTATGAATTGCAAACTTTGCCCCAATTGTCCTGAGCTTCCGGTAACTAAGACTACCATACTTTTTTGGCGTTTTCTAAAGTCGGTAAAAACTGGTCTTTTTCAGAAATCAACAAGGCTGATGTTGGGAAATTCCAATCAATATTGATACTGCTATCGCTATATAGGATGCCACCTTCGCTTTCTTTGTTATAAAAATTATCACACTTATAAAAGAACGTTGCGGTCTCACTTAACACCAAAAATCCGTGGGCAAATCCTCTCGGTACAAAAAACTGTTTTTGATTTTCTGCAGATAAAAGTATCGATTCGTATTGACCATAAGTTGGTGACTCGGGTCTGATGTCAACGGCTATATCAAGGACTTCGCCTTGTAAAACTCGAACTAGTTTAGCTTGAGCATGGGCTCCGGTTTGATAATGCAATCCACGAAGCACCCCTTTAGAGGAATACGATTGATTGTCCTGAACAAAATGCACTTTCTGGCCTGTCCCAATTTGAAATGTTTTCTCATTGAAACTTTCCATAAAATAACCCCGAGCATCTGTAATGATTTTGGGTTCAATTATATAGCAGCCTTCCAGTTTTGTTGCAATAAAATTCATGATTTAAATCAAACTTAATAAATGTGTCCCATAGCCACTTTTCAATAAGGGTTGGGCTAATTTTTTTAATTGTTCTGAGTCGATAAATCCCATTCGGTAAGCCGCTTCTTCTATAGCGCCTATTTTTAGTCCTTGTCGTTCTTCTATCACCTGAACAAATTGGCTGGCCTGCATCAACGAATTAAAGGTTCCCGTGTCTAACCAAGCGGTTCCTCTGTCGAGTATGCTTACGGTAAGCTTTCCTCTTTTTAAATATTCTTTATTAATATCGGTGATTTCAAGTTCTCCTCTATGGCTTGGTTTAATATTGGCGGCAATTTCTACAACATCATTATCATAGAAATAAATTCCGGGAACTGCAAAATTGGATTTCGGTTTCTCGGGTTTTTCTTCAATTGACAAAACTTTGCCGCTTTGATCAAAATCTACTACGCCATAACGTTCCGGATCATGAACATGATAGGCATAAATGATACCACCGTCCGGATTATTATTTGTTAACAGTAAATCGGATAAACCGGTTCCGTAAAAAATATTGTCTCCGAGCACTAAGGCTACTTTATCGTTTCCAATGAATTCTTTGCCAATGATAAAGGCTTCTGCCAGTCCGTTTGGATGTTCCTGAACGGCATATTCAAAACGACAGCCCAAACTTTTACCATCGCCTAAAAGCTGACGGAATAACGGTAAATCGTGTGGTGTGGAAATGATTAAAATCTCTCTGATTCCAGACCACATCAGGGTTGACAACGGATAGTAAATCATCGGTTTGTCATAAATAGGCATTAGTTGTTTGCTAACCGCTAATGTTAAAGGATGTAGTCTTGTTCCTGAGCCGCCGGCTAAAATGATTCCTTTCATAGCAAATTAATTTAAGGCTAATTTTGCTGATTGTCTTCTGTAAAAGTTTCTGAATAAATTCAACCCTATAAAACCTAAAATCAGTACTAATGGTAAAACAAGTTTCATTCTTCCGTTCAGTCCTTTAGTGTTTTTGACATTGATAACACTGCTGTTTTTCATTATGAAATGTTGATTGTTGATCAAGTCCATTCGTTCACCTCCCAATTCACCTACAAGATAATTTTTGGTTTTAATGATTTCATTCAATTGAGTGTTTTCATTATAATACACCAGCTTGTCACTTTTTTGGTTATTGGTTGTTGTTGCCGAAAATTCATTTAACAAAGCGTCTATTTGTGCGATTACAATTTCGTTTTGCTTCATTTTTACCTTAATGTTGTTTATCATTACCTTTCGAATATTTTCATAATAGTCGTTTTGGTTCAGGTAAGCCATTATAGGGTCAATCGTGCTTTTGCTGGTCACAAAACCTCTGGTGGAGATATGAATAATATGGCGTCCGTAATTTTTACTGGTCGTCTTATCTTTAATTACTTTATTGATATCCCCATCTTCAGAAAGCAACTTAACCAACTCGAAATTTTGAGTGTTTTGAGCATTATTGGCCATGCTGGTGTTGCTATTCACAAAGTTATAAATATCAATAATGGGTTCTATTTCTATTTGTCCTATACTACTTGGCTTTTGAATTCCGATTGATTTTAAGAAAACCGTATCTCTTTCTTTAATCTTAGATTCCAATAGGTCAATTTTGTCATATAAATAATCGGTACTTCCCAAATTGGGAGCCACTATGATTTCGTGGTCATAGGTATTGGATGTTTTATCAAGATAATACCCTCCTACTGCACCAATAACAAACAAGGAAATAAAAATGATTATGTTTCTTTTTATAAATAAAATTCCTCTGAATATAGAATTGGAAATACCTTCAAAAAAACTTCCTATTTTCTTGGAAATCTTTGATAAATCTATTTCTTGATCATCTGTATTATTTTGAGATTTTGCACTCATAAAAAATTATTTAATGTTAAAGATTTGTTCTAATATTTTAATGGTAATCAAATAGGTTGGTTTCACACCAGTAGTTCCCAATCCTCCCGAAGCTAAGGTGCTTCCGGTTTCCAAAGGATTATCCGAAGCGTAATAAGCATATCTCACTTTCACATTCGGGTGAATGCTTTTTCTGATTTTGGAGGCCGATTGAATCGCTTTTTGATAGTAAGCCCCTTCCATTTCCAATCCGATAACTTCCCAGGTTGACTCGTGGAAAAACTTCAACAAATCTTTATTCTGAAGTGATGTTCCCAGCACCGTGACCATAGGTCCTGAGCATACCGGAATGCCATTACCTTCAAACATTTTTGCCGTTAATTCATTCTCAAACGGATAATTGTCTGCCGTGCCTTCATTGATATGCGCCGAAGGAATCATGATATCTCCTTTACCGCCTTCCAAAATTCCGGCTTTACCCATAATCGAAACCGATTCTACGTTGAGTAAGGTTTTGTTTTTGCCTTCTTTATATGGTTTCAAAAGTTCGTCAATAGTTTCAAAAGCCTGCTCACCAAAAGCATAATCCATTACGATAAGTACCGGACTTTCTTTCCCGATTTTCGCTTTTGGAAAACTCGATTTAGCCCAGTCAATTTTAGCGGTATCAAAGATTTGAACATCAATATTGGTTCCCGATTGATCCGGAAGTGAAATCATACCGTGTTTAACAGCAAATTCTTCCACTTTATTTCTAACAGGATCGGCTCCCGATTTACTCAATTCCTCATAAATAAAGAAATCCGATTTGTCTTTGAATTTGGTTTTTAAAACCGTCGTGGCAAAAATAGAATTCATCACACTGTGCATGTTGGCACTGATGATGTGAATTGGTCTTTCTAATAAATTATTGGCTTTCAACGTTTCTTTGATGTTGTTCGCCCAAATTTCACCATGGATATGATGTCCTAATCTTTCTCTCAAAATCGGACTAAACGTAATAGTTCTTTTGTTGTTGTCCACGATTTCTTCGATGGCCAATTTGCCTAACCAGTAAATGACGTGTAAAAAACGATCCGGTTTTTCTTTGGTAGCAAAGGAATCATAGATGTCCAAAACCTCTGAAAAACTTCTTCCCAATACATTCGAAGCATGAGATAACGCTCTTTCTTTTTCAATCTGAGTTAACTTGGTATTTTGTTTTACCACTTCTTCCAGTTTTTCCCAATCCCGGGTCAACTCCACATTGGTTTCGTCTAATAAAACTCTGTCTTTTATTTTATGCGATTCGATAAAAATAAAAGTCAAATGCGTCAAAATATCATAAATATCCGAACGCCCGCGGGTGATTTCCACGTTCATTTGTTCGTCATCAATGCGATAACAATTACGTCTTCTCTTTGGTGGAACGATCGCCTGAAAATGCGATTTAGAATACCCTTCGTCAGAAGTTAAGTTGATAAAACGACATTCTTCAATGCCTACCGGAAGCCTCTCAATTACATAAAGTAACCCATTGAGCTCTACTTTTTCTTCGGCTATACTGCCGTAAATTTCCGGTCTTAGAGATAGCAAAGCTTCTCTTAACGTTTCTCCTGAAACACCCATTGGCTTATAAAAACCTCTGTTAAATAAATGTCTCATGGTAATGTACAATCGTTCGATAGCTGCCGACGATTCTTGCGCTCTTGAGCGCGAAATGTTTTTAATTTCTTTCATTAAATTGTTTTTTCTAACCTGCAAAGATAGGGTTTTTATGGTTTAGTTGGTCAGTACTATATTTATTGCGGGTTCATATATCATCATTTTCTCGGTAGAACTGCCATTCGCAGGTTTGGTTTCCCTGTTCCATTTTCCGCCATAGTATGTGTAATAGTAGTCACTTGGCACAAAATTATAAAGCACAAAAGGGTAGTAAGTTTTTTCTACACGGGTCGTATTGGAATTGTAATCGGTAATGGTGTTTTCGACTTTGTTTTTTTCGATAATTAATTTCTCAAATCCGACAAACATACCCTTTTTCGGCATTTTTAAATTAAAATCACTCACGTTGAAATACGATTTTTTTACGCCTTTTTTAACCGTCACTATAAAGTCTTTTTCCAGTAATTCATCGCTTGGAAAACCAAAATCATCCACGGTGTAAAAATGAATTCGGATAGTGGCATTTTCAATACTACTGTCTGTATAAATAGAAACCTGCTTCAGGTATCTTGTTTTTTTATATTTCGGAACGTAAGGAAAATATTTAACATCAATCCTCGGGCCGTTGTCAAAGGCCTGGGCAATTTCGTTTTTAGTACTGCCTATTTCCTGAGTTTTGGTTCCAAATCGCTTGGCAATTACAACCTCATCCAACTGAAATGTCTTTGGAATCAACTTCACTTCGCTCGCACGAGTGGCTTTTATTTTTAGCTTTTCATAGCCCAAAGCTGAAAAAATTAAATTCCTGCCTTCTCCTTTAATATTGATGCTAAACTCTCCGTTTTCTTCTGAAGTGGTGCCTTTGTTTTCGTTTTCAACGGCTATATTCACATACGAAATCGGCTTGCCGGTAAGGCTGTCTTTCACCACGCCTTTAATCTGAGCTGACAAGGAAAAACCTATCAGCAGCACCAACCACAACACTCTTTTTTCTTGCATCTTTTCTATCTTGTTTTTAATAAATCGGCTATTTTTCTATCATTGCTCAGCCTTGGCAATTTGTTTTGTCCGCCTAGTTTCCCGATGGATTTCATATATTCCTGGAACCCATTTTTCTGAACTTTAGTAACAACAAGCGTTCGCAGCACATTCCCTACAATCAAATCGTCATAGTATGCATTTTGTTGGCGCATGGCTTGGTCAATTTTCAAGGCAAAATCATTCAGGTTTTCGGGTTCATTTTCAAATTCAATAAACCATTCATGATAAGGCATTCCTTCGTTTGGATTGATTTGTGGTGCAACCGTAAATTCGTTGACGCGAATAGTCGATCCTTCCATTGCTTCCTGCAGAGCGCTTTCCACTTCTTTGCCAATGACGTGTTCGCCAAAAGCCGAAATGTAATGCTTAATTCGTCCGGAAACTATCACGCGATAGGGTTTCAAACTCGTAAATTGAACTGTGTCGCCAATGTTGTACGCCCACAGTCCGGCATTCGTGGAAATGATTAAAACGTAGTTGGTGTTTAGTTCAACTTCGCCAATGGTATACCGTTTAGGATTTTCAGTAAAAAACTCATCCGCTTTTACAAATTCATAGAAAATACCTGAGTTCAACAGCAGTAACATTCCTTTTTCTTTTTGAGAATCCTGGTAGGCAAAAAAACCTTCCGAAGCCGGAAATAATTCAATCGAATCTACTTTCCGACCAATAAGATTTTCAAATTTGGCCCGATACGGTTCATAATTCACGCCGCCATAAATGAACAAGTTGAAGTTCTTGAAAATGTCGCCAACGGGTTTGTTTCCTTTTTGCTGTAGTTTCTCAAAATACATCTGCACCCAGCTCGGAATACCAGAAATTACAGCCATGTCTTCCTTAAAAGTTTCTTCCACTATCGCATCGACTTTGGTTTCCCAATCCTCAATGCAATTGGTTTCCCAACTCGGCATTCGGTTTTTCTGCAAATATTTTGGAACAAAATGAGCCACTATGCCGGACAATCTTCCCAATTTGATTCCGTTTTTTTCTTCTAAAACCGGGCTACCTTGCAGGAAAATCATTTTTCCATCCACAAAATCAGCTTTACCCGTTTCATGGATGTAGCTTAAAATGGCATTGCGGGCCGCTTCAATATGAAAAGGCATCGATTCCTTCGTTAAAGGGATATATTTGGCGCCCGAAGTCGTGCCTGAAGTTTTAGCAAAATAAATCGGTTTTCCTTTCCAAAGAATGTCTGCTTCGCCTTTGACCACTCGGTCTACATAAGGTCGCAATTCCTCATAATCTCTGATGGGAACTTGTTGGGCAAAATGGTCAAATGTTTTGATTTCAGCAAAATGATGGTCTTTCCCAAACTGAGTGTCTTTGGCTGTAGCCAATAAATCGCGGAAAACTTTCTGCTGGGTTTCAATAGGATTTTGAACCCATTTTTGAGTTTTGTTGTGAATGCTTTTAGCAAATAATTTGGCAGCAAAGGACTTTATCGACATAGTTATTCGAATTCAATAAAAATACTCGGATCAATCGGGTAGCCGTCTTTCCACAATTCAAAATGCAAATGCACTCCGGTGGATTCCTGTCCGGTGGAACCAGCCAGGGCAATCACTTCTCCGGTTTTCACCACATCGCCCTGCTGTTTGGTTACGGAAGCCGCGTGTTTATAAACCGATATAAATCCATTGTTATGTCTGATGATGACTACGTTTCCGGTGTTCGGTGTCCAATCAGCAAAAATTACCGTTCCACTCAAAATGGATTTTATCGGAGTGTTTTTCGCCAAAGCGATATCCACTGCATAGTGCTTGTTTTTCGGATTGAATTTGTCAGTTATCATACCCTTTACCGGGGGGAAAAGCACCACACTAACTTTTGGTTTTGCCTTTTCAAAAAGATTGTATTTGTCTTCCCGAGCCACTTCTTCGCGCAATTGTAAATCGGCTTTGCTGGGTTTCAAATCATCTTCTGAAATAGGTTCGGAAGTAGCCGGTGTTATGGAATCTTTGCTGAATTTGGCATAATCCAAATCGCCGGTCAAAATCTTTTTAATCGAGGCAATATAGGCTTCATTCTTTTTCAAAGCATTGGTCAGCGAATCCGATTTTAGAGCTAATTCAGTGGCGTCTCTTTTCAATTTTGAGGAAGCATAACCGGGAATGTATTCGCGCAAAGGCGTAAAAGCAATGATATAAGTGGTCACAAAAATAATCAGTAAAGCCCCAATAGTTGCCACGACAAAGACATTCATCAAGGTCAGCCGCAACGAGAAAACTTCGGCAAAAGTATCTTCATTCAGAATCACCAAACGGTTTTTCGTGAATAACTTTTTCTTTAATATTTTACGCTTGAGTCGTTTCTCCGACATGGGTTTTGATTATAGCACAAATATAGAAAAAAAGGGGCGCTTTAGATTTTTTAAACTTTAACGTTCTTTAACGCTAAAAGCTTCCCCGCTATTAATTTATTTTCTACATTTGCAGAGTATTAAAAATCTCAATAACATGAACGCTTTATTTATATCATTAGAATTAACACCAGGACATATTTTTTTAATTTTAGCCGTAGTTTTATTGCTGTTTGGAGGTAAAAAAATTCCGGAACTAATGAAAGGATTAGGAACCGGTGTGAAAGAATTCAAAAATGCCGCTAAAGACGATACTACGCCTCCAGCCAAAAAAGAAGAAGAAACTAAGGAATAATCATTCTTTACCCCAAAATAAATCCCAAATTCTACTGTTAGAGTTTGGGATTTTTTATTTTATAAAACCATTGTCAGCTGAATGCGTTTGCGTTCTTCGTCTACCTCAACAACTTTGACCTGAACATGTTGGTGTAGTTTTACCACTTCATTCACATCGCTCACAAAACCTTCTTTGAGTTGTGAAATATGAACTAATCCGCTTTCTTTTATACCGATATCGACAAAGCAACCGAAGGCGGTAATGTTATTCACAATGCCTGGCAAAATCATACCGCTACGCACATCTTTCATCGATTTCACATTAGCATCAAATTCGAAAACTTTAGCTGCTTTTCTTGGATCGAGCCCTGGTTTTTCGAGTTCTTTTATAATGTCTTTGATTCCCAGAATTCCGATGTCAGCGGTACTGTAAAGCTCTGGTTTTATCAAGCTGATTTTGTCTTTTTTGCCAATCAATTCATTGGTTTTTAATCCCAAATCTTTGGCCATTTTTTCCACAATCGGATAAGCCTCCGGATGTACTGCTGAATTGTCTAACGGATTTTTTCCTTCTTTAATTCGAATAAATGCAGCCGCTTGTTGATAAGCCTTATCGCCCAATCTCGGTACTTTTTTCAATTGCTTTCTGTCTTCAAACGGGCCATTTTCACTGCGGAAAGCCACAATGTTTTCCGCCATTTTTTCACCAATTCCGGAAACATAACTCAACAACGATTTACTCGCCGTATTGATATTAATGCCAACCGAATTCACACACCGCACTACAACTGTATCCAATTCTTCTTTGAGTTTTACTTGGTCAACATCGTGTTGGTATTGCCCCACTCCTATGGATTTAGCATCAATTTTCACCAATTCCGCCAAAGGATCTGAAAGACGTCTTCCGATGGAAACCGAGCCACGAACCGTCACATCATAATTGGGAAATTCATCTCGGGCAATTTTACTGGCCGAATAAACCGAAGCTCCGGCTTCTGAAACCACAAACACCTGCACCGGTTTGTCAAAAGCAATCTTCTTAATAAAGAATTCCGTCTCGCGTGAAGCCGTGCCGTTACCAATGGAAATCGCCTCGATATTATAAGCATTCACCATCGATTTGATTTTCTTCATCGCCATCGCGGTTTCGTTCTGCGGCTGATGAGGGTATATGGTTTCATTATATAACAAATCCCCTTTTTCATCCAAACACACGATTTTGCAGCCACTTCTATAACCCGGATCAATCGCTAAAATTCGCTTCTCTCCTAATGGTGGCGCCAACAAAAGTTGTCCGAGATTCCCAGCAAAAACTTCTATGGCTTTGGCATCTGCTTTGGCTTTAGCTTCTTGCAATGTTTCGTTGGAAATGGCTGGTTCGAGCAATCTTTTGTAACTGTCTTTAATCGCTAAACGCAATTGGTCAGCGGTTTCCCGGTTATTTTTTATCGTGTTGTTTTCGATGAATTCTATAGCTTCTTCGTTTTCAATTTCGACATTTAGCTTGACAAAACCTTCAGCTTCGGCGCGCAACATGGCTAATAATCGGTGCGATGGTGCTTTGACAATAGGCTCTGCCCATTCAAAATATTGAGAAAATTTTTGAGCAGCTTCATCATCTTTTTTGGATTTCACCACTTTTGTTTCGACTATCGCTTTGCGTTGAAATAAACGTCGTAACGTTTTCCGGATGTAGATATTCTCGTTAATCCATTCGGCTATAATGTCGCGCGCACCTTGCAAAGCGTCATCTTCATTGGCAACTTTGGCATTTAAATATTTGGAAGCGATGAACTCGATGTCATCACTGTTTTGCCCCATAATGATTTTGGCTAAAGGCTCTAAACCGTTTTCACGAGCGACATCGGCTCTGGTTTTTTTCTTCTTTTTATATGGTAAATACAAATCTTCAATCTCCTGCAACTCGAAACTTTCCCGGATTTTTTTAGCCAATTCGGGCGTCAATTGTCCTTGCTCGTCAATAGTTTTGAGGATGCTGTCTTTTCGTTTTACAATTTCATCGTATTGCTTTGATAACTTGGCAATTTGCTCAATTACTACTTCGTCTAAATTCCCGGTTTGGTCCTTTCGGTAACGGGAAATAAAAGGAATAGTGCAGTCTTCAGAAAGCAATTTTAGCGTCGCTTCGATATTTTTGGGCGTAGTATTGACTTGGTTTTGAATGAATTGTATGCTGGTCATTTTGCGAATTTATGGTTGAATATGCTGGAAAGCGTTGCCAAGATCATCAATAACATCCGTTATCAACATGCTTTCCGGGCTTTGTTTTTTTAAGGTAATATCGGCTGCCAATCCGTGAAGATAGACGCCGAGAATGGCTACATTTATGGGTTCGTATCCCTGTGCCAAAAAAGCGGTGATAATTCCGGTCAACGCATCGCCGGAACCTCCTTTGGCCAAGCCTGAATTTCCGGTGGTGTTTTGATAACTTTCTTTTCCGTCAGTGATGAACGTTTGCGGTCCTTTCAGCACTATAATGCTGTTTAGTTCTTTTGCTTTGGCGATTGCTTTTTCAATTCTTTCTTCATCAGTAGTATGATTTCCGAATACTCTATCGAACTCTTTGACGTGTGGCGTCAGGATAGATTTGGCCGGAAGTTTGTTTAATAAATCTTGATTTTTGGCCAAAACCGTTAAAGCATCGGCATCAAAAACTATCGGAAGTTTTACATTTTCAATTAAGAATTCTACTTTTCTTTCGGCTGTTTTATCGGTTCCGAAGCCAGGTCCTATAGCGAAAGCATTGTACTTTTCAATAGCATTCTTTTCTTCCCGAAATTCAATCATCGCTTCAGGTATGGAAGTGAAAATAGCCAAGCGTTCTTTCTTTGGAATGTTTAGCGTGACCAATCCGGCTCCGGCTCGCAAACAGGCTTTGGCGGCAATAATAGCAGCACCCATTTTGGCTTGACTTCCGGCTATAATCAAAGCATGGCCGTGATTGCCTTTGTGGGAATCAGACAATCGTTTTTTGAAAATTTTTTGGATGCTATTTAAATCAAGAATAGTCATATTAATCCTGAACAATGAAATCTTTGGTCTCTTCTTCTTTCTTAAACTCGGGTTGGATATTGATATGATTGATGTGGAATTTTTCGAAAAGAATCCGTTCAATTTGATTTAGTAATTCGTTGAATTCACTCATTTTTATATCTTCCGAACAATCCAGATGGGCTTCGAGATGCAGCTCTTCGTCATTCAGATGCCACACATGAATGTGATGTAGTTTCCCAACTCCGGGAACTTTATGTACTTCGCGCACTAGTTCTTTGATATCAATAAAATCGGGTGTGAACAACATCAGCATTTTGGTAGATTCTAATAACAATTTGCCACCAACCACTATTAAATAAATGGCAATAGCAATCGTCATTACGCTATCCACCCAAAACCAACCATAGAATTTCATCAGCAATCCTCCTATCAAAACCGCTACTGAGGCCATCATATCGGTGAGTAAATGCAAATAAGCCGATTTCATATTGATATTGTGATTGGCATCTTTTTGTAATAACAAAACGGAAAGTCCGTTGACCACAATCCCTAAAAGTGCTAACCAAATCACTAATCCGGATTGAATCGGATGCGGATTAAAAAAACGTTCGATGGCTCCGTATATCAAAATAAAAGCCACTATAACCAAAGTCGCGGCATTGACAAAAGCAGCAATCAGTTCGGCTCTTTTAAAACCGAAAGTATTGTTAATCGAGGCTTTTCTTCTAGAGAGTTTATGGGCGATTAAACTAAAAACCAATGATAATACATCGGAAAAATTATGAAGTGCATCCGAGAGTAGCGCCAAGCTTCCGGAAATGATACCGCCTATAAGTTGGGCTACCGTTATTAAAAGATTCAGTAAAATGGAATAGATTAAATTCTTTCCTTGTACTTCATGTTTGTGGATATGCACGTGGTTTTGACACATAATCTATTGACAAGCGATTTTATTCACTCTGTTGGCATGTCTTCCACCTTCGAACGAAGTGTTTAAAAAAGTGTCTACCATTTCAACGGCTTGTTGTATAGAGGTGAATCGCGCCGGAATGCTGATAATATTAGCATCGTTATGTTGGCGCGCCAAAGCAGCAATTTCTTTAGTCCAGCACAAAGCCGAACGAATGCCTTGATGCTTGTTCACTGTCATGTTAATTCCGTTTCCGGAACCGCAAATCACAATACCAAAATCTGCTTTAGTTGTTTCCACATCAATGGCAACAGGATGTCCAAAATCAGGAAAGTCAACACTATCAAAAGTATCGGTTCCGTGGTTCAATACTTGATGTCCTTTTTGTTCTAAAAAGGTTACTATGGCTTTTTTATAATCGGGTCCGGCGTGGTCGTTTCCAATCGAGATTTTCATGGTGAATTGTTTGTAGTTATGCCTACAAATTTACGGAAACTATCGGTTGTTTTTTTACTTTATTGTAACTACTTGATTTTTAAAACACAAGGTTTTTTGGCAACTGAGATATTTTTATAACTATTTGAAAATCATTGAAATTTACACAGCATAATTGTTAAAATTATACATTGTTAATAGCATTTTGCAATTCGTTGATACTCAGTTAACCTTAAGTTAACAACAAATGTTAACAACTTTGGATAGAAAATTAGAAGTTTTTTGAGGTCGTGACGCTTTTTTTTCTAATCAAAAACAGCATCGAGAAAATCAAATTTAGTTTCGTCTTTTTTTGGAAAATTTATCAGCACAAATAAGAAGGTTGTCAACAAAAAGGAACAACTAAACTTATTAAAGAAATGGTTGTTATTTCACATGTTAACAACTGTTAACAAAAACTAAAAATTTGCTCATTTCAAGAACTTTAGCTACAAACTACATTGTTAATTTCTCTGTATAAGTTACGATAACTTTTAAAGATTCTCTTTTTAGAAAAAGTTATTGTCACTATTAACACGCTATAATAACCATCATAAATTTAAATTTAATTAAATCTTTTTTTTGATGTTTTTAATATGTGTTGACAACTTTCAGATTTATACAATTTTTAAATTATTGTTTAGGTCATCTAAAATTTGTTGCACGACTTCTTTATCGTTTGGATGAATTTTAAGTAGGATGCCGCCGTAAGCAAAACTGGCCAGCGGATCGGTAGAAACTAAGTTTTCGTTTTGAAACAAATAAGGGATTCCTTCGCGGTCTAAAATAGTTTTTAAAACCATGATTTCATGAGCAAAATTAAAAGTTGCAATCGTGATAAACTCAGTCATTAGTGAAGTTTTTATAAAGATACAAAAGTTATTTTTTCTATAAATCTTAATACTTGGTACTAAAATCTTAATACTTCTTCGTAATTTTCAGCATTAATAGAAAAGATACAATGAGTAAGAAACCCAAAAAGTTCGGGAAAAACGAAAAGACATTTTCCGAGAAGATTTTTAAAATATTATCCAAGAATGCCAATAAACCATTCAACTACAAACAAATAGCTGCTATCCTTGAGTTGGATGATACCAAAAGCAGAAACGAAATTATCAAAGATTTAAAGATACTCGCTGCTCAAAAACTGATTGTAGAATCTGAACCGGGGAAGTATTTAGTCAAAGCTACCAGTCAAAAATATTACGAGGGGAAAATAGATATGACTAGCAGAAAAGCCGGTTATTTTGTTTGTGACGAATTAGAAAATGATGTTTTTGTTCCGTTTGTTAATCTGAATCACGCTTTAGATGGCGATACGGTCAAAGCTTATGTGTACGATAGAAGAAGTTCCAGAAAACCGGAAGCGGAAGTATTGGAAATTTTAGAAAGACACAAAGAAGAATTTGTAGGTGTAGTTGATATTCAAAAGAATTTTGGCTTTGTAACTACAGCCAATGCCAAAATGTACACTGACATTTTTATTCCAAAAAATAAATTAGGCGATGCCCAACATGGCGATGTGGTTTTAGTAAAACTGGAAGATTGGCCTGCCAAAGCGGATTCTCCTTTTGGTTCTGTTATCAAAGTTTTAGGAAAACCAGGAGAACACGATACCGAAATTCATGCCATTTTAGCCGAATATGGTTTGCCTTATGATTTCCCGATTGAAGTGGAAGCATATGCCAATAAACTAGATACTTCGATTACACAAGAAGAAATTTCGAAGCGTCGTGACATGCGTAAAGTGTTGACTTTTACCATCGATCCAAAAGATGCTAAAGATTTTGATGATGCGTTGTCGTTTCAGGTTTTAGACAATGGAAATTTTGAAATTGGTGTTCACATTGCCGATGTTTCCCATTATTTGAAAGAAGGAACTATTTTGGATGATGAAGCCTATAAAAGAGCCACTTCAGTTTATCTGGTTGACAGAGTGGTACCCATGTTACCGGAAGTGTTATCCAATTTTGCTTGTTCATTACGACCTCACGAAGAGAAATATACCTTCTCCGCTATTTTTCAATTGAACCAAAAGGCCGAAGTTTTAGATTCCTGGTTTGGAAGAACCGTTATTTATTCTGACCAGCGTTTTGCGTATGAAGAAGCACAGCAGATTATCGAAACCAAATCGGATGTGATTCCAGCTGAAATTTCTTTAACCGGAAAAGAATACAAAGCGCCAAAAGAAATAATGGAAGCTACTTTAAAAATGGATGATTTGGCTAAAATTCTACGCCGAAAAAGAATGGCTGAAGGAGCGATTTCGTTTGACAAAGTAGAAGTGAAATTCAATTTGAATGAAGAGTCAGAACCAATTGGTGTTTTCTTTAAAATTTCGAAAGATGCTAACCATCTGATAGAAGAATTTATGTTGTTGGCAAATAGAAAAGTAGCCGAATTCATTGGCAAACAAAAGAAAACCTTTGTCTACAGAATTCACGATGAACCGAATGAAGACAAGTTGATAAACCTTCAGACAGTAATTTCAAAATTTGGATATTCGATTAATATGAAATCCAAACAGGATATTTCTAAATCGTTGAATAATTTATTGAATGAAGTCAATGGAAAAAAAGAGCAGAATTTGGTAGATACTTTGACGATTCGAAGTATGAGCAAAGCCAAATATTCTACCGAAAACATTGGTCATTATGGTTTGGCTTTTGATTTTTACAGTCATTTTACATCGCCAATTCGAAGATATCCTGATGTGATGGCACATCGATTATTACAATATTATTTGGATGGTGGCAAAAGCGTCAACCAGGAAGAATACGAAGAAAAATGTGCCCATTCCAGCGATATGGAAGGATTGGCTGCACAAGCTGAAAGAGATTCGGTGAAATACATGCAGGTAAAATACATGCAGGATCACAAAGATCAGGAATTCTTGGGTGTAATTTCAGGCGTTACCGAATGGGGAATTTATGTCGAAATCATCGAAAACAAATGCGAAGGCATGGTGCGTATTCGCGAAATCAAAGAAGATTATTATACGTTTGATGAGAAGCAATATGCTTTAGTTGGTCAAGCCACCAATAGTATTTTACAGCTTGGTGACGAAGTTTATGTTAAAGTGAAAAATGCCGATTTAGTAAAAAAACAATTAGATTTCCATTTTATCAGAAGAAAAGAATAGCATGAAAAAGTTAGTTTTTAGTTTAGGATTAATCAGTTCCATAGCGTTTGGACAAGTGGAGAAAAAGGTCGGCGATTTTACCAAAGTCACCTCCTTTGATCAGATTGATGTTTTCTTAATTCCAAGTACGGAAAACAAAGTGGTTTTGGATGGAAAAGAAGCTGCTGAAGTAGAATTGGTCAATAAAAATGGCGAATTAAAAATAAGAATGCCGTTGACAAAAATGCTCGAAGGTGATAATATTTCAGTAACGGTTTATTTCAAAAACATCACGGCGGTCGAAGCCAATGAAGGGTCCCGAATAGCTTGTGGCGATAAGATAAAATCTACTGCTTTTGACATTATTGCCAAAGAAGGTTCTGAAATAAAACTGATTCTTGAAGTTGATAAATTAAATGCCAGAGCAGCTAATGGTTCCAAAATTTCATTGGAAGGAAAAGCTAAAGTTCAGGAAGTTATAGTCAACTCGGGTGGAATTTATGAAGCGGAAAGTTTCAAAACCGAACAAACCACCATTACCGGAAATGCAGGAGGTGAAGCCGCTATTTATGCTAGTGATTTGGTTGAAGCCAAAGTAAGAGCTGGCGGGAACATTACCATATATGGAAAACCAAAACAAATCAACCAAAAAGTTGTTGCCGGCGGCAGTATTAAAGAAGCAAAATAGAAATACTTGAAATTGTTAAAATTTAATTCTAAATTGCAGTGTCAAAATCCTAACCCATTATGTTGCTCAACGATATTTTATCTGCCATTCCGCTTGGTTTTTTTCTAAGTTTTATGATTGGACCTGTTTTCTTTGTTTTATTGGAAACCAGTGTCGTCAAAGGATTTAGAGCCGCCGTAATGTTTGATTTAGGTGTTGTATTAGCGGATGTTATTTTTATTCTGATCGCCTTCTTCAGTAGTTACCGTTTGATTCAAAGTATCAAAAACGATCCGGCTTTGTTTATTTTTGGCGGTTTGGTAATGCTCACTTATGGCATTATTTCATTTGTAAAAAACAAAAAAGAATCCAAAAAAAGCATAGACGAAATCGACCCGAAAGAGTTAGCCAAAACCAATTATTTATCCTTGTTTATCAAAGGCTTTTTTCTGAATTTCATCAACATTGGAGTGCTGGGATTTTGGTTAGCAATCTTAATTACCATTGGTCCTCAACTTGAATTGAAAGCGTCCAGAATGATTACTTTTTTCTGTACTTTAATTCTCAGTTATTTTGTTACCGATATTTTCAAAATACTTTTAGCCAAACAATTACGCAACCAACTCAATCCGAAAAACATCCTTTTAATCAAGAAATTCATTAGTATAGTTTTGATTATTTGTGGTGTCGTTTTACTTTCTCAAGCCTGGTTTCCAAAAGAACAAAAAATGGTAAACAAAGCCTTTGAAAAACTTGAGAAAGACAAGTAAACTTCAAATTTTTATAAAAATTTACCACAAAAAAAAGAGACACAATACTGTATCTCTTTTAGAGGCATCGTCCGGATTCGAACCGGAGTAGGAGCTTTTGCAGAGCCCAGCCTAGCCACTCGGCCACGACGCCATTGTTGAATGGATGGCAAATATAGAATTTTTTTTGAAAGTTCCAAAGTTTAAGAGTTACAGAGTAACAAAGTTTTTAATTTCGGTATTCTTCCATTTCTATAGTAACCGCTTCCACATCGCCACCAATGGGCGGATTCAATTTTGAAACGGCTAAAAGTATTCTGGAAACGGCTGGTATTTCTCTGAAAATTCTAGTGATGATGCGGTGGGCTACATGTTCTAATAATTTGGAACGAATGGCCATTTCCTGTGTTACAATTTGATTTAAAAGTACATAATCTACAGTATCTTTCAACTCATCAGTAGTGGAAGATTTTCTCAAATCCGTCTTAATTTCAAGATCAACACGGTAATCAGAACCAATGCGCGCTTCTTCTTCCAAGCAGCCATGAAACGAAAAGGTTCTTATATTTTGTAATTTAATAGTTCCCATTTTTGCTGTTAATTTGTGGATTTGGTAATTTATTTATTGGATAAAAGTACTAAATATTTGCATTTCTGCTTTCAAAAAGTCAAATAACCAAATTAACGAATAACCAAATAACCAACATTTTTGATAACTTTGCGACTCAAAATTTTGAATATGTCAACAGAAGAGAAGTCGCTTAATTTCATTGAACAAATCATAGAGAAAGATTTGGAAAACGGTTTGGCTAATAACAAGCTGCGTTTTCGTTTCCCACCGGAACCTAATGGGTATCTACACGTGGGGCATGCCAGTGCTATTTGTTTAAATTTCGGTTTAGGAATTGATTATCAGGCTCCGGTAAATTTGCGCTTTGATGATACCAATCCGGCCAAAGAAGAGCAGGAATATGTTGACGCCATCAAAAGAGATATTGAATGGTTAGGATATTCATGGGCTAACGAATGTTACGCTTCGGATTATTTCCAACAATTATACGATTGGGCGGTGGAGTTTGTCAAAAAAGGAAAAGCTTATGTTGACAGTCAATCTTCGGAAGAAATGGCCAAGCAAAAAGGAACGCCTACGCAAGTGGGTACCAATTCTCCTTATAGAAACCGTTCTGTTGAAGAAAATTTAGATTTATTGGAGCGTATGAAAAACGGAGAATTTCCGAATGGAACTCATATTCTACGTGCCAAAATTGATATGGAGCATACCAATATGTTAATGCGCGACCCGATTATGTATCGTATTTTACATTCGCACCACCACAGAACCGGTGATAAATGGTGCATTTATCCAATGTACGATTGGGCCCATGGCGAAAGTGATTATTTGGAACAAATTTCACATTCCTTTTGTACGCTTGAATTTTTACCGCACCGTGAATTGTACGATTGGTTTTTGGACCAAGTGTATGATGACACCAAAGTGCGTCCAAAGCAAAGAGAATTTGCCCGAAGAAATCTATCACACACTGTAGTTTCTAAAAGAAAACTGCTGCAATTGGTCGAAGAAAAACACGTCACTGGTTGGGATGATCCAAGAATGAGCACCATTTCAGGAATGCGAAGACGTGGGTATCCACCTATGGCGATTCGTAATTTTGCTAATACTATTGGTATTGCCAAACGTACGAACCTGATTGATGTTTCGCTTTTAGAATTTTGTGTTCGCGAAGAATTGAATAAAACAACACATCGTGTTATGGCGGTTTTGAGCCCAGTGAAATTGGTGATTACCAATTATCCTGATGGAAACGAAGAATGGTTAGAAGCCGAAAACAATCCCGAAGAAGAAGTGATGACTTATAGAAAAGTCCCTTTTTCCAAAGAATTGTATATCGAAAGAGAAGATTTTCAGGAAGAAGCCAATAAGAAATTTTTCCGATTGACTTTAGGAACTGAAGTGCGTTTGAAAAATGCTTATATCATTAAAGGTGAGAGTGTTATTAAAGATGCTGACGGGAATATTACCGAAATTCATTGTACGTATGATACCGATTCCCGCAGTGGTAGCGGTACCGAAGCTTCACAAAGAAAAGTAAAAGGAACGATTCATTGGGTTTCTATTGCTCATGCAGTTCCGGCTGAAGTTCGTATTTACGACCGTTTGTTTTCACATGAAAATCCGGATGGCAATAAGGAAATCGACTTTAAAGAATTCATCAATCCAAATTCTTTAGAAGTCATTACCGGTTATGTAGAACCAAGTTTGCAATCGGCTAAAAACTTAGACCAATTTCAATTTCAACGCTTAGGCTATTTTTGTGTGGATAAAGATTCTTCTGCTCAAAAACTGGTTTTTAACAAAACAGTTGGCTTGAGAGATACTTGGGCAAAAGTGGAAGCTAAAGAATAAAAATAAGAATAGATTTTATAAATGAAAAGCCTGCTGTTTAGTGGGCTTTTCTTATTATATGTTTTTTCTATTAAAATCAAATTTTTTATTTTTTTAAGCTATTAAAACCGACCTCCATACTTGATTTTTATTCCACTTTCAGAATTCCAAATACTCAAATTATGGCTCTCCTGACGAACGCTGTTCATTTCGCTTTAAAATAAGTTTTTGTGGTTTAACCGGAATTTAACGTAAACGACAGGTAAAATTTTGTAATTTTATTAAAATTAAATTTTTGAAATTATGGCAACACGAAATAATGGCCTCATAGCACTTTTGGCCGGAGCAGCAGTTGGATTAGGATTGGGAATTTTATTTGCTCCTGATAAAGGTTCGAAAACAAGGGAAAAAATAAAAGACGGTTTTGATGATTTGAAAGACGAAGTGAAAACCAAATTCAATTCGATGGAAGGTGAGGCAAAAGAAAAATTTTCCAAATCAAAAGACGAGTTGAAAGACACTATCGATGAGTTGCTTTCCAAATCAAGTCATAAAGCTGAGGATGCTATTACCTATCTGGAAGAAAAACTTGCGGAGCTTAAAAAGCAAAACGCCAAATTGCAGAAATAATGGCCTTGGAAGACATCAGAGAAAATGTAGAAGACATTCAGGAAAATACGAAAGCCTACATAGACACAAGCTTGGCGTATTATAAACTTTGGGGTTTTAAGGTGGCGATGAAATCGACCACTTTGGCTCTCAAATTTTTTCTGATTGCCATTTGTTTAGTGATAGTATTGCTGTTTGTTTCCGTAGCTGGTTCTTTGGCTCTTGGCCAAATTTTCCACAGTTATCCATTAGGTTTTTTGTGCGTGGCGGGAGTATATTTGGTACTGGCATTGCTATTATTTTTAGTGAAAGACAAAATAGTGGAAGGCCCAATTCTGGAGAAATTCTCCGAAATATTTTTTAATGACTAGCCATGGAAACTAAAAAATAT
Organism: Flavobacterium sp.; assembly: GCF_036741995.1. GTDB lineage: Bacteria > Bacteroidota > Bacteroidia > Flavobacteriales > Flavobacteriaceae > Flavobacterium. Next base: position 91,102 of record NZ_DAINRG010000001.1, on the reverse strand, counting down.
TCATCCTACGCCGAGATCGAAAGAGATTTAGAAATTCTAAAAATCGAAAAAGAAATTCATTATCAAAAGATAGTATTGAGCATTGAAAAAACTAAGGAAAGTATAGTGCCTTCCAAATCCATTTCCTTTGTGGCCGATGTATATGACAAAGTATTCTCAGGTACTTACGGCACGATTTTAAAGATTTTGATTCCTTATGCAATCAATTGGTTTATAAACAGAAAAAGAGGCGATTAAGCCTCTTTTTTTTATGGATTTTTGTTTTATTATTTTGCCGGCTCTTCCGGATTGGAAGTGTCTGAAGGATTATAATCCATAGAGGTTTTATTGCTTCTGTCTTTTACTCTTTTCGGCTGATTTTTCATTTGTTCGCCCATGATGCTTGACGCGGTAAAACTGGTTACCATATTGTTTAGCATGTCGCTGGCAGCTTGTGGAGAGTTTGGCAATAGAATCAAATTCGAATTGGTATCGGCACCAATGGCTTGTAAAGTATCATAGTGCTGCGTAATTACAATTAAAGCTGAAGCTTCTTGTGAATTGATACCCACATTGTTCAAAACTTCTACACTTTCTACCAAACCTTTAGCAATTTCTCTTCGCTGATCAGCAATCCCTTGCCCTTGTAATTTTTTGCTTTCCGCTTCGGCTTTGGCTTTGGCTACAATTCTAATTCTTTGCGCATCCGATTCAAACATGGCCGCTGTTTTTTCTCTTTCGGCAGCATTGATACGGTTCATAGCGTTTTTTACCTGAATATCAGGATCGATATCAGTAACCAAAGTATTGATAATGTCATAACCATAAGCCATCATCGCTTCATTTAATTCCCGTTTTACCGCGATAGCAATGTCATCTTTACGAACAAAAACGTCATCCAGAATCAATTTTGGCACTTCGGCACGAACCACGTCAAAAACATAAGCCGTGATTTGGTCATGAGGATATTCCAATTTGTAAAAGGCTTCGTAAACGTGTTCCTGTATCACTTTAAACTGAACCGAAACTTTCATTTTGATGAACACATTGTCTTTGGTTTGTGTTTCGATGATAACATCCAATTGTTGGATTCTCAAATTTACGCGACCGGCAATTCTGTCAATGATAGGCAATTTAAGCTGCAGACCGGAATTTCGAATGCTTTCAAATTTCCCGAAACGCTCAATAACTACGGCACTTTGTTGCTTTACCGTAAAAAAAGAAGAGAAAAGAATAATGAGTCCAAAGAATAAAATAACAGAAATAAATACCATGATTTTTTTAAATTAAATTGTTAGTACAGTGTTTATACGAAATATATGTATGTTTGTTACAAATTATTAGTTACTACTTCATGAATAAAAAAATAATATTCCTTTTGTTGTTAACAACAACTTTTGGATTTGCACAATACGGTTACCGGGATTCCAATATGATTGGCATTACTTTAGGATTAAATCAATTCAATGTTAACACTTCGGATATAGAAACCAAACCCGGGAATGGTTGGAATATTGGACTTTCGATGCGAGGCAATTTTTATGACGATTGGGATGCTATTTACGGCTTACAGTTTAGTGAATACAATTATAAAGTGGTAACCAAAAAAGGAGTACTGGGCGATAAAGATGTGAATTACAAATTACCTTGTGCCAACGTCACTTTTCAGTTGAGCTATAAGTTTATTGAAAACCATTTGAGTGCCGAATTTGGTCCAATGATTCAGATAAACGGGAATGCCCAGATTGATAAAGACGATGAAACTAATTTAGTAAAAGGAACAGCCCTTACGGCTAAGGATTTTACAAAAATGGGCAACGTTGGCGTTTATCCGGTTATAGGAATAACAGCCGGAGTGCGAAATGCCAGACTCAATGTATCGTATCAATACGGCGTTATGAATATGCTGGGTAAGGTGGAAGGCAATTTCAAAGGAAACGCTTCCATTATTAGTGGCAATGTGATTTTCTACTTCTAATAAAAAAGTCCCGAGTTATCGGGACTTTTCTTTTTTATAAACTTGTTATAGCTGTTTCCAATCGTTTGATGGTTTCTGCTTTTCCAATTAGTTCAACGATGTCGAAAAGATGAGGGCCTTTTAGCGCTCCAACCAAACTCAAACGGAAGGGTTGCATTACTTTTCCCATGCCAATTTCGTTTTGTGTCATCCAGTCTTTTACTATGGTTTCTATGTTTACTGAAGTGAAATCTTCAATGGTTGTTAGCACAGAAATTAATTGTTTTAATAAATCAGGTGTGTCTTCTTTCCAGTTTTTAGCTGCTTTTTCATCATAAGACGTCGGCGCTACAAAGAAATAGTCTGATAAATCCCAAAATTCGGAAACAAAATTAGCACGTTCTTTTATCAAAGAAACTATGGTTACCAATTTGTCATGTTCAACAGCAATTCCTTTTTCTGCCAAAATAGGAGCAAAGGATTTTGCCAAACTTTCATCACTCTGCTTTTGCAAATATTGATGATTGAACCATTTGTTTTTGTCCGGATCAAATTTGGCTCCGGCTTTGTGCACTCTATTTAAATCAAATTTGGCTACCAGTTCTTCCAATGAAAACAACTCCTGGTCTGTGCCGTCATTCCAGCCTAATAATGCCAAAAAATTAATCACCGCTTCCGGGAAAAATCCTTTTTCTCTGTATCCTGAGGAGATGCCTTCTTCGCTTTTCCATTCCAATGGAAATACCGGGAATCCCATTTTGTCACCATCGCGTTTGGATAATTTTCCGTTGCCAATAGGTTTTAAAATCAATGGAAGATGCGCAAATTCCGGTGCTTCCCAACCAAAGGCTTTGTACAATAAACAATGCAACGGCATGGATGGTAACCATTCTTCACCACGAATCACATGTGAGGTTTCCATCAAATGGTCATCTACAATATTGGCTAAATGGTACGTTGGCATTCCGTCACTTTTGAACAAAACTTTATCGTCTAATAAATTAGTTTCAAAAGTAATAGCACCACGAATGATGTCATGCAAATGCAACGTTTCATTAACAGGCGTTTTAAAACGAATTACATAAGCTTCACCGTCGGCAATTCTTTTCTCTGTTTCCTCATTTGAAATCACTAAAGAAGTATCCAGTTTTTCACGATTGTGCCAGTTGTAGATAAAGGTTTTCCCTTGCTCTTCGTGTTGTTTTCTGTGTGCATCCAAAGCTTCCGCTGTATCAAAAGCATAGTAAGCCCAACCCGAATTCACCAATTGGTCAGCGTATTGTTTGTACAAAGGCTTTCTTTCGGATTGACGGTAAGGACCGAATTTTTCATGCTTCCCAACGGTTTCGCTTGGTGCGATACCTAGCCATTCCAAAGCTTCAAAGATGTAGGCTTCGGCTCCGGGAACGAAACGATTTTGGTCGGTATCTTCTATTCGCAAATAGAAAACACCGTTATGTTTTTTGGCAAATAAATAATTGAACAAGGCAGTACGAACACCACCAATGTGTAAAGGTCCGGTTGGACTGGGAGCAAAACGAACTCTAACAGGTCTTGACATTGTATTGAAATTTGGTGCAAAGATAAAATTTAATTAGCCACGAATTGCTGAATTTTGATTGGCAAATTTTTAACGTTGGTTATTCACCAAAAATTGTACATTTATCGGTTATAAAAAAGAATTGCGAAAATTGGAGAATTCAAACATCATATATCAAAAGCTGGAAAGCTTTATTAAGAAGTTTTACACCAACGAATTACTACGCGGAACCATTTTCTTCGTAGGCTTGGGCTTGCTGTATTTTATTTTCACGCTTTTTGTGGAGTATTTCCTTTGGTTGAAACCAACGGCGCGAACTGTTTTGTTTTTGGTTTTTGTTGTCGTTGAACTGTTCCTTTTACTCCGCTTTATTTTGTTCCCGATTTTTAAACTTTTTAAGCTTCAAAAAGGGATTGATTACAAAGAAGCTTCGGCCATTATTGGAGAGCATTTTAATGAAGTAGGGGATAAACTGACTAATTTTTTACAACTATCCCAAGACCAAAACAAGTCGGAATTACTGTTGGCCTCGATTGATCAAAAGGCCAACACTTTGCAGCCTGTTCCTTTTGGAAATGCTATTAATTTGGGCAAAAACAAAAAATATTTACCGCTGGCCGTTATTCCCATTCTGTTCTTTTTGTTTTTCCTGATTTCAGGGAAAAGTGATATTCTTTCCCAAAGTTTGAATCGTGTGGTTCACTTTAAGCAACAGTTTTTGCCGCCGGCACCTTTTGAATTTGTGGTGTTGAATAACAATTTGCAAACCGAACAAAACAAAGACTTTTTATTGAAAGTAAAGACAGTTGGTAATGTAGTTCCGGAAAACGCTATGATTTTCATAGGAGACGAAAGCTATTTTATGGAAAGTACTAAAGCCGGTGAATTCGAATTTGTCATTCCGAAACCTGCCGAAGATTTAGAGTTTCATATTGAATCTAATGATGTTTCTTCACACGATTATGAATTGAAAGTAGTTACGGTGCCATCGATTGCCAATTTTGAGATGGTGTTGAATTTCCCGGGTTATTTAAACAAGAAATCAGAAGTCATCAAAGGAACCGGAAACGCTATTATTCCGGAAGGGACCAGAGTTACCTGGAGAATGAGCACTTTGGCTACACAAAAAGTGGATTGGGTGAATGAGAATAATCATTTTGCTTTCGCCAAAGAGGAGAACATGTTTTCGCTTTCCAAAAGTATACTTCAAAACACTGATTATCAAATTTTAACTTCGAATGCTAAGGTTCAGAATTATGAGAAGTTGAATTACCAGATTTCGGTCATCAAAGATCAGTTTCCAACGATCACCGTTAACAATGCACCGGATAGTTTGAAGGTAAATAAAAATTACGTTCTCGGTCAGGTTTCTGATGATTACGGATTGTCAAAACTGCAAATTGTTTATTATCCAAAAGACAAACCTACTGCTGCTAAACATGCCGCCATTACTGTTAAGAGAGATGTTTATGACCAGTTTGTTTTTTCGTTTCCAAGTAATCTCCCAGTAGAAGAAGGCGTTTCGTATGAGTATTATTTTGAGATTTTTGACAACGATGCTATTCATAATTTCAAAAGCACCAAATCATCCGTTTTCAGCAATAGGATTGCCACGGAAACAGAGAAACAAGATGAAATGCTGCAACAGCAAAACGAGAATATCAATTCATTAGCTAAATCATTAAAAGCTCAGGACAAGCAACTATCCGAAATGGATAAGTTGCAAAAAATGGGGAAAGAGAAAGATAATTTAGAATACAAAGAACAGCAAAAAGTGGATGATTTTATTCAGCGTCAGAAACAGCAAGACGAACTCATGAAAGAGTTCTCCGAGAAGATGAAAGACAATTTGGAGCAATTCAAAGCGGATAAGAAAGACGAGAAAAAAGACTTGCTTCAGGATCGGTTAGAGAAAACCAAAGAAGATTTAGAAAAGAATCAAAAACTTCTGGATGAGCTTAAAAAACTGAACGACAAAATCAGCAAAGAAGAGTTGTTCGAAAAGATGGAAAAATTCCAACAAGCCAGTAAAAATCAAACCAAAAGTTTGGAACAATTGGTCGAATTAACCAAGCGGTATTATGTGGAGAAAAAAGCGGAACAAATTGCAGATAAGTTAAACAAATTGGCCGACAAGCAAGATAAATTAGCGGACAAAACGGATGAGAATAATGCTGAGAAGCAAGATGAAATCAATAAAGAATTTGATAAGCTTCAAGAGGAGCTAAAGGATTTGGATAAAGACAATAAGGAGCTAAAAGCCCCAATGGATTTACCAAAAACAGCAGAGAAAGAGAAAAGCATAGACGAAGATTTAAAAGATGCTAAAGATCAATTGCAAAAGCAACAAAAAAGCAAGGCCAAGCCCAAACAAAAAAGCGCTTCCAAAAAAATGAAGCAAATGGGGCAGCAGATGCAAGAGCAAATGGAATCGGGTGAGGCAGAACAAATGGAGGAAGATGTAGCTATGTTGCGTCAGATTTTAGACAATCTTTTAGCCTATTCATTCTCGCAGGAAGATGTGATGAAGCAGTTTAAAAATTTGAAGCGTGGCGCTCCATCTTTCAATAAAAATTTAAAAATTCAGCAGGATTTAAAACAACAATTTAAACATGTTGATGATAGTCTTTTTGCCATGTCTTTACGAAATCCAAAAATTGCCGAAGACATTACTAAAGAAATTGGCAATGTTCAATACAATGTTGATAAAGCTATAGAAACCTTAGTTGAAGCTAATGTTCCAAAGGGAAATTCTCATCAGCAATATGCGGTTTCTTCTTCTAATAAATTAGCAGATATGTTGAGCGATATTTTGACTGGTATGCAAATGCAGATGCAAATGCAGGGTTCAGGTCAAGGAAAACCTAAGCCGGGTCAAGGGCAAGGAGAAGGAATGCAATTACCGGATATTATTAAGAAGCAAGAAGGCCTAGGTGAAAAAATGAAAAAGGGTATGAAGAAAGGCGATAAACCAGGCGAGGGTCAGGAAGGTAAACAAGGTGAAAAACCGGGTGAGGGCCAACAAGGCAGCAAAGGAAATAAAGGCCAAAAAGGAGGAGATTCCGGGCAAGGACAAGGAGGTAATCAAAAAGGAGGAGAAGAAGGACAAGATGGAGAGGGAGATGCAAAAGCAATTATGGAAATTTATAAGGAACAACAGCAATTGCGGGAAGCCTTAGAAAAAGAATTAAAGAAACAGGGTGTAGGCGGTAATGGGCAGAACACCTTAGATCAAATGAAACAAGTTGAGAAGCAATTATTGAATAAAGGTTTCAATAATGAGACTCTTCAAAAGATATTGAATGTGAAATATGAGTTGTTGAAACTTGAAAAGGCATTGCAGCAACAAGGCGAAGATAAGAAGCGTCAATCAGAAACCAATAAGAAAGAATTTAATAATCAAGCCACTGCATTGCCGAGTAAGCTTCAAGAATATTTAAATAGTATTGAAATTTTAAATAGACAAAGCTTACCTTTGCGCTCCAATTTTAACCAAAAGGTTCAAGAATACTTTAAAACCAATGATTAGTTTTAATTACGAGACAGATTTCAAACTAGAAGACGAAACAACTTATTCAGATTGGCTTTCCAAAGTCATTAGCTCTGAAATAAAGAACGAAGGTGAGATTAATTATATCTTCTGTGACGATGATTACTTATTGGAAATAAACCAACAATATCTTGATCATGACACCTTAACAGACATCATTAGCTTTGATTATTCTATAGGAAACGAACTACACGGAGATATTTTCATTTCGATTGAGAGAGTTCTTGAAAACGCATTAGATTTTAATGTTGATTTTGAGGAAGAATTGAAAAGAGTAATGGCTCACGGAGTTTTGCACTATTGCGGATACAAGGATAAAAGCGAGGAAGACGAAAAAGTAATGCGTCAAAAAGAGGAAGAAAAAATGAAGATGTTCCACGTGAAACACAATTAAAATGTTTTTAGAAAAATACGATACAATAGTAGTGGGAGCTGGTCATGCTGGTTGCGAAGCGGCGGCGGCATCAGCCAATATGGGATGCAAAACTTTATTGGTTACCATGAGTTTGCAAAACATTGCGCAAATGTCATGTAATCCTGCTATGGGAGGGATTGCCAAAGGACAAATTGTTCGTGAGATTGATGCATTGGGTGGTTATTCGGGGATTGTTTCGGATAAGACCGCAGTGCAATTCAAAATGCTTAATAAATCAAAAGGACCAGCGATGTGGTCTCCAAGAGTTCAAAGTGACCGGATGCGTTTTTCTGAAGAATGGCGATTAATGCTGGAACGAACTCCGAATTTAGACTTTTATCAGGAAATGGTAAAAGGCCTTTTGATTGTAAATAATAAAATTGAAGGAGTCATTACATCATTGGGAATTGAAATTAAATCTAAAACGGTTGTTTTGACCAATGGAACGTTTCTTAATGGATTAATTCATATCGGTGAAAAGCAATTCGGAGGAGGAAGAGCTGGTGAAAGTGCGGCTTATGGAATTACAGAAGATTTGATTAAGGTCGGATTTGAAGCCGGTAGAATGAAGACCGGAACACCTCCGCGGGTGGATGGTCGTTCATTGGATTATTCTAAAATGAGAGAAGAGCCTGGTGATAAAATTCCAGACAAGTTCTCTTATTCTGACGAAACCAAACCGTTGACTCTTCAAAAATTATGTCATATGACCTATACTTCTAATGAAGTTCATAACATACTCAGAGAAGGATTTGATCGATCCCCAATGTTTAACGGAAGAATTAAAAGCATCGGGCCAAGATACTGTCCATCTATTGAAGATAAAATTAATCGTTTTGCTGATAAAGAAAGACACCAGCTTTTTGTTGAGCCGGAAGGATGGAATACCGTTGAGGTTTATGTAAACGGATTTTCTACATCTTTGCCTGAAGACATTCAATTCAAAGCTTTGCGATCTGTTGAAGGATTTGAAAAAGTTAAGTTTTTCCGTCCCGGTTATGCCATCGAGTATGATTATTTTCCACCAACACAATTAAAACACACTTTAGAAACTAAGTTAGTAGAAGGGTTGTATTTTGCAGGTCAAATAAACGGTACTACCGGATATGAAGAAGCCGCTTCTCAGGGACTAATGGCCGGCATTAATGCTGCCTTAAAAGTTAAGGAACAAGAGCCAATGATTTTAAGAAGAGATGAAGCTTATATTGGTGTTTTGATTGATGATTTGATTACAAAGGGAACAGAAGAGCCTTATCGTATGTTTACTTCACGTGCTGAATACAGAACGTTATTGCGTCAAGATAATGCAGATTTTCGTTTAACGGCAAAATCCTATGAAATTGGTTTAGCTTCAGAAAAGCGATTAAAACGTATGGAATATAAATTCAATGAAAGTGAAAAAATGGTTGCTTTCTTCAAAGAAACAAGCGTTACTCAAGAAGAAGCTAATCCTATTTTAACTGAAAAGGAAAGCGCACCAATGGTACAATCGGATAAAATGTTTAAAGTTTTTTCCCGTCCTCAAATTGAATTAGAAGATATTTTAAAGTTTGAGAAAGTTCAAAATTATATACAAGAGAATGACCTGGATAAAGAAATTATTGAGCAGGCTGAAATTCAAGTTAAATATTCAGGATATATAGAGAAAGAAAGAAACAATGCGGAAAAATTAATCCGATTAGAAGATATTAAAATCCCGGAGAATTTCGACTACAACAAAATAAAATCAATGTCAATTGAAGCTAAACAAAAACTTAGCACCATTCGTCCGGTAACTATTTCACAAGCATCCAGAATTAGTGGTGTTTCACCTGCTGATGTTTCAGTCTTATTAATTTACATGGGAAGATAATTTTGCGTTCCACGTGAAACTAGTTTCTTTAAGCCTTACCAATACAGCCTTTATATGAGTTTTCAAAATAATATTTTTTTTCAAAAAGTTAGAGATTATTCTGTTTCCAAAGAAATATTCGAATTGCATCACAATCCGGAATATGATATGTTAATTACATTTCCAAAACCAAGTTTGGAAAAACTACCGAGTTATTATGAAAGTGATGACTATATTTCCCATACTGATGGGAAGCGTTCTTTGTTTGAAAGAATGTATCAATTGATAAAAAGTGTAGCACTAAAAAATAAATTAAAACTAATCAATACACAATCTCAAAAAGGAAAACTTTTAGACATTGGTGCAGGAACAGGTGATTTTTTAGTAGTAGCAAAAAATGACGGTTGGCATATTACAGGAATTGAACCAAGTGAAAAAGCAAAAACAATTGCTATAAATAAAGGAGTGAAATTTGCCGAAAGCTTAGCGGTTTTAGAAAGTAATTCTTTTGATATAATTACCATGTGGCACGTATTAGAACACGTTCCAAATCTTGAAGAATATATCTTGGAATTGAAAAGATTACTAAAACCATCCGGAACCATTGTAATTGCCGTTCCTAATTTTAAATCTTTTGATGCTACGTATTATGGTAAATTTTGGGCAGCTTATGATGTTCCGAGACATATTTGGCATTTTTCAAAAACAGCTATTGGGAAATTGTTTGCTGAAAAAGAGATGAAACTAACGGAAGTGCTTCCAATGAAATTTGATAGTTTTTATGTGAGTTTGCTTTCTGAAAAATACAAAACCGGAAGAATGAATTTTTTTAGAGCTTTTTTTGTGGGTTGGAAGTCAAATCTCAACGGAAATAAAACAAAAGAGTTTTCATCGCACATTTATATCATAAAAAACAACTAAAAAGCCAATAGAGCGCTTGTTTTCAAGTCAATCAATGTGAGTTGTGTCTTTTGTTGCCTGAAAAGGGAAAGTTGCTTTAAGAGCCTTGTTTTAAACCAAAACCTATAATTTAGAACTATCATTAGTTAGACAGCAATAACTAATAATTATACTGACTAAACGATCAAAAATCATAAGTTTTAAGCTTTAGATTGGTGTCGTTTATTTTTATACTTTTGAAACCGAAAATAAATTTTATAAAACAGAATGAAAAAAACTATTATCCTTTTTGCAGTGGCTATTTCAATTATGGCTTGCAACAAAAACGCTACAACGACAAAAGAATTTAAAACAGCATACATTGATACATCAAAATTGATGGAAGAATCAACAGAAGCAAAAGATATTGAAGCCAAATACAAAGACAAATCTAAAGTAATGGGAAGTCAGTTAGAAGCTGAAGTGAATCGTTTCAAATCGGAAGCTGCGAGTTTTAAGCAAAATGCTGCTTCTAACGGACAAGCTTGGGCACAACAAAAAGGAGCTGAATTGCAACAAAGAGAGCAACAATTAAATTATGCACAGCAAGCTATGTTGCAGCAATTGCAGCAAGAAAGCGGAGTTGAAATGGATTCTTTGGTAAAAACATATAAAAAAGTTATCAAAGAATACGGAAAAGAAAAGGGATATGATTATATCTATGGCACTGGTGATGCGCAATCTATTTTGTACGCAAAAGACAATTACGATATCACTAAAGAGCTTATAAAATTGGTTAACGACAAGTATAAATCTTCGGATAAAAAAGAAGTAAAAACAGAAACTAAAAAAGAAGAAAAGAAATAATTCTTTAGTTGGAACCATAAAAAAAGCCTCAAATTTTGAGGCTTTTTTGTTTTATATCAAATGGTTAACTCAACCAAAAAACAGCTAAGATGGAAGGCACAAAATAAATGGCAATGGTTCTGGCACCATCATAATCTTTTGCCAATCGCTGGCCTAACAATAACATTATCAGTGTAATACTTGAGAAAACTGCGCCATAAAAACCAAAATTTCTTCCGCCATTTACCAATAATTCAACACAACCAACAAGTGTAAAAACGCCGGTTATTAATTCTAAAATCAGAATGATAAACAAGGCTAGCGGCACATAATTTTTCAAAATAGTTTGAGCAAAATGACTTTTGAGCCAATCCACATTGCCTTGCCAGGCAAATACTTTGTCATAGGCTGATTGTATAAAAGTGACAGCCAAAAAAAGCAATACTAAAACGGAAGCAGTATTATTCATATCTATTCATTTTTATGGATTAAACGAGTAAGTTTTATAGATAAATCAGTTAAAATTATCTTGGCATTTCCATTCCTTTCAATGTGATAAATCGCATCCGAAAGTTCACTAAAAATAGGGTTTATATTATTTCCATTGACAAAAGGAGCAAATTTTTCCAAACTGAATTTGTCAACAGTCGGTTCCAAATAAACTAATTTATCAGTTTGATAGTTCAACAGCATCGCTTGTCGAAACATTACAATACAATAATTCAAAAATTGCTTTTGTCCTTCGCGTCCCAAACCTGCAATTTCTTCACTCCAGGAAATCAAATCCTGAATGGCAGCAGCATTTCCTTTGGCTCTAAAAGCAGCTCTTACCCAATCTACAAACCATTTTTCAAAAGGCAAATCATCACCATCATTCTGTAAAATATGAATTGCTTTATTGTAATTTCCTTGTGATTGATGCGCTACTTTGGTTGCCGATGCTTCATCTAAAAAATATTTTTCTCTCAAAGCTTTTATAATTACAGCTTCAGGCAAAGCGCCAAAATGCAATACTTGACAGCGCGAACGAATGGTTTGAATAATATCTTCTTCGTTTTCAGAAATTAAGAGAAACAGCGTTTTTTCAGGTGGTTCTTCTAACAGTTTTAACAATTTATTGGAAGCGGCAATATTCATTTTATCCGCCATCCAGACAATCATAATTTTATAACCGCCTTCATAGGATTTCAATGCTAAAGCTTTCAAAATATCCTGTGCGTCATCCACACGAATTTCGCCCTGTTTGTTTTGCACACCCAAATGTTTGTACCAATCAAACAAACTTCCATAAGGATTTGCCAAAACAAATTCGCGCCAATCCATAATAAAATCACCACTTTTTGGTTTAGATTTTACTTCGTCATTGGCCACATTCGGATATACAAAATGCAAATCGGGATGGGAAAGCGATTGGAATTTCAAATTACAACTTTCGTTGCCGCCATTGTTTTCATGGCCAACATTGTTGCACAAAACAAATTGAGCATATGCTACGGCCATCGCCAAAGTTCCACTGCCTTCCGGACCGATAAACAATTGTGCATGCGGAATCCTTCCCGACAAAGCGCTGGTTACGAGATGGTTTTTAATATAATCCTGACCGAGTATGTCTGAAAACTGCATAGAGCAAATATAGACGAAATATTTTGCTAAATGAAAAGGAATGTTTGGGTTTGCATACAGTTAAAAGGTAAAGTCCTCTTTGGTATGGGGAAGCATAAGGTAGCACTATTCTATTGAAAATAAACAGTTTATACCTTAAAATTTCCTTAAAAATCATCGATAAAAGCACAAAAAAGACCGATGAAATTAATTTTTATTATATTTGCAAGGATTCGAACCTACTAAAAAGCCAAATGAAAACACTTCAGGATTTTAATTTCAATGCTAAAAAAGCAATCATTCGCGTAGATTTCAACGTTCCTTTGGACGAGAGTTTTAACGTGACGGATGCTAACCGAATTGAAGCTGCAAAGCCCACCATTGATAAGATTCTTGCCGATGGAGGAAGTGTAATTTTGATGTCACATTTGGGCAGACCTAAAGGAAAAGAAGATCAGTTTTCCTTGCGTCATATAGTAGCCAAATGTTCAGAAGTTTTGGGAATAAAGGTTCAATTTGCATCAGATTGTCGTGGCGAAATAGCACAAAATGCAGCCAAAAATTTAAAGCAAGGTGAAGTTTTATTGTTAGAAAACCTTCGTTTTTATGCTGAAGAAGAAGCCGGCGACGAAAATTTTGCCAAAGAATTAGCATCCTTGGGAGATATTTATGTGAATGATGCTTTCGGTACAGCGCACCGAGCCCATGCTTCGACAACGATTATTGCCAAGTTTTTTCCGAATCATAAATGTTTTGGTATGCTTTTGGCTAAAGAAATAGAAAGTTTAAATCGCGTATTGAATAATTCAGTAAAACCAGTAACGGCAGTGCTTGGAGGTTCAAAAGTATCTTCCAAAATCACGGTTATTGAAAATATATTAGACAAAGTAGACCACATGATTATTGGCGGCGGAATGACGTTTACTTTTGTAAAAGCTTTGGGCGGCAAAATCGGAGATTCTATCTGCGAAGATGACAAACAGGAATTAGCATTAGAAATTTTGCGTTTGGCCAAACAGAAAAATGTTCAGATCCATATTCCGGTGGATGTGATTGCCGCAGATGCTTTTTCAAACGATGCCAACACGCAAGTAGTTGATGTTCGCGAAATTCCGGATGGATGGCAAGGTTTAGATGCCGGGCCAAAATCGTTAGCCAATTTTAAAGAAGTAATCATGAATTCAAAAACGATTCTTTGGAACGGACCATTGGGTGTTTTTGAAATGGAAACCTTTGCCAAAGGAACAATTACATTAGGAAATGATATAGCAGAATCAACTGCAAACGGAGCTTTCTCTCTTGTTGGTGGGGGCGATTCTGTGGCAGCCGTAAAACAATTCGGACTGGAAGAAAAAATGAGTTATGTTTCAACCGGCGGTGGCGCCATGTTGGAAATGTTAGAGGGAAGAGTTTTACCGGGAATTGCAGCGATTTTAAATTAATTTAAAAAAGTAACACAATAATAAACAAATATTTACGTTGTAAATGATATCATTTACAACTGAAATTTCTCAAATACCACTTTATAATATTGATTATGAATTTGAAAAAAATAACAACCTTAGCAGTATTTCTGGTTTCCACGGCAATTTTTGCTCAGGATGACTTAAGTATTACACCGTTTAAAAAAGACTTAACCAACAAACAAGTTCTAGATTCTATCAAAGCTACTTTTGTTCACGACAACATAGCATCCTGTATTGATAGCCTGTGGATGAAAGAGTTGGCCAGTTTAGACTTGTATAACGAATTGACACTTGACATCAAAAACATCAATGTGGATGAAAAAGTAGATTACGAATTGCCAACCGCATTGTTGAAAGAAAGATTAAAGAAAATGGACGAGAAATCGCCTTTCAATATCGAGTGGAATCAAGGTTTGGAAAACGTAATCAAATCGTTTTTAAAGAATAGAAAAAAATCTTTTGAAAGATTAATGGGTATTTCTCAGTTCTATTTCCCAATGTTTGAAGAGTCATTAGCCTCCCAAAATATTCCATTAGAAATTAAATATTTAGCCGTTGTAGAATCTGCTTTGAATCCAAGAGCAGTTTCCAGAGTAGGCGCAACAGGTTTGTGGCAATTTATGTACCAAACCGGAAAACAGTACAACCTGAACATCAATTCATATGTGGATGACAGAAACGATCCACTGAAATCAAGTAATGCTGCTACGCAATACATGACCAATATGTACAAAATTTTTGGCGATTGGGACTTGGTGTTAGCTTCTTATAATTCAGGACCGGGGAATGTGGCAAAAGCCATCAGACGTTCAGGAGGACAACAAAATTATTGGAATATTAGAAAATATTTACCAAAAGAAACACAAGGGTACTTGCCGGCATTTTTGGCTACTATGTACATCTTTGAATACCATAAAGAACACGGGATTAAACCAGACAGAGCCATTGCCAATCATTTCGCAACGGATACCATCATGATTAAAAACGCCATGACTTTCAAACAAATTTCAGAGTTGTTGGATGTTCCGGTTGCTGAATTGCAGTTCTTAAATCCGTCGTATAAAAGACAAGAAATTCCTTTTATCACTGGCGAACAACATTTTTTAAGATTACCAATCGATAAAATTGCGGTGTTTACTTCGAATGAAGATAAGATATACGCTTATGTGCAATACGAAGCCAGCAAAAGAGAAAGACCCTACGAAAGTATGTTAGCCACAAGAGATTCTATTGGTGGTGGTTCTTCGGTATCAAGAGTGAAATACCACAAAGTGAGGCGTGGTGACAGTTTGAGTGAGATTTCTTCTCAATATGGTGTTGCGATGTCGGATCTTAAAAAATGGAATCATCTGAGAAATAGCAAAGCTCCTGTAGGAAGAAAACTGAAGATTTACACCACAGAAGCTATTGCTTCCAACGATAAGAAAATGGTTAAGCCGGATACAATTTCGGTAAAGGAATCAACGGCTTTGGCTTCGAATACCTCAAAAATATTTAAAGAAGAAAAAGTAGTTTCGTTTAAAGATGTAGTGAAATACCACAAAGTTAAAAAAGGAGACAACCTTGGTGAAATCTCAGATAAATACGGAGTTGCTGTAGCCGATGTCAAAAAATGGAACCACTTAAAAGGAAGTAACATTCCGTTAGGAGCCAATATAAAAATCATCAAAAACGAAAGAGTAGTTACTGTAGTTAGAAAAGAAGTTAAAGGAAACAAACCGGCTTTAGATGCGAAAACCGAAACAGCTGTAGCATCTAACGATACAGATTCAGAGGCTACTGAAAACCCAAAAGACTACTACCAAGTACAAAGAGGTGATAATCTATTTAGCATTGCCAAAAAATTCAATGTTAGTTTAGAAGACTTGAAAAAGTGGAATAATCTGGATGATTTGAACGTGCAGCAAGGTTCTAAATTAGCATTGGCCAATACCGCTGAAGAAGCTAAAGAAGACGAGCCAAAAACCGAAACCAAAATCGTTGAATACAAAGTTAAAAAAGGAGACAATCTTGGAAGTATAGCCCGTAAATACAATGTGGCTGTTACCGATATCAAAGAATGGAACGATATGGAAGACAACAATGTTAAATTAGGAGCTTCGCTTATTGTTTCCAAAAAAGAAGTAGCAGTTAACGAACCAAAATCATCTAAAAAAGAAATCATAGCCGCTAACGAAAGAGACGAAGTAAAATTATACTACGTGAAAAAAGGAGACTCTTTGTTCAGCATAGCTAAAAAATATCCTGGCGTTACCATTTCTGATATCAAAAAATGGAACGGAATTAAAAACGAAAGTTTAAAACCGGGAATGAAATTAAAAATTAACGGTTAATCCGAAAATCTTCAATAAATTTGGGTTTTATTTCAGTTATGAATAAAACCCTTTTTTTATGGCTTTTAGGCTCAGTATGCCTGAGTTCTTGTACGTTTAAAAACAACAAGTTTCCCGACGAATCTTCCGCTGCCATCAATACTATTGCCGTAATCATAGATGACCAACTCTGGAATGGCGAAGTGGGCGACAGCATCCGGAATAAATTTGCCTCACCGGTTTTGGGCTTGCCACAGGAAGAACCTTTGTTTTCCATCAATCAATATCCGGTAAAACTTTTTGAAGGCTATTCTACCGACAGCCGCAACATCATCATCATCAAAAAAGACATCGAGAACAAATTCGAAATCAAAGAAAACGAATTTGCCTCGCCACAGAATGCCATTCACATCTCGGGCAGAACTGCTTTTGAAATATTGGAAATTTTAGAAAAGAATACGCCGGCCATCATTCAAAAAATGCGCGAAACGGAGATTCTACAGGAGCAAAAAACGTTCAAAGATTCGTTATTGGATACCAAAAAAATCCAGAAAAAATTCAACATCAATTTGCTGATTCCCAAAAAATACGAATATGTGATGCGCCGGAAAAATTTCATCTGGCTCAAAAAAGAAATCACCAGCGGTAACAACAGTCTGATCATCTATGAAATTCCATGGAAAAGCATTCGCCGCAGCAATGCTGTGAAAGACATTATTAAAATCAGAGATTCCGTAGGGAAACTTTACATTCACGGTTCGGCAAATAAAACGATAATGGTTACCGAAGAAGCTTATTCTCCTTACTTCTCAAAAATAACTTTGGATGGTAACAAAGCTTATGAAACCAAAGGAACCTGGCAAATGAAAAACGACTTCATGTCGGGACCGTTCATTAACTACGCAATTTTTGATAAAGCCAATAGGCGTATCTTGGTTTTAGAAGGATTTTGCTATGCACCTTCCAAAGAAAAACGCGATTTGATGTTTGAATTGGAAGCCATGATTAAGTCGATTCAAATCAAAAAATAAGAACTCATGAATTTAGAATGGAAAATAAAGCGATTTGAGGCACTTTCTGGTAAAGAGCTTTATGATTTGCTGCAATTGCGCAGTGAAGTCTTTGTGGTGGAGCAGGATTGCGTCTATCAGGATATTGACGGCAAAGATCAGAAAGCATTGCACTTGATTGGCGAAGATAATGGTCAAATTGTGGCGTATGCCCGTTTGTTTAAAGCTAATGATTATTTTGAACAGGCTTCCATTGGAAGAGTCGTGGTGAAAACAACGTACAGAGATAAAAAATTAGGGCACATCCTGATGCGCGAAGCGATTTACTTTATGAAGTCGCAGCTTGATGCCACAAAAATCACCATTTCGGCACAGTTGTATTTGAAGAAATTCTACGAAAGTCACGGATTTATTCAAACCAGCGAAATGTATCTCGAAGACGACATTCCACACATTGAAATGAAAAGAGGCTAATTATACTTTTGAGATAACCAATTCTACTCTTCGGTCATATTCGGCGCCTTTGCCAAGTGGCACGGTATTGCCATATCCTTTGAAAGTCATTCGGTCTTTTGCAATTTTCTTCCAAATCAAATATTTGTAAACGGCCTGAGCACGATTTACAGAAAGTTGTCGTTTCTTGGTGTCCATATCAATGGCTTCTTTCTGATAAGGAGGCGTGCAACACACATGGCCCTGAATTTCGAATTGCAGGTTTTTGTATTTCATTAATAATTTGGCAACTTTATCCAATTCTGTCTTGGTCTTATAAGTCAATTTACTGCTGCCTCGGTCAAATAAAACATTGTCAAGATAAATATGGTCGCCAACGATATGATGTTTTTGAATGCTGTTGTAGTAGCCCGGAATTTCTATTTTTGGTAAGGGTTTTAAATTCAACACCACATCCACCCGACGGTTTTTAGACCGTTTTTCCGGAAGATTCTCTACAATATCATCATCAATCAAGATCCTTCCTTTGCCTTCAATGGTGATAATGACTTTGTTGGTAATACCATTTTCAATAAATTTATTTTGAATGGCCGTGGCTCTTTTAGTGGAAAGTTTGTAGTTATAAGCATCTTTCCCGACATCATCAGTATAGCCAAAAATCTGAATGGATTCTATTCGGGTGGAATCAGTTTTTTTGATAAAATCAACCACTTCACCCACTTGTTTTTCGTTCAGAGCATACTTGTCGAAGTCAAAATAAACAGAGTGAACCACTTCTTCCTGTGCCTGAAGAAACCCAAAAAATAGTAAGGGCAGGTATTTTAATAACTTCATACTAAATTTTTAAAATCTTATTATAACCGGGCTTGTCATTTAATACCTCGACAGCCTTTTTGATTTCGAAATTATTTTTGATATAATACTGATATAATCCTTCCTTGTACTGGTATCTTTTGATGATTTCGTCTAAAAGCAAATTTTTAATTTCGGTTTTATTTTTATCAATCAGCGTTTCTTCACTTTTCTCTAAAGCCGAAAGCAGTTGTTGGTATTCCACCGTAATGGCTCCATCAACATTTTCTTTTTTGGCTTTTTCCAAAGTGTTTTTCAAAGCAATCTCGGTTTCCGTATCTAATGAGATTTTTTCGCGTTTCAGATACGCTTTAAAATCAGCAATGTCAGCATCGGTAATCGTTGGAATCTTATCACCCAAATTT
This sequence comes from Flavobacterium sp., assembly GCF_036741995.1. Classification (GTDB taxonomy): domain Bacteria; phylum Bacteroidota; class Bacteroidia; order Flavobacteriales; family Flavobacteriaceae; genus Flavobacterium. The sequence continues at coordinate 72,045 of NZ_DAINRG010000001.1, read as the reverse complement.
GGATTTTTGTAATAGTAGTAAGTAGCGTAATTGAAGATTCCGTCATTTTTTTGCAGGGCTTCAGCTATGGCACTGGTTTTGGTGTTTTCTAAAACCACATCCGGCAAAATACCACCGCCGTCATAAACCGTTCTTCCTTTTTTGGTTTTAAACGCATTGTAATTTTTGGCATCGGTTCGGATGGCTTTTCCGCCGGCATCTTTATGGGCATAATCCAACGCCTGAATACATCTGCCCGAAGGTGTGTAATATTTGGCAATCGTAACCTTAACCTGAGTATTATAGACCATATCAAACGGACGTTGCACCAATCCTTTTCCATAACTTCTGCTGCCAATAATCACAGCGCGGTCTAAATCCTGTAATGCTCCCGAAACAATTTCCGAAGCCGAAGCACTCTTCCCATCTACGATTATAGTCAACGGAATCTCGGTGTCAACGGGTTCGCGAGTGGTTTTATTGGTGTTGTTGTATTTGTTGTTTTTCGATTTGGTGGTTACTATAGTCTCTCCTTTGGGCACAAATAAACCGCAAATATTTACCGCTTCGTTCAACAATCCTCCAGGGTTTCCGCGCAAATCTAATACGATTTGTGTGGCACCATCGGCTTTCAGTTTTTCAAGCGCTTCTTTAGTGTCCGAAAAAGCTTTGGCATTGAATTGCGACAAGACGATGTAACCGGTTTTATCATCAATTTTTCCATAAAACGGCACGGCTTTTACCTCTACTTCATCCAAGACTAATTGCGTTGTCATGGGTTTTCCCTGGCGAAAGTATTTGATGTCAATTTTAGTGTTTTTAGCCCCTTTCATCAGTTGGGAAGCATCGTCTTTAAAGTCGGCCAAAAGCACGTCGCCAATTTGTGTAATCTCATCTCCGGCTTTCAATCCGGCTTTGTCTGCCGGAAATCCTTTGTACGGTTCCTTGATAATGATTCGGTCGTCTTTGCGTGTAATCAAGGCGCCAATTCCGGTGTATTCTCCGGTGTTGTTAATTTTGAATCGGATGACGTCCTGCTCGTTGAAATAATTGGTATACGGATCTAAATCAGCCAGCATGCTTTTGATGGCTTTGTCCATCAACTCCGCCGGATTGGTTTCATCAACATAGTTTTGATTGATGGTTTTGTAAAGTGTGGTGAAGATTTCTATTTGTTTCGAAATTTCGAAGAAATCGTCTTTGAAACTTACGCCGATAAAGAGGAATACGCTCAGGATTACCGGTATATAATATCTTTTTTTGAGGGATGACAACATGGTTTTTTCTTTAAACAAGTTAACGAATATACTAATTTACTTCAAACGAATCGGATTCCGTTTTTAGTTAACATTTTTTTTCTTCCTGAAGCACTTTCACAAATTTTTCGAAAAGCTGAATGGTCTTGTCATTGATTTCCTGATAAGACAGTTTGTCTTTGGTTTGATAGAAAAACATCATACAATATTTGGCTTCTAAATTAGCCACCAAAAGCGACTTGTTCAACCGGTAACATTCTCTCAAAACGCGTTTGAAATAATTGCGGTCGACGGCATTTTTAAAATGCTTTTTGGAAACGGAAACGCCAATTTTGAGCGGAACATTTTCTTCAAAATCATGCTGCACATACACCAAACGCAATGGAAATTTGCTCACTGATTTGCCCTCGGAAAAGAGCAGATCAATGATTTTTTTGCTTTTGAGTTTTTCGGCTATCGGATAGGAATTATCCATGAATTATTTGTCGTTGTAGATGTTGTAAACGAATTTCACTTCGTTATAATTGACATAAATCTGCATTCGGTTGTTTTCCTTTTTCTTGGTGATTATAAAAATTTTGCACTTAGAAAACTTATTATCCACGCACTCAAAAGGAACAATATTGGTTTCTTCCGTATCTTCAATTTCTCCGTAAGCTTTGATTTTAAACGATTGAATTTCGGAAGAATTGATGGTAATCAAATCTTTTTTGGCATCAAGCGTTATCAGCACATTGGCAGCCACAAAATCAGACCATTCATTCCACGTTCCGTCATTTTTTTTATCGGTAAAACTAACGCTGCTGGTTTTGAATCGAATAGGTTGGGCATAACTTTTTTGAAAACCCAAGCCAATAACTAGCAAAAGAAATAGCATTTTTATGTTCTTCATAGTGACAAATATTTGTGGTAAATCTACAAATTCTATTCCAAAAAAAAAGCGAACCCAAAAGTTCGCCTTTTTATTTATTTCTGCTCAAAAACATTATTCTCTGGTTTAACATCAGCCATTAAACCACTTGGATCAATGGTTATTTTTTTAATCTCCGTTTTTGCTTTTGGAATTTCGAAAAAGTAATTTGGATAGGCCCAAGCCCAATCAGGTAAAACGGTTCTTTTACTTTCCGGTGTTGGATTTTCTTTTTCAAAACTCATCATGCGCAGCGGGATATAGAAGCTTTCTTTAGTACCATCGGTATATTCTACCAGGATATCCATCGGCATAGGAGTTCGCCCGATTCTTTCTAAAGTAACACCGGTTCTTTGTACGCCATCGGTGGCACTTTCTACATTTTTTATTCCGTAATCAATCGTATTGATGGTTGCTGTCCAATCGGTTAAATACCAATCGAGATTAGCTCCCGAAACGCGTTCGGCTGTGCGCTTAATGTCATTAGGCGTTGGGTGTTTGAATTTAAATTCGGAATAATAGCGTTTAAGGGTTTTTAGTACGTTGTCTTTACCGATCAGATATTCCAATTGGGTTAAGAAAAGCTCGCCTTTGGTATAAGAAGCTACACTATAACTTTTATTTTCATCATAACGGTCGCCATGCGTAGAAAGTGGTTGTTCTTTGCCCGAGTTGACTAATTTCACATAAGATTTATAAGAAGGCTCGAAAGGATTGGCTACTTTCTTTTCGGCAATTTCATTCAAGGCTAAATCTTCAATATAACTCGTAAATCCTTCATCCATCCATGGATGTTTGCTTTCGTTGGAAGCCAAAATATGTTGGAACCAAGAATGACCCAACTCATGGGTTGCTGTACCCACAATTCCTTTTAAAGTGCCGTTGCCCAGCATTAAAGTACACATGGCATACTCCATTCCGCCATCGCCACCCTGAATAAAGGAGTATTGTTTGTACGGATAATTACCTACTGTTTTATTGTAAAAATCCATTACTCCTGCCATAATAGGTTGCGCGTTTTTCCAATTGTCAATGATTTTGGAATTGTTGAGGTAAAGGAAATGCAAGTCCACATCATTAGGTCCTTTAATCACATCGTGAATGTAATTTTTATCGGCAGCCCAGGTAAAGTCATGTACATTGGGCGCATAGAAATGCCAGCTTAGTGTTTTTTGTTTTCTGGGAATGGTAACGGTTACTCCGGCATCTTGATAATTATAGCCAATTTCATTTTTGTTCAGTAAATAACCACTTCCGCCCAAAATATATTTTTTATCGATAGTGATAGTCACGTCAAAATTACCCCAAACACCATGAAATTCTCTTCCAATATAAGGGTCAGCATGCCATCCTTCAAAATCAAATTCGGCGATTTTCGGATACCATTGGGCCATTGAAAGCGCAACACCTTCCGAATTATTACGCCCGGAACGTCGAATCTGCACCGGCACTTGTCCGTCAAAATCTAAAGTAAAAGTGGTTGATTTTCCGGGAAAAATAGGTTGCGCCAAATCAACCTCTAAAATGGTGCTCACTTCTTTGGCTTGGGCCGTAACACCATCCTGCTTGAAGTTGGTAATCTTCAGATACCCAATTTCATCGGGTTGTAATTTAGCAATGCGACTTTCCTTAATTTCTTTGCCGTCCACTTTGGTTTTGGTAACCATTCGGGCATCGGGGTCGGCAATATTTTGTACCCGACTATCCATTTCGCTTCCCGGCTGAAAGGCATTGTTGTATAAATGATAAAACACCCGGCGCAAGGTATCGGGTGAGTTATTGGTATAAATTAATTCTTGTTTGCCTTTGTATTGAAAGGTTTTGACATCCATAGTCACATCCATTTTATAATCGACATGTTGTTGCCAATACCTATTGGATTGTGCTAAAGTGAGGGAAACATTCAGGAAAAGAAAACCAAATAAAAGGGGATGCTTCATAATTGAGAAAAAGTAAAAAAACGGAAAGTTTCGACTTCCAATACGTTTATAATTTAGGATCGTTTTTTGTTTTGTTCGACATTTCGTCTGCCAGTTTTAAGGCATTGTAGGCATTTACCAGTTTTCCGGAAACACAAGTTTTTGAGAATGGTATTTTTTCACCATTTTCACCAACTTCTACCTCAAAATTCAACGGTGTGCCGGATTGCAGGATAATTTGTTTTACCTGACCGGCTTTCAAATTTGGATAATAAGAACGGATTAAAGCAGCCACTCCGGCAGTGTTGGGCGATGCCATTGAGGTTCCTTGTTCGTATTTGAATTTGTTTTGCGGCACAGTAGCATAAATTTTGACACCCGGTGCAAATATATCAACGTTTTGGGCACCATAATTTGAAAAATCAGCCACAATTTTTTCGCCATAATTGTAGTTGATAGCACCAATAAACAATACGTTATCGGCTATTTCTGTTTTTCCATCTTCGGTATCTGCCGGGAAAGTAGGATTAACATCAATGTCTTTGCTGTCATTTCCGGCAGCAAGAACCACTAAAACATCTTTACTTTCGGCATACTTTATAGCATCCCAAACCCATTCTTTGTGCGGAGAATAATCTTTTCCGAAACTTCCGTTAATCACTTTGGCGCCGTTATCCACGGCATAACGAATGGCCAAGGCAATGTCTTTGTCGTATTCGTCTCCGTTGGGAACCGCTCTGACCGGCATGATTTGAACATTGTTGGCCACGCCATCACCACCAATACCGTTGTTTCTGATTTGAGCAATAATTCCGGCCACATGAGTTCCGTGCAGGGAGTCTTTTCGGTCTTTAGAATAGACCACATTGTTGCCGTATTTCTTGTTAGTAATGTCGTCCGGATTATCCCCAACTATTTTTCTGCCTTCAAAATCTTTGTTCAGATTGTAGTTGAGTTCGTCGTAAATGTAGTCTTTGTATTCCTGAAGTTCCTCTCTAAAGCCACTTCCCACATCAGAAGCATAAGCTAACAACATAGCTTTACTTTGGTACAAAGAAAATTTTACAGAAGCTACTTGTTTCAGTTCTTCCAATGTGTAGTCGTCTTTTTTTAGATACTCCCGAATGGTTTTATCGGCATTCCACAACAGGTCAACGATTTCTTTTTGCGACATGGTTTTTTGATATCGTATGTCATAATCTGCCAATGCCTTTTTATAAGTTTCAGAACCATCATCACCTTTTTTCAGAATACGAACCAACTCTAGGTTTTCATTGTTGGATTCACCGAGAAAATTCCAGCCGTGTACATCATCAACATAACCGTTTTTATCGTCGTCTTTTCCGTTGTTTGGAATTTCTTTTTTGTTGGTCCAAATAGCGCCTTTCAGATCGGGTTGCGTAATATCAACTCCGGAATCTATGATGCCGACGATTACTTTAGTGCCTTTTTTGTTTTTCAAAAGTTCGGCGTAAGCCTTGTCCACACTCATGCCGGGAATGCTGTCTTGTTGCAAATCAAGATGACTCCATCTTCGCAATTGCTGTTCCGTTAAGGGTGCTTTTTTGACAAACTTTTGATCGGGCGCTTGTGCTAATACCGACAAGGAGAACAAGGATACTAATAGAAATGGGAAAATTTTCATAGTAAATCATTTAATTTCAATACTTAGGCGTAAAATTAAATGCTTTTGTTACAGCTAAAGCCACTATTAACACTACTTTAATACATCTTCACAACTGAAAACCTTTTTCAAACGAATGCCTTTTTCGGTGTTTTCTACCGTGATGATTTGGTTGTGAGCATCATGCTCGAGCCAGAGGTAGTAATTGTTTGCAACAGCCGTATGTAGGAATTTAGATTTTTCCGGTAAAGTCAATAACGGTCTGGTGTCATAGCCCATTACATAAGGCAGCGGCAAATGTCCCGCCGTTGGAATTAAATCCGCACAGAAAACAATGGTTTTGCCTTCGTATTGAATGTGTGGTAACATCATTTTTTCGGTGTGACCATCCACATAAAAAATCCCGAATCCCAATTCTTCTGAAACGCCAAAATCACCTTCCGGTCTTTTGATAAAATTCAGCTGGCCGCTTTCCTGCATGGGTAAAATATTTTCGGAAAGAAAAGACGCTTTTTCACGCGCATTCGGCTTAGTAGCCCATTCCCAGTGATTGTCATTTGTCCAGAATTTGGCATTTTTGAAAGCCACTTCATAACCGGTTTTAGCGGCGTTCCAATTCACACTGCCGCCACAATGGTCAAAGTGCAGATGCGTCATAAAAACATCCGTCACATCATCGCGGTGGAAACCATATTTCGCCAAAGAACCATCCAACGAATGTGTGCCCCAAAGTGAATAATAACCAAAGAACTTCTCCGATTGTTTGTTGCCCATTCCGGTATCAATCAGGATTAAGCGGTTGCCGTCTTCTATCAGCAGGCATCTGGCTGCAATGTCAATTAAATTGTTGTCATCTGCCGGATTGGTTTTGTTCCAAATGGTTTTGGGCACTACGCCAAACATGGCACCGCCATCTAGCTTAAAATTTCCGGCTTCTATTGGGTATAGTTTCATTTTGAAATCTTTTTACAAATTTATTGAATTAAAAATCATTTTTTTCTATTTGCACATTAGTTATAAAAATGTTAGCCATAGTAGCAAAAACAGATATTTGTGTTAACTTTGCCTGTTATTTAGACAAAATTAAAATAAGCTATGATTAAAGTTTCAGATACAGCCAGCAAAAAAATCATCGATATGATGAAAGATGACGGTTTTGACGCTGCCCAGGATTACGTGCGAGTAGGCGTAAAGAGTGGAGGTTGCTCTGGTTTGTCGTATGAATTAAAATTCGACAAAGAGCTGGGCGAAAACGACAAAGTTTTTGAAGATAACCACGTGAAAATTGCCGTTGAAAAAAAATCATTTTTATACTTAGCCGGAACCATTTTGGAATTTTCGGGCGGATTGAACGGAAAAGGATTTGTATTTAACAATCCAAATGCTTCCAGAACTTGTGGTTGCGGAGAGTCGTTTTCACTATAACATTTAAACCAACAAAATGTCAAAATACACCGAAGACGATTTAAAAATTGAACTCGAAAACAAAGAATACGAGTACGGATTTTATACGAATATAGAGTCTGATACCTTTCCTATTGGCTTAAACGAAGACATTGTTCGCGCTATTTCTATGAAAAAAGAAGAGCCACAATGGATGACCGACTGGCGTATTGAAGCCTTTCGTGCCTGGCAGGAAATGATTGAACCGGAATGGGCGAACGTGCATTATGAAAAACCAAACTTTCAAGCCATTTCGTATTATTCAGCTCCCAAAAAAGTAGATCCAAGTAAAACCCTGGATGATGTTGATCCGGAGCTTTTGGCGATGTACAAAAAGTTGGGCATCTCCATCGACGAACAAAAAATGATGAACAATGTCGCTATGGATATTGTAGTCGATTCGGTTTCGGTAGCTACGACTTTCAAAAAAACATTAGCCGAAAAAGGGATTATTTTCTGCCCGATTTCGGAAGCGATTAAAGAACATCCCGAATTGGTTCAAAAATATTTAGGAACTGTTGTTCCTCAAAAAGATAATTTTTATGCAGCGTTGAACTCAGCCGTTTTCTCAGATGGTTCGTTCTGTTATATCCCGAAAGGCGTTCGTTGCCCAATGGAATTATCAACGTATTTCCGTATCAACCAAGCCGGCACCGGTCAGTTCGAAAGAACTTTGGTAATTGCCGATGAAGATAGTTACGTTTCGTATCTGGAAGGTTGTACCGCACCAAGTCGTGATGAAAATCAATTGCACGCAGCGGTGGTAGAACTTATCGCAATGGATAATGCCGAAATTAAATATTCTACCGTTCAAAACTGGTATCCCGGAAACAAAGAAGGGAAAGGCGGAGTTTTCAACTTCGTAACCAAAAGAGGCTTGTGCGAGAAAAACGCAAAAATCTCCTGGACACAAGTAGAAACCGGTTCTGCCGTAACTTGGAAATATCCTTCCTGTGTGCTGAAAGGCGATAATTCGGTGGGTGAATTTTATTCGATTGCCGTGACTAATAATTTCCAGCAGGCCGATACCGGAACCAAGATGGTGCATTTGGGTAAAAACACTAAATCGACTATCATTTCCAAAGGAATCTCAGCCGGAAAATCACAAAACAGTTATAGAGGTTTGGTGCAAATTGGCGCCCGCGCTGAAAACGCCCGTAACTTCTCGCAATGCGACTCGTTACTAATGGGAAATAACTGTGGAGCGCATACCTTTCCGTACATCGAAAGTAAAAATTCTTCAGCCAAAATAGAACACGAAGCTACGACTTCCAAAATTGGGGAAGACCAAGTTTTCTATTGCAACCAACGTGGTATTCCAACGGAAAAAGCCATCGCGTTAATCGTAAACGGTTTCAGTAAAGATGTATTGAACAAGCTGCCAATGGAATTTGCCGTAGAAGCTCAAAAATTATTGGAGATTTCGTTAGAAGGTTCAGTAGGATAATCATAAATCAGAATAAAACACATTTAAAAAATGTTACAAATAACAAACTTACACGCTTCTGTTGAAGACAAAGAGATATTAAAAGGCATCAACCTTGAAGTAAAAGCAGGAGAAGTGCACGCCATCATGGGACCAAACGGTGCCGGAAAAAGTACACTTTCTTCCATCATTGCCGGAAATGAAAATTATACGGTAACCGAAGGCGAAATCCTTTTGGAAGGGGAAGACATTTCCGAATTGGCACCAGAGGAAAGAGCGCACAAAGGAGTTTTCCTGTCGTTCCAATATCCGGTAGAAATTCCGGGTGTTTCGGTGACTAATTTTATGAAAACGGCCATCAACGAAAGCCGCAAAGCCAACGGAAAAGAAGAAATGCCGGCCAATGAAATGCTGAAACTCATCCGTGAAAAATCAGAATTATTGGAAATTGACCGCAAGTTTTTATCGCGTTCGTTAAATGAAGGTTTTTCAGGTGGTGAAAAGAAAAGGAATGAGATTTTCCAAATGGCCATGTTGGAACCAAAATTGGCCATCCTTGATGAAACCGATTCAGGATTAGATATCGATGCTTTGAGAATCGTAGCCAACGGCGTAAACAAATTGAAAAACGAAAACAACGCGGTGTTAGTAATCACCCACTACCAACGTTTGTTAGACTATATTATTCCTGATTTCGTTCACGTTTTAATGGACGGAAAGATTGTAAAATCGGGCGACGCTTCTTTGGCGCTTGAACTTGAGGAAAAAGGATACGATTGGATTAAACAAGAGCAAGAAGCTTAAAATAGTATTCAGTTCTCAGTAGTCAGTATTTTAAAGCTGGTAACTGCGACTGCGACTGTAAACTAAAAAAATGGAACTAAAAGAAAAACTTATATCTTCCTTTATGGCGTTTGAAGAGCAAATCGATGTTCATTCTGAACTTCACGATGTGCGTACTTCGGCCATCAAAAACTTTGAAAATAAAGGTTTTCCAACTAAAAAAGAGGAAGCCTGGAAATACACTTCGCTGAATGCTATTCTTAAAAATGATTATTCGGTTTTTCCAAAACATGAAAATGCTATTGAATTTGCTGATGTGAAGAAGTATTTCCTCCACGAAATTGACACCCACAAAGTGATTTTTGTGGACGGAAAATTTTCTTCGTTTTTATCGGCCACCACACACGATGGTTTGGATGTTTGCTTAATGGCCTCGGCCTTAAATAAACCCAAATACAAAATGGTGATTGATGAATATTTCAACAAAATTGCCAGCAAAGAAGAAAGTTTAACAACTTTGAATACGGCTTTCGCCAATGAAGGTGCCTACATCAATATTCCGAAAAGCAAAGTGGTGGAAAAACCAATCGAAATCATTTATTTTTCGACAGGACAGGAAGATGCCTTGATGGTTCAGCCAAGAAACTTGGTAATTGTTGGCGAAAATGCTCATGTACAAATTATTGAAAGACACCAATCGCTAAACGAGAATCCGGTGCTGACCAATTCGGTTACTGAGATTTTTGCCCAAAAACGCGCCATTGTTGATTATTATAAAATTCAAAACGATTTGCAATCGGCCAACCTGATTGACAACACATATATTTCGCAAAAACAGGAAAGTAGAGTTTCAGTACACACCTTTTCTTTTGGTGGCAACATCACCAGAAACAACCTGAATTTCTACCATTTTGGTGAAAGAATTGACTCAACCTTAAAAGGAATTACAATTATTGGTGATAAGCAACATGTGGATCATTATACTTTGGTAAACCACTCAACCCCAAATTGCGAAAGCCATCAGAACTACAAAACCATTTTGGCCGATAGTTCAACAGGTGTTTTCAATGGTAAAATTTACGTAGAAAAAGAAGCGCAAAAAACCGATGCTTTCCAACAAAACAACAACATTTTATTGGGCGACAAAGCCACCATCAACGCCAAACCACAATTAGAAATCTTTGCTGATGATGTAAAATGTTCCCACGGGTGTACCATTGGACAATTAGACGAAACGGCTATGTTTTATATGCAATCCCGAGGCATTCCAAAGAAAGAAGCCAAAGCGTTGTTGATGTATGCCTTCTCTAACGAAGTGATAGAAAGCATCAAAATCCCGGAATTGAAACAGCGAATTACCAAAATCATCGCCATGAAATTAGGTGTGAATTTAGGATTCAATTTATAATAAAAAAGGGTGTCAAATGGCACCCTTTTTTATTGCAATATTAATGCAGTTCATAACTGGTTAAATACCTTGTTTTTGTTATATTATCAACCGTGCTTGTTTCGGTTTCTTTAATTAGGCCAATGTCTTTTGCAAGCCAATAGTCACTATGAATAGTATTAATTTGTCCATTTGAATTTACCACTATGTCCATTTTCATTTTGATGATGTTATTATACGGAACACCGCCTAATGTTTCACTCACGTCTCTTGCTGTTATGGTACCCTCATAGGTGATTTGTGCGTTAAAACTCCCCGAACCACTACCGCCCGAATAAGTTACTTTCGGTGATGCCGCACCATGCCAGCTTTCACCAACAGCAAGATCGTCCCTGAAAACCTTCACTTCATAAGGCTCTATCACAATGGTAGTGGAACCCTGATTTTCAGTAGTAGTGCCTGCTTTTTGATAATAACTAGCTCCTTTTTTAGTCATCCAATTTGGGATGGATAAATCGCTATTGGTATCAGTCATTTCATAATAAGTCACTCCGCCAAAGGTTGTAGTTCCTATTATTGTCGCTACGGTATTGGTAGTACCATCGGTATAATTCCATTTGTTGTTTACCGCCATTGGGAAATAATTTCCGGTTGTTGTCCCGTTGGAATCTCCCGAAGAATCACTGCTGCAAGATGAAACAACTAATCCAGTTACAACCAGCATAACTACTCTGATTAAATTGATTTTTTTCATGGTTCTAGTTTAATTGGTTTATTCAAAAGTAAGATTTTTTTCTAATTTGTCAAATTTCTTTTTTGGCGGTTTTTGTTTTCATTGAATTCTGTATATATTTGGTTCTCATTAAAATAGCATGACAGTTGGAAAAACAGACGGAATTACTCACCGAAGAACTCGTTTCTAAAGGCTTTGTTACCAAAGATCAAAATAACGAAATCAGACAATACAGACAACTTGGAATTTTCTCCCTAAACAGTGAGCTTCTTTTTTTTGTATACCTGTCGGTGCTTCTTTTTACTACCGGCATTGGAATATTGGTGTATAAAAATATCGACAGCATTGGGCATCTTGCCATCTTGGCGGTCAATTTTATAGCGATGCTGGTTTGCTTTTATTTCAGTTTCAAAAAAGCCAAAGGATTCTCCAAAGAAGAAGTACTTTTTGATAATTCTATGTATGACTATTTGGTTTTGACCGGTAGTATTTTGGCCTGTATTTTCATTGGTTACGTTCAATTTCAATACGCCGTTTTTGGTCAAGATTTTAGTTTGGTTTCTTTGTTTTCGGCCGCTTTGTGTTTTGGCGTTGCCTATTATTTTGACAATAAAAGTGTGCTTTCTATTGCTATTACTGCTTTGGCCACTTTTATCGGAATCACTATAACGCCACAGACTTTATTGGAAAACGATGTTTATTCGAATCCGAATCTAAGCTATTCCGGATTGGGATTGGGCTTGGTTTTGATTCTTTGGATGGAATATTCTTCCAGAGAAAATATTAAAAAACATTTCCACATTGTCTATGCCACTTTTGCCTTGAATTTGGTTGGCATTTGTTGTATTGCCGGACTGTTGGAGGATTATTGGCCTGTTTTTGTTCCGATAACAGCAGCTGCTATTTACTATTTCTATAAGAGAAGCTACCAAATAACATCCACGTTTATGTTTGTTCTTTCGCTGCTTTACGGGTATGTCGGAATCAACATTGCGTTGGGAAGAATAATCGATTTGCTGAACGGCAGTGATTTTATACAATTTATCCTCTTCTGTTCCCCATTCTACGTTATAGGTTCTATATTCCTATTTATAAAATTAGTTCAAAAATTCAATAAAGAAAAACATGAAGGCATACAGTAGTGAGAAATTAGAAAATGGCCTTCTGGTAGCGGAAGCCAAGCGATTGTTCAAAATGAAATTCATTTCAAAAGAACAACTGATGACCGCTATTGCCGAATTGCCATTGTTGCAGTCCAGTAGTATTTTTATCCGGTTTGGATTTTTTCTGCTGGGTGTTTTTCTGTTTTCTTCTATAGCGGGTTTTTTGTCTTTAATTTTCGGACAGCTTTTGGATTCGCATTTTAACATAATGGTTTATTTCTATGCTTTTATAGGATTTATTGGGATTGAAATTTTGGTTAAAAACGAGTACTATCGGCATGGTTGGGATGATGCTTTTATTGTGTTAACGCAAGCGAGTTTTTGTGGCGCCGTTGGGATACATTCGGAATCATTGGTTTCTGTTTTTGCCGTTATGTTTGTGATGGGTTTCTTGAGTTGCATCCGATACGTGAATACGCTTTCGGCCTTGCTTTCCTGTGTTGGATTGGTTGGTTTTTTCTTTACGCTAATCACCGAATTCAAAGTAATCAGCAGCCTGTACCTGCCTTTTGTCGGATTGGTTTTAGCCGCCGTGATTTATTATGTTTTTTATAGTTTCAGTACCAATGCTAAGTTTTTCATTTATCGAAATGCCTTGCAGTTCACTAAAATTTTCAGTTTAGTCTTGGCCTATGCTTCGGTAAATTATATGGTCGTTCGCGAACTTTCCGAAAGTTTGATGGGTATCGTAGTAGAAAAAGGAAACGATATTCCGTTGGCATTTTTGTTTTACGGACTCACCTTTCTCATTCCGTTGACCTATATCTACTATTCATTGCAAAAGAAAGACAGAACGGTGTTGACCATTGGTTTGTTGACGCTGGGCTATTCGTTTTTCACCATTCGATATTATTACAGCCTGATGCCGCCTGAAATGGCTCTGGTACTAGCGGGATTGCTACTTTTCGCTATTTCCTTTTTTGCCATAAAAAAACTGCAACACAAAGAAACCGGAATTACCTTCCAGCCTGATAGGGATTCCAACAGCAATCTGATGCTAAATGCTCAGGCACTGATTATCAATTCCCAAATCAGCACAAAAGCTCATGTCGCTCCGGAGAGTAAAATGCCGTTTGGTGGCGGAGGCTTTAGTGGCGGAGGCGCCGGGGAAAGTTTCTGATAAAAGCACTATTTTGGAATTCTGATTGCTATTTCCCAATGAAATAAAAAATCCTCCCGTGAGCAACGAGAGGATTTTTTATTAAAAGCAAGCATTAGCGTTGTTATTTCTCGGTTAGAGCTTATTGGCGTCCTTAAAAATAATACCCGAATTGGCAAAAGCTTGTAACATTGCTGGCAAAGCTTCATTTGCTTTTGGGTGGATATCATGAAAAAGGATAACGCCTTTACGCCACAAGAGCATCAGGGTTTCTACCCTATCGGTTACTTCAGGAGCCGAAATTTTCGAATTCCAATCTTGTGAATCTATGTTCCAAAGCATTACTGTTGCGTTGATTGAATTAAGATATTGTGATACTTTTTCAGTTCGTTGTCCGTAGGGAGGACGGAAATATTTTCTTTGATTAGAAAACGGCGTAACGGATTCAATCGTATTGAAAGTATAATCAATCGACTCTTGCCAGGATTCTAAATATTGATGTGACTTGTGAATTTTTCCGTGCGATTCTAACTTATTGCCTTGATAGAGTTCAGCTAATTTAGCTGTAGAAGAAGCAGCAATTCTGTTTTGCAATGATTCTCCCAGAACGAAAAACATTCCGTTGAGGTGCAATTTTTTTAATGTGGCAACCAATTTATCCGTCGTTCCGTTAGCGGGTGTCGGACCATCATCAAAAGTCAACAGAAACTCTTTGTCGGCATATTCGTTTCCGATAACTTCATTGGGTGAAAGAGTGAGGGCTTCGCTAGTCGTTTTCGGAAATAAGAAAACCAAACGAGCCAGTTCATTGGCGTAACCTCTATTAAAATCAGTGGCATTGGCATACCAGGATTTCAAATTCTCTGGCATTTTTGAATCTAATTCACCAGTAGTTTTAATAACATCTTGCCAGGTACAGTTTTTATTTATGACTACAGTCTTATCAAGAGTGCTTTTGTTTTTAATAGCGTGTAGATTTTGCAGAATAAGTTCCGTTTGTTTCTTTTTCCAGGTTTCAAACGAGGCCAAATTAGCCGATTTGATGTTGTATTTTGCTTTGATTTCATCAACATTGTTGAGCCCTTGAAGTTCAAGAAAACATTTGGCATAAACCAAGATTTCCATTTTTGAAGCATAGTCAAAATTGTCAACAGAATTTAAATCATAAGGCCAAAGGGTTCGGTCAATTTTAGCCACTTTAACCTGACCATTTATGACCGCTAAATTGCACAATAAAAGTGCAATAATAATAACTCTTAGCCTTGTCATTATTGTATTCCCAGTTTTTGTTTCATTCGTTCAATCCCTTTCGTATAAGCAGGGTTTTCTTTGAGCGTCAATGCCTTTTTAAAGTTGTCGAGTGCATCCTGCCATTGTCCTTTGTTTTCATAAATCTTGGCAATATTATAATACGAGCTGGCTTTTATGGTATTTGTGTTTGGTCCATTGGCTAAATCGATGGCCTTTCGGTTGGCCCAAATAGCTTCCGCTTCACGATTTAACTTTTGGAAAGACAATCCCAAATTACTATAGGCTTGTCCGTTGTTTGCGTTTAATTCAATGGCTCTTTGATATAAACTAACCGATTGCTCCAATTGTTTAGCATGATAAGCATCTTCACCTCTTTTGTTCACTTCGTTAGATTCCGCAACATCGGTTTGGCTAGTGGTTGCAACTTCAGTCAGGTCATTTTTTCCTCTAAGGATTTCCAGTTTTGCCTTTACCGCTTGCCACTCATCAGAATCATAAAATTTATTGATATCCTGGAAGGAACCATTTTCATCAATCATAAAGACTACCCAGGTATTTCCAACTTCATTTCGAGGAACGTTATAAGACCGTATGAGTGTATTGCCGATATAAACAAAAACACGGGCATCACTTACCTGTGAAAGGCGGGTTCCGGAATGAACATCTCTATCGCTATAATCATGAACGGCATAAATATATTTTTGACCCGGTTGTTTGCGGTCAATGGTGATGGTTTCCGGGCCATAGCTGTCTACGTCATCTACATCAAGATTGGCCATGCTGCCCGTCTTGTGGTAGAAACAAATGTGATTTCCAGGATAGGATATATGCGAATCAATGTCGTGGGGATCTGCACCCCAGGTAAGCACGATTCGCAGTCCGTCCAATTGCTCCATAACCGGACTTAAGGCATAGGTGAGATTATTAACCGGCCCTTTGGTAACCAACGTAGAGTAGCCTGGTTTTTTTATGATTAAAGTAATGTTGTTGTCGTCAATTCCGTTAAAAACTTTAGGAATGCTGATTCTTCCACCAGCATCAGTTGTTGCCGTTACAGAGGTTTCTCCGTTTTTTTGAAAAATGACTTCTGCCCCTTGGATTTTTTGGTCTTTGACTACAGCACTTAAAACCTGAATCTGGGTTTTTTCTTGTGCAAAAACCGTCGCGGCCGAAAAAAGCAAAGCCACAATTGAAAATTTGAATGCGTTTGATTTCATGTTTTGGTTTTTATTAAAAGTATTACAATAGTAGTAAACAAATTCTATTCCAAATAATTAAATTTTAAAGCGATGCCCGATTATTTTTTTATGGCACCAACCACATCCCTCAAAAACCCATTAAAGTCAAAATCAGGTTCTTCGGTCAAGCCCATCCGCACAATTACTAAATCATGACTTGGAAAAATGGTCACCATTTGCCCTTGATAGCCGCTGCAATAAAACATATCGCGTGGCACATCGGGGAAATAACCACCGGCATTGAGCCAAAATTGCGCACCGTACCGGCCATTGGAAGTGTTCGTTGGCGTGGATACATATTTTACCCAACTTGGATCAAATAATTGTGTTCCGTTCCAATTGCCTTTATGTAAATACAGCAATCCAAATTTCGCCCAATCGCGCGTATTGGCCCAGCCATAAGAAGAACCCACATAATTTCCGGCCATATCCGTTTCGACCAACGCGGAATGCATTCCTATTTTATCTAACAAATCACGATACCAAAAATCCAAATAGTCCTGATGGGTTTTGAATTGTTTTCTCAAAATTCCGGATAACAAATTCGTTGTTCCCGAAGAGTAATTCCAATGCGTATTGGGTTTGTATTGAGCAGGTTTTTCTATTTGAGACTTACTCATATCTTCTGCCTGAAAAAGCATTTTGGTCACATCGGAAATCTTACCATAATCTTCTTCCCATTCCAAACCGGAATTCATGTGCAGCAAATCGTTGATGGTGATGTTTTTACGTTCATCATGTTGCCATTCGGCAATCGGAGCCGGTTTCATAATGTCTATTTTGCCTTGCTTTTGCAGGATTCCGAAACAAGTTGCCGTGATACTTTTGGTCATAGACCAGCCCAGAATTTTAGATTTCTGATTGAAGCCCTCAGCATATTTTTCGGCTATGATTTGGTCTTTGTAAATCACAATGACTGATCGTGTTCTTTTTTTCTTTTCGCCTTTCTTGTCAAAAGCATTTTCAACAGCTCTGTTTAATTTGACATAATCAATAGAAGCGAAAGAGGTGTCAACTTCGCCCGTGTCGCCATACGGGAAAAGATAAGGTTCCGTGCTGGCAGGCATTAACCTATGCGGAACGTCATAGGGTTTAGTCACATCAAAATCATCGTTGATTAAGGTCGCGCCCAACCCTTCGCGGTAAATGGCTTTCCGTTCTTTCAAACCATGAACATTTGAAGTAACCAATTTTTCAGCATCATTAATTGTATTGGTAGCCCAATCTACTTTTGGGATGTCATTATCGCCTTGTTCAATAGTTTCCAAACTTCTATCGTCAATAAAATGTCCGGAAGCCACACTCTTGGCCGAAAAACCCGAAATCAAATCGAGCTGCGGATAAATGGCAAGACGCAAATAAACAAGGACAATCAGGACTAAAACAGCGAAGATTTTGAGAAATTTTTTCATAGCAGCAAAGGAAAAATAGCAGTTTAGTAAATGTAAAAAAATAAAGTAATTATTAACAAGGGTTTGGTAAAATACCAGTTCCAATTTTATTACTTTTGTATTTAGAATTTTTCTAAATAATACAATGTTAGACATCCAAAAAATCAGAGCTGATTTCCCGATACTTTCTCAAAAAGTCAATGGCAAACCACTCGTCTATTTTGATAACGGCGCTACTTCGCAAAAACCCCAAGTGGTTATTGATGCGATTTCGAAATACTATCAGGAAATTAATGCCAACATTCACCGTGGCGTGCATACGTTAAGCCAATTGGCAACAGATGCCTATGAGGTTTCCCGTGCTAAAATCCAAAATCATATCAATGCTAAACACGCTCACGAAGTGATTTTCACCTCGGGAACTACGCATGGTATTAATGCAGTAGCCCATGGTTTTGCTTCGTTGTTGAAAACGGGCGATGAGGTTTTGGTTTCGGCTTTGGAACACCACAGCAATATAGTGCCGTGGCAAATGCTATGCGAAAGAACTGGCGCGACGTTGAAAGTGATTCCGATGAATGAAAAAGGAGAATTGATTCCGTCAGAATACGACAAATTGCTTTCGCCTAAAACAAAAATTGTAACAGTCAATCATATTTCCAACGCGTTGGGAACCATCAATCCGATTAAGGAAATGATTGACAAAGCCCATCAAGTGGGAGCGGCTGTTTTAATTGATGGCGCACAGGCAACCCCACATATAAAACCCGATGTTCAGGCACTGGATTGTGATTTTTATGTGTTTTCGGGACATAAAATTTGTGGCCCAACCGGTATTGGAATTCTTTACGGAAAAGAAGAGTGGCTTAGAAAATTACCGCCGTATCAAGGTGGTGGCGAAATGATTGCTACAGTAACTTTTGAAAAAACTACGTATGCCGATTTGCCACACAAGTTTGAAGCCGGAACACCCAATATTGAAGGAGGAATTGTTCTTGGAACTGCGATTGATTATTTGAACGCAGTTGGTTTTGACAACATTGCACAATACGAACATGAATTGCTGGAATATGCGACTGAAAAGCTATTAGAAATTGAAGGCTTGAGAATTTATGGGACATCAAAACAAAAAACTTCCGTAATTTCGTTTAACATTGACGGCATTCATCCGTATGACATTGGCACGATTATCGATAAATTAGGAATAGCGGTAAGAACAGGCCACCATTGTGCCCAACCGATTATGGATTTCTATCAGATTCCGGGAACGATAAGAGCAAGTTTTGCTTTTTATAATACCAAAGAAGAAATCGATGCGATGGTCGAAGCCGTCAAAAAAGCACAAATGATGTTATCTTAAACTAAAGAATATGAAAGCCATAAGCATGATTTTATTGACCCTTTTCCTGGGAAAAAGTTGCACCAACGAAGCGCAAAACGATATCGTCAACAGCACTTTACAATACACCGCAAACTCCAGAGGTCTTTACGAAAAGATTGTTATAATCAATCAGAAAGCCACGATTTCAAGAGATAGAAATGAAAATACACCACCCGAACAAATAACGATTTCGGATAAAGACTGGAATGAGATGATTGGTTATTTTGAGAAAATCAATCTGGAGAAAATGCAGGAGTTCAAAGATCCAACACAGAAGCGTTTCTTTGACGGCGCTGCCATTGCCAATTTAAAAATCCGTTACCAAGATAAAACGTATGAAACTATGGATTTTGACCACGGTCATCCGCCGGTTGAAATTGAAAAACTGGTCAACAAAATAGTTTCCTTAGCCAAAACAAAAGAATGACAATACAAGAAATACAACACGAAATCGTTGACGAATTTTCGATGTTTGACGATTGGATGCAACGCTACGAATACATCATCGATTTAGGAAAAGGATTGCCCTTAATTGAAGAGCAATACAAAACCGAAGACAACATCATCAAAGGCTGCCAATCCAAAGTTTGGGTGCATGCCGAAGAACAAGGCGATAACATTGTATTCACAGCCGATAGCGATGCGATTTTAACCAAAGGCATTATCGCCATTTTAATCAGAGCTTTTTCCAACCAAAAAGCAACCGATATTTTAGAAGCTAACACTAATTTTATTGACGAAATTGGGTTGAAAGAACACTTATCACCAACGCGTGCCAACGGCTTGGTTTCGATGATAAAACAAATAAAAATGTATGCTTTGGCATTCAATTCAAAAAAATAAAAAAGATGGAAGAATTTAAAGATGATATCAATTTAGGCGAAAATGTGGTGAAAACCTTAAAAGGCATTTACGACCCGGAAATCCCTGTAGATATCTACGAATTAGGATTAATCTACGATGTGATGATTAACGAAGACAACGAAGTAAAAGTGTTGATGACGTTAACTTCACCCAATTGCCCGGTAGCGGAAACGTTGCCACGCGAAGTAGAAGAAAAAATCAAAAAAATTGACACCGTAAAAGCGTGTGAAGTCGAAATTACTTTCGACCCGCCCTGGAGCAAAGATTTGATGAGCGAAGAAGCCAAATTAGAACTCGGAATGCTTTAAAATCAGTATTCAGTAACAGTCGCAGCATTCAGTTCCTGCGATTGTAACTGCGACTGTAAACTATAACAATGGACGAAATCATTAATAGAGTAGCAAACTCCGTGCTCGAAGTGTTTGATTTGGAAGATTATTATCCAAGCGGCATTCGGACACAAATTGACATTTCACAATGGTTGCTGGAAGGTTTTCTGTTAAAAGAAAAAGACTTTCGGGAAGCCTTGAAAAATCACAATTGGGCACAATATCAAAATCATTTAGTGGCGATTCATTGCGCAACAGATGCCATTGTTCCGGCCTGGGCGACGATTTTGGTTACGACTTATCTTTCGCCTTTTGCCCAAAAAATAGTTTCCGGAAACCTTTCTGATTTGGAAACGGCATTGTATCAGGAAATTTTACCCACTTTGGATTACTCGCAATACCAAGACAAGCCGGTCATTATAAAGGGTTGTTCCAAAAAACCCGTTCCCGAAAGCGCTTACATTATGGCAGTGCAAAAACTGCAACCTTTTGCCAAAAGCATCATGTATGGCGAAGCCTGCTCTGCCGTTCCTTTATTTAAAAAAGGAAAATAGTTTTCTATAACTTCAATGGATTAGTATCTTTGCTCTCGAAATTTAAAATTCGAAGGAAATGAAAAAGATTCTATTGGTTATGGCTCTTGGACTTTCAATGAACACCGCTTTTTCTCAGGTTAGCGAAAAAGAATTATTGAAAAAAACTGAAGAAACCGTTGCCAAAATAGCACAGGAAAAACCAAACGGTTGGGAGAAAAAAGGGTTGGCCACTATTTTGTTAAACCAAGCGAGTTTCAATAACTGGCTGGCCGGTGGACAAAGCAGTATCTCAGGAAACGCCGGATTCAAGTATGATTTCAATTATAAAAGTGATACCTGGACCTGGGATAACAAGCTGAACGCAAACTATGGTTTGACCAAAATCAACGGACAGACGCTTCAAAAAACTGACGACCGCTTTGAGTTCAACTCGCTTCTTGGTAAAAAAGCTTCCGGCGAATGGTACTACTCAGCGTTCTTTAATTTTAAAACTCAATTCGATTCGGGTTTTGATCCTGCCGATAACACTGTGAAAATATCGCATTTCTTTTCACCGGCTTATTTCCAGTTTGGTCCCGGGATGATGTGGAAAAAAAGCGATAACCTGAAAGTCAACATTGCGCCAGCCACGTCAAAAGTAATCATGGTGCACAAGCATTTTACCGAGCTGGGACCATCTTTCGGGGTGCGTCAGGGCGAATCTTCGCGCTATGAGTTTGGAGCGGCTGTAAACGGCTATTACAAGTTCAATTTGATGGAAAATGTAACGGCCGAGAACATCCTGAATTTATACACCAATTATTTAGAAGATGCACAGAATGTAGATTTAGATTATACTCTGAATATTGTAATGAAGGTGAATAAATACTTAACCACCAATTTCGCTTTCCAAACCATTTATGACGACAACGCATTCAGCGGATTTCAAACCCGTCAGGTTATTGGAATTGGCGTGAATTACGGATTCTAAATAAATCAACCCATAAAAAAAGTCCCGAATTTCTCGGGACTTTTTTGTTTATTTATGTTTGTTAAAGTATTAAACTTTGGCAGTGGCCAAATGAGCATCTACAAAACTAAAAGCTTGTTCAATATCGGAAATCAAATCTTCGATATCTTCAACCCCAACGCTCAAACGCACTAAGTCATCCGTAATCCCGATTTCTTTTCGTTTGTCTTCCGGAATGGAAGCATGCGTCATCAACGCTGGATGATTCGCCAACGATTCAACACCACCAAGGGATTCGGCCAAAGTGAAAACTTTTAGATTTTCTAAAAATGCAATGGCATCTTCTTTTCTTCCTGATTTGAAAGTAAAAGAAACCATGCCGCCAAAACCATTCATTTGTTTTTTGGCAATATCATGAAACGGATGACTCGGCAATCCAGGATAATATACCGTTTCAATTTTTGGATGATTGGCTAAAAATGCTGCTACTTTCTCCCCGTTTTCGCAATGACGTTGTACACGCAAATGCAAGGTTTTAATTCCTCTTAACACCAAGAAACTATCCATCGGTCCAAGAGTGGCACCGGTGGCGAATTGTTTGAAATGCAACTCATCGCCTAACTCTTTGTCTTTGATAATCAAAGCTCCGGCAATCACATCACTGTGACCACCAAGGTATTTGGTAGCGGAATGCATAACGATATCTGCTCCTAAATCCAGAGGCTTTTGCAAATAAGGCGTAGCAAACGTATTGTCAACAGCAAAAAGAATATTGTGCTTTTTAGTAATCTTCGCGATTTCAGCAATATCAGCCAATTTCATCAACGGATTGGTTGGTGTTTCCACCCAAACCAACTTCGTGTTTTCGTTGATTAACGATTGAAATTTGGCAATATCATTCATATCCACAAAATGGAATTTGATGCCGCTGTCTTTGTAAATGCGCGTAAACATTCGGTACGTTCCGCCGTATAAATCGTCCATCGCGATGATTTCGTCACCGGCTTTGAACATGCGCAATAAACAATCCGTTGCCGCTAATCCCGAAGAAAAAGCTAAACCACGGGCACCGTTTTCAATGCTCGCCAAAGCATCTTCCAAAGCCTGACGCGTTGGATTTGCCGCTCTTGAATATTCGTAATCGCCCACAGGTTTTCCCGGAGAAACCTGAGCATAAGTTGAGGTTTGAAATACCGGTGGCATCACTGCTCCGGTAACTTCTTCATGGTGTTGATTCCCATGTATGACTTTGGTATTGAATTTCATCTTAATTAAATATTTGTTTTTTTATTGGTAAGATGGAACGCAAAGCGTTTCATTTCGATTAAATTTAAAGTACAAATTTACTGTTTATTCTTTGTTTGAAAAGACACTTTTCGATTTTATTAACGCTACACAAATTTTCGAATCTGCATCATGATTCCGGTGTGAACCGCTTCGTGGTAGTTATTGAATTCCATAGCGGCTTTGGCATTCTTAACCGTGAAACCGGACATGGTCGTAAATTCATTATAGGTTTTGAAAATGTCATCAGCGAAATCTTTTTTGGTTTTTTCCAAGGTGGAAAATAACAACGATTTGATTTCATCCACTTCTTGTTGTGTTACGCTGTGTTCGGGTTTAGTGCCTTTTTTGTAACGCTCTACCATGTCAGCAGAAACCATCATGGGCAAGCCCGACAGGTTGTAAACTAACATTTGCTGCACCACAACAATGTGCGTAATATTCCAAATGAGATTATTACTGAACCCTTCCGGAATGGTGTTGAGTTGTTCGAGAGTATAGTTTTCGAGGAATTTTAAAAGTACCGTTCGACTGCTTTGATTGATGTCAAAAGTTGTAGTCATTATTTATATAAATTTTCGAATGTTCATCATAAAACCCATGTGCAATGCTTCGTGATAGTTGTTAAAATTCATGGCTTCCATGGTGGATGCCAAATGAAATCCGGTGCCTGTCGTGTATTCGGTATAGGTAACAAATTTGCCGTTGGCGTAATCTTCTTTGGTTTTGGTTATCAATGAAAAAAGAAGTTCTTTTAATTCATCAATTTCTGCCTGCGTTGTCGTTCCGGTTGGCTTGGTTCCGCTTTTATAGGTGTTGGTTATTGCTTCTGAAACATGGGTTGGCAAGCCCGATAGACGATAGACTAAGCCTTGTTGCGCGACAATGATATGGCCTAAATTCCAGGCCAGATTGTTGCTGAAACCCTCCGGAATTTTGTTCAATTGTTCCAAAGAATAGCTTTCGATAAGTTTGAGGTAGTGTTTTCTGTTGGTTTCCCAAATTTTGAAAGTTGCGTCCATGATTTTAAATTTTTATCAAAAATACAGATTATAAGTTTCAAATGATTTTCCTTTGTAAAAAGAAATTTCATGGTCAATAAAATATACTATCTCGCCTCTTGTGACACTTGTCGCAAAATTATAAAATCGCTTCCCAATGCTGATAGATTGCAGTTTCACGACATTCGTCAAAACCCAATAACCGAACAGGAATTGGAAGAAATGTACCAACTTTCGGGGAGTTACGAAGCGCTTTTCAGCAAAAAAGCACAGTTGTATAAGTCGATGGATTTGAAAAATAAAACCTTGACCGAAGCCGATTTCAAAAAATATCTGCTGGAACATTACACCTTTTTGAGTCGGCCGGTTTTCATCATTGATGACAAAATTTACATTGGCAACGGGCAAAAAAACATCATCGAAGTTATAAAAGCTTTGAGCTAATGTCAAAAAGAGCCTGGGCACTACTGGCGGCCATGATGGTTTCGCTGATTTATGGCGTTTCGTTTACGATTGCCAAAGACGTGATGCCCTTTTATGTCAAACCGTTCGGGTTTATTTTGCTCAGAGTTTTGGGCACAACAATTTTGTTTTGGCTGGTTTCTTTTTTGGGGCCAAAAGAAAAAATTCAACTACAGGATTTTCCGCGAATTGTTGCTGCCGCTTTGTTTGGCGTGGCTATCAACATGCTGACTTTCTTCAAAGGATTGAGTTTTACTTCGCCGATTTCTGCCGCAGTGATTATGGTGACCACTCCGATTATTGTGTTGATTTTGTCGGCCATTATCATGAAAGAAAAAATAAAAGCCCGCAAGATAATCGGGATTTTACTGGGACTTTTTGGCACCGGATTTTTAATTCTGTATGGAAAATCCACAGGAAATGCTAGTAATGCAATGCTCGGCAACTTTCTGGTTTTCATCAACGCAATTTCCTATGGTCTGTATCTGATTGTCGTTAAAAAGCTGATGGACAAATACAACGCGTTTACGTTTGTCAAATGGATTTACACTTTTGGTTTACTGATGGTGATTCCTTTTGGTTGGAGCGAATGTCGGGAAATTCAGTGGCAGGCGATTCCACCATTCATTATGTGGGAAATTGGTTTTGTAGTGGTGTTTACCACCTTTTTGACTTACCTGTTTAACTTAGTTTCCATGCGCGAATTGAAACCAACTACGGTGGCGGTTTTTATTTATCTGCAGCCACTTTTCGCTACCGTTTTTGCGATGAGTTTGGGCAAAGATCATCTGACCTGGGTAAAAATAGCATCGGCGGTTTTGATATTTGTCGGCGTTTATTTGGTTACCAAAAAAAAGAGTTTTCAGTCTCCGTAAACAGTCACAGGAGAAAACTGTAAACTGCGACTGCGACTGCAAACTTTTATTTATCTTTGAGAACATTTTTGACCACTTATGATACAATCGATGACCGGTTTTGGGAAAGCAAGTTTGCAATTACCGACCAAAAAAATTACCGTAGAAATCAAGTCGCTTAACAGCAAAGGATTGGATTTGAACACACGCATGCCTTCTGTTTTCAGGGAAATGGAATTGGGATTGCGCAACCAGCTTTCGCAACGATTAGAGCGCGGGAAGATTGATTTTTCCTTATACGTTGAGGTTACCGGAGAAGAAACGTCATCCAAAATAAATGTGCCGATTGTCAAAGGCTACATCAACCAAATGAAAGTGGTAATTCCGAATGCGGATGAAACCGAATTGATGAAAATGGCCGTTCGTATGCCAGATGCTTTAAAAACCGAGCGCGACGAAATTGATGAAAACGAATGGAAGAAAATCCAAACGGTAATTGACGAAGCCTTGGAAAACATGGTGCAGTTCCGAAAAGACGAGGGCGTGTCGTTAGAAAAAGAATTTTTACACCGAATTGCCAATATCATGACGTTGATGAACAATGCCGTGGCCTATGATGCAGAGCGTGTAGAAACCGTAAAAACCCGATTGAGAACAGCGCTGGATGAATTAAAAGCCAATGTAGATGAAAACCGTTTCGAACAGGAATTGATTTTCTATCTCGAAAAATATGACATCACCGAAGAAAAAGTGCGTTTGGAAAATCATTTAAACTATTTCATCGAAACGCTTGCCGGCACTGAAGCCAACGGAAGAAAGCTTGGTTTTATCACGCAGGAAATGGGAAGGGAAATCAACACCATGGGTTCTAAATCGAACCATTCTGAAATGCAGAAGCTGGTCGTGATGATGAAAGACGAACTGGAGAAAATCAAAGAACAGGTATTGAACGTATTGTAGATTATAACAATGAACAAAGGAAAATTATTAGTATTCTCGGCGCCATCCGGTTCGGGAAAAACCACCATAGTAAGGCATTTATTAGCACAACCCGAGTTGAATCTGGAGTTCTCCATTTCGGCAGCCACACGCGAACCACGAGGCGAAGAAGTCAACGGAAAAGATTACTATTTCATCTCTATAGAAGCATTCAAAAAACACATCAAAGCGGAGGATTTTATCGAATGGGAAGAAGTGTACCGCGATAATTTTTATGGCACACTGAAAAGCGAAGTAGAACGCATTTGGGCCAAAGGAAAAAATGTGATTTTTGATATTGACGTGGCCGGAGGCTTGCGAATCAAGCATAAATTTCCGGAAGAAACCTTAGCTGTTTTTGTAAAACCACCAAGCGTGGATGAATTGAAACGAAGATTAAAAGAACGCTCTACCGAAACCGACGATAAAATCAACATGCGCATCGCCAAAGCACACGTAGAACTAGCTACTGCTCCTCAATTTGACACAATCATTAAAAATTATGATTTAGATGTGGCCAAAGCGGAAGCTTACGAATTGGTAGCAGCATTCATTAAAAGTTAGGAAGCCAATGAAAATCGGATTGTATTTCGGCACCTTCAACCCTATTCACGTGGGGCATTTGATTATTGCCAATCATTTGGCCGAGCACACCGATTTGGAACAAATTTGGATGGTCGTTACACCACACAATCCGCTGAAACAAAAGAATACTTTGCTCGATGATTACCATCGCCTGCATTTAGTGCGATTGGCTACCGAAGACTATCCGAAAATCAAACCGTCTGATATTGAATTTAAATTGCCACAACCGAATTATACGGTAACTACTTTGGCCCATTTAATTGAAAAATACCCGCAACATGAGTTTTCTTTAATCATGGGCGAAGACAATCTGAAGTCTTTTCACAAGTGGAAAAACTACGAGTACATTCTGCAACATCACGACATTTATATTTATCCACGCGTTTCGGAAGAAGCCGAAAACCTGGAGTTTAAAGACCATCCGCGCATTCACATCGTTGACGCACCCATAGTGGAAATCTCTTCTACATTCATTCGGGAGAATATCAAAAACAAAAAAAATATTCGCCCGCTATTGCCGCACAACGTTTGGGAATATGTAGATCACAACAATTTTTATAAAAAGTAATCAGTTCAATTTATAGCCTCGGGCTAATTTTTGTCTGATCAGGCTTTCCATTTCCCGCGTTGCCGTTGCATCGGTATCAAATGATTTTATAAGCTTTTGGCCTTTGGTTCCAATTCGGCCATATTGAATCACCAGTTCAGTACCTACCACAGAAGCTTCCCAAAACTTATTGCTGCCATTTTCGGTATTTGTCAATTGGATTGCATTCGGATTTGAACTTATGCTTTCTGTTATTTCTTCTGATCTATTTTCAACTTCAGGTTCTTCAATTGGGACAGGCGCCGTTTTTTCAATAACTGTTTTTTCGAAAAAAGGTTCGTTATTCAAGGCGCTTTTCAGCATTTTCAAGACTCGGTTTTGATTGTCAATCCAATCTTTGGTATAAATTTGACAGAGCTTCCAGCCGTTGTGTTTTAAGAGTTCAGGCTTTAAAAAGTATTGTTCCAAAACATCGTCATTGCCGTAATGATTGTCGTCATCAATGCTTATTCCCAAAACAAACTCAACATCATCCGCTGATTTTTTAACACCAAGACTGCATTTGAAACTACTTTGTCCGATGTTTTCCGTCACGAAATAACCAAGCTTTTCCAGCTCGATTTTAACCGCAATAGCTGTTGGCGAAGGCGTAACTTCAAGCAAAGCATTCGAAATGCTGTTCAGGACATTGTTAGCCGCTTCCAGGTTTCCAAGACTTACCAATTCGGCGTATTGAAGGTATTTTCTAAAATAATTGGCCCCATCGTTATACTCATTTTTGATGTCGGTATATTTGATGGAACTAACCACGCACATGCTTTTCTTGGCTCTTGAAAACAAAACATTCAAGCGTTTTTCACCGCCTCGTTTGTTTATCGGCCCAAAGTTCATCAGCATTTTTCCTCTCGGATCATAGCCATAACAGGTACTCATGATAATAATATCGCGTTCATCACCCTGCACGTTTTCCAGGTTTTTGACAAATAAGCCAACAAATTGATTGTCTTCAATGCGTTTGTATTCTTCTTCCAATAGATTTTCAAAAACTTTATCGGCCACGCACAAATCCTGAAGTGCCATTTCTATTTCATTCTGTTGCTCCATCGAAAAAGCCACTATGCCGATGCTGTAGCCATTGTTTTCAAAAAGCAATGTCTTTGTTAGCTCCGCAATGTATTTTGCTTCTAAAACGTTGCTACGGGCTTCGTAAACTCCTTTGGCAACATAATGATAGGAAATAGGTTTTTCATAAATGTGCTTGCTGTTGGCAACAGCATTGGTTTCGTTTTCGACTAAAATTTCACCCGATTGGTTTTGGTGGTCTTTTACATCCGGAATGGTTAACAACTGGTTGTTGTAAAACGAAGCATTCGAGAATCCAATTAAGGCTTCATGCTTGCTTCGGTAATGCCAACCCAGCATTATAGACGGAAACTTGCGCGCACCCTGAGTTAAAAAACTGTCGGCATCAATGGTAAACGATTCGTTTTCGGCACCGGCTTCAAACCATAAATCGTCTTCATTTCCGGAAGCGCTGCCAAAGAAATTACTCGGCGGCATCTGCATTTCATCGCCCACAATAATCGTTTGCTTGGCTCTGTAAATAGGCGGCAATCCTTCTTCTAACGTAATTTGACTGGCTTCATCAAAAATCACCACATCAAAGTAATTTTCATCCAAAGGCAAGGTGTCAGAAACGCTCAACGGGCTCATCAGCCAAATCGGTTTTAATTCGCGAATGATTTTCCCCGAATCGGAAGTTGATAATTCCCGAATGGATTTATAGCGCATCGATTTCCCGAATTCATTTTCCAGAATTTTGCGTCCTTCAAAAATGGATTTCTTTTCCAATTTAGCCGCTTCGCCCATTCCGGCCACGGATAAATCTGATTTTTTGAGGATTTCAGCAAAAGCGTTTTGCTGTTTTTGGATGATGTATTTTCCGTTTAGGGCTAAAAGCTCTTTGTTTAATAAGCCAATTTTTTGAATCGTGTGGTGCAGCAAATCCAAATTGAATTTCTGATGATTAAAATGAGCCGCATAATAGTTTTGCAGCGTTTTTTCGGCCAGTAATTTTTGCAGTTTATCCAATGAAACCGGCTCTTTTCTCAGTAAGGAAATAATAGAACCGTTCATTCCTGCCAAACCTTCAAACTGATTAGCATACAACTGGAAATAGTGCTGATTCTCGATTATTTTTTTGATTTTTTCATCCAATTGCAGCAACGACAAATCCTCAAATTGTACCAAGTAGGTTTTTAAGGTTGTGTTCAGTTGCTCTCCCAGCGAATCTATTTTTCTGATTTCATCAAAAACATCTTGATTCTGGTTGTTTAAAAACGATAAAATTTCAGAATCAATAGTCTCGTGCAGGGTTTTTAAATTGATTTTTATAAACGGAATTTCGCCTAAATTGTATTTCTTTTTGATGCGGATTTCCAGCTCATTTTTAGCATTCAACAACTCGTGTTGCTGCAATACATTTTTAATGACCAAGCTCAATTTAGGTTTGATGGTATGTTTGGAAATGTCATACAATCGTATAATTTGAGTTCGGACATTTTTGTAATTTCCGTTTAAAAACTTAAAGAAACTGTCTTCGCTTTTTTCCAGCACCGGCAAGGCATTTTGCGCATCGATTTCTGAAATTTTTTCACTCCAATACGGATATTGTTTTTCCAGTTTGTTTATCTCGGTGGTATATTTTTCCAATTGCTGCAATTCATCGTCCAAGGCAGCAATGGCCGTTTTTTTATCGGTTAAAATGGCTTCCTGATGGTTTTCATAAAACGGAATAGCTTGACGGCATTTGTTCAAAAAGAGCTGTACCTTTTGAAACTCAGAATCTGCATTTACCAAAAACCCGGCAGTATCCAGAATTTCAGTCAAATCGTCTATTTTGTCATTGAGTGCTTGCAAATTGGCCAAAATTTCGGCAACATTGGTAAGCTGACTTAAAGCGGTAACCGAAAAATATTTGAAAGGATGCTGACTTAAATATTCGTTTTTATTAGTCTCTAAATTAATTTGATACAAGGCATTCAACTTTTCGTTGTAAACTTCCCAATCATGATAACCGGCTCTTTCATCAATAGCGATTAGCTCGGCTGGCGAAACGATTTCGGTATTAAACACCAAAATTTCCAGAATGTCTTTAATAGAACTGCCCGAATTGTTGCTTTTGAATTTCATAAACTGATGAAACTCATTCAGGATGCCAATCTCGGTTTCTAAGGCAAGGGCAATGGCATCGCGTTCTTTTTGGGTAGCTTCAAATGTTTTTTTGGCTTTGGAAAAGGTTTCGTAAGTGCCTTTTAAGTTTAAAACAAACTCTTTCTTATCCGATTGCGAATCGTGAATTAAGCAGCACAATTCGTCCAATCCCTGATTTTTTAATCGATAAAAAACAACATCCAAAGCCGCTCTCTTTTCACACACAAACAGCACTTTCTTGCCATTGGCCACAAAATTGGCCACTAAGTTGGCGATAGTTTGCGACTTTCCGGTTCCGGGTGGCCCCTGAATAATATAATTTTCACCGGCTTCCGACAGCAGCACCGCTTTGTTTTGCGTTGGATCAGAAGCCACCACGTTATACGTTTTGGTAAACGCATTGACGCCATTGGTTTCCGATTTGAATTCGCGTTGGGACAGGTCGGCAAATAAATGGTTGAAGACTTGGCTTTTCAATTCGTTTTCAATCACAAAATTATAGTCGCGAACCAAAGACATTTTCTTGTAATTGAAATTGCCAATGACCATGTTGCAAGTATCGAATTCCCAAGTAAACGGGTTGACATTGCCTTCATCTATGGTGTAAAATTCGCGGTCAATGGTTTTGTTTTCGTGGAATTGTTTGGGTTTTAATTTGATGTCGCTATCAATCAAAAACTCAAGACTCGAAGCTTCCTCTTCGACATATTGCTTGAACAATTGCAAACCAAAAGGCTGAAAATCATCCTGCGAATACGAGTACGCTATATTTTTAATATCGGCAACGGCTTTCCGTTTGCTGTTGCGTTTGTTAAACTGATTTAAAGTGCTTTGCGCCTGTGTGTGAATCAGTTTTATTCGGGGTTTATCAATGTTTTCAAGGGTTATGCCCGAATTGTTGCTTTCGATTTGGTGTTTCAAAAGCGCAAAAACATCTGCAATACTGGTTTCCGAAAGCTGAATGGTTTCCGGCAATCGGATGCCATACAATTCCTTTAGCATATTAGACAAGATCGGATTTATTTCGACTTCATCTTCGACAAAATCAATCGTAAATTGGTCTTTTACGCCTTTCTTTTTCGTTAAAGTAATAGGCGTTAAAAGCAACGGCGTTTCAATTTTTTCGGTGGCATTTTCTTTGGTATTGTACCAATTTAAAAAACACAACACCAACTTCAACTGGCTAAAACCATACTCATTGATGTCTTTGTTGGACTCTAATCGTATTTTATCTAAGGTCGGATTGATATAAGGATTGTCCTCAAACCGCAGATATTTGTTAAGCGAAATGGAGCTGTTATTGCTTATTTTTTTGGAGATTTCCTGATTCCAGTAAAACAAAGAATTGGGATCAATATTTTTATAGTTTAGTACCTGCGGCACCGAAGCTATGGTAAGATTCAAAAATTTTAAATTGGGTTTGTAGTACAGCAATCGGTTTCGGCGGCTGTTATCAAATAAGCGGTTTCGCAGCTTTTCGTGAATGAATTGCTGTTTGCTGGTTTTCTTCGATGGAATAATTTTCGAAATATCATACTCCGTTTCCGGATTGTATTCGCGATAGTTTTTGAGCTTTTCGATGATTTCATCTAGGTCTTTCCAACGCTTTTTTCTATCGAGTTCGGTCATTCCAAAGATGATATTGGCAATAGCCGGATGAATTTTCGGATTGACAAAAACCATGCTTTTGCGATGGGCTACAAATTCATTCAAATCGTCAAGATCAGTAAAATCAAGGTTTAACGCCTGACTTGCCAAAATCATTCCCAAAATATAGACATCCGTCAACGGATCATGATGGTTCAATGCCAATTCAAAACAACCGTAATCTTTCAAATACATTGGTTTTGAAACGACTTCAGTAGCTTCATTTTGAACCAGAGAATCATAAAATTCCTCAGTGGTGTTTTCTTCGTCTATCGCCACTTTTTTAAACACTTCCTCACTAATGGTAAAGGTTTTGCTCTGATTTGAAAAGAAATGAGAAAAGCGCGAAGCATTATTTTGGCTTGAAAATCCTTCCGGACTGATGTTTAATTTTTCATCTTCAACAAATAGGGTTTCCAGGTTTTCTAAACTGGCCACTTTGCCCAAATGGTGTATTTTGGCCACCGTTTGCAACAGCGGAAGCATGATGGCCACCACATCGTCGTTGGCAAAAAGGCCTTTGTCAAAATGCGAATCCAGAAAAGTATAAAATGCAGTGTCTTTTATTGGTGTGTTCATAATCTTAATAGCTACTTTCTGATTCCGATTCTAAAATTTGATTCAAGGCGGTGGTGCATTTTTTACAAAAATCTTTCAAGGATTTTTCGGTAAGTTTGAGTTCTTTTTTGAGAATGACTTTTAGAAATGATTCCAGTTCTAACTGCTCGGCAACATCCAAAGCATGGCCAATAGCCGTTTCCTTGATGTCAGCATCACACATGGCAAAATCGAACAACACATAGGCGTAATAATTTTTCAGATTGTCTTTGCTGTTATTGATTTTTGCTTTAAAATCAGCATCTGCCAGCAATTCCCGATTCGGATTGTACTGGGCAAAATATTGTTTGTAGAGCACCAAATTGTGTTCGGATTGCATCCATTTGGGTTTGGTGAAAAGGTCAATCAGGTTTTTGGTTAAGCCGTAAACTTCTTTTTTGCTGAAAATGGTCAGCAACTGCAAATCGAGTTTGCCTTTGACGATTTGTTCTGTTTTGGCTATGTTTTCTTCATTGTAAGTGCTTAAAAGTGCTAACGATTTGGCACGAATAAAAATTTCAGGATGTGATTCGCCCGAAGAACCGGCTTCAATTCTTTCCAAAATTTCATCGGCTTGTTTGAGATAACTTTCCCCGGAAACTTTTTCTAAACCGGTTTCGATTTTTACTAAAGTGGTGATTACGGTTTCCAGGTTTTCAGTAACTTTTAAAGCGCCATAATCACAATACAACTCGGTAAACAATTGAAAAATCCGGGCCGTTTCATGGTAAAACAATTCGCTTTTATAATCGTTGGCAATGGCATTTATGATGCGGTTGGTTATTTCAAAATCGCCGTTTTCAATAGCATTTAAATGAATGTGACTTAATTCATGTCCAAACAAAGCCAAGAGTTCATCAGCGTTCAAAAGTTTTAGGATAGAGCCGGAAAGGATTAAGTGCGCTTCATTTTCAAAAGCCACTATAGCGCCATTATTGTGATCCACTTGTTGCGATTGATACAGCGTAACCGGAAGCGAAAGATTTAGTTTTTCTTTTGCTTTTTCTAAAATAGCATACCATTCGGCCTCGGTTTCCGGGTCAATTCGGTAAGCATTTTTGAGCAAATCGGTTTTAAAACTTTCAATTTGTTCTTTTTGAATATTTTTATCAGAAAACCAGGACCAGGTTTTGGTTTGTTTTTTAAAATAATCTCTTAATTGGTATTGAAATGGAAATGGCTTCAAAATGTAATTTTTATTGTTTTAAAATTGTAACGGTCTTTACTGAATTGCCAACGGTTGTTTTTACCAGATACGAACCTTTTGTTAAATGCGAAAGATTTATATTTTCCTGAGAAGACAGATTGCTTTTTGTGATGATTTCCTGTCCAAGAAGATTCGAGATTTTAATTTCCGCAATAGCTGTCGGAGCTTTAATCGTCAAGATGTCCTTTGCCGGATTGGGATAAACTTCAATAGTGGTTGTGTTGAAATTTGGCAATCCAAGTCCGCTAACGGTAATGTTAATCACGAAGGATCCAGCACCATCCGGATTGCTGGCCGTAACGGTAAAATCGGTGGCCGCCATGGCGGTGGTTGGCGTTCCGCTGATGACTCCGGTGGCCTTATCCAAGGTTAGACCCTCCGGTAAATTCGGAGAAACTGTATAACCGTATTCGTTTATTTTCCGAATTTTGTTGTTGGCATAATCACAAACATAAACAATCTGAGTTCCGTCAACGGCCACGCCGGTTGGTGTATTGAATTCAGCGCTATCAGCCGGGCCATCGGTTGCGCCTGCTGTTCCGGTTCCGGCAAAAGTGGTTACGTTTCCAGCGGTATCAATTTTTCGGATTTTATTGTTTTCTTCGTCCGTTACAAACAAGTTATTGTTGGCATCCACAGCTACAATTGCCGGATAATAGAAACTGGCGTTGGTTCCCAATCCATCTGCGGAACCAATACTACCAGTTCCTGCCCAAGTAGTAACATTGCCCGAAGTATCAATTTTTCTGATTTTATTGTTGTAATAATCGGCCACAAAAACGTTTCCGAAACTGTCTAAACAAACACCGGTCGGTCCATTGAATTGGGCCGTAGCAACATCACCTTCCGCCGAACCCGCTGTGCCGATTCCTGCAAAAGTAGAAACGGTTCCATCGGGCGTGATTTTCCGGATTTTGTTATTACCGTATTCAGCGATGTATAAATTGTCATACGCATCAATGGCCATTCCGGCCGGATAGTAAAAACTTGCGGTGAGTCCCGGACCATTAGCAGAACCAATAGTCCCGGTTCCGGCAAAGGTTGAAACGGTTCCGTCAGGCGCAATTTTCCGAATTTTATGATTGCTTTGATCAGAGATAAACACATTGTTTTGTGAATCACAAACAGCGCCGTCAGGAAAGTGAAAATTTGCCATATACCATGGTCCGTCAGTGGAACCAATAGCACCCGAACCTGCAAAAGTAGTAACATCTCCATTGGGAGTTATTTTCCTGATTTTGTTATTCATTCGGTCTACCACAAAAATATTTCCAAGATGATCTAAGGCAACCACTGTCGGCAGATTAAAACTTGCTGCTGTTCCGTTGCCATTTCCGCCACCGGTAAATCCGGAACCGGCAAAGGACGAAACAATTCTTCCGTAAACGACAGCTCCTCCGCTAGTGGTAGGTGTTAAGTCGGGAATCGCATCTCCCGCATTGAAAACAAGGGGAGTTGTGTAACTAATAGTAGGCGGTTGGGCGTGAACCAAGCTTGCAGTCAGCAAAAGGCAAATCAACGTTTTAGTCATGTCTTTGAAGTATTTACAACAAATGTAAATTAAAAAACAAAACCGCTCAAGAAATTCATCTCAAACGGTTTTATACCACAATTTTTAACCTAACCCAATTTTTATATTTTATTATTAACCAAGATTTATGCCAAAATTTACTTTTGTTCTTTTTATTCTTTCAAAAAGCGAATCATATCTGCTAAAATGAGTATTTTTGAGAGGTAAATAAATTTTTTAATTCATGAATAAATCTCCAAAATTTGCAGTGATTGGTGGCGGAAGTTGGGCCACGGCCATTGCAAAAATGCTTTGCGTTAATCTTTCCGAAATTGCTTGGTATATGCGAAATGAATCGGCGATTGAACATATCAAAGCGCACAAGCACAATCCAAATTATTTGAGTTCTGTTGAGTTTGATACCACTAAATTAAAACTTACCAGCGATATTAATGAAGCTGTGGCTTATGCGGATTATATCATTTTTGCAATTCCGTCGGCTTTCTTAAGTTCGGAATTGGAAAAATTAACCGAAAGCCTGAAAGACAAAGTTATTTTTTCTGCGATAAAAGGAATTGTTCCCGAAACATTCCTGATTGTGGGCGAACATTTTCACAACCAATTTGATATTCCATACGATAATATCGGAGTGATTACCGGTCCGTGTCATGCGGAAGAAGTAGCGTTGGAAAGACTTTCCTATCTTACGATTGCTTGCGGCGATTCGGATAAAGCTAAAATTGTGGCTACTGTTTTGGCCGGAAATTATATCAAAACCAAAATTTCAGACGACATCATCGGAACAGAATATGCGGCGATGCTGAAAAACATTTACGCTATTGCTGCCGGAATTGCGCATGGTTTGGGCTATGGCGACAACTTCCAATCGGTGATTATGAGCAATGCCATCCGCGAGATGAAAAAGTTTATCCGCAAAGTGCATAAAATGAAACGGAACATCAACAATTCGGCTTACCTGGGCGATTTATTGGTAACGGGGTATTCGGTATTTTCAAGAAATCGTATGTTTGGAAACATGATAGGGAAAGGTTATACCGTGAAGTCTGCTATGATGGAGATGAGCATGGTGGCTGAAGGCTATTATGCCGTGAAAAGTGCTTACAAATTAAATCAGGAATACAAAGCCAAAACGCCTATCATTGATGCTGTGTATGAGATTTTGTATGAAGGCAAAGAAGCCAAAAAAGTATTCAAAAAACTAACCGAAAAATTAGATTAAGCATGAGTGAAAGATGGAAATTTCAACTGAAAGTGGGGATCTTTTGGGGACTCTTTATGATAGTCTTTATGACTTTAATGGATTGGAAAGAAAAACCAATCCTAACCGAAGTTACTTTGCCAAAGTTTTATGTAAAATTGGCTATTTACTTGCTGGTCGGGATTTTTGGTTTGGGTTATTTCAATTGGAAAGAAAAGGAAAAACAAGAGAAAAAGAATCAATAGTCTATCTCACAATCACGCCGTCCACAAACAATATCGGTACTTCTTCCACATAATCCGGTGTGATGGATTGGGCTTTGAAGATGAATTTCTTGTCGTATAAAGTGCTTCCGATAAAGTAAGTCACCATAAACTCGTTGTTCAAACGCAAGACGTTGTTTTCAATCATTTCTATTTTCACTACAGAAACCGCCGGCACTTGCAGGAAGGCGTGGCGTAAGAGCGCCGTTTTTTTCATTTCCCCATCCAGAGTGCCAAAAGCATTGGAAACCACCATTACGCCGTCTAAATCATAGTCAGAATCGTTAATGAGATAAACATACCAAACCTTTTCCATAAACTCATCGCTCCATTCCTGAACGGCGGCAAGGAAAACATTTTCTACGGTTGGGATGGTGATATCGGATTTCATGGTTTTAGTAAAAAGAGATTAGAGATAAGGGATAAGAAATTAGCGTTTGACTTTTTCCTTATCCCTTTCAACTTATTTTAAATACTCGACTTGAACTGCTCTAAGAAACGAACGTCGTTTTCGTAAAACATTCGGATGTCGCCGATTTGGTATAATAACATGGCAATACGCTCAATGCCCATTCCAAAAGCGAAACCATTGTATTCTTCGGGATTGATGCCACAGTTTTTCAAAACGTTAGGATCTACCATTCCGCAACCCATGATTTCCAGCCAGCCGGTTCCTTTGGTGATGCGGTAATCGGTTTCCGTTTTCAAGCCCCAGTAAATATCTACCTCAGCACTTGGCTCAGTAAATGGGAAATAACTCGGGCGCAAACGGATTTTAGATTTGCCAAACATTTCTTTGGTGAAATATAATAGGGTTTGCTTTAAGTCGGCAAACGATACATCTTTGTCAATATACAAACCTTCCACTTGGTGGAAAATACAGTGCGAACGCGACGAAACAGCCTCGTTTCTAAAAACTCTTCCCGGAGAAATGGTTCGGATTGGCGGCTTGTTGTTTTCCATGTATCTAACCTGTACCGATGAGGTGTGAGTGCGCAACAATACATCCGGATTGGTTTGGATGAAAAACGTATCCTGCATGTCTCTCGCCGGATGGTATTCCGGAAGGTTTAATGCAGTGAAATTATGCCAGTCGTCTTCTATTTCCGGACCTTCAGACACGTTGAATCCGATGGTAGAGAAGATATCGATGATTTGATTTTTTACTAACGAAATAGGATGACGCGACCCAATAGTTAAAGGCTCGGCAGGACGCGATAAATCGCCGTAAACCCCAACACTTTCCACCTTGCTCTCAAGGGCATCTTGTATGGTTTTTACTTTGTCTTCGCAAGTAGTTTTAAGCGTATTGATGACTTGTCCAAATTCCTTTTTTTGGTCGTTGGGCACGTTTTTGAATTCGGCAAACAAATCTTTTAGCAAGCCTTTGCTTCCTAAATATTTGATACGGAATTGTTCTAAAGTTTCCTTATTGTCGGTTTGAAACGCATCGGCTTCGGCAATATATTCTTTAATCTTATCTATCATCGTTCTTGCAATAAAGGCGCAAATTTAAGGTTTTTTAGTTGAAAGTAGACAGTCTCAGTCTCAGTTTTCAGTAAAAACAAACTGCCTACTGTGACTGCGACTGAAAACTATTAGTCAATCACTTCTCTTTCTATAAAATAATTCACAATCGCTTCTTTCATCAAAACGGATTGTTCTCCGGCTTTCAGCGGCGGTAATTCTTCTTTGACTTTGTAATGCGGCCAGCCCTCTTTATCCACATAATCAAATTCATAGAAACCATAAGGCTCCAACAATCGACAAATGGCGATGTGCATCAGGTTGAGTTTCTCGTCTTTTTTGAAAGTTTGGTGCACTTTTCCCAATTCCTGCACTCCGATTAAATATATGATAGCGTCCAAATCCAGCACATCTCCTTCCGCAAATTGATTGGAAAGAAGGGCAACGACTTTGTCCCAGCGGTTTTTTAATTGTTCGTCTCTTGACACGTAAATTTTAGATTTTAGATTTTAAGTACTAGATGCAATACTCAAATCGTAATTAGGTTGGCAAAGATACTACTTGAAATGCTTAAAGTTTACTATTTAATTTCCTTAATGGCACTTTCTTCAATCCAACCGGTGGTTTCGTCAGTGAGTTCGACTTTTTTCCAGTTGGCAATGCTTTCTAAGATGTACACTTTTGTTCCTTCGTGCAATACAAACGCATCAGCGCTTGTGGCTTTAGGTTCGCTTTTTACCGAAGCGATTTCGGCAAAAACAATGGCCGGTTTTTCGCTATCCATGCGGTTTTTTTCATAAAATCCGGAAGCTGCACTCAGACAAATGCCAAGTATCCAAAGAAACATTCCAAAAAAGAAGATACGTTTCAGCAAGGTTTTATGCGAAAAATAATAGCCCACAAAAAACAACAAAAACAGGAAGGCAAACCCAACGGCAATCCAAGCCCAAGTGTCGTAATAATAGTTCGAAGTAAAGTCGGATAGCAACTTGCTGAAACCTACTTTCGGAATCACTTTGATGTCGTCAATGGCCATTTTTCGGGCAAATTCCAGGTTGGTTTTGATTTCAGTATCATTCGGACTCAACAATAATGCTTTCTCATAATTGTAAACCGCCGGTGCCACTTTGTGTAATTTGTAATAGCAATTGCCCAAATTGAAATACACTTCAGCCGATTGTTTGCCGGAGTTTGTAATGCTTTCAAAACTCGAAATCGCCGCCTGGTAGTTTTCTTTTTGATAGTATTGGTTGCCTTGTTCAAAAGCAGTTTGCGCCCATGAAATTTGCGAAAGGAACAACAATAAAAAAAGTATCTTCTTCATGATTCTCGTTATTTAAGTTGTTTTTCTAATGCTGAAATAATGATTACCGCTTTGTCATAATCCTGCTGAATGACTGTTTCCGAAGCCGGTGCATAACGGGCAAATTCACAGTTTTCTGTCAATTGGATGAATTCCGAAATCGTATTGGTTTCGGCACTTCTGGTGTGGAGAATTTCGGCAATTTTATCTTTGCTCATTTCCGAAGTTTCGATGTGCAATTTGGCTTTCAGGAAATTGTGCAGCGCTTTTTCCAAAGCAATGTAAAACGGTTCTTTGTTGCCCAAATGCTGTTTCGCTTCCGATAAATATTTCTTAGCCAAAGCATTTGATTTTTTGATTTTGTTACCAACGACATCATTGTCTGAAGCCTCTTTTCTTCGTTTCCCGATA
The DNA here is from genome assembly GCF_036741995.1 of Flavobacterium sp. Classification (GTDB taxonomy): domain Bacteria; phylum Bacteroidota; class Bacteroidia; order Flavobacteriales; family Flavobacteriaceae; genus Flavobacterium. The sequence continues at coordinate 31,836 of NZ_DAINRG010000001.1, read as the reverse complement.
ATCAATAACGGAATTGCCAAAAATGGCAGCATCACTAAAGAATAGAACAAACCGGAACCTAAGAAATCGTCTTTTTGCATCGGCTGCAGTTTGGTTTCCTGCTTGTTATAAGCAAAAGTTTTGGCCACTTCTATTTTGGTTTTAGCCACCTCATTCGGATTGACTTTTTCTGAACTCGCTACCGTTGGCCCATCCAAAACAGTGATGGTTATCGGCTGGGAAGCAAGGGTTTTATAACTGTTGGAACCCAAATCGAAATACGTAAAACGCAACGGTTTGATTTGATAATTGCCTTTGTATTGCGGAATGATGGTGTATTTGTCGGCAATTTTTCCGGTCATTCCGGTTAAAGGCGTGGTTACATTTTCATCGTGTACCGGATCGTACATTTCTAAAGCTGATGGCAATACCGGTTTTGGCAACGTAAACAATTTTAAGTTTCCGGTTCCGGCTACGCTTACATTTAAATCTAACGATTCGCCGCTTTTCAAAGTAGTTTTGGATGGTGTAACTTTAAAATCAAAACGACCCACAGCTCCCGAAAAATCTTCCGGTTTTCCGGCTTCCGGCAATGGTCTTACGGTGATGACTTTGCTTCCGGCAGAAACGCGTTTGCTGTCTTCGGTCATGAGTGGTTGTCCCCAAAAGTTTCTTCGGCTGGTGGGTACTTGACAGTCAATATCCAGCGAAAGCGGTTCGATTTCCAGTTTCCCTGATTTTTGTGGATAAAGCACTGTTTTTCGCAATACTACATACCGAAAACGCTCGCCTTTGAACATACCGTCTTGTGCCACGAGTTGTTTGATGTCAATATTCTGGCTCCAAAAATCATTGTATTTCGGCTTGTTTAATTCTTTCCAATTCGTAATCCCGATGTTGTAACTGAAATACAATTTATAAACCACCGTAATCGGTTCGTTGAGATAAGGATTGGTTTTTGAAATATCGGCCACTAAGTACAAATTATCGTCAGCGCTGATGGCTGGCATCTCGTTGGGATCTTTCGGAATCTCTACAGCATTCGTCACATTGATTCTAATCGGGGAAGTTTTGTAAACCTGGCCGTTGATTTCAATAGAAGCCTGTTTGATGGTCAGTGCGCCTTTTTGCGTTGGCAATAAAATGTAGATATACGACTTGTTGAACGAGCTTTTGCCGTTAATCCAGGATTGACTTACGGACTGACTCGGGCCGCCAACCACTCTGAAACCAGAGGATTCAAAACTTGGTGGCTGAAAATTATCGCCATCGGCGTTCATGGTAAATTCAATGCGGAGGCGTTCGTTGATCCCCAACGAATTTTTGCTCACTTTGGCTTCAAATTGTACTTGAGCCCAAAGCGAACTTCCGAATGTTAGCAGCAGTAAAACAATTACTTTTTTCATGACTTCATTTTCAAATTGTTTAACAATTACCAATCTTTTTCTGCTTTTTTAGGATTGGTTTGTACTTTTTGTTTGTTGACTTTATCCTGAACTTTTTTCTCCTCATTATTCACGGCATCCAACAAATTCTCTAACCGTTGTTTGGAAATGCCACCCGGTTGTGGTTGTGGTTTTCCCTGATTTGGGTCTTTTTGATCTTTCTGATCTTTATCGTTTTTGCCGTCTTTTTTGTCTTGGTTTTTTTGATCTTTATTCTTGTCCTTGTCTTTGTCTTTCGGATCTTTTTTATCGTCCTTTTTGTTATTGCCTTTGTCTTTGTTCTTGTTGCCGTCCTTTTTTGGCGGATTGTTTTTCAGATACAATTTGGCCAAAGCATAATTATAACGCGTTTCCTCGTCGGACGGATTGTTGCGCAAGGCATTCTTATAAGCTTCTACAGCATTCGAATAATCTTTCTCTTTCATCAAAGCATTTCCTAAATTGTGAAACGCCTGGTGTTTTTCTGCGCGTGTTTTGGCATTTTTCAACGCTTTGACATAATGATAACTCGCTTCTGCCGATTGATTTTGGCGGTAAACGGAATTTCCTAAGTTATACGAAGCAATCGCTTTCTTAGGATGCTTCGATTCCGAAATTCGGTAGTCCGCTTCGGCATCGGTGTATTTTTTTTCGACAAAAGAATCGTTTCCTTTGGGCAAATCTTTATCCTTTTCCTTTTCTTGGGCTTTTGCCAAAAAAGAAATCAGAACCAAACTATATAAAAGCAACTTTTTCATTTATTCTTTTTCGTTAAATAAATTCATCTTTTTCACCCATCTCGTTCTTTTCTCCAACAAGAAAACATCTAAGAACAACAAGAAAAAGCCAAACCCTAAAAACCATTGAAACTGCGATTTGAAGTCAGCCATTTGCGTACTTTCAAATTCGGTTTTCTGAATGTTGTCTAAAGCATTTTTCACATAATCCAACACCGCTTTGGTCGAATCGCCGTCAACATAACCGCCACCGGTGGCTTTGGCAATGTTTTTCAAAACCTCAGCATCTCTTTTCGTGATAACCACTTCGCCGTTATTGTCTCGTTTAAAACTTTCTACCACGCCGTTTTCCTTTAACGGAATGGGACCGCCTTTTTCGGTTCCTACACCAACGGTGATGATTTTGATGCCGGCCTTTTTAGCTTCTTCGGCAGCATCAACCGCTTCATTCGAATGGTCTTCACCATCCGTGATGATGATCAGCAATTTGTTGGTTTTATCTTTTTTGTCCACGAAAGTGGTGGCTAAATTAATCGCTTGGTCAATCGAAGTTCCTTGTGCCGAAATAATTCCGGGATTCATACCTTGCAGGAACATTTTGGCCACACTGTAATCAGTTGTAATCGGCAATACCGGGAAAGCGCTTCCGGAATACGCGATGATTCCGATGCGGTCGTTGCCCAAATTGTTGATGATTTGTGAAACGAGTTGCTTGCTTTTTTCCAAACGACTTGGCGCAACGTCTTCGGCCAGCATACTTTTGGAAACGTCAATGGCAAAAACAATGTCGATGCCTTCGCGTTTTACGGTTTCCATTTTGGTGCCGATTTTCGGATTCACTAGGCCAATGATTAAACAAGTCAGCGCTAACAGTATTACCACCAATTTCAACACCGGTTTAAAAACGGATTTCTCCGGACTTAGTTTTTTGATTAAATCCAAATCACCAAACTCGCGTTGTTTTTTTCTTTTCCAGAATTGAATATACAAGAAAAGTAGCGCCATCACGGGAATGATGCCCAAACAATACAAATACCATTTTTCTTCTAACTCGTACATACTTTTTATATAAAACTTCTGTAAATCGTGTTTCGCAATCCAAATTCTATCAGCACCAAAAGACAGGCAATCCAAACAAACGGTCTGTATTTTTCGTCATAATCATAGAATTTTAGTTCTTGGATTTCGGTGGTTTCCAGCTTGTTGATTTCGCTGTAAATTGCTTCCAGTTTGCTATTACTGTTGGCGCGGAAATATTTACCGCCCGTATTTCGGGCAATAGCCTGTAGCAAAGTCACATCAATTTCCACCGGCATCATTCGGAACAAAAAGCCACCGTTTGGCGCATAAGCGTATGGGAACATCGCATCGCCATTGGTTCCGATACCTATTGTATATACTTTGATTCCGTATTCTTTGGCAATTTGCGAAGCCGTTTCCGGCTCGATAAATCCGGCGTTGTTCACACCATCGGTCATCAAAATGATTACTTTGCTTTTGGCTTTGCTGTCTTTCAAACGATTCACGGCGGTGGTCAATCCCATCCCGATTCCGGTTCCGTCTTGCAATACATTGTCGTATCGGATGCTTCGGATAGCGTCCTGCACAATGGCTTTGTCGCTGGTCACGGGTGTTTTCGTATACGCTTCGGAAGCATAGACTACGATTCCGATTCGGTCATTGGGTCTTCCCTGCACAAAGTTGGTAGCCACTCTTTTCAGGGCTTCCATACGATTGGGTTTCAAATCTTTGGCCAACATACTTCCCGAAACGTCAATTGCCATCACAATGTCGATTCCTTTGGTGGATTTGGTTTGGCTGCTGATGTCTACTTTTCGCGGTCGCGCCATCGCTATAATCAAAGAACTTAAGGCTAATAATCGCAATACAAATAGGAACGGTTTTAATTTGGCTAATAAAGATTTTTGCGCTTTAAAGCCTTTTACCGAACTTATTTTCAAGGTAGCGACTTGCTGTTTTCTTTTCCAGATTTGCCATACAATAGCCGCCGGAAGTAGTAAAAACAACCAGAAAAATTCAGGATTTAAAAAACTCACTTCTTTCATTACTGTGCTGTTGTTTGTAATTCTACCGAGTTCAGCATTCTTTCGGCAATTTGTTGTCCGTATTTGTCGTCTTCTCTATGCAATATCAAGATTGTTTGCAAACCACCATTTTGGCTGAAAAGCAATAACTCGTAATACATTTTGGTCGATTTGCCTTTTATTTTATCGATAACCGTCATCGTTCCATAGGCTTTTTTGCCGGTAATGCCTTTTTGTGTATCAAAATCTTCTGTTTTCACGATGATGTTTTGAGCACCTTGGGCTTCCATGATGTTCAGATAATTTTCGGCAGTTTTATCCAAATCCATTTTCATTTCCTGTTTGTAGGTCACCGTCGAAACCGTGATGTAGAAATCTTCCAGGATGCTTCCGTAGCCAAACATTTGCATGTCTTTAATCAATGCCGCAGCGTCTTTTGGCAACGATTTTGAGGCATCCATTCTTTTCAGCACTTTGGGTGTTTCCACTTTTACGCCCGGATTTCCGTATTCGCTGTACACCCATTCGCCTTCGACTAAATCTTTGGTCGGATGCCCGAGAATATTATCTCTCAAATATTCTGTTCCTTTGAAATAAGCCACGCCTAAAACAAAAATCAGCAACATTCCCACCACGATTCCGATGGTTGTGATGATTCTGACGCGTTTTTGTTTTTTCAGTTTTTGCAAACGGGCCAATTCTTTTTGCTGTTCGTTCCAAAGAGCCAATTCATCGTTTTCTTCGACTACTTCCGGAATTGATTTGTGAATGGTTACGATGGAACTCGAGATACGTTTTTTATCTTCTTCGATTTCAAAATCGAGCGGTTTTACTTTGGCAAATTTCACCAAATCGGCTTGTTTTAAAACCTTTTCCAGATTCTCAACCGTTTCGTTGGAGAGTTTCAGTTTCTTTTGCTTGGCGGCTTTTCGCAATCCTTCAATCAGTTCCGAAGTGGTGCTTTCCATCGCCGGAATGTGAATTTCTTCTTCAATATAATTCCGCGCAATGTCTGTCAATTCCGAATAATAGTTTTTGATTTCGCCTTTTTGCCAAAGCTCTTTGGATTCCAATTGCAACAATAAAGTTGTGGCTTTTTCGATAGGCGATTTGAAAACGATTTCTTCTACTTTGGGCTGGTTCTGTCTTTTTTTGATGAATTTGTAAATGAAAAATCCAAGAACGCCAATCGCCAAAAGAATCAAAAGATAAATCCACCAAGTACCCAGCGGACTTTCGGCTTGTGCAATGTCTTTGATGTCGTACATTTTTTGCTTCAGCGTATCAACTTTCACATCGTTCACCTCCACTTTGATGCTGTCCGAAAAGACCGGTTTGCCATTGATTAAAACCGGAATTCTAGGAATGACATATTTCCCGGAATCGAATTGGGTTAGGCCGTATTTTTTGATTAATTCATAGCGGGCACCATTTTTAACCGTATCAACTTTATAGGATTGAATCACTTCCAAAGCCCCGAAATTCTTGGCTTCCGGGAATTTTACTTTGGATAAGGTATCGACATCCGTTTTCAAAGTCAGTTTGAATTCGGCACCGATTTTGTTTTTAGTCACGTTCACAGAAGTGGTTACCTTTTTCGTTTGAGCGAAAACAGCCATCGACAGTAAGCATAAAAACAGAACAAATTTACTTTTCATGATTTCTTATCTCGATTTAAAATAACCCAATAATTTGGTAACATAACTTTCGTCAACGCGAGTATTCACGGTTCCTGAACCGCATTTGGAAAAGATATCTTTGAAGTAATTTACTTTGTCCTGGTATTGTTTTTCGTAACTCAAACGCGCTTTTTTGGAACCCGTATTGACGACTAAAATTTCGCCGGTTTCAGCATCTTCCATTTCCACCATGCCAATGTTTGGCATTTTGGCTTCGCGGATGTCGTACACGCGGACACCGGTGATGTCGTGTTTCTTTCCGGCAATCTTCAACGTTTTTTCGTAATCGTCTTCCACCATAAAATCAGAAATAACGAAAACAATGGCTTTCTTTTTCTGAGTTCCCGACAGGAATTTCAGGGCTTGCGACAAATCCGTCTTTTTGCTTTTCGGTTGGAATTCAATCAGTTCGCGAATGATGCGCAGCACGTGTGATTTTCCTTTTTTGGGCGGAATGTATAATTCGATTTGGTCGGAGAATAAAATCAAACCAATTTTATCATTGTTTTGTGTGGCCGAAAATGCCATGGTGGCAGCAATCTCGGTAACAATTTCGCTTTTCAGTTGGTTTTGCGTACCAAAATTTTCCGAACCCGAAATATCCACCATCAGCATCATGGTCAGTTCGCGTTCTTCTTCAAAAACTTTGACATACGGTTCGTTGTAGCGCGCAGTCACATTCCAGTCGATGGCACGAATATCATCGCCAAACTGGTACTGACGCACTTCCGAAAAGGTCATCCCACGGCCTTTGAACGACGTGTGGTATTCGCCCGAGAAGATATGATCACTCAATCTTCGGGTTTTGATTTCGATTTTACGAACTTTTTTGAGTAAGTCTTTTGTTTCCATTTCGCAAACAGTTATGAGTTTCTACTAAGGAACTTCGATTTCGTTTACGATTTTGTTGATGATGTCCACCGAGGTGATGTTTTCCGCTTCCGCTTCGTAAGTAACACCGATTCTGTGGCGCAATACATCATGTACTACGGCGCGAACATCTTCCGGAATTACATAACCACGACGTTTGATGAAAGCGTAACATTTGGCAGCAGTAGCCAGATTGATACTTCCACGAGGCGATGCTCCGAAACCGATAAGCGGTTTTAAACTTTCTAATTTATATTTCTCTGGATAACGAGTAGCAAAGATGATATCCAGGATGTATTTCTCGATTTTTTCGTCCATGTACACTTCACGAACGGCTTCTTGTGCTTTTAGAATTTGCTCAACCGTAACTACGGCATTTACTTTTTCATTGGCACCTTTGAGGTTTTGGCGAATTACCAGGCGCTCTTCATCCATTTTCGGATAATCGATAACGGTTTTTAGCATGAAACGATCCACCTGAGCTTCCGGTAAAGGATAAGTTCCTTCCTGTTCAATCGGATTTTGTGTGGCTAAAACCAAAAACGGTCTTTCCAGTTTGAAAGTAGTATCGCCAATGGTCACTTGTTTTTCCTGCATCGCTTCCAGCAAAGCGGATTGTACTTTGGCCGGCGCACGGTTTATCTCATCGGCTAAAACGAAATTGGCGAAAATTGGTCCTTTTTTTATCGAAAACTCGTTAGCCTTAATATTGTAAATCATGGTTCCTACTACATCGGCAGGAAGCAAATCCGGCGTGAACTGAATACGACTGAAACTTCCGTGAACGGCTTGCGACAAGGTGTTTATCGCTAAGGTTTTTGCCAAACCCGGCACTCCTTCCAAAAGAATATGTCCTTGTCCTAAAAGTCCAATTAACAATCGCTCTACCATGTGCTTTTGTCCTACGATGACCTTGTTCATTTCCATGGTCAGTAAGTCAATAAAAGCGCTTTCTCTTTCAATTTTTTCATTAATTGCTCTGATATCTAAAGCAGTACCATTTTCTTCCATAATTATCTTTTTATTCTACTATGTGACAGTTATAATTTTAACATTTCAAAAGTGAAAATTTAATCCCATCCGAGATGTTAATAATGCGTTAAAACTTTACAAAACATCCCAATTTTAAGGATGATTTATGATTTTCTTTTTATAATTTTAAGACCGAATCTGTTTTAGCATTTTTTGGGAAGCAAAATAATAAAATTTTCAAAAAACGCAAAAATCAGAAAACCGACTTTAAACACATCTTAACAATCATAAAATGCAAACAAAACTTTCACCGATTATTGCCGGAACCATGAACTGGGGCATTTGGGATAAAAACCTCAATACATCCGAAATGGAGCATCTGATACATCTTTGTATCGAAAATCAAATCACCACTTTTGACCATGCCGATATTTATGGCGATTACACCACCGAAGCCGCTTTTGGCAAGGCTTTTGGCCAAAGTAACATCGATAGAAAAAGTCTGCAGCTGATTTCGAAATGCGGGATTCAGCATGTGAAAGGAAGGACTAATAAAATCAAGCATTACGATTATTCCAAAGACTATATCATCTGGTCGGTTGAGAATTCGTTGAAAAATCTCCAAACCGATTATCTGGATGTCTTGCTGCTGCACCGTCCGAGTCCTTTGATGGTGGCGGATGAAATTGCGGAAGCGGTGGCTAAATTAAAACAAGAAGGCAAGATTATTGACTTTGGCGTTTCCAATTTTACGGCTTCGCAAACCGAATTGATTCGACAAAAAACGGAAATCAGTTATAACCAGGTGCAGTTTTCGGCCACACATCATGAGGCGATGCTCGACGGCAGTTTTGATTACATGCAATTGCATGGCATTCGTCCTATGAGCTGGAATCCGCTGGGAACCGTTTTCAGAGAAGACATTGAACAAACGAGAAGGCTGAAAAAATTATTGGCACAATTGGTAGATAAATATCATTTGGGCGCCGACACTATTTTGTTAGCGTGGATTTTAAAACATCCGGCTCAAGTGATTCCGGTGGCAGGTACGGTAAATATTGCCCGAATTCAAGCCTTACAGAAAGCCGCAGCATTACAACTGGAACAAGAAGACTGGTTTGCGATTTGGACCGAAAGCATGGGGAATAAAGTGCCATAAAAAGCTCACAGTCTCGGTCACAGTTTACAGTTGTTATACAGCTCAAAACTGCGACTGCGACTGCGACTGAAAACTTAAACTATGATCAACAAACGGCTTCTCATAAAAAACCTATTAGCTCACAATGATGAGAGCAGTTTTTATGATAAGAAGCGGCAGTTAAATTTGCATACCAAGGAAGGGAAAGCCAAGTTTTTGAAGCATATTTGCGCGTTGTCCAACTCCAATCCTTCGAATAATTCCTATATCGTTGTGGGTGTGGAAGATCAGGATAATGAAATTCTGGGCGATGACTTTTTTGACGACAGCCGGATTCAGAATTTAGTGAATGCCTATCTGGAGAATCCGCCCAAAATTCAATATGAAAATGTGCCGTTCCCCAATTTGCCCAAAGACCGGGTGGTGGGTTTGGTTACGATAAAACCGAAACACAAAACGTCTTTTTTTAAGAAGAACATCCACACTATTTTGGCCAATACGGTTTTTGTCAGAGTGGGAAGCAATTCGATGCCGACGGAAGAAAAAATTCCGTATTCGAAACAAAATATTGAGACCGTCATCAGCATTGAAAACAGCTCGCGCAACAGCATTGCGTATACGCTTGATGGTGTGATCGACTTTATGAATAACCGGCACAAAGACATGACGCCCAAGTATAAAGTTTTCAAAGAATTGTTTGTAATTTGTTGGGCCGGGATTCCGAAAAAAATCAGAGATACCACTTATCTCTCGCGGGTAGATATTGAATTGATTAATGAACAGGTAAAGTTGTTTTATTCGGCACTCGATGTGGTTACGATTAGCTATGACCGACAAAGTTTTACCATAGTAGAGCATGTGGCTTTGGGACTGAATGATAAAACGAGTTATTATCCATTGGAACAAGTGACGATTCATTTTTTTGACAATGGCTATTACAAAATGGAAACCCAGATGTTATTTGAACCACCGGCTTTCAACAAAAAAATGCTGCATCATATCTACAATTCCAATGTGTCGTTGTTGCATAAATTACAAAAGGGATTGTCTATTACTGAAAGAGAGGAAAAAGATTTGGAGAATTTACCCTCTACCTTTATGATTTGTTATTTGAACGGATTTGATGATGCCAAACAGAAATTAATTGAGGCCAAACCGTTGTTGAAAGCGCAGGCCAATGCCACCGTTTATTTGAGTTTTAAAGAAGCGATGCGCATTTTAAGAAAAATGAAATACGATAAAAAGGATGAATAGAAAACTAGTAATCGGCGACATACACGGTGGCTTGCGGGCGCTGCATCAGATTATGGAACGAGCCAAAGTCACTACAGATGACACGCTTGTTTTCCTGGGGGATTATGTGGACGGTTGGAGTGAATCGCCACAAGTAATTGATTATTTAATTGCTTTAGCCAAAAAGGTAAACTGCATTTTCATTCGCGGGAATCATGACGAATTACTTTTGGATTGGCTAACGGGAAACACTAAAAATTTTGACGAATTGATGTGGTACAAACACGGAGGAGAAGCCACGGTTTTGGCTTATAAATCGGTTCCAAGAGAAACCAAAAACAAGCATATTAAATTCTTAAAAGAGCTGAAGAATTATTACCACGACAGCAGAAACCGATTGTTCATTCACGCCGGATTTACCAATATGAACGGCATACACTATGAATATTTTCCCAAGCTGTTTTATTGGGACAGAACCCTTTGGGAAACCGCTTTGAGCTTGAATCCGACCATTTCGAAAGACAGCATACTCTATCCCAGAAGACTGACGCTTTATGATGAGGTTTATATAGGACACACTCCGGTAACCCGGATTGGAGAGACCGTTCCGATTCAGAGAGCCTGCGTTTGGAATGTAGATACCGGAGCCGCTTTTCAAGGACCGTTGACCATTATGGATGTGAATACCAAAGAATTTTGGCAAAGCGAACCGTTGAACGTTTTGTACTTTAACGAGAAAGGGAGAAATTAATTTATATACTTTTGCAGCAAAATAAATAATATGAAAAAAGCAATCACAATACTAGCAATAGCTATCGTAAGTTTGGCCCATGCTCAAGCTTACAAAGGAAAAGGTGACATCAAAGGACAAGTAGGGGTGAATATTCAAGACCATGGAACCGGAATCAACACTTCGGCAGATTTTGGCATTGGCGAAAACATGTCGTATGGTTTTGTAGCATCCTATTTGCTTTCAGTGGATGAAGTGGCCGGATACAAACCCAAGTTTGAAGACAGAGCCGATTTTAAAGTGCGTTTCAATGCCAATTTGGGCAATGTTTTTGGCTTAGATAAAAAAATGGATATCTATCCGGGATTGAGTTTAGGAACCCGAAACTTCGGTGGCCATTTAGGGTTTCGTTATTTCTTCACCAGCGGTTTCGGAATTTATGCCGAAGGCGGAGCACCCATAGCCAAATATGATACTAATACAGAAGGTTTCGAACATTACAACAATCAGTTTGTGTTTAATATCGGCGCTTCATTCAACTTATAAATAAAGTAAAACAAACCCAGCATGAGTGTTATCGAAAAAAGATTAAACGACAGAAGCGGTTCCCAATGTGAATTGTGTGGAGCCACCGATGACTTAAGAATACATTTAACAAAGGAAGAAGCCATATCCGTAGACAACTCGGTATTGGTCTGTACCACTTGCAAAAACCAAATAGAAAACACCACCCCAACCGATCCCAATCATTGGAGATGTCTTAGCGACAGCATGTGGAATGAAAACAAACCCGTTCAGGTAGTAGCATGGCGAATGCTCAACCGATTGCGCGCTGAAGGATGGCCACAGGATTTGTTAGACATGATGTACTTGGATGACGAGACCTTGGTTTGGGCTTCGGCTACTGGAGAAGGAGAAGATGAGGATGGTAAAATTGTTCACAAAGATGGAAATGGCAACATTTTGTTCGACGGTGATTCTGTGGTTTTGATTAAAGATTTGGATGTAAAAGGGGCCAACTTCACTGCCAAAAGAGGAGCAGCCGTTCACAATATCAAATTAGTTTGGGACAATGCCGAACAAATTGAAGGCAGAGTCGAAGGACAACACATTGTGATTTTAACCCAATATGTAAAGAAAACGAAGTAATTCAATTTTACTATAAACAAAAAAGCGTCCCAATTTGGGACGCTTTTTTATGAATTTTAGTTTGATTACAAGTCAAACTTGATCCCTTGTGCCAAGGGTAAACTAGTTGTGTAATTGATGGTATTGGTTTGTCTTCTCATATACACTTTCCAAGCGTCAGAACCTGATTCGCGGCCACCGCCGGTTTCTTTTTCACCACCAAAAGCGCCACCAATTTCAGCACCGGAAGTTCCGATGTTTACGTTAGCAATTCCGCAATCTGAACCGGCTACCGATAAGAAAGCTTCAGCTTCACGAAGATTGTTGGTCATAATGGCTGAAGATAACCCTTGCGCTACGCCGTTTTGAATTTCAAGCGCGTTCATTACATCGCCTGAATATTTTAGTAAATATAACACTGGTGCAAACGTTTCGTGTTGTACGATTCCGAATGAATTGTCGGCTTCGGCAATGGCTGGTTTTACGTAGCAACCGCTTTCGTAACCTTCACCGGAAAGTACGCCACCTTCTACAAGAATTTTTCCGCCTTCAGCAACCACTTGGGTTAAGGCTTTGTTGTACATTTCTACAGCATGCGTATCGATAAGTGGTCCCACGTGATTGTTTTGGTCTAATGGGTTTCCGATTCTAAGTTGTTTGTAAGCTGAAGTTACGGCATCTTTCACTTTGTCATAAATACTTTCGTGGATGATTAAACGACGGGTTGAAGTACAACGTTGACCGGCCGTTCCAACAGCACCAAATACAGCACCAATTACGGTCATTTTGATATCGGCATCCGGAGTTACGATGATAGCATTGTTTCCGCCTAATTCTAAAAGTGAATTTCCTAAACGAGCGGCACAAGCCTGCGCTACGATTTTACCCATACGAGTAGAACCTGTAGCTGAAACCAAAGGAACTCTTTTGTCATGCGTCATTAGTTCCCCTACTTTGTAATCTCCGTTAATCAAACAAGAGATTCCTTCCGGAAGGTTGTTTTCTTTTAATACTTCGGCGATGATATTTTGACAAGCGATACCACAAAGAGGTGTTTTTTCAGATGGTTTCCAAACACACACGTCTCCACAAATCCAGGCTAAAGCGGTATTCCAAGACCAAACAGCTACCGGGAAGTTGAACGCCGAAATGATTCCAACGATTCCCAGCGGATGGTATTGCTCATACATACGGTGTCCAGGACGTTCGGAGTGCATGGTTAACCCGTGCAATTGTCTTGATAAACCAACAGCAAAGTCGCAAATGTCAATCATTTCCTGAACTTCTCCGTACCCTTCCTGCAATGATTTCCCCATTTCGTAGGAAACTAATTTCCCTAGAGGTTCTTTGTATTTTCTTAGTTTTTCACCAAACTGACGTACGATTTCGCCACGTTTGGGTGCCGGCATTAAGCGGAACGTTTTGAATGCTTCGCTGGCCGTTTGCATTACTTTTTCGTAATCGGCAGCGGTAGTGGTTTTTACTTTTCCGATTAATTGGCCGTCTACCGGTGAGTAACTTTCCAGGATATCTCCGTTGGAGAAATGATTGTTTCCGGTTGAGGTTCCTTCATTGATGGCTTTTACACCCAGTATTTCTAAGGCTTCGGTCATGCCGAATTGTTGTGCAATTGTTGACATTGTATTATCTATTTGTTTGTTTTTTATAAATGTGACTGCAAAAGTAAAGGTTTATTTTTAATTATGGATAACTAGCCCGGATAGGAACGGCATCCTTTTTAGGATTGTCAAATCCTAAAAAGATAGAGTGGATAGCCGGAAATAGCTTCTAATTTTTATTTAGCAGTAAATCTGGGATCCGTTTCCATAACAGTACCACAGTTTTTGCAGGTAAGCAAGTCTTTAGAATTGTAGAAATGTTCAAAATGATGCAGAAAATCTTTTTCAATATCGGTGAGTGGAAAATAAACTTCATATAATTTGTGATTGCACGTATCGCAGAACCATAACAATCCGTCTTTCGCATTTAATTCAGCACGCTTTCTTTCAATGACCAAACCGATGGAACCTTCTGTTCTGTTAGGGGAATGCGGTACTTTGGCAGGATGCAAATACATGTCGCCGGCACCAAGCGTCATGGCTTTCTTTTGGCCATTATCCTGAACGTAAACTGTGATTTCGCCTTCGAGCTGGTAGAACAATTCCTCCGTTTCGTTATAATGGTAATCTTTGCGTGCATTGGGACCGGCTACAATCATTACGATATAATCATCAGAGTCAATATAGAGATTTTTATTGCCAACGGGTGGTTTTAAAAGGTGGCGGTTTTCGGCTATCCAGTTATGGAGGTTGAACGGTTTTGCTATAGACATGGCTGTAATTTTGAGTAAAGTTATAAAATAAAAAAGTCCCGATATCATCGGGACTTTAAAATATTATTTCACTTCTTTTATCAGATAAATATAAGGTGGGAAGTGGTCACTGAATCCGACACCGGTCATGGAATGTCGCAGCGGATAGCCTTTATACTGTCCGGTAGTTTGAATCATAAACGGTTTGTTCCAGATACCGGCTTTCCAGTAGCGGAACGAAGAATAGTCTTTTTGAATGAAGGTTTCAGACACCATGATTTGGTCAAAAATATCTCCGGCATCTCTATAGAATAAAGTAGCGTTTCCTTTGTAGAACATTTCTTCAAACGGATTGTATACGCCAAATTGTTTTACTTCTTCTTGTTTGCGTTTGGCGCCCACACCTTCTTTTACACTTTTGTTATAGGTTCCGTCATTCAAATCACCCATGTTGATGATTTTGGCATTAGGGTTGATTTTGTAGATAGAATCCATTATTTTTCGGTCTAATCTACCGGCAGCTTCACGGAAAGGAGAGCTTTTCTTTTCTCCACCGGAACGCGATGGCCAGTGATTTACCATAACGTTGATTTCCTCACCATCAAGAAAACCGGTTACTAGCAATACATCACGCGTGTATACTCTATCTAAATTTTTATCAATCTCTGATTTATCATCGGAAGCATCATCCTTATCGCTTTTTTCTTTGGCTGAAGCGTTTAATTGATTTTTATAGATTAACAGCGGAATATTTTTGTAGCTGGTAGGTTTGAAATGCTTTTTTTGGTACAACAATGCCACATCAATTCCTCTTTTATCAGGAGAATCAAAATGAACAATACCATAATCATTCACCAACATTTCAGGTTGTTTGATTAAGTCCTCTAATACGCCTCTATTTTCAATTTCGGCACCGCCTATTAATACCGGTGCTTCTTTTTGTTGCTCGTTAGTTCCTATTTGAGATAATACTACTGCTAGGTTGTGCAGTTTTTGGTGGTATTTTTTAGAAGTCCAGTTTTGCACTCCGTTTGGCAGCCATTCTTCGTCGTTGTTTGGCCCGTTGATGGTGTCAAACAAGTTTTCCAAATTGTAAAATGCTACCGTATGCACGATGTATTTTTTTGCTTGTGCATTTGCCCCAGATATTGCGAAAAAAACAAAGAAAAGAGCTATTAATTTTCTAATTCTCATAAAAGGTATATTAATTTTTTATTAAGTTATAACAAACTTTGCGCCAAAAGTATATAATATTATTAAAAGATGTACATTTGTCGGCTGTTAAGTTTTCAACCCGACTTAACATAATGGAAAATTAATTTAATTTATTTATGAAAAAACTTGTTATTAGTACTTTATTTGTAATGCAGGTATTTTTTGTTTTTGCTCAAAACAATACTGGATTTACTGGTAAAGTGTTAGATTCGAAGACACAAAAACCATTACAAAATGTAGTTGCTACTATTCAAAACACCACCTTAACAACCGTAACCGATGCTAGTGGTGTTTTTACATTTAATGATGTAGCCGTAGGTAGCCAATTATTGCAAATTAGAACAGCTGGCTATAAAGATCAGTTGCTTTCTGTTGACGTAGTCGCAGGAAAAATTTTAGATTTAGGTGTTATTGTTCTGGAAGAGGATATTACTCAGGAGCAGCAAGCCAGCCTAATTACCATCACCGATAATGATTTGAGTGATGATAACAGCGGTTCTGAAAGTACTTCAGGATTGTTGCAAGCCTCGAGAGATGCGTTTCAACAAGCAGCAGCTTTTAACTGGGGTCAAGCTCGTTTTAGAGTTAGAGGATTGGATAACGAGTATGGAAGAATAATGATTAGTGGAATTACCATGAACAAGTTGTATGATGGAAGACCACAATTCAGCAACTGGGGTGGATTGAATGATGCTACCAGAAATCAGGAGTTTACTTCGGGTTCAGCACCCTCTGATTATACTTTTGGTGGAATTCTTGGAACACAGGAAATCAACACCAGAGCTTCAGTTTACAGAAAAGGATCAAGAGTGTCTTTCTCTGGAACTAATACAAACTATAGCTGGAGAGCCATGGGAACTCACGCTTCCGGTATGAGTACTGATGGTTGGGCTTTTGTGATTTCAGCTTCAAGAAGATGGGCAGAAGAAGGCTATTTTGAAGGAACTGACTACAGTGCCAATTCCCTATTTGCCAGTGTTGAAAAAAGAATTAACGACAAGCATTCCTTAAACTTTACTTCTATTTGGGCACAAAACAAAAGAGGAAAAAATTCTCCAAACACGGATGAGGTAACTCGTATCGCCGGAGAAAAATACAACTCTTACTGGGGCTACCAAAACGGAGAGAAAAGAAATTCAAGAGTTAAATCGGTAGATGAGCCTATTAACATCTTGACACATTATTGGAAACTTACTGAAAAAACGAACTTGAACACAAGTGTAGCATATCAATTAGGTTCTATAAGAAACAGCAGATTAGATTACCACAATGTGGATAACCCGGATCCGACGTATTACAGAAAGTTACCAAGTTATTATACTTCAACTTATGTGAATGATGTTTACACAGGAGATAGCCCACAGAATATCTTTAATGCAGCAAACGCTATCTTTTTAAATAACAGACAATTGGATTGGGATGGTATCATTACTTCTAATGCTAATCCAAATAACTTGCAACCAGGATTAAGTCATATAGTATTGTATGAAGACAGAGTTGATGACAGACAGTTCTCTGCCAGTTCAATTTTGGATTCTCAATTAGCTGATAATATTGTGCTTAATGCCGGAATCGGATTTAAAAAATTAAAATCACACAACTATAAATATTTAGTAGATTTATTGGGAGGAACTTATTTTGATGATACAGATCCTTTTGGAACTAACGCGCAACAAAATGTTACCGATTTAAACAATCCAAACAGAAATGTTGTAGCAGGTGATACATACGGATACAACTATAATTTATTTGCTACTGAATTTAATGGTTTTGCTCAATTTAAATTTACATATAAAAAAGTAGATTTCTATTTAGGACAAACATTCTCTCGTTCAGAATACAGCAGAGAAGGATTATACAAAAATGGATATTATCCAACTAATTCATTAGGAAAAAGCAAAAGCATTGTTTTTGAAAACTTTGGTTTCAAAGGTGGTTTAACGTATAAAATTACTGGAAAACAATTCTTAAACTTCAATGGAGCTTATATGACACAAGCACCAACATTGAAAAATACGTTTCCAAATGTTCGTATCAACAACAACATTGTAAAAGACATACAAAGCGAAAACATCAGCAGTTTTGATGCTAGTTACATTATCAAAGCGCCAAAATTCAAAACAAGATTAACGGCTTATTTCTCTAAAATCCAAAACGCAACCGAAACGTCATTCTTCTTTGCGGATGGTGTATCAGTAGATGATGGAGATCCAACCACTGAAGACCCTTCTAATGCTTTTGTTGCTGAAACAGTAACTAATATTGACAAAAGACAAATGGGATTGGAGTTTGGTGCTGAATATCAAATTACATCAACAATTAAGGCAACACTTACTGCCGGTTATGGTGAATTTATCTATGCTAACAATCCAAACGTATCTGTAAATATTGATGCTTTAGCTTCAGCAACTAATACTTACCCAGAAGTAAGTTATGGTACGGCTAGTTTGAAAAACTACAAACAACCAGGTATGCCTCAAACTGCGGCTTCTTTTGGTTTAGAGTATAGAGATCCAAAATTCTGGTGGGTAGGTGCTAATGTCAACTATTTAGCTAACAACTATATAGATGTTGCTCCAATTACAAGAACAACACACTTCATTTATGACTCTCAAGATCCATGGGGATTGCCTTTCTCTGGAGAAACTCCGGAAAGAGTTAGAGAGCTTTTGAAACAAGAAAAGTTTGATGATTTCTACTTGCTTAACTTAACAGGTGGAAAATCCTGGAAAGTCGGGAAAGAAACTTTTGGTTTCTTTGCTAGTGTAAATAACGTTTTAGATGTTACATATAAAACAGGTGGTTTTGAACAGGCAAGAAATTCTACCTTTAAAGAAATGAATCAGGATGTCTCAAGTGGTACTCCCGCTTTTGCACCAAAATATTTTTATGGATACGGAAGAACTTACTTCCTAAATCTTTATGTTAACTTTTAATAGTAAATAGTTATGAGAAAAAATATGTTTAAAGTTACTCTATTGACGGCAGTATTGGCATTTGCTTTTACCGGCTGTACGAAAGATGATGATTATGAAGTGAAATCTTTTAATCCTTTGGTTTTTGCTGAAGACTTTACAGGTGTTGGTGACAATACAGTATTAAATATTGCTAATTGGACCAATTATGCGGAAGTGGGAACTACCAAGTGGAAACAACAAATCTATAGTGGTAATGGCTATGCAGAATTTTCAAGCTACCAATCTGGTAATTTAACAGATATTGCTTGGTTAATTTCTCCAGCTATTAATATGGATGCTCATGAAGGGGAAAAATTAGTTTTCCAATCTTCACAAGCTTATGTTTCTTCTTCAGCTAACAGTCTTCAGGTTTTAATCTCAACTGATTTTGACGGAACGAATGTTACTGCTGCGACTTGGACTCCGCTTAACGCGACACTTCCAACCACTAGTGCTACCTATTTTGAATTTATTAAATCAGGAGAAATCGATTTATCAGGTTATACTGGAAATATTTATTTAGCATTCAAATGTAAAGGTTCCGGAACAAATACAGCTTTGGATGGTTCATACCAAATAGATAACATCAGAATTTTTTATTAAAATAAATTTATAAAATAGTTATGAAATCATTATTATCAAAATCAGCACTCATAATTGCTTTATCGGCTGGGATGTTATTTTCTAGCTGTGTAAATGACAGTTATACTAATCCTACAACAGGATTTACTACGTATGAGTTGACGCCAAACAAAACGGTACAACAAATTTTGACAGCGACAACTCCAACAGTTACGCAGTACACTACAGATGATATTATTGAAGCCTACGTTACTTCAAGTGACGAAACAGGAAACTTCTATAATTCAATCTCATTTCAAACGATTCCAACGGACGGTTCTCAACCTATTGGGTTCAGTGTTCCTGTTAATTTAAGATCGTTTGCCAAAGGATTTACACCAGGAAGAAAAGTGTATATCAAACTTAACGGTTTATACAGAGCGATTGTTGACGGGTCTATGCAAATAGGAACGTTGTATCAACCAAATCCAACGGATACACCTAAAATCGGAAGACTTTCTGAATTAGAATGGCAAAACTATTTATTCATTTCGGGAACAGAAGTTGCTCAAAGCTCTTTTGTGAGAACCGTAACTTTGGCTCAGGCAGCTACTGATGCTAATTTGAATACTTTAGTTGAAATTAGCAATGTACAGTTTGCTGATGCCGATTTAAACAGAACGTACTATGATGTTGATTCAGGTGGTGGAGCTACCAACCACAATATGATTGATGTGGCAACCGGAACTACAAAATATTTCAGAGTAAGCAGCTATGCTTCTTTTGCACACCATGATGTTCCTTCAGGAAGTGGAAGAATCAGAGGGGTGATGACAAAATACTCAACAGATTATCAGTTTTTAGCCAGAGTTGAAAGCGATGTGATGTTGGATGGTCCAAGATTAGACTCAGCGCCACCAATCGGAGGAACAGCTTTAGTTTACGCAGGAACATTATCAGAGCCATTTACATCTTATACTACAAACGCATCTGTTTTCCCTAAATACATCAATGATGCTGTAGTAGGAAGCAGATATTGGCAAGTAAAAACTTTTGGAGGAAATAAATACATCCAAATGAGCTCATTTGGTGGTACTCCTGAAGTAAACAAAACAGCCTTTATTGTACCGGTTGATTTTACAGCGGCAAACACTATGTCGTTCAAAACCGTTTCAGGATACGATAATGGTTCGCCATTGAAAGTATATTATACTACAAATTATGTCCCTGGTGGAAATTTAGCTGATGCTACTTTGGTTGACATCACCGCTAGTTTCAACATTCCAAACGGCCCATCCACAGGTTATGCTACTACATTCACAAGTAGTGGAGCTTATGCCATTCCGGTAGGAGTTACAGGTCAGGGATTCTTTGTTTTCCAATACAACGGTAATGGTAACGGAGGCGTTACAACTACTATGGAAGTAGATGATATTACTATAAACTAGTATCACTCTATCCGCAAGAATATAAAAGCCACACGTTTAGTGTGGCTTTTTTTATGAATATAATTTACTACTTTTAGCCTTTCAATAAAACCATTAACACCAATGAAGAAAATACTTTTTATAATCGTTAGTACCATGAGTATAACCGCATCAGCACAAGAAGTACTCACTCCTGAGACGCTATGGAAATTAGGCAGAGTGACGGCTTTGGGCATTTCAAAAGACAAGAAATCAATTGTCTATAAAGTGGCCACTCCAGCTATGGAAGAGAACAAATTAAACAGTAAATTTTACACCATTCCACTAGCAGGAGGAATGACAACCGAAGTAAAAGACACTAAAGAGATTTTGGCCGATAAGAACGTTTCCGCTGATGGGAAATACATCTTATCTACACAAGAAGTAAAAACTGAAAATGTGCTGGGAAAAGATGTGCATCCCGATTTACAAAAAGCCGATGCCCAAATCTACAACGGTTTGGATTACCGTCATTGGGACACCTGGAACAATGGTTCACACAACCATGTTTTCTATGCTGAAAACAAAGACAAAGCCGCGCCAATTGATATCATGAAAGATGAGCCGTATGATAGCCCGCAAAAACCATTTGGAGGCGATGAGGACTATGTTTGGTCGCCCAACGGGAAAAGCATCATCTACGTGTCAAAAAAGAAATTCGGAACGGCTTATGCGCTTACCACGAATACCGATTTATACGAATACAATCTGGATACCAAAACCACCAAAAACCTAACGGAAACTAATCCGGGTTACGATACCAATCCGGCTTTTTCTCCAAATGGCGATTTAACCTGGTTGCAAATGAAACGCGATGGTTATGAAGCCGATAAAAACGACATTATTGTTCGTTTCAAAGGATTAGATATCAACCTGACTGGCGGCTGGGATGGTTCGGTAGAAAGCTTCAAATGGAGTGTTGATGGCAAGAAAGTGTATTTCTTAGCAGCGGTTGATGGAACCCAACAAGTATTTGAAGTTAACTTTCCGGGGTTAACCAAAATTGCGGTAACTGTAAAACAAGTTACTGCAGGTGATTTTGATGTACACGACATCGTGGATGTTTCAGGCGAAAATTTCATTCTAACCAGAAATGATATGAACCATGCTTTGGAAATCTATTCCTATAACACTAAGAAAAAAACTTGGTTGCAGTTAACCAAAACCAATGAAGATATCTATGCCAAATTGGCCATGCCAAAATTCGAAAGACGTTATGTAACTACGACTGACAATAAAAAAATGTTGGTGTGGGTAATCCTTCCTCCAAATTTTGATAAAACCAAAAAATACCCAACGTTATTATATTGCCAAGGCGGACCACAATCTCCGTTGACACAATTTTATTCTTTCCGTTGGAATTTCTCTTTAATGGCTTCGCAAGGCTACGTTGTTGTAGCACCTAATCGTCGCGGAATGTATGGCCACGGCAGGGAATGGAATGAGAAAATCTCGGGAGACTGGGGCGGACAAGTAATGGATGATTACCTTTCAGCCATTGATGATGTGTCTAAAGAAAGTTATGTTGACAAGTCACGTTTAGGGTGTGTTGGAGCCAGTTATGGTGGCTATTCCGTGTATTATTTGGCTGGAATTCACAACAACCGTTTCAAAACTTTTATCGCCCATGATGGTGTTTTCAACTTGGTAAGCATGTATGGCACTACTGAAGAATTATTCTTTGACAATTGGGAACATGGCGGAGCGTATTGGGAGAAAAATGAAATTGCTAAAAAAACCTATAACCAATTCAATCCAATCAATTTTATTGACAAATGGAATACGCCAATTCTTGTTATTCAAGGTGGAATTGACTTCCGTGTGCCAATCGGACAAGGCCAGGAAGCTTTTCAGGCGGCTCAGTTAAAAGGAATAAAAAGCCGATTCCTGTATTTCCCCGAAGAAAACCACTGGGTGTTGAAACCTCAAAATGGTTTAGTATGGCAACGTGAATTTTACAAATGGTTAAAGGAGACTTTATAAGAACAAAAAACCCAACTTGAAGAAGTTGGGTTTTTTTATTTTTGGTTTATTCCGGATCGTTCATTTTAAAACTTTCCATAAACTTCGTAGTATAATTTCCGGCTACATAATCCGGTTCATCCATCAACTGACGGTGGAACGGGATGGTAGTTTTCACGCCTTCGATATAAAACTCGTCCAAAGCACGCTTCATCTTGTTGATCGCTTCTTCTCTGGTTTGTGCCGTCGTAATCAACTTGGCAATCATCGAGTCATAATTTGGTGGAATGGTATACCCAGCGTAAACGTGCGTATCCAAACGGACTCCGTGGCCTCCCGGCGCGTGTAAAACGGTAATTTTACCTGGCGAAGGGCGGAAGTCATTATAAGGATCTTCAGCGTTGATACGGCATTCTATAGAGTGCAATTGTGGTAAATAGTTTTTACCCGAAATCGGCACACCGGCAGCCACTAATATTTGCTCACGAATCAGGTCATAATCAATAACCTGTTCGGTAATTGGATGCTCTACCTGGATACGCGTATTCATCTCCATAAAATAGAAATTTCTATGCTTATCCACTAAGAACTCAACCGTTCCGGCACCTTCGTATTTAATGAACTCAGCCGCTTTTACAGCTGCTTCCCCCATCTTGTGACGCAATTCATCAGTCATAAAAGGTGACGGAGTTTCCTCCGTCAGTTTTTGATGGCGACGTTGTACCGAACAATCTCTTTCCGATAAGTGACAGGCTTTTCCATAGGAATCACCAACCACCTGAATCTCGATATGACGTGGTTCTTCAATTAATTTTTCCAAATACATTCCGTCATTGCCAAAAGCGGCAGCCGACTCTTGACGAGCGCCTTCCCAAGCTTTTAGTAAATCTTCTTCTTTCCAAACGGCACGCATCCCTTTTCCACCACCACCGGCAGTAGCTTTCAACATCACGGGATAGCCCATTTCTTTAGATAATTTTTTGGCTTGCTCAAATGATTCTAACAGTCCGTCAGAACCAGGTACACAAGGAACTCCGGCAGCTTTCATAGTCGCTTTGGCCGAAGCTTTATCTCCCATACGGTCAATCATTTCAGGAGAAGCTCCAATAAATTTGATACCGTGTTCCTGGCAAATTTTAGAAAACTTAGCATTTTCCGAAAGGAAACCATAACCGGGATGAATCGCATCAGCATTGGTAATCTCTGCTGCTGCAATGATATTGGACATTTTTAAGTAGGATAAATTACTTGGAGGAGGGCCAATACAAACCGCTTCGTCAGCAAACTTTACGTGTAAACTTTCCGCATCTGCAGTAGAGTAAACCGCTACTGTTTTGATGCCCATCTCCTTACAGGTTCTGATGACACGAAGCGCAATTTCGCCTCTATTGGCAATTAATATTTTTTTAAACATTTTTCTTAATTTGAAAATTAAACAATTTGAGAATTTGAGAATTGGTGAAGTGTGATAATCATTTTCAAATTATTACATCTTCAAATCTTCAAATTAAGATGGATCAACTAAGAATAAAGGTTGGTCAAATTCAACTGGAGACATATCATCCACAAGAATCTTAACGATTTTACCTGTGATTTCGGCTTCGATTTCGTTGAATAATTTCATCGCTTCCACCACACAAAGTACATCGCCTTTCGAAATAGTGCTTCCTACTTCAACAAAAACCGGTTTGTCCGGAGAAGGTTTGCGGTAGAAAGTTCCAATCATTGGCGACTTTATAGTAACATACTTTGAATTATCATCAGAAGCAGCAGCAACCGGAGCAGCAGGTGCAACGGCAGCAGGTGCAGCAGCCACCGGAGCAGCAATAGCTTGTTGCATTGGCGCTTGCTGTACATAAGTTATATCAGGAGTGTTTCCTTCTAAGGTCGTTCTGATTGTAATTTTTATATCACCTGTCTCTAACTTTACTTCGGCAACACCAGAATTGGATACAAATTTGATTAGGTTTTGAATTTCTTTTAAATCCATAATTAGTTAGTTTTAGAATTAGTTTTATTGTTTGTTGTATGCCCATTTTAGGTAGATGGAACCCCAAGTGAATCCACCACCAAATGCTGCAAAAATTAAATTATCTCCTTTTTTTAGTTTGTCTTCAAAATCACTCAAAAGCAACGGTAAGGTAGCAGAAGTGGTATTACCATATCGGTGGATATTGACCAATACTTTATCTTCATCTAATCCCATTCTGCTGGCTGTAGCATCTATGATTCGTTTGTTGGCTTGGTGTGCAATCAACCAGTTGACATCGTCTTTGGTTAAGTTGTTGCGCTCCATGATTTTTTCGCTAACATCAGCCATGCCGGAAACGGCATATTTGAAAACGGTTTTACCATCCTGAAAAACAAAATGTTGGCCATTGGCAACTGTCTCAGCTGACGGAGGAAGTATTGAACCACCGGCATCAATTTTAAGATAGTCTCTTCCGATACCGTCGCTTTTCAAAAACTCATCCTGAAGGCCTAAACCTTCATAATTCGGTTCAAACAAAACGGCTCCGGCGCCATCACCAAAGATGATACATGTAGCTCTATCGGTATAGTCAATGATAGAAGACATTTTATCGGCACCAATTAAGAGCACTTTTTTGTATCTGCCGGATTGAATGTAGGCAGCAGCACTCGACATTCCGAAAAGGAAACTCGAACATGCGGCTTGTAAATCATAAGCAAAAGCATTTACAGCACCAATCTGACTGGCCACAAAAACTCCGGTTGAAGCTACAGGCATATCAGGTGTTGTGGTTGCCATGATGACTAAGTCTATGTCGGCAGGATTGATATTGGCTTTAGAAATTAAATCTTGAGCGGCTTTGATGGCCATGAACGAAGTGCCTTTTCCTTTTTCTTTTAAAAGTCTTCTTTCTTTGATTCCGGTACGAGTGGTAATCCATTCGTCATTGGTATCAACCATGGTTTCCAGTACTTGATTTGAGAGTACAAATTCCGGAACATAAGCTCCAACTGCGGTAATTGCGGCTGTTATTGTAGTCATAAAAATGGTATTTTTCCTGACGATTTTTTGAAATCGAAAAGTTGTGGAAATTACAAAAAAAAATTATACCGAACCCAAATAGGATTGGATATTTCTTAAAATTAAGTAAAACAAAAAACTCCCACAAAGTGAGAGTTTGTTTTGTAAAAAAAACTTACTTAAGCAACAGCTACTGATTTATCAATAACTACTTGTCCTCTGTAATACATTTTACCTTCATGCCAGTAAGCTCTGTGGTATAAATGTGCTTCACCTGTTACAGGACAAGTTGCGATTTGAGCAACAGTTGCTTTATAATGAGTTCTTCTTTTATCTCTTCTTGTTTTGGAGATTTTTCTCTTAGGATGTGCCATTGTACTATATTATTTATCCGTTAATAGTTGTTTTAATTTGTCCCAACGTGGGTCAATATCATCTTCTTTTTTTGCTTCTTCTTTTATTTCTTTGACTTGTAATTCGTTTAGTTTTTGCAATGCTTCGGTTTGTAACGTTCCGTCTTTTACTCCTGGATGTATCCTTTTGTGCGGAACCGACAATACAATCATTTCATAAATGTATTGTGATAAATCAATCTGATGTTCGCCGTGTGGCAATATCAGCAATTCATCATTGTCATTGTTGAATTCGTCTCCAAACTGAACCACCAATTTAATTTTTCCTTTAATAGGTAAATCAAATGGCTCTCCGGTTAAATCACAGGGAACATTAACGGTTCCTTTGTGTTTGAAATTGATTTCCAGCATGGTAGCTTTTTTTTCTAACACTACATCTGCTTTTATATCACAACTTTCGAATTCATCAAAACTAAATTCGTCAAAGAACTTTTTGTTTATTGTAAACTCAAACTGATGCTTTCCTATTTTTAATCCTATAAAAGGAATTAAATATTCATTTGTACTTTTCATCTAAACAACAATTTGACCCGAAGTTTCGGGAGTGCAAAGATATAAAATTATTGCAATTCCAATAACCTTATGAACATTTTTTTGTTTATAACTGTTTTTCCTTTGTTTTCAAGGGATTTTTACTGATTTCCTGATGCTGATTTCTCGAATTATAGATATCAATAGCAGTATAAACCGCTTCTTTGAATGAATTATAATCTGCTACTCCTTTTCCGGCGATTTCATAAGCGGTGCCGTGATCGGGTGACGTTCTTATTTTATTCAAACCAGCCGTGTAGTTTACACCATTCCCAAACGACAATGTTTTAAACGGAATTAATCCTTGGTCGTGATAGGTTGCAATAACGGCGTCGTATTTTTCATATTGATTACTGCCAAAAAAACCATCCGCAGCATAAGGACCAAAAACCAACGTTCCTTTTTCAAACAATTTCTTCAGTGCTGGTTTTATAATTTCATCATCTTCTTTGCCAATAACACCATTGTCTCCGGCATGCGGATTCAAAGCCAATACGGCAATTTTAGGTTTGTTAATGCCAAAATCCTGAATCAATGATTGTTTAACGGTTTCTATTTTTTGATGGATTAACTTTTCTGTTAAATGTTTAGCTACTTCATTTACCGGAATATGATCGGTAAGTAAGCCCACTCTCAGAGTGTCCTGAACCATCAGCATCAATGCGTTGCCCTCCAATTCCTGCCCTAAATAATCAGTATGCCCAGGAAACTTAAATTCTTCGGATTGGATGTTGTACTTATTAATTGGTGCCGTTACCAGAACGTCGATTTGATTTTCTTTCAAGGCTTTGGTGGCGGCAACAAATGATTTTATAGCATATTTTCCAATATTTTCATCATTGGTTCCAAAATTCAAATCAACGCCTTCTCTCCAAATGTTTAACACATTTATTTTTCCAACCACCAGTTGCTCTATTTTATCAATGCCATGCAACGGAGCGGTAAGCTCTAATGTTTTTTTGATAAACGATAAAACCTTTACATTAGCAAAAATAACCGGCGTGCAAAGCTCCAGCATTCTGGAATCTTCAAAAGTCTTAAGGATTACTTCGCTTCCAATACCGTTTAAATCTCCAATGGATATTCCAACGATGATATTTTCTGCTTTTTTCATAAGAAGTGCTTGTTATTTATTGCTAATTTTGAAGTGCAAATTTAGTAAAATAAAACTATAATGTTTACAGGAATAATTGAAACCCTTGGAATAATAAAAGAAATCCAAAAAGACAACGACAATCTTCATGTTACGGTTTCTTCAGCCATAACCCACGAATTAAAAATAGACCAAAGTGTGGCGCACAACGGAGTTTGCCTGACGGTCGTTGCCATAAACAATGATGAATATACAGTAACTGCTATCAGAGAGACTATTGAGAAAACAAATCTGGGAGCATGGAAAGTTGGAGATTTAATCAATATGGAACGCGCCATGAAACTGGGTGATCGCCTTGACGGGCACATCGTTCAAGGTCATGTAGATCAAACGGCTGTTTGCACCGCTGTGGAAGAAGCTAACGGGAGTTGGTATTTTACTTTTGAATATGATAGTAAATTAAATAACATTACTATCGAAAAAGGCTCTATAACGGTAAACGGAGTAAGTTTGACTGTGGTCAATTCTAAAGCTAATTCATTTAGCGTGGCTATTATTCCGTATACCTATGAACACACCAATTTTAAAACCTTTAAAAAAGGGACAAAAATAAATCTGGAGTTTGATGTTGTGGGAAAATACGTGGCGAGATTGTACGCTTTAAAGCAATAAAGGCAATTCCTTTTCCTTAAAACTAAAAAAAGCTTCCAAATTAATTGGAAGCTTTTTTGTTGTTTATCTGTACTATTTTGTATAACCCATAGGTTAAAGATATTAATGCTAATAACACGATACCCCCATCCAAAGGCAAGCCTGGCGGCGGCGGCGGTGATGATGGTGGCGGTGGATCGGAAGGCGCAGCGTAGGAAGCTAGGCACACCAAAAACACAGCCAAAGAAGTAAAAATTCTATTCGGGACAATTTTCATAGTGCGTAAAAGTAAAAAAAAATTCTATTCACCAAAATAAATTACTTTCTAAATTCAATTAATTAATTGAAACATAAGCTAGCAATAGCATTGATTTTAAAGCTAATTCAACTTTCAATTAACATAATTCTTCAAAATCTCACTCTTTATTAACGAGATTTTTCAGGGCTCGGTTTTTCTGTCTTCCTGAAAAAATAAAAGCCTCAATTTGAGGCCTTTATTTTGTGGTCCCACTTGGGCTCGAACCAAGGACCACCTGATTATGAGTCAGGTGCTCTAACCAACTGAGCTATAGGACCGGAATTGAGGTTGCAATATTAGCACTATTTTTTATTCAGTGCAACATTTTTACTGGATTTCTTGGCAAAGTTCAATCAATACACCATTGGTTCCTTTGGGATGTAAAAACGCGACTAACTTATTATCGGCTCCTTTTTTAGGTGTTTCATTTAAAACGACAAACCCTTCCTTTTTTAAACGCTCGATTTCAGCAACAATATCAGCAACATCAAAAGCGATGTGGTGAATGCCTTCGCCTTTCTTTTCCAGAAATTTAGCGATGGGACTTTCCGGATTTGTGGCTTCCAGTAGTTCAATTTTGTTAGGACCATTCATAAAGAAAGAAGTTTTCACGCCTTCGCTGGCCACCTCTTCTTGTTTGTAAGGAGGATTGCCGAATAGTTTTTCGAAAAGCAGGTTGGAGGTTTCCAAATGGGCTACGGCTATTCCGATATGTTCTATTTTTCTCATAAGTTTTAATTGAAAGACAAAGGTAACAAAAATTCAAAAGGTTTCTTCTCTAGCCCTGATGGGAGCGGCACCGAAGTAAAGCGGACAGCGGATTTGATAGTAAGAGGAGGACTGCCAGTGGCAGTCAGGTATTTTCAATTGTCCTAAAAAAGCTAAACGCGAATTCTAGCCCCGATTGCAGCAAACTACCAAGTAGTGCGGAAAGCGGGACAGCATTTCCTAAACAAGACAAAAGTTATGCTACTAAAAAACTCAGCAACTCAGCAACTCAGCAACTTTCTAACTTAAAAGTTGTATTTTTGCAGCATGGAAACGAACAGACAGAAAAAAATTGGCAGTGTATTGCAAAAGGATTTGGTGGATATTCTTCAGGGGGAAGTGCGTAAAAACGGACTGACGAACTTGGTGATATCGGTTTCAAAAGTGAGCGTTACTACCGATTTGGGCGTGGCTCGCGTGTATTTGAGCGTTTTTCCGCAAGACAGAGCTCCGGAAATTTTGGCCGCTGTGAAGTCGAATATGCCTTTGATTAAGCATGATTTGTCGCAACGGGTAAAACTGCAATTGCGCAAAGTGCCGAATCTGGCGTTCTATATTGACGATTCGTTGGATTATATTGAAAAGATTGACAATGCTTTGGCCGGCAAAGAAAATCCGATTGAAAACCGTGACCTTTTAGACAAACGCAAGAAATTTTAATTTCATTTGAACTTCCCGCTTTACATAGCCAAACGCTACCTTTTTAGCAAAAGCAATAACAATGCTATTAATATTATTACGGGTATTGCTTCGGTGGGAATTATAGTGGGAGCGATGGCGCTTTTTGTGGTGCTTTCGGTATTTAGCGGTTTGCGCGATTTTAGTTTGTCGTTCTCCAATGACTTTGATCCCGATTTAAAAGTCAATCCCATCTCCGGAAAGACTTTTTTTATTTCTCCCTATCAGGAAAACCAGCTTACCCATGTTGACGGCATTGCTTCCTATAGTAAAGTAGTGGAAGAGCGCGTGCTTTTCTTTTTTAAAGGAAAAGAAATGGTAACCTATTTAAAAGGTGTGGATGTCAATTTTACCAAAACGAATATCCTCTCTAAAAACAATATTTTTAACGGACAATGGTTGAAGCCCAATACCTATCAGGTGGTTGTGGGTTATGGTATTTCGGAAAAATTATCGTTGGGCCTTTTTGATTTCAATAATCCGTTTGAAGTTTATGTGCCGCGGAAAGGTAAAGGTGTTATTGAAAGTGAAGACGAGGCTTTTACCAAAACCAGTTTAATTCCGGTGGGTATTTATGCGGTTAGCGAAGATTTAGACAGTAAATATGTGTTTTGTGATTTGGCTTTGGCACAGGAATTATTGGAATTAAAATCCAATCAGCTTTCGGGCATTGAAATTAAATTGAAACCCAATGCCGACGAAGCAGCGGTAATCGAAGAAATAAATACCATTTTCCCCAAAAAAACGGAAGTTAAAAACCGGGCACAACTCAATGCTACGCTTTATAAAATGCTGAATACCGAGAATATTGCAGTATATCTTATTTTTACTTTAGTGATTATCATTGCGCTTTTCAATTTAATTGGCGCGTTGATTATGATGGTTTTGGATAAGAAAAGCAACTTGAAAACGCTTTTTAATTTGGGTTCCGAAATCAAAGATTTGAAGAAGATATTCTTGTTGCAAGGTAGCTTGTTGAGTGTTTTGGGAGGAATTGTTGGTTTGATTTTAGGGATAATTATTGTTGTAATTCAGCAACAGTTCAAACTAGTCATGATTACCGATTCTTTAGCCTATCCGGTGGTTTTCAGTATACAGAATGTGTTGATTGTTTTCGCAACGATAGTGTCGCTTGGTATTATTTCCAGTTGGATTGCGAGTAGTCGCGTTAGCAAAAAGTTGCTGGATTAAACAAACTGGTAATTAGCATACACTTCTTCGATTTCATTCAAAATCCTGAACAATCCTTCAGCATCATCCGTAGTTACCAAGCGTTGTTTGTATTCTTTAAACGAATGTACGTTTTTGAAGTAATTGGTGTAATGACGGCGCATCTCTACAATCCCAACGCGTTCGCCTTTCCAGTCCATTGACCAAGTTAGATGGTTTCTAGCGGCTTCCACACGGTCAATCATAGTAGGTTGTGGCAAATGTTCTCCGGTTTTGAAGTAATGTTTAATCTCGTTAAAAATCCACGGGTATCCAATGGCCGCGCGGCCAATCATCATACCGTCTAAGCCGTATTTGTTTTTGTATTCCAATGCTTTTTCGGGTGAATCAATATCACCGTTTCCGAAAATCGGCATGGTAATTCTCGGATTGTTTTTTACCCGGGCAATGTGCGACCAATCCGAATGGCCTTTATACATTTGGGCACGAGTTCTGGCGTGAACAGTTAAAGCTTGTACACCAATATCCTGCAAGCGTTCGGCCACTTCATCAATATTGATGGAATTTTCGTCCCAGCCTAAACGCGTTTTTACCGTTACCGGAAGATTCGTTCCTTTGATAACCGCTTTGGTTAAACGCACCATCAAATCCACATCTTTCAAAACTCCGGCACCAGCGCCTTTGCAGACTACTTTTTTTACAGGACAACCAAAATTAATATCGACCAAATCAGGCTGAACGGTATCTACAATTTTAGCGGACATTTCCATCGCTTCCTCATCTCCACCAAAAATCTGAATGCCGACCGGTCTTTCATAATCGAAAATATCCAGCT